>CAYHBA010000006.1:0-99796 GCA_964354755.1 uncultured Thermoplasmata archaeon
TAAGCGGCAAGGTATTACGCTACCTTAAGAGGGTCATAGTTACCCCCGCCGTTTAACGGTCCTTCTACCGGTTGTACCCGGGTTTCAGATACCGTCACTGGGCAGGTTTCAGCGGCAATACAAATCCATACGGACTAGCTGCCACCTATGTTTTTATTAAACAGTCGGAGTCCCCTTGTCACTGCGACCAGACATTCTCATGGCTGGCACCCCTTATCCCGAAGTTACGGGGCTATTTTGCCGAGTTCCCTTGCCTGGATTATGCCGACACGCCTTAGGCTTCTCACCTAGGGGCACCAGTGGCGGTTCTGGGTACGGACAAAAGCGCTGTAACCACAATCCTTTTCAATGGCACCGGGGATAAACCGAAGCTGCACTAGTCAGCCTCGCACAATTTCGCCGGGTTCTCATCGTTACGATTCTTCCCCAGCATATATGAGTGCAAACATGCAGACAAGCATGTAAGGCATACCCAGATGCGTCCGATTGTGGACAAAAGCGCCTTCGGCGCAGGAATATTAACCTGCTTCCCTTTCGATACTTTAGATTAAGAAGTACCTTAGGATCGACTAACCCTCGACTGACGAACATTGTCGAGGAACCCTAGCCCCTTCGGCGGTACGGATTCTCACACGTACTTTGCTGCTACTCCTACCAGGATCATTATTAGAATGCGGTCCACTGGACCTCACGGCCCAGCTTCTACCCACACACTACACCTCTCTATCAAATTACCTTCTCGGTATTCCGATGTATCGGTGAGCGACTTTAGCCCCGTCCATTTTCAGGGCCCATGATCTCGACTGGTGAGCTGTTACGCTATCTTTAAAGGGTGGCTGCTTCTAAGCCCACCTCCCAGTTGTTTTTGACCATGAACGCCTTTTAGTTCACACTTAGTCGCTACTTGGGGACCTTAACATCGGGTTGGGTTCATACCCTTATGGACATCGAGCTTACCCCAGATGCCCTCACTCCCAGCTTCTACGGCGACGGCGCATTCGGAGTTTGGCGGGGTGCCGAGGCCTTTCGGCCCCTAAACACCCGATCAGTATCTCTACCACACCGTCCACCTGGGCTGAGATCTACCTGCGAGTAGTTTCGAGAGGAACCAGCTATTTCCAGTTTAGATTGGCCTTTCACCCCTATACACAGGTTATCCAAGCGATTTGCACATCAGCACTGGTTCGGACCTCCACCCTCCTTTCGAAGGGCTTCATCCTACCCACGCATAGATCAACTGGCTTCGGGTATCGCTTCAATGACTTTCGCGAGCACACGGCGTCCCTCACCCCTTACAGGGCTGCGGACCTTCGGTTTCCCTTCGGCTACGCAATTGAATTGCTTAACCTCGCCATTGAACAGAACTCCCTGGCCCGTTTTTCGAAACGGACGATAAAACACTGCTCCGCACCTCACGGTGCTTCGTCGCTTTCATGCCTTATCAGTCTATAACTGTCTGGTTTCAGGCTCTTTTCATGCCTCCGTTAAGAGTACTTTTCAGCTTTCGCTCACGCTACTATTGCGCTATCGGTCTCGAGACATATTTAGAGTTGGAGGTTTATGCCCCCCGGATTCACGCGCGATATCCAACGCACGATACTCCAGATACTCCGTTATCCCACGAACTTGCCACTACGGGGCTGTCACCCTCTGCGGCGTCACGTTCCAGTGAACTTCGTGTTCGTTCGTTAGGGAAACACAGAGTCTACAACACCACATCTCCCCCTGCTTGTCGCAGAGGGATTCAGTTTGCTCTCTGCCGTTTTCGATCGCCTTTATTCACGGCATCTCTGTTGATTTCTTTTCCTGCGGGTACTAAGATGCTTCAATCCCCCGCGTTCCCTATCATTACTGATTACACCAAAGTGTAGGAAGTCCCATTAGGTCACCGTTGGATCATAGGTTCCTTGCGCCTACCCAACGCATATCGCTGCTTGGCACGACCTTCATCGGTGCTCGAACCGAGCCATCCCCCAGACAGCGTAGCTAGCCAAAGACTATCGGCTTGACACACGTCCAGGTTGTATATGGCGTATGACTGGAATCACAGGCCGAAGGAAAACCAAATAGGTTTCCCGCAATGTGTACCTTCCAAGTGCGGCACGGGAATGCCGCCATTATCGGCCTCCGCCCTGCCCCAAATATACGCTTAAGCATATGATGGGGGGCGCTGTGACAATAACGTCACGGCTACCCTGCTAAGGACATCCCCTATATCTAGCTTTCTGTAGTTTTTTGCATGTTCCAGGCATTCCCGGAGCAACGGGCATGTCCCGGCGCAGAGCCGTCTTTTGCAGACGACAATAGCATATAGAAAAAACTAATTATTAAATGTATCTACGGGTATTGCGAAATTGGGGGCAGGACATGCCGAGCGCTACCGAAAAGAAGATGATTGAATTCATGCAGCCGCTGTTCGGGGACATGGCAAAGAGGACCATTGACAATCAGAAAGAAAAGCTTCACCTGGCCAAGGGCGAGCTCACGAAGGAGCAGTATGCCCAGGTTGTCATGGCAATAAGCGACCTCTGCCAGAAAATGGCAGGACCGTCCATCTCCGATAAAGTAAGGAAAGGCCTCATGGAGATCGTGAAGGCCGAAGCCTCCAAAAGGTGAAGAAATGTCTGAAGCTGTTCTGAAGGACTTTCACGGAATTCCCGGCGTGAGCATGGCCAAGGCCAAATTGCTCTACGACGCTGGATACCACAGCATCGGCGCCCTTTCAGAAGCCTCGGTCGGGCAACTGTCAGAGGTCAAAGGTATCAGCAAGAAACTTGCCGAGGAGATTCTCGAGCACCTGAACGGATCCCCCGCCCGCGAGTCCCGGCCGGAGACCGGAAAACGGATGCCCGAGGATGAAATGCTTCTTTCTGGTGGGCTTGACCTTCACAAGCAAGGCAAATGGGGCCAGGCTTTGCAAATAATCAACGACCTCCTTGAGAAAAATCCGAAGAACATGAAGGCCATGTTGGCCAAGGCCGATGTGTACCTGGGAAGGGAGAAATTCCAGATGGCCCTCGACATATACGACGAGATAACCTCGCTCGACCCGGACATAGCCGAATCCTGGATCGGAAAGGGCCAGGCCCTTCTGGCGCTGGACCAGAAGACGCGCGCCGTATCATGTTTCAAGAAGGCGCTGACCCTGGACCCGGCGAACGAAATAGCCCTTGAGAAACTCGGCGAGGAGGACAGGCTCCCGACTTACGTCGACGGTTTGGACAATATGCTGGAGGGCGGCATCCCTGCGAGGCACATAGTGATGATATGCGGCCGCGCCGGCTCGATGAAATCCTCGTTCGCATATTACATCCTTCACAAGCTGTCGGAGAAGGAAGGCAGGAAGACAATCTATTTGAGCCTGGAGCAGAGCCGGCAGAGCCTCCTGAAGCACATGAGGAAGCTGGGCCTCAAGAAGGAAAGCGCCAAGAACATGATGGTCTCCGACATGGACGACATGGTGGTCGTGGACATGGCCGCGCTCAGGAAGGAATCCGAGCCCGAGACCATCCAGACAATAGACTGGCCCAAATCTATACTCAACCAGCTGAAAAGCTACAAGGAAAGCTACGGCTGCGACGCGGTCGTGATAGACTCCCTTTCGGCGCTCTACTCGCTCACCACTTTCAAGAACCCGAGGAGCGAGCTGTTCTTCTTCTTCGAGAAGCTGCGGGACCTGGGCCTCACCGTGTTCCTGATTTCCGAGATGTACGGCGTGGAGCAGTCCCAGTTCAGCCAGTTCGGGGTCGAGGAGTTCCTTGTGGACGGCATCATACACATCAAGACAGAGGAATACGCCAACCGCGCCAACCTGTTCCTGGGAGTCGTCAAGATGAGAGAGACGAACCATGAACGCGATTATTTCCCGCTCATTGTCGATCAGTTCGGATTCGGAATTGTGCGGGATTAATCCAGCATAGTCCTCAGCACCGCTGGCACAGCTCCTATCGCCGTGGCTGTCTCCATGGAAATCCCCCGGCCGGTTATATCCATGTGGTATTTTCCGACCTTGAAAATCTCTTTAGGCAGGCCGTGCGGCCCGAGCCCGAACAGCAGCAGAACAGATTGGCCGCCCTTCACCATCTCCGCGACTTTTTTGGGGGAAATGGACTTCTCTGGCTCCGGCTTCCTGGTTGTGACGATGAGTTCCCCGAACTGCGGGGGGAATCCATTCGCGGGCTTGTCGAATATCGAGAACCTTCCGGCCTTGGCCAGTTCTATCAGGTACTCGCCTCCTTCCCCGATGGTTGTGGTGGTCGAAAGCCAATCGACTATTTCCTGGGGCGTGCGCATTTCTTTCTCGTAAGGAAACCCGAAGGTGGCAAGGTTGCATCCGAAAGCCAGGGCAACAGGCCCGGAGCGGGCCAGCACGCGGCGGTGCGCCTCCCTGAACTTGTTGGGGTCGTAGGTGTTGTAGAGTCCGATGGTCATGCGCCCGGGCATAGGCCCCCCATTCCCAATGTTAAAATAGACTTTTCTCCTATTGCAGTGGGATGAGCGCCAAGATTTTGGACGGTACGGATCTTTCCCAACAGCTCATGGACGGGCTGAAACCCCGTATAGCCAGACTTGTGAAGAAGGGCATATACCCGGGGCTGAGCGTCATAATCCTGGGCGAGGACCCGGGATCGCTTTCCTATGTCAAGAGCAAGGGCAAGGCCTGCGAGAGGCTGGGCATGCGTTCTGAAACCATAATGCTCAATGAAAAGACAAGCCAGAAGGACCTCCTGACAATCATTCGGAATCTCAACACCAATCCCAAGGTCCACGGAATACTGGTGCAGATGCCCCTGCCCAAGCACATAGACGAGAACGCCGTTCTCGAGGCCATAGCCCCGGAGAAGGACGTGGACGGGTTCACGCCGGTAAACATGGGCCGGCTTCTGGCAGGGAGAGAATGCTTCAGGCCGTGCACTCCGAACGGCATCATGGCTTTGCTCGAAAAGAACCACATAGACCCTGCCGGAAAGCATGCGGTCATCATCGGCCGCAGCAACATAGTCGGAAAGCCCATGGCTGCGCTGCTCATGCAGAAACGGAAGGGCGCGGACGCCACTGTGACTGTTTGTCATTCTCACACGAAGAAGTTGGAATCCATAACAAAGCAGGCCGACTTACTGATTGCTGCGATAGGCAAACCCAAGTTCATCAGGGCTCGCATGGTGAAGAAGGGTGCGGTCGTGATAGACGTGGGAATCAACCGGGTCGTGGACCCCAAGACCGAGAAAGGCTACAGGCTTGTGGGCGATGTCGACTTCGAAGCTGTGAAAAAGGTTGCGAAAGCCATCACGCCCGTCCCGGGCGGCGTTGGGAAACTGACAATCGCCATGCTGATGACCAATACAGTTCAGGCAGCGGAAAATCTCTCTGGCCAGCATTCCGCAACATAACCTTTTAAAACCCCTTCAACGATACACCGTCGGGGTGGCTAATGCCGAATGATTTGCGTTTAAAGGTTGTGGCCAGCAGCATCGACGGGAAGGGCATTGTGAAACTGGACAGCGACAGCTTCAGGTCGCTCAGGCTGGATGAGTGCATGCCTGTCACAGTTTCATACGGGGCGAAATCCATGGAGCTCGTCGCAAGGATAGACTCGATATTCTCCCCCTCGACAGCGAGGCTCATGAAGGCCGACATGGCAGACCTGCGGGTGGAGGCCGGCATGGAAATCACGGTCACAAAGAAGAACGGAGGCGAGCAGAAGCCCGACAAGCCTTCGAAAAAAGGGAAGGGCAGGAAAGGCAAGAAATCGAAAGCAGCCTCTTTGGACAGATTTTAAGATTAAACAGTCTCGCCCTTTTCAATCGCCTTCAGGCCCTCGCTGTCCCAGGTGAACTTCAGCCTCTTTCTGCCTTCCCAGACTTTCTTCTGGAGCAGGTACCCGACCATGAGCGGGAGTGCGATTGTCGCCTCCGTGTTCACTGTCCTGTGAGTCGCTTCGGTATGCACCTTGCCCCAGCTCTGGGCCTCTTCCAGGGTGGAACCGGAAAGCCCGCCCCAGTGCGGCGAATCCGTTGTAACCTGGATGGCGTACGAATGCCCGTCTATGTCCCTGCTGAACGTGTAATTCGCCATGACCACTGCATCGTTCACCCAGTTCTTGGGTGTTCCCCCGCCGATGTATATGGCCGCGGTCTTCTTCGACAAAGCGATTATCTTCAGTATCTCGTAATTATCCTTAATGCAGTCCAAGGTCACTCTTTCTTTCTTGAGATTGTCCTTGTAATAAACCGTGAGCCCGATTCCGATGGAGGAGTCGTTCAGCGCCGGCGAGAATACGGGAACGCCATATTTTCTGGCCGTGAAAAGTATGGAGTTTTCGTCCTTGATTATCGAGCCCAGGAAATCGAGGATCTGGCGGCTTGAATAGAGGCCTGGCTTGAGCTTCTTCTCCAGCATCTTGCCTATGTACTTGTCAGTCTTCTCGAACATGTCCTCGTCGACATAGGTGTCGTAAATCCTGTCAATCTTGAGGCCGTGGAGAACCTTGTCATCGGCTTGGGGCGTGCCGACATAGTGCTGGCCGCCCATTGCCTGGTAGAAGTCCTGGTACAACACAGCCCCTGTGCTGGCTATGGCGTCTACAAGCCCGTATTTTATCATGTCGCGGATGACTTTCCTCTGCCCGCCTGCAATCAGCGCGCCGGAAAGTCCGAGTATGATTGTAGGCCTTGATTTGTCCGCGAGCATGCGCTCCCAGACGCGCGCACAGATTCCCAGGTTGCGGCTCTGAATGCTGCTTCCCTGGAATGCCGTGACCAGCTGGTCAATTGTCTGGATGCGTTCCATGTCTATCTGGTTTACTGGGGTGCGGAGTATATCAGACTTCTTCATGGTAAAAGTCCTTCCAATGACCATTATCAAACTCTCATATTTAGTGTTTATCCACAGGGGAAAATTTATTGCTGCTCCAGTTCGCTTGTTTGAATCATCAGTCAAGTGTGCGGAATGGCATGAGCCCGAAGTCTTAAAAACGATGAGTCGATTGGGTGTAGATTCAGTCGGACGGTGATTGGTGTGGCAAAGGTCAAGACATTCGATTACGAGAAAGCATGCAGGGAATGGAAATGGGAAATCCCGGAGTTCTACAACATAGGGCATGATTGCTGCGACAGGCTCGCGGACGGCCCCGGTGGGAACAAGGTCGCCCTCTACTGGGAAAATGAGGCCGGAGAGGAGGCCAAATACACATTCCGCGATTTCCGGAACATGAGCAATCAGTTCGGCAATGTATTGCGCGGGCTGGGCTTCAAAAAAGGCGACAGGTTCATAATCCGGCTACCCAACATCCCGGAGTTCCAGACCTCTTTTCTCGGCGGGGTCAAAATCGGCGCCGTTCCGATAGCAATCAGCACCATGTTCACCGCCAAGGAGATAGCTTACAGGATAAACGACAGCGAAGCCAAGGCCATAGTCACTGCGGAAGACGGCATCGGCTCCGTTGAGGAGACGATGAAGACCTCGCCGCCAATGAAGCATGTCATCGTAGTGAACGGCCGAAATGGCATTCACCTTGACTACGGAAAGCTGATGGCCAAAGCCAGCCCGGAGCTAGAGCTTGAGAAGACCCGTGCGGACGACATGGCCTTCTTCTGCTATACCTCAGGCACGACAGGCAGCCCGAAAGGTGCGGTCCATAGGCACAGTTGGGCGATGGCCAACGACCCGAGCTTCAGATTCTGGCAGGGATACAGGAACGATGACATAGTCGCGCACACGGGCAACCTGAACTGGATATACCCGCTAGGGAACGGCTTCCTCTATGCCTGGCGCTGGGGAGCTACCGTGCTGCTGTACGACGGCCGCTTCGATGCCGGGAAATGGTTCTCCCTCCTGGAGAAGTACAAAGTGACGAACCTGGCGACTGTTCCCACTGCCCTGAGGATGATGCTCTCTGTGCAGGACGCGGAGAAGAGCCATCCCCTAAAGGATATCAGGCACATAATCAGCGCAGGCGAGCCCCTGAACCCGGAGGTCATACTGCTCTGGAAAAAGAGATTCGGCCAGGAGATCCATGAAGGAATCGGCATGACCGAGATCATGGTCTACCTGTCGAACCTGAAGGGCATGCCCGTGAAACCGGGCTCGTGCGGGCGACCGCAGCCCGGCCATGTCTGCGCCATCGTCGACGAGACAGGCAAGGTGCTGGGCCCCAACCAGCCTGGCAACCTAGCTGTCCGCAAGGATGATCCGGGCCTCTTCACTGAATACTGGAACAAACCTGACAAGACGGCCGAGTGCTTCGTCGGGGACTGGTTCCTCAGCGGCGATACGCTGTTCACGGACGAGGACGGGTACTTCTGGTTCCAGGGGCGCAGCGACGACCTCATCAAGGCTTCGGGCTACAGAATATCACCCTTCGAGGTCGAAAGCGCCGTAATCGAGCATCCGGCCGTGTTGGAATGCGCCGCAGTCCAGAGCCCGGACGAGATGCGGGGTGGAATTGTCAAAACCTTCATAGTCCTGAGGGAGGGCAAAAAGCCATCCGACGGATTGGCCAAGGAGATACAGGCCTTCGTGAAGAAGAACCATGCTCCTTACATGTACCCGAGGGAAATCGAGTTCGTCGCCTCGCTGCCCAAGACCCAGAGCGGGAAGATCAAGCGGAAGGAGCTGCGGGCTCTCGAGGTCGAAAGGAAGAGCGGAAAATAATTTCGCGGAATCCAAGACCGGAGAATCTGCGCCGGGCAAACCGATGCGGAAGCCTTGGCATGCCCTCACCAATACGTTTATTTACCTTGCATTATGTCGGCCGATTGCAGCGGGTATCTTTCATACCTGAAAGGAAGTTGTGAACATGAGATTGTACGAGCACGAAGCGAAAAAGGCCTTCGAGAGGATGGGGCTTGTCCTCCCGAAGCAATACGGAACCGTGACCAGCCCCGAGCAGCTGGATTCACTGAAACTCGAGTTCCCCGTGATGCTGAAATCCATGGTGCTTGTGGGAGGCAGAGGCAAGGCGGGGGGCATCAAGAAAGCGAACAGCCTGGAAGAAGCGAAGCAGATGGCGAGTGACCTTTTCAACCTGAAAATCAAGGGCTATCCCGTAGAATTGCTGTCCTTGGAGGCGGCCGTTGAATACACCGGCGCATGCTATGTCGGCGCGACAATGGACCCAGATACTTACAACAATGTACTCATGATAAGCGCGGAGGGGGGCATGGACATCGAGGAAGTCGCCCGGAGCAAACCCGAAGCTATCAAAAAAATATTCCTTCCGAATAACGAGATGGAGCTTCCCCCCGAGATAAAGCAGGAAGCAGGAAAATTCCTGGCAGAAGGTCTCCGCGCCGACGCGATATCCGAAAAGCTGGCAGAGGCTGTTGGCCGGATTTACGCGACCTATCAGTCATTCGACTGCAAGGTCTGCGAGGTGAACCCGCTGCTGCTGACTGCCCGAGGCCCGGTAGCTGCGGACGCGAAGATCGTGCTGGACGACAATGCGCTTTTCAGGCAGTCCGAGCTGTTGAAGATCCTGGGTATAGAGAGCAAAAGGCATGATGTCTCGGAGCCGACAAGCAACGAGGTCCGTGCTTACAATGCTGGCTTTCCTTATGTCGACCTTCTTCCCGAGGGCTTCAAGAAGGAGCCGGGCAAGGTCTACGTCGGGCTTGTCCCGGGAGGAGCCGGCTACGGCATCTTTTCCATTGACGAGGTCGCCAATGTCGGCAACAGGTTCTTCGGCGGCAAGGTCGTGCCTGTCAATTTCATGGACAGCGGCGGCGGCCCGGCCCAGGGCAAGGTCGCGGAGATGTTCCACCTTCTGATGGACTATGATGTCGTTGACCTCATAATTACATCCAGATTCGGAGGGATTTCCAGCTGCGACGTGTTCATCAGGGGGCTTGTCCAGGCGGTTAAAGAACGCCATGAGCAGGGAAAGCGGATGGTCCCCATCTACGGAAGGATGGTCGGAACGGACCTTCCGAACGCCAACAAGTACCTGGTCAATTCAATGAAGGAAATGCCGGATATCCTCAGGGATGTGCATGTCATTGTAGGCAACCAGAAGATAATGGCGGACACAATCAAAGACGCATTGGGCGAGTTCTTCAAGTCAAGGGGGATTGGCAGATGAAGAGGATACGGGCGAACCAGGGGATGCTTTATCACATAGTGAAGCAGATAAGGCCAGACCTTGCCCGGAAGATTGACGAAACAGGCGAGGTAGAGACCGCCGTTATCGGATTGGGAGGGCAGGGGACAAAGCACGCCGGCCTCATGCAGGACTTCGGGACGACCATCACGGCAGGAATCGCATCAGGCAAGGGCGGAACCCGGATTCATGAGACAATACCTGTCTACGAGGACGTGGCAGAATGCCTGAGGGAGCACCCGAACATAGTGGTGGTCAGCGTATGGCGCCATTACTCGACCGCGAAGGACGCGACAATCGAGGCGATAGAGGCCGGCATTCCGATTGTGGTGCTCATTTCCGAGGGCGTCCCGCTCAGGGACATCAGGGACATCCTGGTCGCGGCCAGAAAGCACAACACGCTCCTGCTCGGCGGAAACACGCCCGGCGTCATTTTCCCGCCGGAGGGCATCAAGGCCGGCATGCTGCCTGACGTATTCTATCCGGAGGTCGTTTCGGAAGACCAGTTCGGCCCCAGAGGCGTCACGATAATATCAAGGAGCGGCGCGATTCTCTATCACATGTCCGACGCGCTGGCCAGCGTCGGGATCGCCCAGAACGCCGTGATAGGCGTGGGCGGGGACGGGGCAATCGGCAGCACATTCAGAAAGCTGGTTCCGCTCGCAATGAGCAATCCGAATACGGATATTGTGGTCGTCGCGGGAGAGATAGGCGGCTGCCAGGAGGAGATGCTGGCAAAGGACATCAGGGAGCATCCGGAGAAGTACCCGAAACCCCTTGTGGCCCTCATTTCAGGGGCGCACGCACCCGAGGGCAAGACAATGGGCCATGCGGGCGCAATAATCTCCCCAGGCCAGGAAACCGGAACCTACAGGTCGAAGTGCGGCTCGCTTGAGGCCGCCGGCGTAACGGTGGTCAACAGCCAGTACGACCTCATCAAGGCCATCAAGGATAAGTTGGGCAACAAGCAATACTTCAGGCCGGAGCAATATTACGCAAAGATGCGCCAGCAATGGGACGCACCCCCGCCGAAACCTTCCTGGAGCACCGTGGTGACAAAAGTGGAACCGGATAACCTTCTAATTTCCGGGTATCCGCTGCAGATCCTCGTGGAGAAAAAGACACTGCTGGAAACGGCATACCTGCTGATTAAGGGTGAACTGCCTGACGCCAAAGCGCTGGCCAATCTGAATAAAATTGCAATCGCGGCTGCAAAACTTCCCGCACCGGACGTGACGAAAACAGAGGGCGAGGACATCTCTAAGACTCTTTCGAAATGCCTGCTCATGGACAGTCAATTGGCTGCCTACCCGCAGGACGGAGTCAACGGGCCGGCTCAGAAAACCGCATTCGCATTGGGAAGGATGGCAAGGTACCTCGGCAAGATACTCGGCACAGAGAAGGCGATATCCGGCATAAAAGATAATGACGCATTCTCGTCTGTCATTTTCAGGGCCCTGACCGGCGAAAGCAAAGTAGACCGGAAACGGGCCAGGCTGTTGGAGGCAATGGTGACGGCCTGTGTCGACCATGGCGTGACTCCGCCTTCGGCCCAGGCGACCCTCATAGCATCCAGCACCAGGGCGGCTTTTGAAGTCGCGGTCTCGCACGGCATTGGAGCGATAACAGACGTGCACGGCGGCGCAGGGGCCAAGGCGGCATATTTCTTCAACCAATGCGCCGAGATATCCGCCGTTCAGAACATTTCCCCGGATAAAGCACTTGACATCATGGTGAAGAAATACATCAAGGAGGGAAAGCGCATCGAGGGCATGGGCCACAGAGTTCACAAGAACGACCCGAGGCGCGACATCCTGTGGCGGCTTTCGGCGGAGGCCGGGGTGGCGGGCCGGTGTGTGGACCTTTCCAAGAAGATAACAGAGACCTTCGAGGCCGCAAGAGGCATGTACCTGCCCATCAACGTCGACGGCGTTATCGGCGCAATTGTTGCGGACCTAAAGCTTGACATCTCCGAGGCCAAGGCCATATTCATCTTCGGGAGGACTGCCGGTCTCTCTGCCCATTATTTCGAGGAAATCGCGTCCCAGCCGGTGATGAGGCAAATTGTGTTTGCCGATGCAGCGTACAAGGGCAAGCCGGAGAGGCCTGTGCCATGAGTGATTATCGGTTTGAGAGGAATGCGGCGAACCGCCTTGTGCCCACGGAAGTTTATGGCAGAAAGCTCACGCCCTACAAAGGCATAGGTCAGCACAGGCCAGCAGGCAGAAAGGAAGCTCCGCCCATACCCACCAGCATCGACTATCCGGCCGACGGCAATAAGGTGGTCAGCGACCTGAGAACGGCCCTGAAGCTCTGCGGCCTCAGGAATGGAATGACGCTCTCGACGCATCACCATTTCAGGAACGGCGACATGGTGGCCAACATGCTGTTCGACATTGCCGCGGAGATGGGCATGAGGGACCTGGTCTGGTTCCCGAGCGCATCCTTCCCCTGCCACGAGCCAATCCTGAGGCATCTGGATTCCGGTGTCGTAAACAGAGTCGAAGGAAGCCTGAACGGCCCGCTGGGGGAATATGCGAGTCGTGGCAAGATGAAGGGGCTGGGCGTGCTGCGCTCGCACGGCGGCAGGGTCAGGGCGATACATGACGGAGACGTTCACATAGACATAGCAGTCATCGCTGCGCCCTCGGCCGACAAATTCGGCAATGCGAACGGCGTCAATGGCCCGTCCGCCTGCGGCCCTCTAGGTTATGCGGTCGCTGATTCACAGTATGCGGACAAGGTCATTGCGGTCACTGACAACCTGGTTCGGTTCCCCTGCGTGCCGATCCATATACCTGGCAGTCTTGTTGACCATGTGGTCAGGGTTCAGAAGATAGGGGAGCCGGAAAAAATCGCATCCGGCACCACAAAGCTCACGCTGGACCCTGAGCGGCTCCGCATAGCGGAGATGACTGCCAGATTCGTGAAGGATGCAGGCCTCCTCCATGACGATTTCCTATTCCAGGCCGGCGCGGGCGGAATCTCGCTGGCATTTGCCAAATACCTCGGAGAGATAATAAAGTCCGAAGGGCTGAAGGTTTCTGCGATTGGCGGCGGGAGCACCAGCCACCTCGTCGAGATGCTGGGCGACGGGATCGCCGAGTACCTGATGGACGGCCAGGCATTTGACATGAAGGCCGTCGAAAGCCTCCGGGACAATCCGAAGCATTTCGCAGTGAATCCGGACATTTTCTACAACTACCATTCCAAAGGCATGATGGCATCGATGTTCGACGTCATTGTGCTGGGCGCAACCGAGATCGATGTGAATTTCAATGCGAACGTCGTCACCCATTCGGACGGCAAGCTGCTGCACGGGATAGGGGGCTGGCAGAACTCGCTCTTTGCAAAATGCACAATATTGTCCATACCATCCTACCGCAATAAATTCCCGATACTGGTTGATGACGTCACAACGCTTGTCGGCCCCGGGGAGCTTGTGGATGCTGTCGTGACTGAAAGGGGCATTGCCATCAACCCAAGGAGAAAGGACCTGATGGACGCCGCGAGGGGCTCGGGCCTTCCCATCAGGCCCATCGAAGAAATCAAACGGGAAGTTGAAAATTTATTGGGCGGCAAGCCTGCCAAGCCCAGATTTACAGATGAACCCGTGGCTGTTGTGGAATGGGTTGACGGAACCATTCTGGACACCGTTTGGAAATTGGAGGATTGAAATCAATCCCTCAAATGTGCAATTTTATATATTCCGTCATTTATATGCAACATGACACAACCGCCGTGACATAGGCATATATGCAAAACCCGGTTAATGTGCGCTCAAGAAGTCAAGGAGAATACCAATGCCCGAGGAGGAATGGGAGACCCGCATCACCAAGGCCATGCCCGACCACATTCTGATTTCCGGTTATCCGTTAAAGGATCTGGTCGAAAGAAAAACACTTCTCGACACTGTCCATGTCCTTGTGGCCGGGGAGCTTCCCGATGTGAGGACGCGCGAGATACTCAGGAAGGAGGCGCTGCAGGGCGCCATGCTCCCGCCGCCGCCAACGGAGAGGAACCCAAAGGAGGATATCTCCAAGAGCCTGGCCAAATGCCTTCTTCAGGACGAGACCCTGGCCTCCAGCCCGGACAGGCCCACGAAGAAGACGGCGTTCGCCCTGGGCAGGATGGCGCGGTACCTGGCCAAGCTGAACGGCACAGAAAGCGCGCTTGACGGATTGACAGGGAAAGAAGAATTCTCCAACGTGCTTTTCAGGGTGTTCACTGGCAAGGCAGAGGTCAACGAGGCCAAAGCCCGCTTGCTCGAGGCAATGGTCACAGCATGTGCGGACCACGGAGTCACACCCCCGTCGACCCAGGCGACCATTATCGCATCCTCGGTCCGCGCCTCCTACGAGGTGTGCATAACTCTTGGCGTATGTGCGATAACGGACGTTCACGGCGGCGCCGGGCCCAAAGCGGCCAGCTTCTTCATCGATTGCACGCTCAGCAGGCGCGACCTGAAGGCATGCGTGGAGGATTATGTCAGGCAGAAGAAGCGCATTCCGGGGCTCGGCCACAGGATGCACAACAACGACCCGAGGCGGGACGTGCTCTGGAACCTTGCCAGGGAGGCCAAAGTAGCTGGAAACAATGTCGAGATGTCCAGGGACATTTCGAAAGTCTTCACCGAGGTAACGGGAAAGAACCTGCCCATAAACGTGGACGGGGTCATCGGCGCCATAGTGGCCGACCTGGGACTGGATGTTTCCTCAGCAAAGTCATTGTTCATTCTCGGCAGGGTGGCCGGGCTCTCTGCCCATCATTACGAGGAGCAGACCAGGCCAGCCATGCGTTCGATTGATTTTTCAAGGGCAGTATACAAAGGACCCGCGGAAAGGCAAGTGCCGGGAGGTGCGTAGACATGGAGCCCGTGAACCCGCTGGAGCACTGGAAGTCCGCGTTCCCGGACAAGTTCGCCCCGGAGGACCGCATATTCGATCATATTCACAGGGGAGACCGCATATTCGTCGGCACCGCCTGCGCCGAGCCGCAGTACCTGGTCCAGGCATTCATCAAGTACATCGAGAAGAACCCGAACCAGATTTTCGACGCGGAGATATTCCATGTTTGGACACTCGGGGTCGCTCCGTACAATGACGCCAAGTTCAAGAGCAATTTCCGGCAGAATTCCTTCTTCATATCGGCCAACACCAGGGAGGCGGTGAACGCGGGGCTTGCAGACTACAGCCCGACATTCCTCTCAGAGATTCCGGAGCTCTTCAGAAAGCGCGCCATACCCTTGGACGTGGCCTTGGTCCAAACCACCCCGCCCGACCGCCATGGATTCATGAGCTTCGGCATCAGCGTTGACATAGTCAAGGCGGCAGTGGACGCCGCAGCCCTGGTCATAGTCCAGATAAACCCGCAGATGCCCCGCACGCACGGGGACGGCTACATTCACATCAGCAATGTCAATTACGCCATCATCCACGACGAACCCATACTCACGTACCTGGACGACACGGACGACGATATCGCCCACAAGATAGGCGGATACGTTTCAAAGCTGGTGCAGGACGGGGACACGATTCAGGTCGGGTACGGTGCCCTGCCGAACGAGATACTCAGGAACCTGAAGGACAAGAAGCATCTGGGCATCCATACGGAACTGATAGGCGACGGCCTCGTGGAGCTGATAAAAACCGGTGCGGTGGACAATTCCATGAAGACCATAAACAAGGGCAAGTCAGTCGTGTCTTTCTGTATGGGCACAAAACCCACATACGATTTCGTGCATGACAACCCGTCCGTCCAATTCAGGACAATCGACTACACCAACGACCCCCTGGTCATAGCCCAGCACGACAACATGGTTGCCATAAACAGTGCCCTGGAAATCGACCTCACGGGCCAGGCCACTGCCGAGTCCCTGGGAAAGAAATTCTACAGCTCCGTCGGGGGTCAGGCGGACTTCATGCGCGGAGCCATGCTTGCCAGGAACGGCAAGACAATCCTCACAATCCAGTCGACCGCGGACAACGGCACGATTTCGAGGATTGTGCCCACGCTCAAGGAAGGAGCCAGCGTCACGCTCCACCGGGGGGACGTCCATTATGTGATTACCGAATATGGCATTGCCTACCTGCACGGCAAGAACATACGCGAGAGGGCAATGGAACTCATTTCCGTCGCCCATCCCAAGTTCCGCCCTGAGCTGATTAAGCAGGCTAAAGCCCTTAACCTGATTTACAGCGACCAGGCTTTCATCCCTGGGAAGAAGGGCGAGTACCCGGAGGAGCTGGAGACATACAGGACGACCGACCAGGGGCTGGAGGTGCTGTTGAGGCCGGTGAAGATGAGCGACGAGCCCCTTGTCAAGGAATTCTTTTACGATCTCTCCGACAAGAGCATGTACAGGCGTTTTCTCTCAGTAAGGAAAGATATGCCCCATGAAAGGCTTCAGGAGTTCGTCATCATCAACCACATGAGGGAAATGGTCATCGTGGCTGTTATGGGGGGCGAGGACATGGAGAAGATTGTGGGCATAGGCCAGTACGGCATAAACGAGAGCACGCACACGGCTGAAGCCGCCTTCGTCGTGAGGGACGATTTCCACAACAAGGGCATAGGCCACGAGCTGCTGAAATACCTCACATACCTGGCCAAGAAGAACGGCCTTCTGGGGTTCACGGCAGAGGTCCTTGTGGAGAACATGCCGATGCTGAAGCTGTTCGAAAAGATGGGCTTCAACATTGATAAGCGCTCAAGTTCTGGTGTTTATGAACTGAAGATGACATTCAGGGAGAGCTGAGGATGGAACCGCCAGGCATAAAATACCTCTTCGAGCCGAGGTCTGTCGCCATCATCGGCGCCTCCCCGGAGAAGCAAAAGGTCGGCGGCAAGCTCATGGACAATCTCTTGGCCACTGATTTTAATGGCAAGATATATCCGGTCAACATCAAGGGCGGGGAGATATGCGGTCTGAAGGTTATCACAGACATAGAACAGGCCGAGGGCCCGGTGGACCTGGCAGTCATCGCCATACCTGCGAAGCTCGTGTTCGGGGCGGTGGAATCATGCGCCAGGAAGGGAGTGAAATTCCTTGTCATAATCACATCCGGTTTTTCCGAGGTCGGCAACAATGAGGAAGAAAGAAGAATCGTGGACTTTGCTCGCCAACATGGAATGAGGGTGCTTGGCCCCAATATCTTCGGCATTTACTCAGGGAAGGTCGGGCTGAACGCCACCTTCGGACCAAAGGACGTGAGGAAGGGCAATGTGGCCATAGTCACCCAGAGCGGCGCGCTCGGCATAGCCATGATTGGCAAGACTGCAACGGAGAATATAGGACTGAGCGCGATTGTTTCCGTCGGCAACAAGGCCGATATAGAGGAGGCCGAACTCCTGGAATACCTCATTGATGACGATGAGACCAAAATCATCCTGCTGTACATCGAGGGCGTCCACAGCGGGGAAAGGATGGCCGCCATAATGAAGAAGGCCACAGCCAAGAAGCCCGTGATCGTGATAAAGTCAGGCCGTTCGAAACGCGGCGCACTGGCTGCCGCCTCGCACACCGGCGCACTCGCCGGAGCCGACGAGATATTCGACTCGGTCATGAAGCAGTGCGGCGCGCTCCGCGCCGAGAGCCTGCAGGAGGCCTTCAACTGGTGCAAGTTCCTTGCCAGCACTGCGGTACCCAAGGGTAGGAGCACAGTAATAATCACGAACGGCGGCGGAGTCGGGGTCATGGCCACGGACGCTTGCGAGAAGTACAAGGTCGACCTGTTCGACGACCCTGTCGCCACCAAGGAAATATTCGGTTCTGTCACTCCGGACTTCGGCTCCACCAAGAACCCAATCGACATCACGGGCCAGGCATTGGCAAAGCATTACGACGGCGGTCTGGCCGCGGCATTGGGCGACCCCAGGATTAACGCGGTGATAGCCCTCTACTGCCAGACAGCTGATTTCGACAAAAAAACCTATGCCGAGATGATAGTCAAGAATGTCAACAGGTACAGAGAGAGCGGCAAGCCCATAGTGTTTTCTCTCGTGGGCGGCGAGGAGGTGGAGGACTGCATCAGGGAACTGAGGAGGGAGGGCATACCGGTCTTCGGGGACGTGTACGAAGCAGTGCAATGCTTCGGCACAATGTTCAGGCACATGGACCGCCTGACCAGGGCTTCGGAGCAGGCAGAGGAACCGCCCGCGGACTTGGAATGCTTGGCCCGCATCATCTCCGAAGTGAGAACCGATGGCCGGACATTCCTGCTCTCCCATGAGGCCCAGGCCCTGATGAGGGCGGCTGGGATACCTGTTCCCGAGAGCAGGATAGCCACGAACATCAGGGAGGCTGTCGAGTTCTCCGAGAAGATAGGCTACCCCGTGGTGATGAAGATTGCCTCGAAGGACATAGTCCATAAGAGCGACGCGGGAGGCGTGGCACTGGACCTCCTGAACAAAGGGGAGGTAATGGACGCCTACCAGGCCATCATCCGCAATGCGAGGAAGTTCAAGCCTGACGCGGTGATAAAGGGGGTCGAGATAGTCAAAATGATTGAGAAGGGCACCGAGACCATAATCGGCGCGAGGCGGGACCGCGCATTCGGCCCGGTCATGATGTTCGGGCTCGGCGGCATATACGTCGAGGTTCTGAAAGACGTGGCCTTCAGGGCGCTGCCCCTGGACCGCAGGGAGATAATCAGCATGCTGAAGGACATACGCTCCTACTCGCTGCTCCTGGGCGTGAGGGGGGAAACCCAGCGCGACATAGAGAGCATAATCGACGCAATAATTAAATTGGGGAACGTCATACGAAAATGCGAGGACATCTCGGATATCGAGATAAACCCCCTCATGGTGTACGAGCAGGGGCAGGGAGCCATGGCCGTAGACGTTAGGATTCTGTTATCAGACAACAGGGGTGAAAGAAAATGAAATCGAGAATCGTGTTCGCATCGATGAGCGAGAGCGCGGGAAAGACCAGCATGATAGTGGGAATCGGAAAGGCCCTGGGCAAGAAAATAGGTTACATGAAGCCCATGGGCGACCGCCTACTCTACCAGAAGAAGCGGCTCTGGGATTACGACTCGGCGCTCGTGACCAACATATTCGGCCTGAAGGACAAGCCCGAGGACATCACCATGGGCTTCGAGCATTCAAAGCTCGGATACATGTACGACGAAGCCGGAAGGAAGGCTAAATTGCAGGAGATTGCCTCGCATATCGAAGAGGGCTGTGAAGTCCTATTCGTCGAGTCAGGCAGGAACCTGAGGTACGGGTCATCGGTCAACCTCGATGCTGTATCGGTCGCAAAGGACCTGGATGCAAAGCTGGTCATTGTTCTTGCGGGCCAGGACGACACGCTGATGGACGACATGGCCTACATCAAGAAGTCAGTGAATATGCACGGCGCGAAACTGATCGGCGTCATAATCAACAAAGTCGCGGATGTCGACGATTTCAGGGCCACCCACATGGATGCGGTCAAGGCGATGGGCATAGACGTTCTCGGGATCGTGCCGTACGAGGAAACGCTCACCCAGTTCTCGATGAACTATCTTGCCGACATGCTGTTCGCCAAGGTTCTTGCCGGGGACGAGGAACTGCTCAGGCCTGTGAAGCACATATTCGTGGGCGCCATGTCCGCGTCAGCGGCCCAGAGGGACCCCCTGTTCAAGTCGGAGGGCAAGCTCATAATCACAAGCGGCGACAGGTCAGACATGATACTGGCCGCCATTGAAACTGACACGTCCGGGATAGTCCTGACCAACGGCATACTTCCCTCGTCCAATATCATATCGAAGGCGGCAATGACCAAGATACCGCTGCTGCTCGTTCACTCTGACACCTTCCGCGTGGCCAAGCAGGTGGACGACGCTGTGCCTCTTCTCACAAAGGATAGCGCCGAAAAGATAGGAATCCTGGAGAAATCAGCTAAGGGCCTGGAGCTAGCAAAATTCAGGTGACACTACCTTTCCGGCGGAATGAAGTCATGCAGGGCCACTATCTGGGGGTTGCGCTTTCCCTCCGAGACCAGGCACATGTTGACATCGATCATCACTGGCTTTTCCAGCAAATAGTCGTCATATATAATCCTCAGCGTGTCATAATACCTTCTGGCCGTGGCATGGTCCGGCGCGGAGAACCTCAGCACCCAGTCGAACTCGCCGTTCACGTAGAAGAAGTTGGTCAGCCTGACATTCTGCTTCCTCGGCCCCTCGCCGGTCAGGCGCATCAGTAGCGTGTCCACCAGGCCCTCGTTCATCGGCTTTGTCTTCATCAGAACTATGTAACATACATGCCCCAGTTTTTTCTCGTCCAGCACGGCAGTGTACCCCCAGATTATACCGTCGTCCTCCAGCTGCCTCTTCTTTCGCCACACTTTCTGGCGGTAAGTGCCCAGCTCCCTTGCGATCTCCATGTCGCTTCTCGTGGGGTCGAGAAGCAGCGCATTCACTATCTTTTCGTCAAGAAACTCATTTTTACTCTTTGTCTCAATATCTGATATTTATTCACCTTATGTTACAATTGATTATAACAACATTCCTTATATGTCGCAATTATATATGGTTATTGGAGGTGAATGAAGTGCAGAAGAAAACCGAAATGGACTACGAGAAGATAACCATCTACCCGTTCGACTACGATGCGGACAAGCGCGCTCAGCTCCACAGGCAGCTGAAGAAGCTGGGCATAAGGTTCAGCTACGAGAACTGGTGCTGATTGAATTTCATGCAGGCATCGCGTTGCGGTTTATGTTTTTCTATGCTGCGACGCCCACACATCCTAACTAAATACACATGTTGAATGCAGCCATGCCATTTTTGTTCAGCGCATTCGACGATGGCCCGGCACCGATGTGCGGACTGATCAGGGCCATGAACTCCTATCGGTTTGACAGCAAGCGGTGAATACGGAAGCTGAATGACAGCTCATTGAGTATTCGCCATGGCTGCAAATGCGTACCACCTTGCAGCCAAGAGACCGCAAAATTCGAAAGCGAATATACTAATTTTGCGGTTAGACGCCGAACACCATGCCGTCCTCGTCCGGCTTGAATGTCTTGCCGGGCGTCTCCTTCTTGTGCGTGGAAATCTCATCCTTTATCGTCTGGGCCAGTCTCTTTATTCCCTCGTCGATTTCCTCGTCAGACGCATAGGTGAAGTTAAGGCGCATGGTGTTCCTGCCGTTCTTGTTGGCGAAGAACGAAGCGCCGTGCACGTAAGCCACGTTGTGCTCGAGCGCGCGGGTGAACATCTCCTTCGTGTCGATGTACTCGGGCAGCGTGACCCAGATGAACATGCCGCCCTCGGGCTTGGTCCATTTCGCCTCAGGCGGGAAGAACTTGTCCATGGCCGCCAGCATGCGTAGCATCTTCTTCTTGTAAAGGGCTTTGATTTTCTCCAGGTGTTCGTCAATGTACCCGCGCGTCAGGTATTCCGCGGCTATGTACTGACCGAATGTGTTCGTGCATAAGTCCGACGCCTGTTTAACTATGACCAACTTGTTGAGCAGATCCTTCTCGGCTATGCACCAGGCCACTCTGAAGCCGGGAGCCAGGACCTTGCTGAACGTGCCCAGGTAGATGATACGGCCGTCAGTGTCCAAGGTCTTCATGGGCTTGAGCGCCGTGCCCTGGTACCTCAGCTCGGAGTAGGGCGCGTCCTCCACTATCACCATATCGTATTCCGTGGCGATTTCCAGTATGCGCTTGCGCCTGTCCATGGGCAATGTCACGCCCGACGGGTTTTGAAACGCGGGAATGACATAAAGCAACTCCGGATTGCGCCCGTGCATCTGCAGCATGCGGATTTTCTCTTCCAGCAGGTCGGGGTTCATGCCATGCTCGTCCTCCGGCACGCTTTCCAGAATCGCGCCGTAGGACCTGAAGGCGTTCGTCCCGCCCAGGTAGGTCGGAGCTCCTACGATGACTGTGTCGTCCGGGTCCAGGAATGTCTTGCCTATGAGGTCCAGCGCCTGCTGGGAGCCTGCCGTCACCATGACGTTGTGGTAGGTGATGTCCATGCCCTTGCCCACCATCCTGTCGGCAATGGCCTTCCGCAGTTCGGTGACCCCTTCCGTTGTTCCGTACTGGAGTATGCTGGGCCCTTTCTCGTCCAGGAGGTAGTTGCAAATTTCCTTGATTTTCTCTAAGGGGAAGGCTTCGGGGTTGGGCAGGCCGCCCGCAAACGAAATAACTTCCTTTCTCTCAGTGAGCTTGAGCAGCTCGCGGATTTCTGACGCCTTCATCTCCTTGGCGTTTTTCGAATAAAGATGCGAGAATTTACCTGGCATTCATTAACCTCCATGGACACTGGCAGGATTCCGGGAACGGCTGTTTCCTGCACTCGTCTGGTAATTGCTTGTTACTAATATACCTGTCGGAAAAACCAACTGTGAGCATTTGAAAAAGGCGCGGGTATTATAAATGCCTGGAACTATGTCGTAAACAATGTTCCGCCCCGGGGCCTTGGGCCCGACTGAACCCCTTTCGACAAGGGAGGGTAAGCTCACGCTTGCAGCGATCCTCATGATGCTGTATGTCCTGGCACTCTTCCTTTCCATAGCTGTCCATGAATTGCTCGGCCATGGTCTGTTCGCAACCGTTCTCGGCGGTGACGTCTATGCCTTCTATCTTTCCCCAGGCTCGGGATTCGTGTCTTTCTGGCTTCCTCCGGAAATGTCAAGCGCAAGTGTTGCCCTCGTCTACATGGCGGGCATACTGGTCCAGCTGCTCATCGGTTCCGCGGTCCTGGTCCTGGTGCTGCCCCGGATAAAGAATTTCCTGGCGGGCATGTTCACGCTGATGTTCTGCATCGGCATGACAGTGCAATCTTCGTTGTATCTTGTCATGGGGTTCATTTACGACTCCGGGGACACAAGGTATGCCGCGGCCGTTCTCGGTATGCAGCCAGACCCGTTCATTGCGGCCGGTCTCATTCTCACTGGAATTTTCGTCCTGGCCGTCTCGGTGGCCGGGCTGAGGTTCCTCGGAAGGTTCATGGACCTGGAAGACGAATCCGCAAGGATCCGCATGCTGGTCGTTTTCTGGTTTCCTCCGCTCCTGCTGAGCGGGTTCATTTCGCTCGTTTTTTCCGTGTCGCTGCCCAAAGAGCAGATGACATATCAGTTCCTCAATTCCGCCGTGCTACTCCTGTTCCTGGGCATGGCACTCTTCCTGGTTCCGCCAATGGTGGAACCTGCAAAGGAATCGGAGCATCGCATCTCCGTGTCCAGCATTCTTTCGCTTGCTCTAAGTTTCATGCTGGTCATGGCAGGCTGGGCCGGCGTATTCGGCATTTCGCAGGAAACTGCCAGCGGCGTGCTGCTGCACGACCCGCCCGTCGAGGTTGAAAATTATTACCTGGATTATTCCATCGGGAATGCGGCCGTGCATATCCATTCCAACGGGACCGTGAGGATTGACATCACATTGCGGAACATAATGGAATCCCCGTCAAATTTGGAGGACAGAATATACCATACATTTGACACACGGCCTGACTGGAGCAGGTATGTTGCAAGGTCAAAAAACATTCTCATGACCATGTTCGGCATGGACCGGAGTACGGCCGAAAACCTGACTTTCGGCACCGCTCTGACCAGCATGAGAGCCGCTGGCGCGAATTACACTTACGGCAGGATGTGCACGACCTACTTCGACATCGCGACAGCAGGCACAAGGCAGATTCATGTGTCTCCAGGCACACAGACTCCCCAACCAGGCATGGGAATTCTGAACGGAGATTATACTGTAAGTTTCCTAGACCCCTGGAATAACCAGGGCGGATACCTTGACATGGTGACAATTTCCTGGGATACCGGTCTGGTGTTGGTGGAACTGGTCGCATGGAACCTCCAGGATCCCTCGATACTCCCAGCCGGAGCGGGCGATAACGCATTTGTCTGGGAGAATAATAACACCCTGTATTCCCCGACGAATTACCGGGTCATCCTGGACAGGGAATAAGCAGGTGGCAACTCCCCTTTTGCAAGCTTCCTGCCGCAATATGCAATCCTCAAATCAAATAGGTAACACCGCTTCATTGAGGACGGGTAATTTACTGTACAAATGCCGAGAACACTCAGTCTTTCAGGGCTGAGATGAATCGGCATAAATAGTAAATACGTGGGAATCCGCCATGCATCGTCCAATAAATTGCATATGAAATCAAAGCGAATCAGCTTTGATAAATCAGATGCATGGCCTATACAAGTAAACTTCCAGCTCCGCAATAAACGCCGGCTCCTTTAGGGGCTGGTAGTTTACTCGTCGCTGATGCCTATCCAAAACAGAAGCGCGAACCCGAACCAGCTGAGCATGAATATCATCAGGGGAACATTGCCGAATCCCAGGAACGCCTGGGCTGCCAGGAATATCAGCGGTACGCCGAATCCCAGGAATCCGATGAGGATTTTCCTGCCGTTTTCCTTTATGAACTGGTTCATTTCCATCTTCCGCAAGGATACTGAGGGGGTTTAAAAATTTAACTGTGGGAATGGGATGGTTTCCAGGGATCATATCCCCGCGGCCTGCTTCAGGGCCGCAATCTCCCCGGCCGGGCCTCTTTTGCCTTTGAACACGGCTGAGCCTGCGACGAATATTGTGGCGCCGGCACTGACAACCTCCTTTACATTGTGCTCGTTAATGCCGCCGTCAACCTCAATCTCCGTGTCTGTGCCAAGCCTGTCAATCAGCTTCCTGGCTTCCGCGACCTTCGAGAAATGCTCTGCCATGCATATCTGCCCCCCGAAGCCCGGGTTCACAGTCATCACGACCACCATGTCCAGCTCCGGCAGGAAAGGCTCGATGTCTGTCACGGGGTTGCATGGGTTGATGGCCATTCCCACCTTCACACCCAGGTCCCTGAATTGCCTGATTGTTTCCCTTGGCTTGCACTCGGATTCGACGTGGAATGTGAGCCAGTCACTTCCCGCTTCCGCGAAATCCTTCGCATACTTCATGGGGTGTGCGATCATCAGGTGCGTGTCGAAGGGAATTTTAGAAATAGCCTTCAGCTCTCTGCAGAAAGCCGGGCCGAACGTGATGTTGGGCACGAAATTCCCGTCCATGACATCCAGATGCACAAGGTCCGCCCCGCTGTCGTTCAGAATCCGTATGGCATCGCCCAACCTTGTAAGGTCGGCTGACAGAATCGATGGCGCTATCTTGACCCTTCTTCCCTGCATTGTTTCACCGGGGCATCAGTTGTACATGTCAAGGAATCTCTGGTTTGTGGGGAGGGCATCGTACTCCTCCTGGCCATCGTCCATTTCCATGACAATATTGACAAGCGAGTTTACCACTTCCTGCATGTGCTTAAGCTCGGTCCTGAGCTGCCTGATCTCGTTCAAGAGTTCCTGGGTGGTCTTGTCCATGAGATTCCTCCCTGCGCCTCGGTGTATTGATTATACGGATAATATATTTGCGCCTTAACAGCCTGCAGGGTTATTCCACCCTGCACTCGGGCGTGTACCGTGCGAAGTCGCCCGCCAGCTTCCTGTACTCCTGCCTTTCGCAATCGGCACAGTAAAGCTTTCCGGACATGTTGGTCAGCCGGTTGCGGCACCTTCCGCATCTGGCCATTATAACACCGAGGTTTGTTTCCCTTGTGCTGAGCTGGAGGGAAGGCGAGACCTGAAGGACCATAGCCCGAACCAGGTCCCCGGTGCGGAATTCCTTTCGCGCGTCATCAACAAAGGATTCGCTCATCTTGGAAACATGCACAGCGCCGCTTTCCCCGGCTCCGATTTGCCTGTCCATCCCATCGACCGCAAAAACCGAGATATTGGCAAGGCTGTTGCTCACGCCGATTACTTCTCCCAGAACCAGGTCGCCAGTCCTGAGCCTGGAAACTCTCCTTGCCCCGAGGACGGCGACTGTTTTGTCAGCCTCGCTGAACATCACAGTTCCGGCAACGGCCGCATAAATCACGCCCCCGCTTTCGTACGTTCCCGGCCCGGGCATGTATTCCTCGCCCGCAGCGATTCTATCGCCCGGAAGGCTCAATTTCGCGGTCATTTCCTGACCGTCCTGATGAACACAACATCGAACATGGCTTTCTCCTTTGCGTGGAATCTGAACGTATGCCTTATCTCCAATTTATACCTTTTCTCCAGATCCACGACCCTGCCCAAATCCCCCATTCTCCTGCGGAGGAATCCGATTGTCTCCGCATTGTGCAGACTGTAGGTAACATCGGCCAGTTCGGCAGCCTTCTCAAGGAAAGGTATATCAGCATGCTTTTTCTGGGAGCCGAAGGGTGGATTCATGATGCATGTGTCAAATTTGCCTGAAGCGGCGCACACATCCCCGCAGATAAAATCCACGGCACAGTCATTGGTAGCAGCATTCCGTATTGCTGCTTCCACTGCTCCAGCATCCTTGTCGATGCCAAGCACCTTCGCTGCACCCAGCAGGCACGCTCCAATTGAAAATACCCCTGTCCCGCAACCCAGGTCTATGATATTTTTTTCGCCGATGTCCCCGAAACCGCAGGCCGTGTAGAGCATGTCCGCAGCTATTTTAGCGGGTGTCGGATACTGCTCCAGAACAGGGTTGGGGTCGGGAAATCCTTCCAGCTTCTGAAGGGCTATCTCAAGTTCTCTCTGCTTCACGCGCGCCTCACCGCGAACCCGAATAATAAAATTTGGGGATGAATAATAAAATCGGAAAATGTGAATCCTCCTGCAGGTCAAATGACATAATCGCAACCATCTATCAAAACATTTATAGTACCCAGCGCGAATACATACCATTGCAATGATAGTGGTGAAGATTTCGGAGAAGATAGAATACAATGTTGAAAAACTTCTGAAGGGGTTCGAGGTTTCGGAGAACATACCGAAGGTCCTGATTATCACCTCCGGGAAAAAGTGATCCGGGGTCGTATTTGTCGTTTTTCAGTGGGCGGCTCAGCCAAGCGTTTCAATCTCTTTGAGAACCCTCTTGAGCTGCTTCTGCAGGTCTAGGTGCAGGAAAAGATTGGCGGAGCGTCTCAGCTCAGTCTTGGCGCGTTCCTTATCGCCCATCTTTTTCAATGCCCTGCCAAGTTCCTCATATGCGTCGGCCAGGGAAATGGGCGTATTAATCTCGGTGAACACCCCGATGGCTTTGTCGTAATACTCCAGCATCTTGGGCCAGTCCTTTTTGACGGTGTAAAGCCTCCCGTAATTCTGATATATGCCGCCAAGGCCGACCCTGTCGCCTATCTTGTTTAGGACGTCGAGGCTTTCGTCCAGATTCTTCTTTGCAAGGTCAAGCTTCCCCAGCGCGATGAGGGCCTCGCTCGAGTTGAACTCGGCCCAGGCCTTCATGTTCATCCATCCTCCCTTTTCCGCATGCTCCTTGCATTTCTCGAACTGCTTCAGCGAGTTGTCCCAATCTTTGAGTTGAAGATATGTGTCGCCAAGGTTGTTGTACGCCCTGGCCATCTCGTAGACTTCATCGGTACCTTTGAGGTATTTGAGGGCGTTCTGGTAATGGGCAACGGCCTCCTGCAGCTCATGGCTGTCCGAGTGAATGTTCCCCAATCCGATATGGGCGGAGCCCAGTATCTTCCTGTCGTCGGCCTTGAGCGCATTCTCTATGGCCCTTTCCTGATATTGTCCAGCTTTTTCGTACATGCCCTTGTTCCAATATATCCCGCCTATCATGTTGCATGCCTGGCCTATGGTCTGGGGGTTCTTTGAATCCTCGGCTGCATCCAGCGCCTGTTCGTAGTATTCGAGCGCGCGGTCGAATTCAGACCTCTCCTGATGGATGAAACCCAACCGCCTGAGGTATCTGGACATCTGGGCCTTGTCGTTCCTGGCCCTGGCCTCCCCGTAAAGCCTGTTGAAGTATTCGAAAGCCTTGTCCCACTCTGCCGAGAATATGCATGTCATGCCGAGGTCTTCCAGCATGTCCTGGCGCTTGACATCGCTCTTCTCCTGCTCCGCGACCTTGTCCAGGTTTTCCAGTTTTTTAATTTCCGAGTATATCTTCCTGGCCTTCTCATAGCCGCCGAAGGTCCTCATTACCTCTGAAAGGTTGCTGGCCAGTTTCGGGAGGTCCTCCGGTTCGATGTTGTCGGGGTCAGAGCCGATGAGCATGCACTGCTTTTTCACAATGAACCCCCCGATGTCGCTCATCTCCCTTTCCATGATGGCGAATATCTGCTCAGTCAGTTCCTTGGACATCGCAATCTCCTAGGCTGTGAGAGTATAGATGTTCCTGGTTTTAATAATTTTGTCCTCCCGAGAGCTTTATGTTTAAGTATTAGCAACGGGATATGGGTGGTGAGGTCCACGGTATGCCTGAAGATATAGAAATCTACGAACTGAAGAGGATGGACATACGCGGTGCCACGGTAATAGACGGATTCCCGAGCGTGGGCCTGGTCAGTTCGATAGTCGCGAACTACCTGATAAACACACTCAAACTCACTCAAATCGGCATAATGGACTCTGACTATTTTCCCACTGTCTCGCTCGTGAGGGACGGCACGCCCAACAATCCGGTGAGGATCTATGCCGGAGAGAAGGTGGGCACGGGTCCAGCTTCAATGGACCAGATAGTTGTTTTCATTTCGGAATTCCAGCCGCCGCCCAACCTTGTAAAACCGATAGCCAGCATGATGATTGATTGGGCCCAGGACCAGAGATGCAAGATGCTCGTGTCACCGGAGGGCCTCGTGATAGACAGGGAATCCGTGGACATTGACAAGACCGACGAAACAGACCTCGGGGTCTACGGGATAGGGAGCACCGAATGGATGTGCGAGGAGCTTAAGAAGAACGGCGTGAACGAATTCACAGAAGGAGTGATAACCGGCGTGGCCGGCGTGCTTCTCAACGAAGGCAAGCGCCGTGACTTCAATGTCGCCACGCTCCTGGCCGAAGCCCATCCCGACTATCCGGATGCCAGGGCGGCCGCAAGGGTGATGGAGCTGATAAACAAGTTCCTCCTCCACATTGACCTGGACGTCAAGCCACTGTACCAGGAGGCCGAGCGCATAGAAACGCAGCTCAAGTCCATACACAAGCAGACCACCGAGCCGAAGACGCCGGGCCAGCATCAACCCTCGATGTACGGATGAGCCATCACCCGTCAATATATAATGCCACAATCATTTTACTGCCCCGGGGCCCGCCCGTGTAGCAGACATTGCAGCCGTCCAGGAATCCTGACATTGATTCATCCGTGAACATGATGTTCTCGAGCGGGTGCATCTGCGCGCCCACCTCTGTCCAGGTCTCCGACACAATAAGCACGCTATTGTTGCCGACAGCACCTGCCTTCATCCGCCAAGGCCCGGTCCTGTCCGCGCTCACTCCGAAGTATGGTTCTATGATATCCCCGATCCTCTGGTCAGTGATTGCTTTCCCGACTCCATGGGCAGCGGTCCAGTTCATGGCCGACATCTCGCAATCCCTGGTGACGGTCTGACTCTCGAAAGCCTCCTGGCCCCCGTAGGCGAGCGGCAGAGACATTGCGCATAGGAGTAGGAATATGGCCACAGCAAAGGGGGGCAGCGGTCTGTAGAATGAATGAACCTTGGCTTGTCTGTAAAAATAAGCCACGAAGTAGGCAAGCCCCACGCCCGCTGTAACCGCAAGTGGGATGTCCATGAAATTGTAGCTTCTGGACGCCACCATGGCGCCGAACACGTCCAGGTCCTTCAATATTGCGAAGAGCATCAGGGACAGGGGCGCAAGGAACATGCCGACGATTAAGTTGCGCTTCGGAAATTTAGTGTACCTCAGGACATTGAAGCCCATCAGGCCGATCATGGCCAGCATGATATATGGCAACATCATCCTGAGCAGTACCCCCGTTGTATTTCTCGAACCGGCGAATAGGTGCACCCTCGTGTTCAGGATGAGCGCCGCTACGCACAGCAAGAGAATAAGAACCTTCTCGTCGATTATGTGCCAGAATGTGATCCCGCTGCCTTTCACCTTATGAAGAAAAAACCAGGGCTCTGTCTGGGCAGTCATAGAAATTATCCTTGCAAACACCGCGGCCAATATCGCAACGCTTGCCAGCAGCACGATGTCATTGGCATTCATCACTGTGTTCACCATCTCGAGGTTGACCGCCCTGTAGTACAGCAGTGAACCTGCCAGGATGCATGGCCCGAACACCGCGTCCAGCAATACCCCCCTCACGGTCCTGACATGGGGATGGGATCTGCGGAACGCTGTTCCGACCAATGCGAACGAAAGAACCAGCAGCGCCACCAGGGACGTTAGGTGATGGGTGAAAGGCAGCAGGGCCAATGAGGCAGTCATGGCCACCCTGAACCTCCAGTCGTCTCTCCTGGGATACAGGTAAAGGATGAAGCAGAGCAGTGTGATACCGACCAGCTGCTTCATGGCCGCTGTCGTGACATAGACGAAAAGGCCTGTGAGTGCAGCGAACATGCCCGCGGCAAAGGCTGCCAGGTCGTTTTTTGTGAGCTCCCGGGTGAGGGCGAATATGAAAACCGCTGCAAGGGAGCCAATCAAGGCGCAGAAATAGGGCAGAAGTGCCAGAGGCTCGATTCCGAGGACAAGGGAGAAAATAGCCAGCAGCTCGGAGAACACGGGCAGCTTCATATTGTAGGAAAGCAACCCGGTGTAGTCGTCCGGACCGGGCATTGTTCCGGTGCCGACGATGATCTCGGATATCCTTGCAAGCGGAAACCCGTCTATGCCGTACGGCAGGTGCGAGAGCTGCAGCGGGATCAGCCTTGCGCAGAGGGCCGTGAGAAGCACCAGCGTCATGAGCATTATGATCCGGGACTGCTTCAGGTGCCCACCTCCAGCAATTCCTCCAGCGACTGGGCCTGCGCCTCCCTCACTACTGTCTCGGTCTCCTGCATGAGGCTGCGCGGCTTGATCTTGCTCATTGTGCTTTCCATCACGAGGCCCGAGGTTGTGTGTATGGCCACCGAAGCGGAAAAGATGCTTGCGAGAATATACGGATTAATCACCGCATGAATGGTCTCGCCGAACATCACCAGAACGCCCTGGTCCTCCATCGCCCAGGCCAGCGCGCATCCGAGAATGACCCCCACTGATGAGGCCAGTACAGACATGATGAAAACATCCCTGGTGATAATCTTCCTGAGATAATTCCTGTTCGCGCCGACGGCCGAAATGATACCAATTTCGTAGCGCCTTTCAATTATTGCCCTCGAGACTATTGCCGAGGAACCGATGAATGCCAGGGCACCGTCCAGGATTATGAAAGTCCCGACAACGACCTTGATGCTGCTTGCCCCCTCCCGGACAAACAAACTGACATAGCTGCCGTTCGAGGCCTTGAATTGCGCTGTGTCCAGATATTTGATTGCCAGCTGCTGCTGCGCCCTCTCCTCTTCTGTGAGTTCTGTGTTTACCGGTGTGACTGTCCCGCCCGAGGTCGTCACGACAACAGGCTGCTCCTGTTGCTGCAGCGTTTCTATGAAGGCCGTCTGGTTCGTGGTTTTCACTCTGATGAACAGGACGCCGTCCTGCCCGAGGCCGGCCATCTTTCTGGCATATGTCAGAGGCACCAGCATCTCGTCCTCCGAATGTCCGCCGCTGTACACGGCACTGATCTCGAGCTGGAAAAGGGCTGGGTTGGACGAGCCGGTCAGAAGGAACCTGTCGCCCACGCCCAGGCCTGCATTGTCCGCAAGCTTCCTGCCGATGACGGCGAACCTTGCGGGATCATCCACGGTCCCCTTGCTAAGCTGGCATCCATCAATCTCCAGGAAGTCGTCCAAGTTCACACCCCTGACCAGGACAGGATGGTCCCTTATCACCCCAAAGCAGGATATCTCCGCGCTGGCGGCGACTACGTTTGTTTGATTCTTCAGGATGCCAACCATGCTCTCGTTAAGCATGGTGGTCGAGTTCACCTGGGACACTGCCACCATGTCCCCGCCAAAAACAGTCTGAGGCGTTTCCTGGATACCGAGAAGGAGCGGTATGGACGCGCTCAGTATAAGTGTGCAGAGGACCAGTCCGATGACATTCTTCATCTTGAGCATCATCATGGCTCTGACCTCCTCTGTGCGAACATCTTGGAGGCCTTTATCGCAGGCCACAGCCCGCCTATCATTCCGGCCGCAACGGAAATGAGGACTGGCAGGATGACAGAACCGAAGCTTGCCTTCGGGGTGATGAATGTCATGATGTCCAGCAGGCTTGACACGGAGGAAATCGCATTTGCCGCGCAGAAGCCAAGGGCCATTCCCAGCACTCCGCCGACAAGGGTAATAAACAGAGATTTGAGCAGGAAAATGCCAATGACATAGTTCCTGCTTGCCCCGATTCCCCGCAGGACCTTGATGGTCGGAGCGCTGAACTCCGTCTCGATGGAGATGATGCAGTAGACCAGAAGGGCAGTGATAATCCCGCTCATCAGTATGATGCCCCACAGACCCTGCTCAACCTGGTATATGCCGTTCTCGAAGAAACCCACCACTCCTGACGTGGGCCTTGATGATGCATCGCCAGAAAAACAGTCCTGCTCGTCCAGCTGGATGTCCGACTCCAGAATCATTACGAAGGAATAGTTGCCTGCAAGGTCGGGCCTCAATATGTCCATTGACTCTCTGGGGATAAGGAGCCAATCATCCGGGAATATTGACCCTTCCGCATACAGCGCACTGACATGGACATTTATCGAATTGTTCCCCCTCTCTAGGATGTAACCGTTGTCTGGTTGGTAATTGATAGAATCCTGGGCAAGCATGTCAACCAGCTGTGTGCCCATCCATACGTCGCAGTCGACCGATTCGTTCGTCATGTTCAGGCCCAAAGAATCTTCCGGGTCATAGACGGAAACCGCGTACACATTATCCGAGGACCTGTAATGGAAGTCCCAGAGCGTCACGTTGGTAAAGCAGAAAGCTACGAATGTTGTGTTGTTTCCTGGCAGACAGCTTCCGTCGATGTTGCTTGCCGCAAAATCATCGTCAGTGTAAACCAGCACCGGCCCCTGGTCGAAGCCCGAGGCCAGGGTTGAGGTTGTATCATGAAGGCCGCCCACCATTGCTATCGTGCCGGTAAGGTATGTCGCGCAGAATGCGATTCCGATAATCGTGGCGAATATCCGGCGGTTCATCTTTGTTGAAAGGCGGGTAGTGATGGACAGTTCACTCACTCCTGTTTAAGTGAGCATGCATGAGTTTTACGGATATATTTAGTTAATGCAGAATGCAAAGTCTAGCAATGCTGCCTATGCTGAAGCCCTGCGCATCACGACAATCAGCTCGCTGTGCCTTCCGGCCGTGTTCAGCATCTTGTCCACAGGCAGAAATACGTATTGGATTATTTGTATAAGAACTCTGAAAGGCGAGGAGGACTGAAGACTATGCATGCGGCCCTTTCGAAGTATCCAGCCAAGGATGAGGCTCATATCCCCCCCGAACGATCCAGTTGTCGCCATCGAGCTGAATCGGAGTCCGTGCCTGGCAAAGATGTTCTTGATGCTTTCAGCCGTGAAATACCTGATGTGCATGGGCGGGATCATCCACCATATATTACTGTAAAAGCTGGATCTGAATCCTTCTATGTCGTTCGGCACCTGAATCACCAGAGCGCCGTTCGGTTTAAGAGTGTCATGGATTTTACTTGTAATCCGGCCTATGTCCGCCATATGCTCAAAGGTTTCAGTCGAGACTATCAAATCAAAGTGATTGGCGGGAAATCGCTGGTCCTCAAAAAAGCCATGGAGAACCTTCAGGCCTCTTTTTCTCGCTTCAGAAACAGAGACATCGCTTATCTCGGAGCCGCTGGCCTCGCAGCCGCAGTCTGAGAAACCTCGCACAAGGTCGCCCTTGGCGCAGCCGATGTCAATGACACGTAAGTTACCGCCAGCCCTGAATCCGGCCAATTTCAGGATAGATGCCGCCCTTTGCTTGTGTTTCTGTCTGGCCAGGGAAGGAAATAGAGGCGGTGTCAAGATCGGGCCACCGCCGGTATGGATATTGTCGGGGAAATAACCTGTGAAATACCTTTCTTCATTGTAAACCGCAAAAGACTCCTTGAAATAATGCGGGTGGAGGAAGACACTGCCACACTCTTCGCAGCGGAGAATGACATATCTGGAATCCGACGGGTCCAGCGGCTCTTCGGTCCGAACCACATAATTGCAGTCCTTGGGGGAACGGGCAAAGGCTGTTCGCACTTTGTCTCCTCCGCAATCGATGCATTGCGTGACTGAATTGCTCATGATTTGCCGTCTCCAGATGCCGGACCATATTTGGCTGGGCCATTTCCGGGTTTTACCCTGACCTCGTAGAAAAGAGTGTGCCCTGTGTGCTGGAATGCGTCGAGGACAAGCCTTTTGAACACGCGGCCCCGAATAGTTTTCTTCGCTGGCATGCAAGGCGCCAGGCAATATTGGAAGGCAACCACTTCAAATCCGTTTCCGCTGAGTAGAACATCCATGGTGCCCTTGGAGGGCCAAAACCTGTGATCCGGGTGCACTACTTCCTCCCTTTTAAAATGGTTCAGGACATGGATGATGCTCCAGGCATTCGGAGCTGTGATTATGACTGTTGTATCTGGATTGCAGAGGAACCGGATGTTCTGAAGGGCCGTGCCCGGATTGTCCAGGTGTTCAATGACGTCGGTGAAGAGAATGACATCGTAATTCTTGGTTGTAATTTGCTCGTCGTATTCACCTTTGATTATGTCCCCGAAGTAAATATCGTCCACGCCGTATTTCTTAAGGTCCTTTATGGCATTCCTTGCGTAATCCATTCCGACAATGCTTTTGCACACCTTTTTTATTTTCTGGTGCAGCAATTCTCCGTCTTTGGCCTTTTCAACATGATAGGGGCAGTTCGTGGCTCCGATGTGGAGCACACGCTTCCCCCTGACTTTTTCTAAGATGAGTTCATGCTTGTAATTTATCGGGGGCATAATCTATCATACTCCATCACGATTTTTTCGGCAACTTTCTCACCGGTGAAATTCAGCGCATATTCGCTGATGGCCCTGCTGTCCCACTCCTTGTCAAGCGCCCTGTCCATAAGATCTTTCAGCCTTTTCGTGTCCTCCGGATTATCATACAGGAATCCATATTCCTCAGACGTAATTACCTCGCCAACGCCCCCAACCTTGGTTCCCACATAGGGCGTGCCGCAGGCCAGCGCTTCGAACATCACTGCAGGGTTGCCCTCGGAATAGCTCGGCAGAACAAAGAGGTCTGCTGCGCACATCCAGATTGGCAGGAGATTTTCTGGCGAGAGCGGAACCCCGCCCACAACCTTCACGTAATCGGATGCACCGAGGGACACGACTTCCTTCTGGATACTTTTCCGGCCCTCAGCGCCCCTGCCGATAAGGTACGCCGTGAAATCCCTTCTGCCCTTCCTGAGCTCGGCCAGCGCCCTCACCAGGTTAATTTGGTTCTTGTGGCTGATTTTATAGTTACCTACATGGAGAATGATTTTCTTGTCCGGCAAGTCAAGCTTTTTCCTGCACTCTGCCTTGGGGCGGGGATAAAAATCCCTGTTGGAAAATCCACAGCCAGCAGGCAGGGAGATGGTGTTGGGGTTGTAAGCCTTGAGTTTCTTGACATCCGCCTCGTTCACTCTAATAATAAGATCGACACCCCTCCAGGCCTCCTGAAATTTCCTTCTGTTCTGGGCAATCTCCCTGCTGAGCCATGAGCCGTTCTCGTGTATTGTCAAGACTGCCTTTTTGCAGAATTTCCTCTTCAGCTTGACGGCCAGGTATCCATACGGATATGTGAAATGCGCGTGGATCAGGTCGAAGCTGAGATTGTTCGCCTCGATGCATCTGATAATAACCCTGAACCTGTAATCAATTGCTGGCCATTTGATGTATTTCGGGAAATACACCTCGACATTGTCATATTTGTAATCCTTGAACAAAATATTGTTCCTGTGGACTTCCGGGATAAGTGAGACATTCCTCAGGAATCTTGGGACAAACATCACAGGCGATATCACCACGACCTTCCGGAAATATCTCTTCAGCTCGTTTACCTGGTTGCGCACGAATGAAGAAAGAATGCTCTCGCCTTTCTCTGTGGGATAAGGTGCCACTATCAGCAATGTCCTCTCAATCTTGCCCGCGGAAGTCATTCTGGGAAGCCATTATTGAATAATCTATTTAACATTTTGTAATTATCATCCAGCCCGAAACCATTTAATATGCCAATAATAGTTAGCCAAATCTGGAACATGCATGTATTCCATGGTTTAAACGGAAGGAGATGTATATTAAATGCGTCCATTCGGCGGGAACGTGAGGAAACTGTTCGGACTTGTCGGCGTTATTGCAAAAAATCCCAACAATCTTCGACTGGGCCTCCGAGCCCTCAACGACGCCTTCGAGGTGGAGGACAGGAGAAAGCAAGTCATCAGAAAGCACGGCTTCGGGAAAGGCCTTCAGACAGTTTGCATACTTGACTTCCTGCAAGAATCCGGCGAAATTGTGGACCCATACAGTTTTCTCTGCGGCATGTCCCCGCCCATGGACATTGCCCTGCTCAGGGCATTGGCCAGGCAGTTTGACGAATGCCATTACATGGAGATAGGCAGCTGGAGGGGCGAGAGCCTCGCCAACGTTGCCAGCATAGCCAAGGAATGCGTGTCGGTAAGCCTATCCCCCGAAGAGATGCGGTCCTTCGGAGCAAGCGAGAAAGAGGTCAGGACAGCCAACTTCTTTTCCAAATCCTGCGGAAACGTGAAACATATCGGACACAATTCCCACACATTCGATTTCACGCCCTATCACGGCAGGTTCGACCTGGTTTTCATAGACGGGGACCACAGCTATGATGGCGTGCTGCAAGACACCCTCAACGCCTTCAAACTGCTTAGGGACGACAGATCCGTCATTGTGTGGCATGATTACGGGAAATCACCTGAGCATATCAACTGGCCAGTATTCGCGGCAATGCTGGATGCTTGCCCCGCCGAATCCAGGAAACATCTGTATCAGGTATCCAACACGTTGTGCGCCATATATCATCCCGGGAAACTTAAGGCGTCGTGTGAAGAGTTCGCGGACATGCCAAAGAGGAACTTTTCTGTCGCGATAAAGGGGAAGAGAACTGACGCTCAGAATCCTTAGCCATCCTTTTCATAAAAAACTATTAGTCAAGCTGAATTCGGCCAATCCAACCCCCGAAACCCTTTAATACGCACAAAGTGTAGCTGGGTTATATTCGGGTCGGCTGGCATGGTGAGGGCCATGGGGTAGCCGGCTTAAGGTGGAACCAATGAAGGAGATGAAGATAGTCGTCAAGGATGTATGGAAGTCCTATGACGGCACCAGGCAGGTTCTGCGGGGTGTGAACCTCGTAATACCTCCCAGGGAGATGATTCTTATAAAGGGCAGGTCGGGCAGCGGCAAGTCCACCCTTCTCAACCTCATGGGCTGCATAGATGTCCCGACCAAGGGCGAGATACAGCTCAACGGGTATGACACGGCCTCACTCTCAGATAAGGAGTTGGCCAACATACGGCTGCACAGGATAGGCATTGTGTTCCAGTCCCACAACCTGATAAACGACCTCACCGTGTACGAGAATGTGCTTCTGCCGATGAAGATTGCCAAGTGGCAGGGCGGCGATTTCCGGGTGAAGGAGCTGCTGCACAGCTTCGGCCTCGAGGCATATTCGGACAAGTACCCGGACGAGATAAGCGGCGGCGAGCGCCAGAGGGTGGCCGTAGCAAGGGCTCTGGCCAACAGCCCATCCGCGCTTCTTGCAGATGAACCGACCGCCTCTCTGGACATTGACAATTGCGACATCGTCCTCGACGCGTTCAAGAAGGCCAACAAAGAGTTCGGCGCGACGGTCGTAATTGCGAGCCACGACCCAGCAGTGGAGGGGCATGTGGGGACGTCATACACCCTGGAGAGGGGGGAGCTGAGGGAGGAAACCGCATGAATGACGGCTTCCTGAAGGACTTTCTGGATGGGAGGAAATACCAGACTGACCTGGTCGCAGCTTTTCTGCTTGCATTCTTTGGCTTGGTTTGTGCACTGGCCTTGCCAAACGGCAACATGGTCCGCGTTGTATTCGGCATCTCCATGCTTATCTTTGTGCCCGGGTACTCGCTGGTTTCGGCATTATGGCCGAAAGCCAAGCTGGTCGAACAGCCAGCCGACGACCGGGTGGCGCAGAATGGCAGATCCATCGACAGCCTCGAACGTATCGCCCTTAGCTTCGGGCTGAGCATTGTGATACTCTCCCTCACAGGCCTTCTCCTCCACTTTACAAGTTTGGGAATAACCCTCGAATCGACACTGGCATCCAATATCGCCCTCATTGTTCTCTTCCTTGCAATCGCTTTTTTCAGAAGAGCCAAGACACCGCTGGATGAAGTATACCACATCGGCCTCAATTGGGCTGGCCAGATGCCCATGGACAGGACTGAGAGATTGATAACCGCAGCCATCGTGGTGAGCCTTGTCCTCGCAGGCATCACATTGGTTTATTCACTCACAATCCCAGGCGTAGAGGACCATTACAGTTCACTCTTCATCCTCGATTCGAACGGTACAGCCAGTGATTATCCAATTAGCCTTAACACAACCACAACCGGCACTATTATAGTCGGTATTTCCTGCCATGAATTCAAAACTACCAGATACACGATACTTGCCGGAATCGAAGGCGCAAACAACACGATGGATTATCAAAATTGGACTCAGATATTTAATCTGAACAACTCGGCCCTCATCTCCAGGAATATAACCTTGAACCATCAGGAATCATTTGAGGAGGAATTCTCCTTCAGAATACTTACGCCAGGCACATACAAAGTAAATTGGGCTGTCGAGATAGATGGAGCCCCTGCCGATTATTCAACTCATCTGTGGGTGGTAGTCCATGCTGATTAGCGACGCCCTATCAGTACTCAAAACCAAGACCTTCCTCTCCAAGAGCCAGTACTGGTTCAGCGTAGGTATATGTAAATCCAATTTATCAGAGGTCTAAAATGAGGATATTGATTGTAGGCGATGTCTATTCAATACATGTAAGGCGCTGGGCCTCGTATTTCGCTCCGAAGCATGAAGTCCATGTTGCCTATCTGCCGAGAAACTCAGAGGAGCGTGTAAGGAAATTATTCGGTCCCTCGGAGCGCATTAACCTTGTACCCCTTGGCTCACCCTTCATGACCAATCTAAAAAGGATACCCAGGGAGATATCCATGAAAACCTTCGGAGGAAAGTACTACATGACCCTGGGGCTGAAGGAACTAGAAAACGCCATAGATAGAATAAAGCCAGACATTGTTCATGCGCACTATCTCCCCGACTATGGATGGCTTGCATCGCAGGCCGGATTTAGACCGCTGGTGCTGCACATGTGGGGCTGCACAATACTTTTCAAGGGTAGGGACAAAAATAAAAAGCTAGCAGCTCAGATGTTTGCGGCTGCTGACGCGGTATTTGCTGGCGACGAGCCTGCCAAAGACCGCCTTGTCGAGTTCGGATGTGCACCGGAGAAAGTGATCATCCAGGCATGGGGCGTGGACACAGGAAGATTCACGCCCGCAGCGCGTTCGGATGCACTAAGAAGCACCCTGTTGGACACTCCAGCCCAATGCCTTATCACTATTGCATATGCCCTTGAGGACTTCTACCATGTGGAAACACTGGTTGAAGCAGCGCAACTCCTAGTCCGAAAAAAGGTTGATACCAAAATACTGATCATCGGCGATGGCGCGGAGAGGAAGAGGCTGGAGGGGCTTGCCTCCTCCCTGGATGTGACAGGTTACGTGAAATTTCTCGGTTGGGTGGAACACGAAAAGATTCATGAATACATAGCCAGCTCCGACATTTATGTTGACACTTTTTTCACCGACAAAGCTGGTGGCGGAATAGGCGTGGCAATGATGGAGGCTATGAGCTCGGGAGTACCGGTTATCGGTGCAGGTGTCCGCGGCAAGCATGCAGGCATAATCGACGGCGAGAATGGTCTTTTTTTCAAAGGAGGGAATCCCGAAGACCTGGCTTCAAAATTGCTTCTGTTGATCAACAGCCCGGAGAAAAGGAAATCATTCGGCGAGAAGGGCCGGAGGCGAGCCCTTGCCATCGGAGATTGGCACAAGAACATGGCTGTAGCCGAAGCCAAGTATATCGAACTTGCTGGAAACCAACCGATAGCATAGGTTTTTAAGTATCCCCATTATTTCCTGAATTATATAACAAGGAGCATGCAGATGAAGGAAAAAATACCGCTTATGCGCCCCTATTTCGACTCCGAGGAACTGGACGAAATAAAAAAAGTTCTTGACTCGGGCTGGGTGTCCCAGGGACCGAAGACCAAGGAATTCGAGGAAAAGGCACGCGATTACCTTGGAGTCAAGCATGCCATACCGGTCGCCAATTGCACCGCAGCCCTCCACCTGGCCCTTATCTCAATCGGAACAAAGAAAGGTGACGAGGTGATTGTTGCCGATTACACATATCCAGCGACAGGCCATTCTGTTGTTTATTGCGGAGCCAAACCCAGATTCATCGATATAGACCCAAAGACGTACAACCTGAACCCGTCGCTGCTCAAGAAGAAACTCACTCCCCGTACAAAGGCAGTGATTCCTGTGCACACCTTCGGTCAGCCTGCGGACATGGACCCGATAAATGAATTTGCGACAGATAACAATCTCTGGGTGATAGAGGACGCTGCCTGCGCCTTCGGAGCCACATACAGAGGGTGGAAGGCCGGAACGATTGGTGATATCGGTTGTTTTTCTTTCCACGCCAGGAAGGGCCTGACCACCGGCGAGGGCGGCATGATCGTGACTGCCGACAAAAGCCTGGCGGAGAAAATGCGCCATCTTTCCGTGTTCGGCATGAAGATAGCATGGGACAGGGAGGGCAGCAAAGGGTTTTCAGTTCCGACATTCACCGACATTGGCTACAACTATAAGATGAGCGACATAACTGCTGCCGTAGGTATAGTCCAGCTCCGCAGGCTTGACAGGGTGTTGGCCAAAAAGAGGAAGATTGCTAAACAATGGGACAGCCTGCTTTCGGGCATGGGGAACATACAGCCCCCGGGCGTCCACAGGAAATGCAAGCATGTCTATCAGACATACACGGCACTGCTGGACAGGAAGATCAACCGCAACAGAATCATAGACCGGCTTGCGAAATTTGGTGTCCAGGCGAACATCGGAACATACGCATCCCACATCCAGCCAGTGTACAAATCCAGAGACAGATGCCCAACATCCCTTGACATATTCAACAGGGCGCTTGCCCTTCCGCTGTACTACAGCATGACATCCTCCCAAGTGGAAGAGGCGGCCAAGGCGCTGAGGAGCGTGCTGAAATGAGCCTGAAAAACAAAGTCGTAATGGTCACGGGCGGCGCCGGCTTCATCGGCAGCCATCTTGTGGACCGGATCATGAAGGATAGACCGGAAAAGCTTGTCATTGTCGATAACTTTTTCCTGGGGAAGCAAAGAAACATTGAATACGCCATGAACGCCTCGAAGTCTGTCAAACTATATTACCAGGATGCAGGGCATTATGAGAAAATGAAGAACATAATGAAGCTGGAAGAGATTGACGTGGTGTTCAATCTCGCAGTCGTGCCATTGCTCACGAGCCACGAGCTTCCAAAGATAACATGCGAGGACAACATAAATATAACTCTTGCAATGCTGGAACTGGTAAAAAATGATTATTTTAAAACTTTGATTCACTGCTCTTCATCGGAGGTTTACGGCACAGCCGAAACCGTTCCAATGACCGAGGACCATCCGCTCCATCCGACCACGCCGTACGCAGCCAGCAAAGCAGCATGCGACTTAATCGCCCAGACATACGTGAACACATTCGGCATAGACATGTCAATTGTCAGGCCGTTCAACAACTACGGCCCCAGGCAGAACGAGGGCTCTTACGCCGGAGTGATTCCGATTACAATCAAGCGCATCATGGAGGGCAAGAAGCCAATAGTCCACGGGAAAGGTGTCCAGACAAGAGACTACATCTATGTCGGGGACACGGCCGAAGCGATGGTCCAGATATATGAACACAAGAACACCCGCGGCAAAGTATTGAACATAGCCACCGGCAAGGAAATCACAATATTGGCCATGATAAAAGCCATCGCAAAAGAAATGAATTATAAAGGCGAGTTCGAGTTTCAGCGCATACGCAAGGCGGACGTAATGAGGCATAGGGGCGATATCGCCGTAGCGAAAAAACTCATTGATTTCAAGCCAAGGACGAGCTTCGATGCCGGGATAAAGAACACTGTGAAATGGTACGAATCTGTGATGCGAGAACCGGTGCTGCGATGACCGAGGAAGAAAACAGAGCTTGCGTATCCTCTGGCGGGAAGAATTTTAATGCAATTCAAGTCGCGGAGATGCTGCGAATTGTGGAACGGGTCTTGCCAGATTATCCCCATGACCAGTACAGGAATTATCCTTCGAAGAATGCGAATGCATGGGAACGTTTTCTCATGTCCAGGCTGAATGGGTTGCTGAGGGACAGGGAATGGTCGTTTTTCTTTGGGTTGAATTCCAACCAGCCGAATCTCATTGGTTGCAGAGTGCCCGAATGGGACGAGGAACATTTTGGATTTAGGATGGCTTCAATTCAGGTATTCATATGCCAGGATGGCTCCGAACTGCGGAAACTTTTGGAGCAATGCCTGAAATACCTGCGTGAAAAGGGTGGGGTGTTCGTTTCGACCAGAATCAACGGTGACAACATAGATGCTGTCCACGAGTTCCAGGCCCACGGATTCAGATACTACGAGAATATCATTTGGCCTGTGTTGAAGTGTAATGACATATCCAGAAGCGAGAATGTAAGGTTGATGGTGGCCACTGATTTGGACCGCGTTGTAGAAATTGCCCGAATAAGCTCGTTCCAGCGAAGCCATTTCCATTGCGATGGCAGATTCCCCAAAGAAAAGGTCGATTCCATGCCAGCGAAGTGGGTAAGAACAAGCTGGGAGAAGAAAGAACCCATTGCGGTCATTGAGGCGGACGGCAAGGTGGCTGGCTACTTTGCATTCGCAATTGACAAATCTCTATCGGAAATGATGGGTTACAGGTACGCCCGAATGCGTCATCTCGCTTTGGATCCAGAATTCAGGGGTCGGGGTCTTGGCAAGACCCTGTTCGGTGGCACAATATCCCTGATGAAGGATATGGGGGCCGATTACGTCGATTCTGGCTACGCGAGCAAGAACCACACATCCGCGAGGCTGCACGTCCAGCATGCGTTCGAATCCGTCTACGAGGAAGTCACTCTGCACCTGTGGTTGGAGGATGCAAGATGAAACAGTGTACGCGCTGCATCTACGACGAAACGACCCCGAACATTACGTTCGACGAGAAAGGCATCTGCAACTATTGCAAACTACAGGATGAGATGGAGAAGGAATATCCCACGGGCAAGGAGGGTGAGGCCCGCCTGATGAAGATGGCTGAGGAGATAAAACGGGCAGGCAAGGGGAAAAAATATGATTGCGTAATTGGAATATCCGGAGGCTGCGATTCCTCCTACCTATTGTATCTGGCCAAAGTAAAGATGGGCCTGCGCCCGATAGCGGTTCACTTCGACAATACCTGGAATTCGAATACCGCTGTGGAAAACATCGACCTGATACTGAAGAAGCTGGACATCCCACTTTGGACATTTGTCATGGATAACGAGGAGTTCAACGACCTCGCTGCGGCGATGTTCAAATCATCTGTGCCAGAAGTGGATGGTCTTTCCGACATTGGGCTCGCAACCACACTATATCTTGCTGCGGAGAAGTTCAAGATTAAATACATCCTGGAAGGTCATTCCTTCAGAACTGAAGGTATGACGCCGCTTGGATGGCTCTATTACGATGCAAAGTACATCCAGGATATACACGACAAGTTTGGAAAGAGGAAGATGAAGAACTTTCCAAATCTGTGGCTCGGACGCTGGATGAAGTGGATGCTCATGAACATCAAGAAAGTCCGGCCACTTTACTACGTGGAATACAACAAAGTCGAGATTAAAAAGTTCCTTAACAAGGAATTTGGCTGGAAGTGGTACGGTGGCCACCACATGGAGAACAGATTCTGTGCATTCAACCACTGGCTCCTAAACACGAAGTACAATCGCGACTTCCGTTACGTCGAACTTTCTGCGCTCGTGCGTTCGGGGCAGATTACGCGGGAGGAGGCACTCACGGAAATCACCAAGCCACCATATTACCCAGACGAGATCAAAAGAGAGATTTTAAAGCGCCTAGACCTCACAGAAGAGGAGTACGAGCGCATTCTCGCACTCCCGCCAAAGGGGGAGAAGGATTACAAGACATACCATGGCACCTTCAGGGCTCTAAAGCCGGTATTCTGGGTATTTTATAAAACAGACCGCGTCACAAAAAGCTTCTACGTTAAATACTGCAAATAAATACGGTGGATTCAGATGATAGTCATAATCGATTACGGCGTGGGCAACCTCGGCTCGATCCAGAACATGCTGAGGAAGACCGGCACCGAAGCCATTGTAAGCAAAGAACCAGGAGCGGTAGAAAAAGCGGACAAGCTCATACTTCCCGGTGTCGGAGCCTTCGATACAGCAATGAAGAGCCTTGAGGCGTCAGGGCTTGTCCCGGTCTTGAAGAAGCGAGTAATAAGCGATGAAACTCCACTTCTGGGAATATGCCTTGGGATGCAACTCCTGACAAGAGGCAGCACCGAGGGCAAGACGCAAGGATTGGGCTGGGTGGATGCGGAAACCGTGCGATTCGAAAACTGCGGCCTGAAAGTCCCCCACATGGGCTGGAACACAGTGACTATCCAGCGCGACGACCCGCTGTTCAGGGACATGTATCCGGAGCCGAGGTTCTACTTTGTCCATTCATATTATGTCAGGTGCGCCGACAATGGCAATGTTCTAACCACGACGTCATATGGCCATGACTTCTGCTCCTCTTTGGCTCAGGGCAACATCCGGGGAGTGCAGTTCCACCCAGAGAAGAGCCACAAGTTCGGCATGAAGCTCCTCAAGAACTTCGCGGAGATGGCCTGATGCTTACAACCCGGGTGATGCCGTGCCTGTTACTTGATGGCAGGAAACTGGTCAAGACCGTGAAATTTAAAGAACCGAATTATGTCGGTGACCCAGTTAACGCAGTCATGATTTACAACGAGAAGGAAGTGGACGAGCTGATATTCCTGGACATCAATGCCACGAAGCAGTCTAGGGAGCCGCCTTACGACATCATAGCCAACATCGCCACCGAATGCTTCATGCCCTTCACCTACGGCGGGGGCATCCATTCCATCGAACAGATGAAAAGGATTTTCGCACTTGGAGTGGAGAAGATAGCGATAAACTCACACCTGGCAATGAACCACGACCTCGTGATCACAGCCGCAGATAAGTTCGGGAGCCAGAGCATTGTGGCCTCAATCGACGTGAAGAAGAGCTGGTCAGGCCAGTATCGTGTTCACACGCACGGCGGGACTAAAAACACAGGCCAGAACCCGGTGGAATGGGCCATGCTCGTCGAGAAGCTGGGCGTCGGGGAAATTCTGCTGACATCCATAGACCGGGACGGCACTTATGAAGGATACGACCTGGAACTGATCAGGGCTGTTTCGGATGCTGTGAATGTGCCAATAATCGCATGCGGCGGCGCGGGGAAAGTCCAGGACTTTGGGGAGGCGGTGAAGGTCGGGGCCTCGGCCGTGGCTGCCGGAAGCATGGTCGTCTACCATGGAACTGCAAGGGGAGTGCTCATTAATTTCCCTTCCAGGGACGAGCTTTCCCGTGTGCTGCCCTGAATTCCTTATACAGAGATTCCTTTTTCTTTTCTCATTATTTTCAGAGCCATGTCGATCAGGTCGCGGGAAAGAACCTTCGCGGAGAACAAGCTGCACACGAACAGCGGAATTATGATGGCCCCGACAATGTTTTCCTCGACATCGGCCAACCAGACAGCAAGGAAACCCGCCGACAGAAACAGGAAGAACAAGCCGAAACCGGCGAGTATCTTAGTGTAATTCACCCGTATCTTCAAAATTGGTCTAATCAGAACCACAGTAAATCCGAGACCTATGATGAAATTGGCACCAAGCGCGATGGCGGCGCCGTTGAGGCCGCCTAACTCGAGCCCGTACACCTTGAGGGACACTGGTATGAGTATCAAGGCAAGACTGATGTTCGCAATAGCCTGGACAATCGCAATCTTCAGAGACAGGTCAGCCCGGCCGGCAGATGTGAATATTGCGCCGATAGGTACGATTATACCGAACGGGACACCGATGACAGCCAGGATAATGAGGGGCTCGACAGCCTTCAGGAAGGCTTCCTTCCCAGGGAATATGAGGCTGATTATATCGTCGTAATAAAACACAAGAATCAGGCAGGTCAGGGCCATCAGTATGAGGGAGAACTGCATTGTGAACCCCATCATCCGCTTTATCAAAGCCTTGCGCTTGTTGGCGAGATGTGTCGCAAAAGCTGGATATGTGATTTTCTGAATTCCTTGGGGAATCAGAATCATGGCATTGAAGAACATCAATGCCACGGCATACACACCGACATCCGCATCCGTCAGATAAAATCCTATCAGAAGGGTTGCGGCACTGGAATTGACCAGCGCGACACCGCTGGCTGCATACAGCAGGCCGCCGAACTTGGATATTTTGCCCAATGTCTTTGCGGTTTTGAACCTTTCGAATTTGAAGTACTTTCTGTGCAACAGTAAAATGACTCCGGTAGTCAAGACCGGAGCAGCGACCAGGGCAATAACAGCTCCTTCAATGCCCATGCCGAGCCAGACAAGCACCAATGTGATGACCAAAATACCCCCCCTCCGGAATATTTCTACAACCGCATACGCCTTCATCTTCCTATACGCGTTTAGTGCTCCAAGGAAAATCTCATTATTCACAACGAACGGGAATGAGAAGGAAACAATCCTCAGCAGATGTCCAAGGTTGGGGATGTTGAGATAATTTTCGATAATTTCAGATGAGAGAAACAGGATTGCAGTCACTCCCAGGCCTGTAAAAGTTCCTAGCAGCATTGACGAGGATATTATGGAGTTGCAGATTTTTTGTTTATCGAGATGTTCTGCAACATACTTTATCACAGCCATGGGTATGCCGATTCCAGCGGTGAGGGAGGCGATGGTCCAAATTGTGAGGACCATCGAGTATGCACCCAGCCCAGTGGCATCAAAGTAATTTCCTAGAATAACACTTAGAATGAAGCCAACAGCCATCATGGACAGGAGGCTAATGCTCGCCCATCCGACATCGAGCGTGAATTTTCTGGCATTTTCCTTCTCGCCCATTGCACCTCACCACAAGTCCTAGTAATTTTTATAACCTTGTGTTAATGAGGTTGCCTAGAGGAAACAATTAACACATTTGTGGGATGTGGCTCAACTATGCAAAATCATATTATTCAAGGATTGCATTATGGTATAAATTGGGTAATTTTAAATAGAAACGTTATATAGGCGATTTTAATGATTGCACATATTCCAAAGGATAAGATGGACATACTGACGATGAAGACCCCCTGGAATAAAGAGCATGAGTTGCACACAAAAATTGATGTGCAGTATCCTGGTGGAAAAGAATTCTGCGGTGTTTTAACGCATGATGTTGATTTTATTAATTGGAGTCTCCCCAGACGGATATTATTATCCATCAAGCATCCCTCGACGCTTTCAAATAATAAGAATTATTATTGGGGGATTGACGATATTTGCGACATGGAGACGGAACACAGAGTAAAATCTACTTTTTACTTCATTTCAAAGTGTAGAACAGAACATGATGGCCCCTACGATATATACACAATTGAAGATGAATTAAAACAACTTGATAAAAACGGATGGGAAGTGGGACTTCATGGTTCATTCAATTCCTACATGAACTACGATTATTTGTCGGATGAGAAAGCAATTTTAGAAAAGATACTTGGCCATTCGGTCGCGGGAATTCGCCAACACTATGCAAATTTCGACCCCGAAATGACATGGTCAATTCAAGAGAAATGTGGTTTTATCTATGATTCTACAATCGGTTTTACAAAAAAAGAGGGGTTTAAGGTGGGTTATTGTTATCCTTATCAGCCCGATGGGATGAATATATTCGAACTACCTTTCACCATCATGGACTGCTCATTACTGCAAAAAGGCTATCGGGCCTATCCTTACGATAAAGCATTACTGGAATCGAAGAAGGTAATTGATATTGTCAAGGAGGCGCACGGAGTTGTTGTGCTTAACTGGCATAATAACTCATGGGATCCTTATACATTTCCAAGGTGGGCGGAACTATACAATGTGTTGATAGAACACATATTGGATTCCAATGGAAGTATTAAAACTGCAAATGAATTGATGGGGTGGTGGCAGACATGATAAATTCAGGCAAATTCAGAGCTGGATTATGGATTATGCGTAACTTGCCAGGAAGGCGTACCCTTCATAAATTGGCTTATTCACCAAACATGGGCAATAATGTTCACATAGGCTATGGCTCCTGCATTATCGGAGAAAATGTCCACATCGGAAGTGGAGTAAAATTAGGAAATAACACGACAATCCTTGGAAAGGAGATTTTTATTGGTGATAATGTTACCATTAGTGACAATGTCCAAATCAGTTGCAAGAAAATAAAAATTGGCTGCAGAACCCGCATAGATGCGCGATGTACAATCGGTGGTTTACCCACCCCCCGTTCAGAACTTGTATTAGGCAACGATGTTTGGGTATTCGAAGATTGTTACTTAAATACATCATGTAAACTAACCATAGGTAATGGAACCGGAATCGGTGGGTGGACAATGATATGGACACATGGTTCCTGGCAATCTGTTCTTGATGGGTATCCCATAGCTTTCGCGGACACAACTCTAGGAGAAAATGTATGGCTACCATGGCACATTATCATTATGCCCGGAATTACTATCGGCTCTGGTGCAACGCTGGGCGCTGGCTCGGTTGTCACAAGAGACATCCCTGCCAAATCTCTTGCCCTGGGTGCTCCTGCCAAGGTAGTTAAGGACTCAACTACGTATCCTCATGAGCCATCGAAGGAAGAAAAGCGAACAATCGCCTCGAAAATAATTGATGAGTTTACTCAGTCATTAAACGAAACTTATTCCATTAAGTCAATAATCAAGAAGAATGACCCGTTTGTAATAGTGAAGGATGGCAATTCATGGAATATCGCAAGTAATAACAATAAGTGGAATATAGTCCTCGTCTCATCTGAAGATCAACTCCACAATCAAAAACCTAATCTAAGGACAATCCTTCTATCCATCGATAAATTAGATGCAAACATTATGAACAAACAAGATGATTTTTTTGGGGTTGTTGACTTATCTAATCGCAATTACATTTGTACAAAGAAAGATGAAGTATTCGATGAATTGATTAGTGTATTGGGTCATTACGGTGTTCGAATGCATCCATATACAAAATCACTCGTACGGTGATAGTGTATGATTATCAATGAAGTAATGAGTATTTATGCTAAACGGCGATTTTTGAATAAAAGTCAATACTGGACGAGAGAGAAATTAGATGAATACAGATACAATTTACTCAGAAGGATGCTCGAACATTCGTATAATAACGTACCATATTATCATAATAATTTAAAAAATAACAGGCTCAAACCATCGGATATAAAATCCATCTCTGATTTGAAAAAGTTGCCGGTACTAACTAAAAATAACGTACGCCAGCATCTTTCCGAACTAAAATCTTCAGTACGGGAAAGGATGGCCCTAGAGAGAACTGGCGGTTCGACGGGGGAACCATTGGAATTCTATGTATCCCCTGAGATGCATGACTGGAAGATGGCTGCTGCACATCGAGCTTGGAAATGGTCTGGATATTGTGTTGGAAGAGATAAATTAGTCGAGCTATGGGCAGCGAATTTCGATGCAATAAAGGCAAATGAAACGAAGGCCAAATTTAGATCTGCGTTACTACAGAGAAAGACCCTCAATTCCTTCTGCTTATCAGACGATAACATGGCCGAGTTCGTGCGAGTGATTCGTGAATATAAGCCCAAGGTAGTGCGAGCTTACGCATCATCAATATACACATTCGCGAAATATGCAAAAGAGAATAATATAGATGATTTACACATCAAGACAGTTATTACGACTGCAGAAAAACTGTTCGACATCCACCGGGAAACGATTGAGGCAACATTTGGTTGTACAGTGTATGATGGCTATGGCAATCGAGAGACGGCTTTCGGGGCTCATCAGTGTGAGGAAGTAGATGGATATCATATCTACGAAGAGAATTCAATAGTTGAGTTCGTGAAAGATGGTGAGGTCGTTTCTGAAGGTGAAAGCGGAGACATACTCATTACAGACTTACGTAACACGGCGATGCCTTGGTTGCGGTACCAGATTGGGGATCTAGCGGAACCTATGGATGATGCCTGTCCATGCGGCCGGACCCTATCATTGATTAAATCCATTGAAGGTCGTGTTCATGATGTCATTGTAACTCCTGACGGAAAGCGTGTTCCAGGCGAGTTCTTCCCACACTTGTTTAAAGATGTGGGTGGCATAAGGGAATATCGCATTTTCCAAAAGGAACGGTCACGATTGCTTGTTGAGATTGTCCGAACACCCGCTTTCACGGAGGGCGGATTACAGTATCTGATTAAGCATATGAAAGAATACCTAGGTAGCCAGATTGAAATTAAAATTGATTTTCCAGACCATATTGATTGGCCGGAGTCCGGGAAGCGCATGTATACTATTTCTGAGGTGGAATAAGTGAGAATCATGGTAGTGACTCCCTATTATCCACCTAACCATACAGCCGCAGGAACCCGAATGAGCAATCTTGTAAAGAGACTTGCCAAAGAGGAAATCATTGAACGTGTTGATGTCCTTATCTGGAACCCTCATTTTAGGTACCCACCGATACTTGAGAATACTGACAGAAAAGTGCACATCACCATATCGCGAATCGGGGAAGACACACTCGGTAGAGCATTCAAACATCACGATCCAAATCCTATTTTTGCACTCATATGGTTTTTTATCACAGCTTTTCATTCGATGGTTTTAAAACCAGACCGCGTAATATTTACGTCACCTCCAGGCGTAGTCATGTTTGGTTCTGCCTGGTGCAGAATTGTTAGAACACCATATGTTCTGGATTACAGAGATTTCTGGCAAGATAGAAATAAGCAAGCTATTAAAAAAATTGGTGGTATCACTGGATCAGTTGCCAGGCTGCCAGTTCGATTTATTGAATGGTTTGCGAGAGGTGCTGACGCAGCAGCGCTTATTATTGTTGCAGTTCATAAAAAAATTGGTGATAAACTACACGATGGAATTTCACAACCCCCGATCCTAATGAGCAATGGTATAAATGTTGGTGATGTTCAAAATGCCATATCAATGGCTACTTCTTCGAAGATTGAATCTTTATTCAAAGGCAGACGTGTAATTGCATATGTAGGGCAACTCGGCCTGACATACTATTCCCCCGAAATCATCCTGGAACCTATGTGCAAACTCTCAGAGGAGAATCCAGATATTGAGTTATGGATTTTTTCATCTACACTTGACTCCACTTTTAAAAATGCAGTCACAAAAGCTGGTTTGGAAAATAAAGTGAAATATTTCAACCTTCCCCACATCGAGATGTTGGCGATGCTCCGTCATGCAATAGTAGGATTAATCCCCCTCCGGTCGGAAGATTCCCAAGTAAATTACGTTTTTCCAGCGAAATTATATGATTATTTAAGTTCTGGACTGCCAATATTAGCACTCTCAAATAAAGAGAGCTATATCTCATCATTCATTACTGAGTATGGCATAGGTATCAATGTGAAATGGGGATCAAAAACGGACATTTATAACGCGTTAAAAGAATTATTAATAAACAGAACATTCAAACTGAAGGCAGAAGAGCAGTCAGATTGTTTCTGCAAGATGTTCGACCGGGAGGTTCAATTCAAAGAATTCAATAAGAAACTAACCAAAAACAACAATCATTAATATCGGCAGATTTTACTTCACTCTTGAACAATAAAGCCCCATATGACAAACGAGTATTCGGGAACGCATTATACAAATGACCTCCTGAATTTAATACCAAATGTATATTTGGCAATCTGGTGAATTGAATATTTTAATGGTGCTTGGCTGATTAATAATATTGTTATATAATGAAATATATTGTTCATCGCCAAGATACCACAATGCAAAGTATTCCTCCGTGGATGTATACACAAGATACACCCCGGAATCAGAATCATGGTAATCGTTTATTCGATAAATGCTGGGTCGAGAATACCTTTCAATATACTGGCTGCCCTCTACTTGGTTTCCGCTGATCAGATATCCACCAGGGATATTTTCAAACACGAATTCCGCGCCTGGAATCTGCGAGGGCGGTGTGTAATCAATCTTCTCGTTGCCGTACATGGCAAGGGTATGCAGGGGCACGGCTGCGAAGCAGAAAACCATGATGACCGCCAGAAATTTCTTTCTGTTCACGCCAAGTGTCATTAGAGCGGCCAGCGCCAGCCCACAGAAGAGAAGCGACCTCTGGAGGATCTCGGCTTCATAGTAGAAAAGAAAGACAGGCGCAATCCCCGCGATGACCACAGCATACATAGCGCGCACGTTGCTGCGGTCGCGGGCCAGCTTCCCACCCACCAGGGCGAGTGCAGCAATCAGAACTGTAAAGGCCATCCTTATTAAGACAAGGTTCCCGTGTGCGTCGGAGCCGCTATAGAGTTTGTTAATATATCCCCTAATCATGATAGGCCAGATGCTCGGTTCAAGGCGCCAATTGACAAATGCAATCCAGTCACGTGCGAATACATACCATGCTACTATTCCGCAGACCGCAATCACTGCTATGACTGCGACAATTCTCTTGTGGGCAAGGAACCGCCTCACAGCATGCCTGAACGTAATATGCCAGAACTTGCGTCTGAATATTCTTGCGAACATACTCCTGCGCCTTCCGGATTCTGCGGCCTTTGATTTGGGTAACAACTGGAAGAGCACTATTATGCAAAGGAATAGACCAGCCACAAACACGGTCAGCAGGTGTGTTAGTAGTAGAGCCACAAAGAGCAGGCCGATTATGGCCAGCATCCAGAGATTGTCCTTCTTCAGATAGAAAATGCCCAAATAAATAATTAGGAGCAACAGCAGGAATGCGAACAGCTGAGGCACGTAATGGAACTGATTCTCCCAGGTAACTAGCAGGAACAGCATAATTCCCAGATACTGTGAGGCCACAGTCTTGAAGAACCGAAGGCAGAATGCCGCCACAATGACGAATATCATTGTGTCGAGGACAAGAGGGAAAACAGCTGGGAACCATTCCGGCCCGAGTGACGAGGTCAGCACCAGCTCGGCCGTGTAGATGAACGGCGCCGGCCAGTTGTGGTAGTAGGTAACGGCCTGAGAAATGTGCCCGTTCCGGACAATGTAATCCGCATAACCGTACTTCAGCCAGCTGTGAGGAGACCTGGCCGTACCCTCTATCAGCGTCGGGGTGAAAAGCATGAAGGCCATCAGAATGAATGACTGGAACAGGAACAGTTTCAGATAACTCCTGTTAGGGTTGTACTTCGATGAAAACGCTGCGTAGAACATTGAGAAAAGTAAGAGAAACACACCCAGATAGTAAGTTGCCGGGAGCACGGAAAATAGGCCGTAATCTCCTATAACCTCTCCTTTGGCCTGGGCGATTGAAACCGCCCAAAGAACCAAAGACAATGAGGCCATCAATATTGAGATGCCATGGCTGTGCCTCGTTGTCAACATATGGTGTATGAAACCCGGTGCGCCAGTGCGATTCTCCACGGAAATAAACCCGCTCATTGGAGATTCCATGACTCTGTGGGATATAAAAGTTGGCCATCAGAAATTATTCCGAGAAGTCCCTTCCCCGAATCCTGAACCGGATATAGCCAAATCCGACAGCCAAAACCGTGAAGCAAATGGTCGCTGCCTGCCTTGGCCCAGTATATCCTCCCGCATCCCCCTTGATGCTTTTGGCGAGGTGGAATATATAATTTTTCTCCACGGCCAGGGTCATTTTGGAATATTTTTTTTCTATCAGGCCTTTCGAGTACCCCTCCCAATAACACCTTTCCAGCATGTTCTTCATCGTCAGCCTGAACCCGTACACCTTGTGTTTCACGGCCATGTCCGGGGAATAGGCGATTTTTCCTCCTGAGTTCAGCAGCCTTATGCATAGGTCCCTCTCCTCCCCCACAAGGCCGGTTTTGGAAATCCATTTTCCGCCCCTCTTCTTCCATTTCTGGACCGCGCCCAACTGTAGGTGGAATCCCCCGATTTCCTGGAGTTTCTTCTTCCTGAAAGCCATGTTGGCGCCTATGACAGTCCTGTTTTCTTCACCCGCAGGCAGGTCTGTGTATGTGCAGCTAACAATCCAGTAGAGCGGTCGTGGAAGCCAGTCCAGCCCCGGCTCCATCCACTCGGGTTCGATTCTGCCTGTTGCTGCATCCGCCTCCGGGTTCTCTGTGAAAGCCTTCCTGACGCTGCCAATCCACCCAGGGCAGGCAATTGCGTCGTCGTCCATGAAAGCTACAATTTCGCCACGAGCCTTCTCAACCCCGAGGTTCCTGGCATTGGACAGCCCTTTTGTTTCGCTGATTACGATTCTGATTCTGCCACCATAATGTTTTTCAATGTTTGCGCTCAGCTCTTCATTTCTGTCGATGACAACCAGAATCTCGGAATCGGGGTCACTGGATATAAGCAGGGAATCCAGCGCCTGGTGCGTGTCCCGTATCCTTTCCATACCGTATGTGGACACTATGACGGAGACCATCATATGGCCTGGAATCAACTCCGGCATATTAAAACATAGGGAATCCGCGTAAAGCATTTATAGTCAGAGTTTCTGCGTTAGACGATACCATGAAAATCCTCGTCACCGGCGGCGCCGGTTTCATTGGCAGCAACCTCGTGGACGCGCTCATCGAAAAAGGCAACGATGTAATAGCGTTCGACAATCTCAGCTCAGGCAATGAGCTATATGTCGCGCATCACAAGAAGAATTTCAAGCTGGTCAAAGGGGATTTAACTAATCCCGCCGATATCGGGAAGGCCATGAAAGGCGTTGAAATGGTTTTCCACCTGGCCGCGAATCCGGATGTCCGCCATGGTATAGACCACACAAGGATAGACCTGGAACAGGGCACGATAGCGACGCACAACCTCCTGGAGGCCATGCGCAAGGCCGGGACCAAGAAGATTGCCTTTTCCTCCAGTTCCACAGTCTACGGTGAAGCCACAGTCCTCCCGACCCCCGAGAACTACGGGCCGATGCTCCCCATATCCCTTTACGGCGCCTCCAAGCTGGCCTGCGAAGGTCTGATATCGTCATACTGCCACTCGTTCGGGATGCAGGCCTGGATGTTCCGATTTGCCAATGTCATAGGCCACAGGGGCACCCACGGCGTGCTGGTGGATTTCATTGCCAAGCTCAGGAAGAACCCGCACAGCCTCGAGATACTGGGCGACGGGAAGCAGAAGAAGAGCTATTTCCTGGTCCAGGACTGCGTACGCGGGATACTCATGGGCACTCAGAAGTCCAATGAGCAAATCAACATATTCAACCTGGCCTGCGAGGAATGGACAGACGTCACCCAGGTGGCGGACATTGTGGTCTCGGAGATGGGCCTCAAGGACGTGAAATACCATTACACGGGCGGCTCCAGGGGCTGGGTGGGGGACATACCCAAGACCTGGCTGTCCATTGATAAGGCAAAAGCGATGGGCTGGACACCAAAGCACAGCTCGGAAGACGCGGTCAGGCTGGCCGTGAGGGAATTGCTTGGGACATGATAATATTCATTCGATTTATATTCGTGTCTTACCTATTGTTATAAAAATATCCAGATAATGTCCACATATGTTTCATGCCACCTACACACATAAAAATTTATATTAGGATGTCATTTTATTCCTCATGAGTAATGGGAAGATATTAACCATGATTATAGCCATATCAATTCTCATCATTTCCTTCAACTTACTCTTCAGTATTCCTTCAAAGGCTGCAACAATTTATAGCGTACATCACACACCTACTGAACCTAATCCTTCTCATCAGGTTACAATTTATGCTCCTGGTTCGGGTTTTATTCAGAATGTTACATTGTATTGGGAAGTAAATGAGATGGAACATTATCAGAGAATGACCTTCACCACTGACAGATATTGGGGAATGATTTCTGCCCAGCCAGAATATACAATTGTACAATATTGGATCATTGTAAGTCCTCAGGCGGGGGATGGCGAAAGGTATCCGGAAGTTGGGAGTTTTCAATATATAGTGGTTCCCGCCACTATTCCGGACTTGTGTATTGACAACGAGACAACTTTTCTTGATCCTGATCCTTATCAAACTAATGTATTTGACACCGAGAGAATTCAAATACACATTGATGTAAAAAATAAGGGCTGGGTGAATATTACAAATGCACCTCTAACAGTGATTGACAATGGAGTAACTCTGTATAATGAAACTATAGAGACAATACGCGCCCGAGGTGACGAATACATCGATCTGGATATTCAAAATCCCACACCAGGTCAGCATTATTTACAAATCAATGGGGATCCATTTAAATGTATTGACGAATTTAATGAAGACAACAACCTTGTATCATATGATTTCATGATCTATACTGACAATTTTGTACCCATTGGTGATTTATATGAAATGAAAGTTCTTCCCCAGGGCAGATATCATACATACCGATTCGAGTCAAGCGATGATTATATAAGAGTTAAATTCAACACAAATGGAAGCAATGTAGATTTTTATGTGTTAACCTCCAGCCAATTTTCTGCATATTCCAATGGATATTCTCCCTCATTCCAATATGAAAGAGTATCGGAAAATACTGATTCTTTTGAATGGTTTGATAAGCCCAGTCAAACTTGCTATATCCTCATTGATAATGCAGCAATTTCGGTATCTGGGGCAACACCTTATGCAGACGTTACATATACTGTGACAATTACACATGATGATTCCACAACCATTTATGTCTATCAGGCAATTGGATTATTATTATTATTGTCTGTCCTTTGTATAGTTATATACATAATTTATCGGATTCAACATCGTAATGATAAAACACCTCCGGAATCTAATGTTGACGACTCAACCAAACATGATGAAGTCCCTCCTGAATTTAATTAATATATGATTAATTCCCATTTTGGAAAATGTACTACAGGGTCTTCGCATACTCGAACACGTTCCCGGCCTTGAGAATGTCTTTCTGCACCGTGGACAGGGGCTCAAGTTTTCCGACCAGATTGCCATCTTTCTTGATGGTCCCCTCATCCGAATCCATCCCGATAATATCTCCAGCCTTGACCTTTGCCAGGTCAATTTCCTTTATCGTGAGTATAGGGAACCCGGAGTTTATAGCGTTGCGCTTGTATATGGCCCCAAAGGACTGCGCAGCGACGCAGCTCACCTTGAGCGCAGCGAAGCAGTCAACAGCGTGCTGGCGGCTCGACCCTGAGCCGAAGTTCTGGCCTGTAATGATGATATCCCCGGGCTGAGCCTTCTTGGCGAAGTCCCTGTAGCCCTCCAGGTTGTCGAACGCGTACTGGCCCATCTCTGCAATTTCGGTAATTGCCAGGTACTTATTGTGGAATATCATGTCCGTGTCAATGTCGTCTATAAGTTTTCCGTCCCTGAGCAATACCCAGGCCCTTCCCTTGTAAATCATCACTTCACCTCCTCGAGAGCGGCAATCCTGCCGAGTATGGCAGAAGCCGCTGCAGTCTCCGGGGAAGCGAGATACGTGTCTCCAGCACCTTGCTTTCCAGCGAAGTTCCTGTTAGACGTGGAGACATGCACCTGGCCCTCGCCTGTCATGCCGATCTGCCCGGAGGCGCAACCACCGCACCCGGGATTCGATACAACGAACCCTGACTCGATCAGCGTCATGATGTGCCCCTCCTTAAGGAGCCGCTTCCAAGCCTTCATGGTGGCTGGGACCAGTGTGGCCACGATTCCCGGTTTAACCTTGCGGCCCTTCATGATTTTGGCGACAGTAACGATGTCCTCGTAAGTCCCGTTGGTGCAGGAGCCGATGAAGACAGAATGGATTGGCCTTCCTCCGAGGGAACCGACATCGACGACCGCGTCTGGCTTCGGGGGCTTGGCAATCTGCGGCTTCAGGCCTGAGAGGTCCAGGTCTATTGTCTTCTCGTAGACCGCGTCCTTGTCCGGAGCCAGGGCCTTCTTCTGGCCGAAATGCTTCAGCACCTCCTTGTTTGGCACTATAAGGCCGATGATGGCCCCCATCTCGGTGGCCATGGACGCGAGGGTTATGCGGCCTGCCAGGTCCAGCTTGTCGATCGCCGGCCCCCGGAACTCGATTGCCTTTCCCAGGGCAGTCTTGGTGCCCAGCTTTCCGGTGATGAACAGGGTCAGGTCCTTCGCGGAGCAGTTCTTCGGCAGGTCACCGTGTATGTTCACAACGATGCTTGCCGGAATCTCGAACCAGGTTTTTCCAGTCTTGAAGACGAACGCTATGTCCTGGTCGCCCATTCCCTGCCCGAAAGCGCCAACCGCGCCCATGATGTTGAGATGCGAATCCGTTCCGACCACAGTGGAACCCGGGTACCCGATGCCCTCCTCAATCATCACATGCGAACCGATGCCTGCGTCCACATCGTACAGCTTGATGCCCTGCTCCCAGGCGAAGTTCCTGCAAACCTGCTGGTTGTTCGCGTACGGTATCGTGTTGGCGGGAACATTGCAGTCGAAGGTGAAGAATGTCTTCTTCGGGTCCTCGACCTTCCCGCCGGGATAATACTTCTTGAAGGTCTTGACAACGTTCGCGCCCCCGAAATCTCTGGCCGAGCGCACGTCAATGCCTATCCAGACAATCTTTCCTGCGGTCACGTCCTCGTCAGCATGCGTTGCCAGTATCTTCTCGACTAGGGTCTTTCCCATGGGAGCACCATAGGGGAATTCCATTCGGGATTTAAGGGTTTAGACTGCCCTACGTAGGTTTGCGGATATCTATGGATTATTGTTAACAATTGTACACGGAAGGATGAGAGAGACGGGTCAAGGAGGTCGACGAATAGACTATGTAATATATTGCCCGCAATCGCTAGTTCGTCGGTTGCGCCGAATCGCGCATCAAATGCAAATGGCGATTCGGCTAACCATTTTCTACCGCCGAGAGGTTGGTAGAAATGAAGAAAATGGACTCAGCGGGATTTGAACCCGCGGCCTCCGCCTTGCGAAGGCGGCGATCTACCGAGCTGATCTATAAGCCCATGTTATTTGATACAGCCAACAGCATATTAGATATAAACTTTTAGCAGAATCAGCTCGGTATAGGGCCAATTTCCGAATAATGCATTAATAACCGAGGAAATTAGCCCGTATCGCCAAACTAGCGATTATTATCATATGTTATTGAAGTCTGTTTGGCGTTAGATTCTCTAGCACCGAATCGTTTCTCTCATCCTAAGTTTGAAAAGACGAATCTATGCCAGAGCAAATACATCGGCCTCCCCAGCCTTAAGCTATTGAGTAGTTTGAATCAGCCGAGGCATGCTGGGGAAAAAATGCCCTGTAAATATATAACCCCGAAACACCCTATCAGCCCCGATGCCCATCTCCACCTCGGGAAAAGACTTCGACATCATCCTTGTCACGGCCGAATACTGGGACGACCACCCGCTGTCGCCCGTGGGCGTGATCGCAAGGGTCCTTGAAGCCAGGGGCTTTTCTGTCGGCATAATCGAGAAGCCCAAGGCCGATAAGGACTTCAAGAGGCTGGGCAAACCGAAGCTATTCTTCGGAGTCACTTCCGGCTCAATCGACAGCATGCTGAACAATTACACACCGCTCAAACGGAAAAGGGCCGAAGATGCCCACGCCAAGCCCAATCCCATGCCAGACCGAACCATTATCGTCTATTGCAATGCCCTTAGGAAGCTCTTCAAGGGCTGCAAAATCATCATCGGCGGCATAGAGGCCTCGCTTCGGAGGTTCACGCATTACGATTACTGGGACAACAAGCTCAGGCGTAGCATTCTCCTTGACTCCAGGGCCGATGTTCTGGTCTACGGGAACGGCGAACTCCAGATTATTGAGCTCGCAGAGCGGGCCAAGGCCGAAAGGGATTTTTTCGGGGTGGCGGGGACCTGCGTCCTGGCCAAGGAAGTCCCCGAAGGTTTTGAAAAGCTCCCGACCCACACCGAAGCCGCGGCTGATAAAAAGAAATTCTGCGGGATGCAGAACCTCTTCTCGAACCGCATGAACCTTGGCCAGGAGTACAACAGAAATTACATCCTGCAATTTGCCGCCCCCCAGTATACATCTGAAACCCTGGACTGGATTTACGGACTCGCTTTCACCAGGGACATGCATCCCAGGTCATTGCTGAAAATGGCGCAATTTTCTGTCGTGACCCACCGCGGATGCGTAGGGAACTGCTGTTTCTGCTCACTTGGGCTGCACCAGGGCGACCGCATCATCTCAAGGTCGGAGGAGAGCATAATTGCCGAGCTGGAGAGGATTTCGCTGCACAGGGAGTTCAGGGGGGTTATTGACGATTTAGGCGGGCCTGCTGCCAACATGTACGGCATAGACTGCGGGAAGTGCGAAACAGGCCAATGCCTCGGGTGCCGGAACCTTGACAGGACCCAGTTTCCTGTTCTGAGGCTGCTGAGGCAGGCCAGGAAAGTCCTCGGAGTGAGGAAGATATTCGTCCGTTCCGGTGTGAGGTATGACCTGGCAGTCGAAAGCCCGGATTATGTCAGGGAACTTTCCGAGTTCCATGTCTCGGGCTGCCTGAAGGTCGCCCCGGAGCATTTCTCCGGCGAAGTGCTCAGGCTGATGAACAAGCCCGGGGAGAGGTTCGATGAGTTCGTCGAGATGTTCGGCAAGCTGAACATCGGAACAGGCCAGAGCCTCAGGTATTACCTGATGATTGGCCATCCGGGCGAGGATGCCGGGACACTGGACGCCCTTGTGAAGAAAGCTTCGGGTCTTGGGAACATCGAGAACTTCCAGATGTTCACTCCAACGCCCATGACCCTGTCCACTTGCATGTACTGGACCGGCCTGGACCCGAGGACGATGAAGCCGGTGAAGGTGGTCTACGACTACAGAACCAAGAAACGGATGAAGGAAAGGATGCTGGCCCTCACAAGGAAGCGACCGGAGCCAGGCCTTGACGGATTCTAGATCAGCAGGATTTATTACGGCTCCCAGCATCCCCCGCAACCATGCCCCCGCAGCGCGCCTCTCCAGGCCGGCAAGTGCCCTGGTTACGGCAAGACTATGCTAAAATGAACTGGTCCTGGCTGGGCAGGCTCGGGCTAATCAACCCCGGCTCTCGCTGGTGTGGGGCGGCCGGGGCCTGTCCGGTCAACGTGTCCACTGATGTGGTCCGTTGCGGGCGTGAAATAATCTGAAAAGTTGTATTCCACGCCTAACCGAACAGAGCGCCCAGGCCTGCTGCGGCCTCTTCTTCCGAGACCTTAGGCTCTTCTTTTTCTTCCTTCTTCTTGTCGGCTGCCGCTGCCGGGGCTCCGGCCGCGGCTGCGGGTGCGGCGGCCGGGGCCGCCACTGCTGTCTTCATCGCCTCGGCGATGTCGACGCCTTCCAGGGACGCAGTCAGGGCCTTTACCCTTGCCGTGTCCGGCTTTACGCCGGCCGCGGTCAGGATCTTGCTGACCGCATCCTCTGTTATGGGCTTTCCTGCCGAATGAAGGATCATTGCGCTGTATATATATTCCATTTTTCATACCTCCATATCATTTGATCTTTATTTTCCTGAGAGCGCGCCTTTCAGCTCTTCGTCGAGGGCCTCCGGGACCTTCGTTGCCAGCGCCAGCATCTTGCCGTTCGCCAGGCCTATCAGGGGATTGATGGTCTTCTTGTTGGCCACTCCCGCGAATAGCGCGACGTTCATGGCCTCGGCGTATCCCTTGGTTATCAGCGGGCGTATTGTCATCGGGCATGTGTACCCGATGTGAATGGCAACTCCGAAAGAGCCGCTCATGGCCCCGAGCATGTCGCCCATGAACTTCTTATCGTCAATCGCTAGGACGTCGGACTTGAACACAAGGCCGTTCTCGTAAACGCCCCTGAGGTCCATTCCCACTATGAGCGGGAATATTTCAAGCTTGGCAAGCATTTGAGCGACCTTGACAGGTATCGGGTCTCCTTCCTTGACAAGCATCTTGTCCTTCTTGATGACGACCTTACCGCCCTCGATTGCGGCAGGAATTCCTGCCTGCTGGAACTCTCCGACGATCGGGCCGGGCTTGAACGAGGTTTCGCCTGCCTTGACCTCTATGTCCATCGGGGCTATCTCGCCGCCTTTGGCCGGAGCCGGAGTCTTGGTCGATTCCATGATCTTGTAGAGCTTGAACGGATTGTCAATGGAGCCGATCAAGGCGCATTGCCCGTCGATAAAATCAGAAAGCTTGCCCAGACCCGGCAGCTCGGCATCCATTTCCTTCAGGGCCAGGTCTATCAGGTTGTTCTTCGCGACAACGAGCGTTATCTTGCCCCTCAGACCGCCCCTCATGTTCTGAAGCTGTGGCGCCGGGATGCCAGTGACATTGACCACGGCTATGACCGGATTGGACTTGATGACCTGCCTCAGGTCCTTCATGTACTCCTTCTTCCAGGTCGCCGGCTCCCTCTCCATTACATCAACCTCACTGCCGGTCCCATGGTGGTCTTGACATATATCGATGCAATGTTGTTCTCGCCCTGCTCCAATTTCACCGTGACCCTCTGGACTACTGCTTTAATATTTGCAACCAGCTCGTCCGGTTTCATGTCCTTGGTGCCGACCATCGTGTGGAATGTCTTCCTGTCCTTGCTTCTCACCCTGATTGTCTTTCTGAGCGAGCCAATCATGGCAGTGGGATCAGCCCCGGGCGGTATGGGCTTCGGCATCTTTCCCCTGGGGCCCAGAACGGGCCCGAGCCTCTTGCCGATCAGGGGCATTAACGGAGCTTCAGCGATGAAATAATTGTGAGCTGTGACCAGCTTCCTGGCCTTGCGCTTGTCCTCGGCGTATTCCTCTATCTGTTCGGGTATGATGATTATGTCCGCAACGCCCTTGGCCTTCGCGGCAATCTCAGCGCCTCCGAAAAGGCCGACCTTGACATTGCGGCCCCTTCCGTGGGGTAGAAGAATCTCCTCCTCGATCCTGTATTTGGGCTGGCTCAGGTCCACGCCTTTCAGGTTGATGGCCAGATCCACGGATTCCTTGAACTTCCGCTCCTTGGAGCCTTCAAGCGCCTTCTTGACCAGTTCGACTATGTCTTCTTTCAACTTCAGTCCTCCTGTAGTCCGCGGGGTAACCCCCTACTACAGTATGCTATAACCGAGCGCCCCCACTATTTCCGCCCCCTTATTAAGCATTTCGGTTCAGTACCAGCATATGATATTCGGCTGTGCGGGGTAGGTATTTATAATTTGGCCACATAGAACCTCCTATGATTCAGGATAGGGTCGGAATCGAAGCCATGAAAATACAGGAATATGCAGAACTCGAAGGCAAGTCCATCCTGGAAATAGGCTGCGGAAACGGCCGGTCCACGGCAGTCCTGGCCAGGTATGCTAGAAAAGCAGTCGCAATAGACCCGGACTCTGGGCAACTGGCGGTTGCCAGAGTCAATGTCCCCGGAGTTGATTTCAGGCAGGGTTCGGGCGAGAACCTTGAATTCCCAGATGAGGCATTCGATATAGTTGCATTCACCTTCTCCCTGCACCACCAGGACAGCACCCGGGCCCTGAAAGAGGCTCACAGGGTGCTGAGATCGGGCGGCCAGGCACTGGTTATCGAGCCGTCGGTCGAGGGTGAGATGCACAGGTTCTTCAGAGCCTTCAGGAACGAAGACCTGCGGCTGGCTGCAGCCCGGGATTCGCTGAGGAACAGCAGCTTCTGCCTTGACAAATCCGAGACATTTTCCATCGAATGGATATTCGACGACAATGAAGACCTGTACGATTATTTCTTCAAACACAATAATATGGCCAGGAATTCGGAGTACATCGGGAAAATGGACGAGCTACTGGGTGAGAAAAGAACTCGCAGGCCGATATTGCTGGAGGAAATCGTCATCATCTTTTCCCTGACCAAGATGTAAGCATTCAGTGAAGTGAAGTTTCCAGGTCGGGAACCGGGAATCTGATTTATTATTGTAATTGCGGGACTCGGGAATCTGTTTGATTATTGAAGCTAAGGGAAGCGGGACTCGATGACGGATTCAATGGCTGGTAATACAGCCATTCCGTACGATTCCCCATTCCCGTTTCCCGTTTCCCGAACTTCACAAGACTGAACTCTTACACCAAGATATAATCATTTTATAATCGACCCGCATCAGCACCTTCATGCACAAGAGCCCTGCGTTGACTGTCGATGCCATAATAATAATCGAGGAAAAGATTGTGCTGGTCAGGCGGAAGAATCCTCCGTTCGAAGGCAGCCATGCACTGCCCGGCGGATTTGTGGACCATGGGGAAACCGTGGAGGCCGCAGCCATCAGAGAGGTCGAGGAGGAAACAGGCCTGAGGACCAGTATCATTCGCCTTCTGGGAGTTTACTCGGACCCGGGCAGGGACCCAAGGGGGCACACTGTGACTGTCGTGTTCGAGATGGATGTGGTGGGCGGAGAGTTAAAGGCCGGGGACGATGCGTCCGATGCCCACCTATTCAGCCCGGATGAACTGCCGGAACTCGCGTTCGACCATGCGAAAATTATAAAGGATTATCTTGAAAGGTCAGACTGATAATGTTCATTGGTGCGTCGTGACCTTGTACATGCACTTCGTGCCTTTCAACATTTTGTGGATCTTCTCGGTGATTTTGGTATATTCTTCGGGGGAGTTGAAGTCTATGACGAAGTCATAATCGCCGACGTTCGGACCGAAGCCCTGATTCTCCGCCAGCTTGATGACGTCCATTATCGATTTTCCCTCACTGCTGAAGTAGATTTTCAAGTATAATTTCATGTTACCACTGTTCAGCATATAAATCGTGGGGCATAAAAAACTTTCTCAGGTCTCATCCTCGGGTGCATCGGCCTTGGATTTCCAGTCGGATAATAACGGCATGCCATATTCCTTGAGATATACATAGCCTGTTCCGAAAAGAGGCACGAATATCAGCGTGCTGAGTATGTGGTAAATCGTGAATGAAACCTGGCCTGCCAGGACTTCCTCAAATGGGCGTATGTCCAAAAGCCAAAAACCGACCAATGTCCACGCATCGAAAATGAGGGTCATGACAATGCCGACTCCTGTGAATACTGCCATGTTCTTCATCCTCAGAAGCATCCTGGGCCTGAGGGATTTTCCGACAAATCCTGCAAGCATCATTCCCGTCCATGTGAAGAATGTCACGCCCAGTATGAAGCTCCACCCCAATGAGCCGCCGATGCCCAGAATGTACAGGGCTGCGTCGGAAAGCACCATCATGACCAAAGGCACCCAAAGCGAATACCATCCGCCAAGCAGCAAGCCAGCGAGAAGCGCTAACGGCAGAATCGGCTCAATATTTCCAATGCTGGTTCCTTCAAGGGCTGCTCTAATGATAATTCTCAATATAATGCCCAGAAATATGAGATAGAATGCTGTCTCTAGTTTTTTACTGTCTATTTTCATATCTCACCATGGCGAGGTCTCGAATTTGAACTCGACCAGGTCCCCATCCTGGATGACCTTGAGGGCGGCCGATTCCATGGGCATCTCCCCGTTCACGTAGTACATCCAGTATCTTGCTTCGGTTCCGGCAAGTTCGGGGACATCGCCCACCGAATCCACACCATATATCGAGGTGATGAAGCCCCCGCTGTCCGCGACATTTTCCTCACCGGCATATGCTCTCAGCAACCCGAGCGCTGTGTTGTTGTCCGAGCCAATGCCATCTTCCATCAGTGTTCCGTTGCCGAAGTCGATTCTTATCGTTGCGGTGACTAGCGCGGGCTCGGGCTTCAGGAACTCATTGTACAGCAGAATCCCCCCGACTGCGGCAATCGCCACAATTGTCACGACCAATATCGGCAGCAAGCCGGGTCCAGTCGCCTGGCCAGCAGGTTTGGGTATTGCATTTTTCCCGTCCATAACATCATCGTTGGATATATTATCCAACCTCAAGGCAATGAGAATATATTAAACCTTCCCACCGATTATATTTTAACTCAATTGACCATGTACCCGTGGTAACATGGTAACGGGATTCGACATACTCGGCCACGACAAGAGCCTGCGCAGCCACTGGTTGTACAGAATAACCGCGTTCATCGCAGATGCCCTCATGATATTCATTCCGCTGCCAATAATTCTCTATATCTCAGACATCGAGGATCCATTCACCATTGGATTGACCCTGAGCGTGGGATTCTACGTATTCACTTCCGTGACTGAGACGCTGACTGGCGCATCCGTCGGGAAGAAATTGCTCGGCCTGAAGGTGCATCCCCTCGAGGGCGAAAGCCTGGGCGGGCGCGTGTGCCTGAGGAACCTGGACAGGCTGTTCTGGTTCATACTGCCACCGCTCAACTTCGCCTTGGGCATGGCAATGCGGGGCGACCCCAGGCAGACTGCGCTGGACAGGCTTGCGGGTACTGTCGTGGTCCATATTGGGGAGAAGGAAAAGTACGAGAGCCACATCGAAGCCCTGAAAGAGGCCGAGGAAAAATCATCGTCTGCAAAGCGCGATGGGTGCCAGGAATGCGGCAGCGAGCTGGTGCTGCTGCCTGACCAGAAGCTGCAGTGCGGAAAATGCGGGCTGATACAGTGAGGTATGTCTATCACGAGGATTATCTGAAACCCACCCAGGGACCGGGACACCCCGAATGCCCCGAGAGACTGGAGGCCATAATGGCCTATGTTGGCCAGCACGAACTTGACGCCAAGGTTATCACCCCCGAACCAGCCGATATGAGTGACATCCTGACTGTCCATTCACAGGACTATATGGACCTTCTGAGGAATTTCGGTCGGGGAAGGCTCGACATGGATACGGCTGTTTATCCGCACACATACGAGATGGCCTTGCTTGCGGCAGGCGGTGGGATATCGGCGGTGAGGAACATGCTGGACAGGAGGGAGCCGACATTCGCCCTGCTCAGGCCTCCGGGCCATCATGCCACAAGGGATATGGGCATGGGGTTCTGCTACATCAATAATATCGCGGTTGCGGCGAACTGGCTGAGGAAGAAGCTTGACCGCGTCGCCATAGTGGACATTGATGTGCATCACGGGAACGGCACCAACGACACTTTCCTGGACAGGAGCGACATTCTGTACATCTCCACGCATGAGTGGGGGATTTACCCGGGAACTGGCCCGGCCGTCCAAACCGGTATCGGCAAGGGCGAGGGGCACACAGTCAACATTCCCATGTGCGGCCAATCCGGTGACGCGACTTTCAACGCGGCCGTCGAGAAGATAATCCTGCCTATCCTGAAACAGTTCAAGCCCGATGCCGTCCTCGTCAGCCTGGGCGGGGACGCGCATTACATGGACCCGCTTTCATCGCTCACCCTTTCCAGCAGAGGCTATCTGGACATCGTGACATCCGTGGCGAAGCTTTCACAGGAAATATGCGAGAACAGGTGGGCCGTGTTCCTCGAGGGCGGGTACAATATTAACGCACTCGCTGACGTGGTAGGTTCGTGCATGGCCATGGCCTCAGGGCAGGAAACCCGGACATGCTTCGACGATGTCAGCGACGCAGAGACAGTTGGTGCTGATTGGATATCGGAGGCCAGAGAAATACAGTCCCGGCATTGGGAACTCTGAACCTTTTCAGAAAGATATATCAACATAATTGACTTGGGCGGGCGCAAGGTGACATTTCATGTCAGGACAGTCCCCCGCAGTGGAAACCAAGGAACAGCCCCGGAAGGTCATGAACCGGTGGATAATAGTCATCGGAGCCATACTGATTCAGCTGGCCCTCGGCGCGATATATGCATGGTCGGCTTTCACGACGCCTCTGCAGGGCACCGCGGCCGCCCCGAGCGAGTTCGGGTTCACAAAGACCCAGACCCAGCTCATATTCAGCGCCGGTTTGGCCGCATTCGCTGTAATGACAATCATAGGCGGCCGCCTGATGAAGAAATATGGCCCCAGGACAATAGCCCTATTGGGCGGCATTGTTCTCGGTTTGGGATACATCCTGGGCGGTCTTGTCGGAGCAAGCTTCGTCGGAAAGCTGGCCACGATAGGCATAATCGGCGGTGCAGGCATAGGTCTCGCATACGTGGTGCCGATAGCCACCGGCGTCAAGTGGTTCCCCGACAAGAAGGGACTGGTCTCCGGCATAGCGGTCGCCGGCTTCGGGTTCGGGGCCTTCATCTGGATTCTGCTGGCAAACCCGCCGAGCGTTCTGGGATTCAGCGGTTTGATCAGTAAAACAGTTGTCGACGCAACCCACCCGTTCGTATACACGGTTGCGAATGTCGACATGACCTTCATCATTTACGGCATTCTGTTCCTTGTACTGGTTGTTATCGGCTCGCTCGTAATGGTCAATCCCCCGGAAGGCTGGAGGCCGGCAGGATGGAACCCGCCGGCACCCGCTCCAGGCAAGTCCGCGTTCAAGGGCTTCTCCCCCAAGGAGATGACGAAGTCGCCGCAGTTCTGGATGCTCTGGACGATGTTTATATTCGGGGCTCTTGCAGGACTCATGGTCATTGGCAACGTGCAGAACTTCGCCAAGCACACGACAGACGGATTCGAAGGCCACGGTTTCACTGCCACACAGGCGGCTGACTTCGCGGTGTTGGGCGCGGCCATATGCCTTCCGATATTCAACGGCGCCGGCAGGATAGTATGGGGCCAGGTGTCGGACAAGATAGGCCGCAGGAAGGCGCTGATGTCCATGTTCCTGTTCCAGGGTATGATGATGGCTGCCTTCTTCTACACCACATCCAACGAGTACATGTTCTACGTGGTCGCAGCCCTCATCGGCTTCAACTTCGGAGGCAACTTCGCCCTCTTCCCCGCGGCAACGGCGGATTCATTCGGTTCAGATACTGTCGGGATAAATTACGGGTATGTGTTCACGGCGTACGGCATCGGCGGAATCGCTGGACCTTACCTCGCCGGCTGGGTGCAGGATGCTGGAATGTCCTTCAACTATGCGTTCTTCCCCGCGGCGCTGCTCTGCTTCATCGCGGCCGGCCTGGCTATGTTGTACAAACCAGACGCAACAAAAGCCGCAAAAGGAGCAAGGGCCAGAATACACGGCAAAAAGCCGAAACGCTGGATACGGATCATGAGAAGGAAGGTCCGGAGCTGCATAAGCGCGTCCAGGTCTGGAATCAGGCGCTGATAGCCGCGCCGAGGCTGGTCAAAGCATGCATCCCAATGAAGACCCAGTCAACCGCCTGGCAGACGGCAACCGGGCTTTCGTCCGGAAGTATCGCCGCGAGCTGCCAAAGCATCTGCTGGGGCAGAAGCCGTTCGCGGCCGTGCTCACTTGCTCGGATTCTAGAGTGGTGCCGGAGCTGATTTTTCATGCCGGAATCGGAGATTTATTCGTTGTCAGGGACGCGGGCAACATAGCCATCGACCCCTCGGAAATCGGCTCACTTGAGTATGCGGTGGAACATCTGCTTGTGCCTTTGATCGTGGTCATGGGCCACACCAACTGCGGCGCATTGCTGGCCGCCATGAACGGCCCAGGCGACAGTTCCTGCGTTGGCGAGATTGTCAATGAGATCAGGACATGCTTCGGGGAGGAAGACCATCTAAGGGCCAATGTCCGGATGCAGATGGGCCATATCCTGGAGCGGAGCCCGGTCATAGCCAAGGCCGTGGAGGCCGGGGCCCTCTCTGTCAGAGGTGCGATTTATCACATCGAAGACGGCACTGTCGAGTTCCTTTAGCCGGCCTAGGGTTCGCGCCATTTTGCCATCTTGATAACCAGCAGCGTGAATACAATCACCGTGATTATAAGAATGAGCCAGTGCAATATGAATGCGGTTTGGTTCCATTCAGTGAGGTGTGCGGAGTATCTCATTAATGCAGCGGCATTTGATGTGGGCAACAGATAGACTATCCAAGACATACTTCCCAGCATTTCCTCCGAGTAGTACACTGGCGGCAGGAACACGAAGAGGAAGCTCAGCATGTTAGCTATGATGCCAAGCGTGTTCGGGCTTGTTTTATGTTGGTATGTGGCTATGGTGAAACCGATCGCGGATAACGCCAACCAGCACAGTATAGTTGATGCGGCGACCACGGCCAGTGAAAATAAATCGAACATGCCCAGGCAAATCCCGTAAATCGTGAAGGCGATGAATCCAGGGAACGAGAAGATCAGGTATCCGAGAGTGAGCCCCATTGAATATGAAAGCGGATGGACAGGCATGGCCACGACCATCTCCCGTAGTTTGACGTACCTGTCCCACGTTATATCCTGGATGGATGCCGAGATGGCTATGAAACCGATGCTGGAAACCATGACGCCAATGAGGCCTATCTGGAATGTCTCCCCGGAAGCACCGCCCTCTGCGAACAAGCCGATGAAGAACAGGGGCGTAGCGGCCAGTGCCACAACGAAAATCAGCATCAGCGGCTGGCGCCTGATGTCCGGAACTGATTTCATATAGGCGATTATCCAGGTGTCCCTGAGTATCTTTTTCAGGCTCATTCCAGTTCACCTCCGGCAAGCCGCACGAACGCATCTTCCAGCGTTACGGGCGCGGCCTCGGCCTGGACGCCCTTTTTCAGCATGTCTCTGACAAGGTCAACCGCTTCCTCGTCTGTCTTGAGGTAAATGACCAGGCGGTCGCCTATCTTCGTTATCTCTGAAAATTTGGACTTGTCTATTTCCTCCTCAGGAGCAATAACTCTATACTTGAAAGGCACCTTCTTTTTTATTTCCGATGTGGTGCCCACAGTCACAAGCTCCCCTTTGTTTATGATGGCCAGGCGGTCCGAGACCATCTCGGCCTCGTCCATCATGTGCGTCGTCAGTATGATAGTCTTTCCCTGCGCGGCGCGCTCCCTGAGCGCAGACCAGACATTCCTGCGGCCTATCGCATCAAGGCCGCTAGTGGGCTCGTCAAGCATCATGACCTTGGCGTCGCTTGCGAGTGTGGCCGCGATCAGGGCGCGTCTCTTCTCGCCGCCGGACATGGACTGGCACGGGGTGCTCTTTTTGTCCCACATCAGCATGGCCTTGAGCGAATCCTCGGCATGCTTCTTGGAAGTGGCCTTGTCCATTCCCCTGAGCAGACCGAAGTAGTAGGCATAGTCCCAGGGCGTGAAATTGGCATAGGCCATCGCGTCCTGCGGCACCATGGCGATGTTTGCCCTTACAGCCTCCGGGTCGCTTATCACGTTGTCCCCCAATATGTATGCATCGCCCGATGTAGGCATCAGTTGCGTGCACAGAATCCTCAGGAACGTGGTCTTGCCCGCACCGTTCGGGCCGAGCAGTGTGAACACCTCTCCTTTCCTGATTTCAAGGTCCAGGTTCTTCAGAGCTTCGACTTTCTTCTCGTAGGTCTTGGAAACGCCCTTGGCCACTATTGCGATCTGCTGACTGTGGTTGTTCATCGTTGCACCTTTCTGTCCCTCATTAAGCTGTGCAGCGTATATAAACCAAGTGGAAATCGGTGACCACTGCGCCCGGACAGCAACATTCATATCCGGATTGTGCAATAGGGTGCATGATGGCCAAAAGGAACCCGAAGAAGCGGGCACGAAAAGCAGCAAAGCCCAAGGACACCAGGCTGGAGCACCTCAGGAAGGAGAATGCCAAGCTCAGGAAGGAACTTGCAGGCCTGCGGAAATCATCCTCGGCCCAGGCAAAGCGCCTGGCCAGCCTCGAAAAGAAGATGGAGACCAGGACGAAGCGGGAAGATATCTTCATGACCGCCCTGGACCTGAGGCCGCAATCGAAGAAGGGCGAGAGAGGCGCAATAAGCGGTCTCACAGCTTCTGTGCTGAAGGTCGACGAGGCTGTGCTGTCCATGGGCAAGCGCCTGGAGAATATGCTGTCCGCGCTTAAGAACCACAGGGAATACCTCATCCGGCTGAACAAGAAAGTTTATCGCGTCGACCCGGTGAAGCGCATCGAGATGCAGCTGGAGATAATGAAGGCCACACTTTCGATAATGGCCCTCAGCGGCTTCGACATCAACAAGAGCCTTTTCAGCGAGATGAAGAAAGTCAACAAGATGCTCGAGAAGGAGGATGCGGACATTGCCAAGGTGCACAAGCGCATGGCCACGGTCAAGCGGAAGTACGACGAGGAGATGGAGAGATTCGATTTCGAGAGCATTTTCAAGAAGGCAGACAATATCCCAGGCTACCGGTGAAACTCCGCAAAGGGTAAACCGCCATGCACCGTGCAATTTTAATCACATCAAATCAAAGCCAGGTGGCTTTGATGGATAGGTGCATGGCCCCCTCATGTAAACTTCCGGCCCTGACCATGAACGCCAGCTCTTTCAAGGGCTGGTAGTTTACGGCTTCTCCCGCGCTGCCATGAACTCCTTCACAAGCTTTGCCGCAAGCACCGCAGTGTTGCCGTTGTCTACCGGCGGGCATACTTCGACTATGTCGAAACCGACCGACCTATGGGCAACATGTCTGATGACATCCCTGACAAGTACCGGGTCCAGCCCGAAGGGTTCGGGCGTGCCGACGCCAGGCGCATAGGCCGGGTCTATTCCGTCCATGTCAACTGAAATGTACAGCTTGCCCGGGAGAATGTCGTCGATGAGGTCGATGAGACGCTCCGTTCCCAATTCCCTCACCCGGTCAGCCGTGATGTAATTCAGGCCGTCACGCTTGGCCTGGGCATACTCGGATTTGCATATGGACCTTATGCCGACAGGCAGTATGGGTTTTCCCCGGAGGGCCTCTCTCATGCGCATGGTGGCGCATGCATGGTTATCCTTGTTTCCTCTCAGTTCTTCCCTGTAATCCAGATGCGCATCGAACACCAGCACCGAGATGTCACTGAACTCGCTGACAGCCCATGGAGAAATTGAATGCTCCCCGCCCAGCATGATGGGCACCTTTCCATGCGCCAGTATGCCTTTGACAGCATCGGAGACCTCCCTTTTCGGGCTCTTCATCGGAAGATCGCCCATGTCATGGGCTGGAATGTCCTCCAGGTCGATGTCGAAATCCGGCATGTATGATTCGAATGTGTAGGACTCGTTCCTTATCGAGGACGGGCCCTTGCCAGTGCCTTTCCTGTGGGTGCCTGTGGCGTCCAGCGGAGCACCGAGAATGACATACTTGCTTTTGCTCAACGCTGCATTGGCATCTGAGAACAATGTTCCGCCCATTGGGCATCATACTCGTGTGATTTTCTTCTTTTCCATTGCGACGAGGTACTGTATCTCCGCGCTCCCCTTGAGCGTGTCCTTGAACTCGTCCGGAATCGGGATGCTGAATGTCTCGTATGTGACCATGTCCATCAGCTGGACTTCATTGCCCATTATCGCAAGGACCTGGGCCGCGCGCTTGTCTATTATCGGCACCTTGACCTTGTGGGATACTGGGTGCACGAAGCTGTGCTTCTGGTTGTCGAATATTCCGACGCCCTCAACCCTGGCCTTGGCTTCGCCGTGTTTCCCTGGCTTGGACATGGATATGCTCTGGATTCTGCATGGCTCCTCGTCAATGATCACGTATCTGCCCTCTTTCAGGGTTCTGACCTCGGCCTGTTCCCATGACATAATAATCGGCCTTGGTATTTCCACGGGTATTAAAAGCCTTGCGCATCCTCAGCGTTGCACCTAAGGTCGCGTTTGACCTTTAAGTCGGGGTTCTGACCTTAAAGTGTGAACACTAAATGGACTTCCATGCGAATATCCACCCGATAAATATGGCCAATATTATTTCTATAATCATTGTCCAAAATTCTTTGGCTATTTCTACCCCCAGGGTTGCGAGAGCCATATTTGCTGTGAGGATAAATAATACGAACATTATTACAATCATATACCGCAGGGGCTTGTCTAATTTTTCCTTCATATATTTGGTAATAAACTTTTGTAAATCTGGGACTGGGGAATCTTCTTGTCGTTTATCCATGTATTTTTGACAAGTAGTATATTTGTTGGAATCATTACAACCAAACTCTACCATTTCCCTTTCTGTTAATGTTAAAAGTTGGCTTTGATGGATTGTTATTGATTTTGGTAATGCAACACAAACAAATGTTCCAGTACTTTCTCTATACTTTAGTTGGCGATATAAACACGGCATTTATTCCACCACCAATATCACCAGAGGGACGATTTAACCTCTCTCACGTCTGACATAATGGCCTCAACCTCTTTGAGTGCCCTATTCTTCGTCCTCAGATATGGCAGATAACCGTCCTCAACCTTTCCAGCCGATAATTTGGTTGCGATGTGTTGGCATTCATCATGATAAGTATAAATCCTATGGTTACGCAATAGATTGAAAACTTGATTTACCGAATGGTCATACAACTTATTAGCATTGTTGAATTGCTTGCATATGGGGCAACTACAATCAAGTTTCTTTAATCCCAACCCCACCTTTCTATATGCGCCATAATCACGGGTATTATAATATCTTAGTTTAGCGACATCCAGCTTACCTCCACCCCACATTGTACTGCTTGTACTATCCACCCCATACATATGGGTTAGAATATCTGACAGGGGTGAAACTTCAAGAATGGATTTTTTACTTGGGGTGACGTTGAAAATATGGAGATAATATTTCTCGTTAACCTCCTTCGCAATACCTTTTATTTTTAGATTCTCTCGTATCGTCCTTACAACAGTGCGAATCAGGGATGGGTTATTGGATGCGCCAGAGAAATCCACGGCAAAGAAATGTACGCCGTTTTTAACATATGCTTTTACCATATCCCTAACAATTTCCAGATGGTCGGTAGTTGGGATGTATCCAACAATCCCCTTCTTGTCATTGAATGTCTGTATGCTGACCTTCGTACGTTCCATCGCGGAATTGAATACTTTGAGATTGCTAATATCGGTTGGGACAGGTGGAATGATTAATGCAGCGTCGGTTTCAAGTTGAACGTCAACCAACGCGGCGGCACGTAAATCATCAATCAGAGGGGCTGGCGTTCTAACTCCTTTTGCAGGTGTGTAGCCCGATGGTATTCGCATATAAACCAGATTGATGTGGCCATCGATAAGTTTTAAGCGCATCCTCTCAATCAGCGCATCAGTTACATCCCTACTGCGTCCGACATTTTCCAATGTTGGTTTGAGTAGCATTTCACCTGCGATTGATATTGCTGTTTTCGGGCAAGCCGAAACCACAGCGACTTCAAGCTGTTGACTCTCTAATTTAGTTGTGGCATGATGGGGCGATACTGCTTGTAAAGCCTGGTGTGGGGTTGTCGTTGCTTTACCATCAATCTTTACTTTAGATGCGTGTGCCAGTGTCTCTTTATCCTGAGCTATCCATTCAATCTCCATTTGTTATCACCATGCACATGCAAGTCATTATGGGCATATATACTTATTGGATTCACGAGGTTCAAATGCTCAGGGTCGTATTTCTCTTAGTAACGCATTTTCAACCACTTGACCGATGCGCAATCCCTTATCTGCCGCATATATTTTTGTAAGTCGCCAGACATCCGGCGACACCTTCACGCTCACGGTGATTCTTCGTATGCCTCTCATATTACCATATCAGAGGTAATATAGTAATAGAGTAATATGAACTTTGTGGTAAGCGCATGGTAATATAGTAATATTTTCATTACTTCATTATTGTATTACTATGATTGCAAGTCTATTATCTTTCGATAACAACATAACCGTCCTAATCGCCCAGATGTCTGAGTCCGGTATCGAGCCGGACTTTTAATTTTTTTTATTTTTTGTAATATATGCCCACACACTCGTAATGACAATAGGAATCAACGGTGCAATAATAAACGCCCACCATTTCTGCGCAAGAGAGTCATTGTAATAAAGTAATATGCTAAAAATCACAAGTAAAAAAAGACCCAGAATCAATCCTAGATATATCTTTAAAATCATTGATTCCTCATCAAATTTCTTATCTATCTCTGCTTTTACGCCTGTGATGGTTTTATTCACAAACTCCTGGATTTCCTCTAATTTTATCGGTGGAATTTCTCTCTTTATCTGCTCTTTATATCTATCGCAATTAACATAATTAGTGGGTGATTTGCAGAACCCTTCTGCAATTTTTGAGTCGGGAAGCCATTTACTTCCAGCATGGCAATAATTTCGAATTGCTGCTATTCCATAGTACCGGCAAGCCACTTTTTCCACCTTCAATCTCCAATGTTGTTCAAGGTTTAAATTTTCCTAATACAACATTTGACCCTAAAGTATCGTTTCTGACCCAGAAGTCACCTTTTCAAGCCACTTTAGGTGCAACGCCCGCATCCTCTATTCACAATCGGTTTTGTTGGTTGAATTTGATTTATATCCTAAAATAAGGTTGAAATCGATAATTATTTCTTAATCTGTGGTATTTTTTTTTTATTAATTTTTATTCCGAATTCATATGATTTTTTGGATAAGCTAAACCATGAAATGAAGGTAATGATTAATAAACCGGTATGAATTTCTAGAACTTCAATAAGTGATAACGAAGGTACAATGTAAAAAAGTATGAAAAAATTTACAATTGAAATGATTGAGAGAAATATGTTGCTTAACAACCAACCTACAATTATTGCTCTGATGTGCAAATCCCCATGATACATATCTATTCTTTTTATTGCATCACCATACCATTGTATAGTTTCTAGTGTAAATTCTGCTTTATGTTTTTCAAAATACTTTGGCCTATATAGCACAAGATAACACCTACATGATACTAACATACTATAAAATGATAAAAGGGCAAACCAAAATACTGGCATTAATGCAAAAGTAAATAACATGCTTCCAGTAAATGCAAGCGCATCATCAACATCCATTTCAACACTATTCACTTGTTTAATATGCCCCTGAAATAATCCATTCTTTTTTCCTGGTCGTTTCGTTTCATAATAATAGTAATATTGCTTCATAGCTATGAACAATGTAACAATTGTAGTAATAAAAACAGCTAGGAAATAGTAGTTGTCCGTGTGATATAGCCAATATCGTTGGGCAAACGGATCCATCGGTAGAAACTCTAATGCGATTACAAATAATAAAAATAAACCACTACTTCCAATAAAGAATAATGCGCGGTCTTTTTCAAGATAAGGTAGTTGCTCCCAACTATGTACGTTCACTAGAGGTTTCATTGAAAATTGGACCGCATGCATTGGTTCTTTAGAAGTATCCATATGTAATTCCTCCAATGATAAAAGACAAAATCGCAATTGCCATACCATATTTTATATTCTTTTGAACTTGGTTGGGAGACTTCCATTTAATGAATGAAAACAATAATACTCCATCAGCAATCAATAGAGTTAGTAAAAAAAGAAAACCATAACCATAGAAAATGAATGGTATAAAACCAATTAACACGCTAATAACAACTAATCCAAATGCTATACTCCACGCAGTTTTTAATCCATAATTTCTAGGAATCGTTGTTCTATCTTGATCTCCCATCATATCTTCTATATCCTTTATAATCTCTCTACCAGTTATACATAAAATGGCAGCCACCGCAATTATTACAGGAATAATAACATCATCTATAACATATCCACCAAAAATAAACGTCAATGCGCTTTGAATGCCAATAATGTAGTTCCCAAATATTTTCTTTTTTTTAAGAAAGGTTTCATACAGATACTCGATAAAAAAGGCAAGAGTAACAATACATAGTACCACGAGATTTGTCAAGTAAGAGAGAATGATGGCAAGAATATATGCTGCAATAAATAGAGACATATAAAAGTAAAATACTGTCTGTCGATCTATCCTACCGGAAGGTATCGGTTTCATCGGTTTGTTAATTTTATCAATGTAATAATCGTTGTAATCATTTAATGAATTACTAGCCATAGTAAAAAAGAAGACAATTAGAATAGATAAGGCAATGATATCAAGAATATCAGCCACGACTAATCCTCGAGTGGCAATAATCGCAGCTAATGGTGCAGATGCAGCTAATAATGAAGTACTTGGTCGTCCAATCTCAAATATCACGCGCGTTTTAAAATTCATATATTTCAGGGCCTTCTGGTGTAGTCGATATAACTCTTTTATTATAGTGATCCGTATCCGGTTTGGTGGAATATTGTAATGTTAGTGGTCTAAGGTCAAATGTCGTTATATAATTCTCCTTTTCTCTTAGATTTCGAATTTTCATTTTTTCACCTTCTGAATATATTTTTGAATATTGGGTCCCCTCATTTTTCATCATCACTCGGAGGGATATGGCTATTAATGCTAGGATTTGTGAATCATCCCAGTTAATACAAGACGATCCTTGTTGTGCGAAAACTAATGTTGTATAATCAGACTTAGCTGGGGGTAATAACATGCCAGTTGGTACTTGCATTTTTGTATGTCTGATGATGATATTTGCATCTGGAAAGTGTGTAAATTTATTCTCATTTAGCATTGCCCAATCTAACGAATAGTTCATAAAAAAGGCGACTAAAAATTTTGAATTATTTGCAGTTATTGTTTCTAGATTAATTATCTTAAAAGTTAATTCCTTTAAAGTCTCATCCATTTTTCCCATAAATACATATTTTACCCCCGTTTCATTTGCATGCAATGAATAAGGAGTTACCAATTCATTTAATGCTGTTAAGATATTAATAAAATTTTCTCTTTTCTGATGTTTTTCATCTATTACATTTATATAACAACATTTTGCTCCTAACATTTGTAGATATGTTATTAGTTTTAAGACAAATATCCCCCCATCGATATAAGCTTTAACACCGTCAAGATTTGTCGATGTTCTCATTCCGTCTGTCATGTTATAAACCACTAATTTATTGAAATCTTTATCTGTGGGTGAGATTTTTAATGAGGAACACAATTTGATAAACAAATCATTATTAATGCGAATCGTGTTTCTTTTTGGCCAAATTGCATCAATAAAAGTTAAATAATCCATTTCTGAATAGTTACTATTTAATTTACTAGAAGTACTACTTTGTTTCATACGATGATGAATCTTTTTAATATATAAAAGCATATCCGAGAAGTTCAGGGCCATAGTCAGGGCAGTCAAGGCTTGATTGTTCTCAGGAACAGCTCGTGTACCCTGGAGTCATGGGCCAGCTCCGGATGGAAAGTGAGAGCCCAGACATTCCCCTGCCTGACCATGACATGTTCGCCCTCCAGGTTGGCAAGCGATTCCACGCCCTTGCCGATGCCGGCTATCCTCGGGGCGCGGATGAATACGCCGAGGAAATCCGAGTCCAGACCTTTGATATTAAGCGGCTTTTCAAAGGAATCCGCCTGCCTGCCGAACGCATTCCTCCTGACGGACATGTCGATCAAGCCCAGAGGCTTCACATTCTCAGGGTCTCCCGGGCCAACTATCTCCGAAGCCAGCAGTATGGCCCCGGCGCAGGTGCCCATGACGGGTTTCCCTGCCTTCGCAAAGTCCATTATGGGCTGTCTGAGCCCGAACCTGTCAATCTGCTTGGCCATGGTGGTGCTCTCCCCCCCCGGCACCAGCAGCGCACTAATGCCCTCGAGCTCTGAGACGCGCCTGGCCTCTTCAACGCTCCATCGGACAGACAGATGGCGTATCGCTGATTCCAGAGCAGCGACATGCTCGCTAACATCGCCCTGCAGCGCCAGTACCCCGACCTTCATGCCAGGCGCCATAATCATGCCGGATAAAACGTTTGCCCTAATAGACCCTAAAGTCTATCTCCTCGAGCCCTTTCTTGGCCACATGGTCTTCCGGGTCATTGCCCAGAACCTCGATGTAATAACTGCGGGCTTCCTGCATCCTCTCGGGGCTCTGGACCTTCCAGCCCACCCTGTACAGTGAATCGGCCTTGAAATTTAGAATGACATTCCTCATGGCCGGCTCTGGTTCGTGCTTCATGGCCATATCGCATAGCTGGACTGCCCTTCCGTATTTTCCAGTGTCCCGCATGTCACCTATTCGCTTGATGTACATGGCAATCTCCGGCCTCACACCTTCAAGTTCGTCGTCTGTAAGCATTTGCCTCCCTCTGTGGGAATAAGGCGAAGGGGGGATAAAAGTGTTTGGTAGAATAGTTGAAAGGATGAGAGAAACATTCCATTGTTAGAGAATATAGCGCAAAACAGACTTTGAAATAATATGCTAGCAGTCGCTAGTTTTGCGATACGGGCTAATTTCCTTCAATTGTGATTGCATCAGACGGAAATTGGCCCTATACCGGGCTTATGCTGACAAAAGTTTATATCCAATATGCTATTGGCAGCATCCGCTCATATGGGCAGATAGATCAGCCCGGTAGATCGCCTCCTTGGCATGGAGGAGGCCGCGAGTTCGAATCTCGCTCTGTCCATTTTTCTTTCTCTCTTCAAATTTGTAACAATGAAAAATGGTTAGCCGAATTGCCAAATGCAAATCCAACGCAATTCGGCGCGACCTTCAGACGCCTGCAGGCGGCTGAAATGTTAGCTCTTGCACAGAATCGTTTCTCTCATCCTTCCGCAGTAAGGAAGTTTTAATATAATCGCTGTAATACCACGGGATATCTGGAAAGGCCTCCAGCGCCCAGCAATCATTCGCAAAACAGACCGGACCTGTGGCTTAGCTCGGATATAGCGACGAACCAGCTACGCCAGTTCGTCCTGCTCGCGGGAGCAAGTCCCGCTCGTAGCGCCGGCCTTAGGCCAGCGCCCAGCAATCATTCGCAATCATAGTGGACCCGTGGCTTAGCTCGGATATAGCGCTGGCCTTCTAAGTCAGATGTCTCGGGTTCAAATCCCGACGGGTCCGCTCACTTAATTATTACAGTGTCCTCGGCTTTTCTGAAGTCCGTATCCAATGTGAGTAGTGTCTGCCCGATATATCTTGCGCTCGCCAGGATTAATCCGTCCATGAGGCTGAATTTTGTGACTTTTTGCATCCTCATTTCACGTTTGATTTCAGAAGCCTTGATGCTAATTACGTCATTCAGAGGAATGATGTTGAAAATCTCTTTGAGCTGTGAAATCCGGGCTGCTGGGTCTGAACAGTTAGCAATGCACCAGTCATTGACCTCGCCCAGCTGGATGACAGAAATGAAGAGCAATTCGTTCTCGATGTATCCAAGGATTTTTTCGGCTCGCTTGCTGTCCTTACCGCTCCGCATCAGTTCCACTATCGCACTGGAGTCCAAGAACATCAGAGCCTGTCCCCTTTCTCCCGCTTGAAGACTTTCTTACCCCTCTCGGTGCCGATGAAAGCCAATAGTCTCCTGTTTCTGACCTTTATATCGGACGATGGTATGGCCACGTGGATGATGTCCCCATCGCCAAAGCCGAGTTGCTGAATCAACTCATTTGGGATTAATATTCCTAAGGAATTTCCAACACGGCGGAGCTTGGCCTCGAAAACTTCGGACATGAGTAATGTTATAATGTTATAACTATATAATCCTATCTCTTAGCACTCCCACACGGACCCTCTGAACAGCCACACATTCACAGTTTTATTCCCAGTATTGAACAGCGGGTCAGCGATCTTCGGCGGAACCTTCTCGATGAAAACCCCGAAGTTTATTCTCCATCTGCCCATCTCCTTGCCTACCAGCGCTGCCAATGCTGGGATATTGGCTTCGATGCGACCGGCCAGTTTTATCGGGGCCATATCCTCCTCCGTCCCAGCGGCTTTCTTGAGCATCTGGGGCATCTGCACAAGGCCATAGAATTCCAGCCTGACGAAAAGGTGTTCCGGAACATTCTCGGCAAGCTTCGGGTACTGGGAGGGCTGGGAAGGCTTGCCAACCTTTGACAGGAATGCGGCCACAGACCCGATTATCCATCTCAGTATCACGGCCAGGGTATCGCCGCCCTCGATGACGAAGCTGAGTGTGATTCCCCCGCCGCCCGAGCCAGTCATATCCGTGAACATGACATCCAGGAAAAGAATGGTCTCAACCACCGAACGTTCCACGACCCGCAAAACATCCTCGATGAAGCGCTGTATGAATTGCGTGACCAGCTTGACAATGAAATCCAGGGACAGGGCAAGTTCGTCCTTCAGGTCCTGCCAGGTGGTGTTGAACGCATTCTTCAGCAACGCCCATACCAGCGGTTTCAATTCGATATCAATCGCCGCATTCTCGGCACCGATTGAACCCTGGGTGAAGTTCCATTTGCCAGCCAATGTCAGATTGGCGCCATTCGGGTTCCGTTGCCATGTGGCTCCGCATCCTGATGAGCCAGTGGAAATGTTGTTGATGAAGTCATTGTCCGGCTCCGAGAGAATGGGTGTGCGGTCGATGACCACACCTCCCGGGTCTATAAGTTCCAGCCTTACGGATTCGGTTGGCACAGTTGTATTGTTGAATTGAACAATCCAGTATCCGAAAGGTTCCATGACGAAAGTCTCATTGAAGGTGATGTTCTGTGCCGTAGTATTGCCATAACTCAGGGTCCAGTTGCCCAAGCTAATGTTCTGGTCCAGGGGATTGTAAAGCTCCACCCATTGTGTTCCGTAATCCAGGCCTCTCGGGTTCAGTTCAACTTCATTGATCACCAAATTGTCCTCTTCCAGTCCTCTGAGTGTGTACTTTATCTCAAGGCCGGCATTGACTGAGGCCTTCATCCCGAGGAACGGTATGGGTATGTTGGAAAGCGCCGCACCGACGCCGGCTATGTCATGGAGCGAGTATTGGACCGAATCATAGACATTCTCGACAACGGGCGCATCCACAGCCGTCTGCCAACCCGCGCCCTGCCCATCTATCTCGACGATATGTTCCTGGAGGAGCATGAACGGGTCCACATCGATTTCCAGTCCGAAGCCGAACATATCGATGTCCGCATCCAGCAATATATCGTATTCCATCTCAGCATCGGCTGATACATTGTCCGAGAGCGACCACAGCTCGAGGCCCACATCGAAGCCGGTCCCGAGGAGCTTCCCTTCGGTACGGGCTGAAAAGAGCTTTCCGCCGTATCCGGCCTCTATCGAGTCCATCTCTTCGTCGGTTGCAAACGAGAGCAGGAAATCAAACCCGAACGCGCTGAACCTGAACTCCGAGCCATCAGGGAGCAGGTCTATTATCCAATCAACGATAGAATTCAATATTTTGTCTGCAATTTCAGTAATGAATTCCTGCACTCTCTCCACCAGGAAGCCCAGCATTTCCGTGACCTTGTTCATGATGTCCTGGGCGTAGGCCAAGAGCTTTCCAACAAGGTCCGCGAAGAAATCCACGACCTTCATGACCTGGTCAATAACCCAATTAATTGGCGCGACAATGGTGCCCCACACCCAGTCGAAAAAGGCCGATACTATGTCCATGAGCTTCTCTATATCCCCAGCCAGGCTGGCCGTGCAAGTGTAATTCACTCCGACCAGGTCCCATCCGGAATATGCCAGAATCGGGACGGCAATGTCAAGTTGGAATATCTTCTCCAAAATGACAGGGCTGTAGGTGCCGTTCCCGGCATAACAACAGGAACTGCTCTGGGCACGGACCGTGAAATTCCCTGAGATACTGACATTCCATCTGTTTTCGAACGGCCTCTCGTTGAAAGTGACGGCATTGGTATAATGAATTCCCGCAGGTTCGGAGATATTCACGCATATGCATCCAGGAGCGGGAGCGGTGCCTGGTTGCGCGGCCTCCAGCCACCCCTCGGGTTGGGAAACTGTGAACCGCTCCTCAGACACGGCTCCGTTGACAAAGGCGGAGTCTCGCTCGCCCTCGTACATCTCAAATCCACCAGCCGTATCCGAGTAAATCAGCTCTGGCGCATACTGCGTATTTGACACTTCCCCGCTCCAGATAATGCTGTCCATCACACCGATGACCATGTCTCTGGCCAGACATACGAGGGATGAGGGGTCCGAACCGATAAACCTGGTCAGGATGCTGCCTGTCAAGCTAGCCATCTTTTCTTCCAGTGCCTGTATGTAAAGGCCGTTCTGTAGATTGCCGGAATACACCCATGCGGACTCGGCCTGCTTCAGTGTTGTGTAAGCCGCATCGGCAAAGGCCTGGAGGTCGGTGGATATATTGCCCCTGCATTGCTCGCGCAGTACGATGGCACATATTTTCGCGTCCGGTGCCGTGGTGCAGTTATAGGGCCTGGGGGAGTCAGAATAGCCCCTGGACAATCCCAACTCATTGTAAACCAGATAATCGGCTGAAATTGCATTGGCGTTCTGGACAGACACTGTTGAGTTAAGCAGCATCGAGAGGGCCAGGGTTTCCAGTCCGGCCTGTTTGCACGATTCCATTCCGACAATCGTGTCATAGTTCTGCGAAACGTATTCGATGAGCCTGAGCGTGAGCTTGGACTGGCGGTTCGTGAGCACGGAAAGCAGGGCATTTATGTTTCCCGGATTCTGCATGAGATGTTCTGTAGCACTGGTAATGGCATCGGATATCATGTCCCTGAGGCCCTGAAGCGTCGACGTTCTGTCCAGCGGGTTGACCGCATATATGCCCCCGGCATACTCGGAAAGGCTGAGCTCGGTTTGCCCCATAAACGATGTTATGAGTCCGGAAAGTTCATAGGTTATGTTTTTCACCGCATCCCTGATGGTGTTGTAAATCACATCCTCCTGGCCGGCATAGAACTGGTTGTAGAACTCGGTCCAGAGCGCGAGCATCTCCGGTGTTTGGCGAATTAGGCTCACTGGCGTGAAGTCGGCTCTGTAACCCTCAGGGTGGGGACTGGATGCGCTCGGGATTGTGTTGGCGGTGAGATTGTGCATCTGCACTGTCGCATGCCTTCTCTCTCCGATGACTGCCCCGTCGAGGTCAAGGAGAGGTTCGGAATATTCTCCTATTAGCTGGCCGCATTGCCCCGAGTACTGGAAGACTGAGCTGACAGGCTGGTTCATATCAAGAACAGCAAGGTCTGTGGGGGATGCCGGCCCCTTCCCTGCCACCAGACCGGGTCTGGTGACATTCGTCGGCGGCCAGGGTATGTCCGCGGAATTCTTCGACAGCCAGTTCGTGACCTGGGCAATATCCTTTCTGTTCTCCCCGTCGTCGCCCCAGATGAACCCGCTGAGGCTCCTTCCGATGTCCTCGACCCACTGGTGCAGAACCTGTCCAGTCCTGTATATGCCATTGGCAATATCTGTTATGCCGAAATAATCCAGATACTTGAGTATGAACTGGTCGATGATGGCATTGAACGCTTGGGCCAGAATGATGTCCGCAGGCATATTCTCTTCCCCAAGGCCTGAATAGAGAGCCACGATGTCCGCTGGGTCCAGTGTGCTGTTGCCCAGGTAATCCTGAATCAGGGAGTTCAACGTGCTGCCGCAGAACCCTTCACCGTCCTGCCCGAGAAGGATTGATTCGTCATAGTCCCTGAATAGCCTGACTGTTTCCAATATTACAGCGAGGTTCACCGCCAATTCTACGTCGGATGGAGCGATTATATCCGAAGTCCCGCCGGGTGCGGAATCAAGGCCTGAACCATATCCCTCAAGTACCCTGAACTGAACCACAGTGGTGAGAATATATTTCACGGCCCTCACGATGCCCATGGCATTGTTCTCGGTGGAGCTTTCCAGCACCGCGGCTTTGGAGTTCATGAGCGGGAAAGGCGAGTCTATTCCCTTCTGGAAAGATACTGGCATTTCTGTTGCAGAACCGGACCTGAGGTTTCTCACAGTGCAGTTCCCGCATCCGCTGACAATGTACCGGACAAGTGCGGATGTCTCGGCGCATGACTCGGTCGTGACTGTGTCCAGTACCTCGACGGTGGCATTGGTGGCAGCGCCACCATCATCCACAAGGGTCATATTTACTTCCGAGCTGCTGTTCGAAGGGACAAGGTCCTGCAGGTTCCGTTCCTCCAGGAAGACAGAGGCCCTGAAATCTCTCACGTCCACAAGGTAAGGATCTTTGTAAACCGGAAACACCTCTTCCAGATACAGGGTGTAATTCTCCTGGAAGCTGGTGTCCAGAAGGGTTTGGTTGCACAGAAATTGTGTCGAGGCCGCCACAGACTTGGCGGCGATGTAATAACCTTCGAGGGCCATTCTGTCCTCCACCTCATGAATGAGCGTCTGCTGGCGCGAGACCTCTGCCCCGACCAATCTGGCTGCTCCTTCCTGCCTCTGTATCCCGCTCAAATATGACATGCTGAATACCGAGAGCATGAGGATGAGCACCGCGACCATTGCGAAGGGCACCCGCGCACAGTCATCACGAACAAGCCTTCGGAAGGGCATCAGACCACCCACACGAATACGGCAATCACAATATCGCCGCCCAGGCTCTCCCCCGGATAAACCGTCATCATGGTGGCGCATCTGTTTCCCGGCAGGGAGTCCAGGTCGGGCGCATTGCCGGATATGAAAACCGAGCCCGTGTCGCAGGAGACGGCGAAATCCAATCCGGGGCGTATCAGATTTCTTCCGGTGGCCATTATCTGGGCATTTAATTCCTCCTGTTCTGAGGCAGCGGCACCCTGCCGCAGTGCCAGGCATTCATCGCAAAGCAACTGGGACACGGATCTCCAGCTGCCGTTCTCGAGATTGAGGTCAATGCCCATGTACGTTTCCGCGAAATCCGTTGTATACTGCTGAATGGCAGTGAAATCCAAATTTGGATTGTCATGATAGCCGGATGAACCGAGTATCACCGCGGAAGCTACGAGCATTATCGTCATGAACAGTATCGCATCCACCATGGCGGTTTGCGCCACCGAACCGGAGATTCTGTGCCTCATACATCAGCTCTCCATATGGTCACGGTCAATCTGGCCGCCCCTATCCTCCCGTTATTGTTTACACCGACGCAGCTGCCGAACGTTGCCAGGTCCACGCCTTTCGGAATGTCCGCGCTCTGCACTGTCCAGTTTAGGGCAATGTTACCTGTTCCAGTATCCATACACTGCACCACAACCCTATACCCGATTCCAAGGGATGTGGCATTGAACTCTTTGAGGAATTCCTCCCCGGAGAGGTTCTGAAGTTTGTTGTAACTGAATGTCCCGGGTTTGCCATCATCGCAAAGCGTCTCGGACGCTCTCACCATCCCCGAGAAGGTCAGGCAGTCCTCCTGAAGCCCGGAATAGTCCTCGGTTCCGTTCCATGACGAGGCAGCATGGGCCACGCTGACAGAGAACAGCGAAACCGCTACGAGAACGACCATCAGGGTCGGCAGCTCTTCGAACGCCCCGGCTATGCCGGCAGAATCGGCACCTAGATTCACACTCTTCCCGCAGGTCGATATACGATTGGCCTACATATGATTTTCGAGCATGCGAACCCGAGTTTTCTTATTTACTGAATATTTTTCTTTTAGAGGGTGAGCCCCGCAGGCGACCCGGTCGCTGAGGCGAAGACGAATCCGCAGGTTCGTCTGGGAGCGCAGAAAATCATTAAAAGAAAAATACTCGTCTGGCAGCTCTTCGAACGCTCCGGCTATGCCGGCAGAATCGGCTCCTAGATTCAAACTCTTCCCGCGCCTCAGAAGGATTGAGAATACTAATAGTTCAGGATATGTGTGTAGTCATGCGACTTCTACATTTTACATCGTTATTCACGAGCTTATTTCCCCTTTTCTCTCCGCCCTATGTTGCTCAGATACCCCGGCCTCAGCTGAATGCCCAGCAGCTCCTCCTCGTACAGCTTGACAACGGCCTGAATCGCCTCGGACTTGTCCCTGAGTCCGTACTGCGCCTTCACGATGTTCAGCACTTGGTTCGTATGCTGGTCTATGTCAATGATGGCCTTTACCATAACATCACATTAATATGATATTTATTTCATGTATATATTGCTTTGTTTTTCATGCAGAAGTTATTTATCCATTACCGGGATGCAAGCTCAGAAATCGACGGAGTTGATTGTGATGTCAAGGAATATTGTCGTAGAACCGCTGAGCACGATGTACATCGAAAATCAGGATGTGGAGATTGTAGAGAGAAAGGGTATAGGGCATCCGGACAGCATTGCTGACGGGCTCTCAGAGTCGGTCTCGAGGGCATTGTGCAAGATGTACCTGGCCAAGTACGGGAGGATTCTGCATCACAACACCGATGAATGTCAGATAGTCGGTGGCCAGTCAGCGCCAAAGTTCGGCGCCGGCGCCGTGCTTGAACCGGCTCAAATAATCCTTGTCGGCAGGGCCACGACCGAAGTCGACGGCGAGAGGCTGCCCTACCGTTCGGTCGCAATAAAGGCAGCTCGCGATTACCTGAAGAAGCACTGCTCCCATCTGGACGTGGACACGGACGTAACAATGGAGTGCCGCATAGGCCAAGGCTCGGTTGACCTCAGGGGCGTTTACGAGACCGGGATGCTGCTGTCCAATGACACCTCCTTCGGAGTGGGATTCGGCCCGCTGAGCGAAACAGAGAAAATCACACTTGAGGCAGAGCAGTTCATTAACGGCCGCCTGAAAAAGAGCATGCCGGAAGCCGGAGAGGACGTTAAAGTCATGTCATGCAGAATGAAGGACAAGATAAAATTGACAGTCGCCACCGCAATGGTGAGCTCAGAAATACCCGACAAAAGCCACTACATAAGTGTGATAAGAGAACTTGGCGATAAAGTACTAGACCATGTGATCAACTTCACGGATAGGGAAATAACTGTCGATGTCAACACAGCTGACGATTACAAGAAGGGAATTTATTATCTGACCGTGACCGGACTATCCATGGAGAATGGCGATGACGGTTCGGTGGGCAGGGGCAACCGCGCAAACGGCCTCATCACCCCCTACAGGCCAATGAGCATGGAAGCGACCGCCGGAAAGAATCCGGTGACGCATGTCGGAAAGATGTACAATATCCTTTCCAATAAGCTGGCCAATGACATTTACATCGAGATGAAGGGCAATGTTCTGGAAGTGCATGTGCGCATTCTGTCGCAAATTGGAGCCCCCATAGATAAACCTCAGACAGCCAGCGTGCAGGTTATCCTGGCGGACGGCGTCAAGATGGACAAAGTCAAGAAGGATATCACCGGCATAGTGGACAACAGCCTGGAGAACATATCCCAGATAACCGAGCTGATAGTGAACGGAAAGGTCGCGACATTCTGATGACCCTGTTCGATATAGGCCAGGCCAGCAGGGGCGGGGCCCCGCTGTTCCAACCGTTCCATTTACTGAAAGCGCTTTGGATTGTCCAGCAGAAAGAGCCCTTGGGCCGGGCCGAACTTGCTGAACTTGTGGGCGTGGGCGAGGGCAGCGTCAGGAAGCTTCTGGCCCATATGGAATCGAAAGGATGGGTGCGCACTGCGAGGCAGGGCATTTCGCTTGCAGGCCCTGGCAGTTCGCTTCTTGACAAAATCGGGCTGAGGGCCAAGGAGGTCCATGCCGGCAATATCACGGTGGCAGAGGTGGATTTCGCGGTCATGCTGAAGGGCCTGGCCCGCAAGGTCGTGAACGGCATAGAGCAGAGGGACGAGGCAATTAAAGTCGGGGCCTCAGGTGCCACAACATTGATTCACACTGACAGGCTCGTGTTCTCCGACGGATTCGAGGCTGAGAAGGTCGATAAAAAAGCCGCCAGGGTGCTGAGGCAGGATTTCCAGCTGGCCAAGGGCGATGTCCTCATCATCGGCTGCTCGTCGGACCCGGGCAAGGCCGCGGACGGGGCATTTGCGGCAGCGGTGCTGACACTGGACAGTGTAAGTAAAAATGGTAAAGAGTTGCAGGGACGTTGAGCCCCTGCATTGTCCGATTACTTCTGATTTACCGGCCTGCCACAGTGCGGGCAGTTGTTGTAGTTCAGCGGTATCTGCTGTCCGCAGCCAAGGCAGAGCCTCTGCTGTGGCGGAGGCGGCTGCTGGTATCCAGGCGGAGGCGGCGGCGCGTAACCGGGCGGCGGTGGCTGGTAGTACATCGGCTGCTGCTCTTCGTACTTCATAAAGAAGTAAATGATTGCGGCTGGCCAGCAACATATTATCAGTATCACCAAAATAGCTATGCTTCCAGTAAAATGTTTTGCCATTCCTTCACATCCGATTTGGGCAAACCCAAATTCACACTGAAAAGTACTAACGCTTATTTATAATTGATGTTCAGTTGTTTGTCTTTTAACAGTGGCGCACCCGCTCCTTCACAGTGCGGAAATATAGTGTACTGGCTGCATTTCCTGCATATGTTCATGGTGTTGAACCCGTTCAGAATATTATATGTCGCCGCTACAGCCGCCACGAGAACGGCCACAGGGAGGACCAGGTCCCCCGGAGCGCGGATGATTGACATGATTGCCAGGGCCAGCGTGATGCCGAGAACTATCCTGAAGAACACATGGCCCCACTGCGGTATGCGGTCCCTCAAGGCTATTTTCCTCAGGGCATTCGTCCCGAACAGTGCGATGGAAGTCACCAGAAGGGCGAGATAGTTTAGGCTACTCACGCTATTCACAAGCAGAAGGCAAGCGAGAGCCACCGCAGCTGTCGGGTACATTACAAAGCAACCGAGGCAGAGCTTCCGGCCCCTGAAAGTGAAAGTATGGTGGGAGAATTTCTCGCAGGAAGGGTGATGGGCCAGCACTATCGGTTCAATCGGCTTCTTCTGCCGGCCCATATTATCTCCGGTTTGTAATTTACTGGCCCATGTGCTTCCCGCAGTGCGGGCAGACATTGTAGCTTGCCTGTATCTGCTGGCCACAGCCGAGGCACATTCTCATGCCGCCGTGCTGTTGGGCAGGAGCCGACTGCTGGACTGCTTTTCCGCAATGCGGGCAGTTGTTATAGTTCAGGGGAATCTGCTGTCCGCACCCGAGGCACACCCTCTGCTGCGGCGGGGGCTGTGCATAAGGCTGCGGTGCCGGGCCGTAAGCTTGCGCACGGGTCATGTTGATTAACGAGTCAAACTTCAGGTAGGCAATGAGCAATATAATGCCAAGCCAGAATCCAAATATGATGCCAACAACAACCCAGAGAAGGGTTTTTGATTTAGCTTGTTCATATTGTCGGACATCCACCATGTGGATGATGTCTTTGCATGCCATGTAGAAAAAAATCCAAAACAGAGCGCACACGACAAAGACTATTGCGATAATCATTCCAAAAAAGGCTGCCTCTGCAAGAACCATCAGTATTAACCATGCAATTCCACCGAGCAGCATTAGTATGCCTACAATCAATGCCAGTATTCCTGCTATCTTTACCAAGCTCTTAATACTCTCCGCCTCGGGCGGCACCATTGCGTACTGTTGTGGCGGCGGTGCACCGTATCCCGGCGGCGGGGGCTGATAATATTGTCCCATTTTTTTACCTCCTTAGTTTATGTTTTATTATTTCTAGTTGTGAGCGATATGATTTGGGTATATCAATATTATGGTTGAAAAACTAAATGAAATATAAAAGGGGTGGGGCTTTCGCCCCATTGTGTGCTTAATAATACGAGCCCATTAATGAGCCAATCATCGATCTTTCCATGTACACTATCACGAGGATGACGGTTATTATAGCAGCCGCGATTATCAGGCCGTTCCTTGTCTTATCCGGCAGGTCGTCCCTGCATATACCGGAAACAAGAACCAACGCGATGGTGACTATTATGCCAACATCAACTGCTATCATTCCCAGGAAGATTATGGCCTCCTCGTAGTCCACAAGACCGGATGCTATCAGGTCCAAAAGCAGGAACCCTATAATCAGCATTCCTGCGCACAGGAACAGAAACAGCCCTATCTTGTCCTTGGCTATGAAGAATGTTTCCAGTCCTTTCTTCTCCACAGGATAAGGCTGCGGCGGGTAATACTGTTGATGGTGCTGCTCCTGCGGCGGATAGTTTTGTCCAGACATTTTTTTCCTCCATTTCTCTCAATAATCATCTTCTGCGATGACCGGGGGTAAAATGCGGTGATACTATATTAATATTGCCTGAAATATTAAAATGTCGGAATTCTGCGGTTCCACTGCGGGCGGATGGCGAAGGGTTAATAACCGGAATCGGAATTCACGCCCAATGGACGAGATAGAGGTCAAGATACTGGACATCGACAGAAAGGCTGTCGAGAAGAGGCTCGCAGATCTGGGGTTCAGAAAGGCCTTCGACGGCGAGGTCGTCACCCTCTTCTTCGATTTCCCGGATTCGCGCATCAGAGAGGCCGGGGATATGCTGAGATTAAGGAGGAAGGGCGAGGCAAGCTCCATAACATACAAGAAGAAGCTGGCCGTGGAGGGCGCCAAGGTCATGCGCGAGCACGAGGCGGAAATCTCGGATTTCGAAGCCATGTGCAATGTCCTTGCATCGATCGGACTGGAGCGGACCCTCGAGGTCGCGAAGCGCAGGACGTCGTACAGGAAAGGAAGGACCTCCGTGGAAATCGACAGCCATACGGGCGAATATTCGTACATCCCCGAATTCCTCGAGATCGAGGCCGAATCCACTGCCGAGCTCGCAAGATGGGTGGAGGCTATGGGGTATAAAATGGAGGAAGCCAGGCCCTGGAGCTTCTTCCAGGTTGCCCTGCACTACCGCAGATGATGCGAAATCCCCATATTTTATATATGTATACTATATCTATCAAATCACTTGATGAAGAATCATGATGAGGGAGAACGATTTGTCCAGCAAGAACAAAAAAAACAAAGCGAAATTCCAAAAGAGGGATATGCCTTCCCGCGAGGATGTCTCCCTGGACGACCCCTCTCTTTACATCAACAGGGAGCTGAGCTGGCTCGACATGAACAAGCGCATTTTCGAGGAAGCCAACGACGAAACGCAGCCACTGCTCGAGAGAGTGAAATTCCTGGCAATCTGCGGGAGCAACCTGGACGAGTTCTTCATGGTCCGAGTGAGCGGCCTCAAGCGCCAGCTCACGGGCGGCGCACTCAAGATTCCGCCGGACGGCATGACTCCGTTCGACCAACTGAGCGCCATCAGGAAGACGGTCAAATGCATTCACGAGGAGTACAGGGAATGCTGGAAGCGGCTCAAGGGGGAACTGGAGAAGAACGGCATATGCATCGACAAGACTAAGAACCTGAGCAAGGACCAGTACGCAGGCGTCAAGAGCTACTTCGATACCCAGATTTTTCCGACCCTCACGCCCCTGGCCATGGACTTCGCCCACCCGTTCCCGTTCATATCCAACATGAGCCTGAACCTGGCCGTCGTGGTGATGGACAGGAACGGCCACAAGAAATATGCCAGGATAAAGATCCCGAATAACATAATCCCCAGGTTCATAATGGTCTCGAAGAACGGGAAGAGGGTGGATGGGATACACCACATCAAGTTCGACAAGGATTACACGCTTCTGCTGCTGGAGGACGTCATCTCCGAGTTCGTCAGCCGACTGTTCAAGGGCCTTGAGGTCGTCGACACCTATCCTTTCAGGACGACCAGGGATGCGGAGATAGAGATATCCAAGGACCAGGCCTCCGACCTGATGAGCGCGGTCGAGGAGAGCGTGGAGCACAGGCGCATCGGCGTGCCAGTGAGGCTGGAGATTGACAGCTCCATGCCAGACAGCGTCCGGGACCTGTTCGCCCGGAATCTCGGGCTGACCAACGAGTACATCTATGTGTTCGACGGGCCCCTGGGCCTGGTGGACTTCTGGGAGCTCCTGAAGATAGACAGGCCGGACCTCAAGGACACGAAGTTCAAGCACCACATCCCGCCCGAGCTGGAGGAGGACAGGGACCTGTTCGCGGCAATAAGGCATCATGACTGGCTGCTCTATTACCCATACGACGGCTTCAAAACTATGACGAACCTGATGAACCAGGCAGCGACAGATCCGGCGGTTCTGGCCATCAAGCTGACGATGTACCGCATAGACAGGGAATCCCCAATCATCAAGGCGCTGATAAGGGCGAGGCAGCACAACAAGGTCGTGTCCGCCATCGTGGAACTGAAGGCGAAGTTCGACGAGGAGGCGAACATCAACTGGGCCAGATCGATGGAGGACGAAGGCGTTCACGTGGTCTACGGGCTGGAGGACCTGAAGGTTCATGCCAAGGTCTGCCTCATAGTCAGGAAGGAAGGCCAGGAGATCGTGCAGTACTCGGTGGTGAGCACCGGCAACTTCAACGCCACCACGGCCAATGTCTACGGGGACATGGCCTACTTCACAGCCAATCCAGACATCGGCGGGGAGCTGGCCGACATATTCAATTCGCTGACTGGCTATTCGCAACACGAGGGTTACAGGCACCTGCTCGTGGCCCCGAGGACCATGGCCCAGGAGATAAAGGGCCGGATAGAGAGGGAGATCAAGCACCATAAAGAGAGCGGCAACGGGTACATAGCCCTGAAGCTAAACGGCCTTGTCGAGAAAGAGATGATAAAGGATCTCTACAGGGCATCGATGGCCGGCGTGAAGGTGGACCTGAACGTCCGTGGCCTATGCTGCCTCAGGCCGGGGATTCCGGGCATCAGCGAGAACATCCGGGAGACATCCATAATCGGCAGGTTCCTGGAACATGGGCGCATATTCTACTTCAACAACGACGGGGACCCGGACATCCTCATCGGGAGCGCGGACCTGATGCCCCGAAACCTTCACAGCCGCGTCGAGGTGCTCATAAGCCTGCCTGACCCCAAGCTGAGGGAGAACATCAAGAGGCACATCCTGGACAGGCATCTGGAGGACAATGTCAAGGCCAGGCTGCTCAAGCCCACCGGCGAATGGGTCAGGATAAAGCCGGCAAAGAACCAGGAGCCGATGGACTCCCAGAACTGGCTGATTGAGAACAGGGGGATTTGGCATGAAAGATGAGGCTCAGGCCCCGGAATACGACGGCATGTGCCTTCACGGGTTCAGGGCGGTCGAGGGCCTCACCGGGAAGCTTGCAGAGCTCCTGGAAAAGGGCAAGGATATGGACGACATAGAAGACGTCCACAAGCTCAGGGTGCTGTCCAGGCGCCTGAGAGCTGCGATGCCCGTGTTCAGGAATTGCTTCGATCGGGATTGCTACGGGCGCTGGATGGGCCAGGTCAGGTCAGTCACTAAATCACTCGGCATGGCGCGCGACACGGACGTCCAGATACTTGCGCTTAAGGATTACCTGAGGCACACCCGGACTAAGGATACGAAACTGGCGGTCGGCCAGCTCCTGCGCGAGCGCGAGGCTCACAGGCTCGGGCTCCAGAAGGATGTCGTCAAGGTGCTGGACTCCATCCAGAAATCATGCATGGCCGATGAGATAAAGGCCGCATGCGAGGAGGGGCTGAAGACCAACCCTGAAGGCGCGGACCTGAAATGCCCGAGGCTGTACACGGAGTTCATGGAACATCTGGCATTGACACACGGGAAGGTCGTCAAGCTCTCGGAGAGCCTTGGCGACGAGGCTGCGTGTGACAGCCACCACAGGCTCAGGATCGCCGTCAAGAGGATGAGGTACACGCTCGAGCTGTTCAACCCGGTCTTCGACAGCAAACTGGAGCCGGACATCCGCGGCCTTAAGCGGATACAGGACTTGCTGGGCGAGATGCATGACTGCGATGTGTGGATGGACCATGTGCCGAAGTACCTCAAGGGCCTCCGGTCGTGGAAGCCAGGGAAGGAGAAAGGGGCCGGCCGCGTGAACATCGGCCAGATCTCAGAGGGGCTGGACAAGTTCCTTGACAACAGGCGGCGCAGGAGGGCGGAGCTCTACAGGGAACTGAACAAGCTCTGGCAGTCAGAGCTGCATCAGGCATTCCTCCGCAGGCTCGAGGATGACCTGAAGCATGACCTGGTGCTCCCGGGCGGCCACTTTTCCAGGATAGCGGTTCTCTCTGACGTGCACGGCAACCTTCCTGCACTGCTTGAGGTGATACATGACGCGGAGAGGGCCGGCGCAGACCTGTACCTCAACTGCGGGGACCTTGTGGGGTATTCGCCGCAGGACAGGGAGGTCGTCGACATGCTCGCCGCAGGCAGGGTCCTCAGCGTCAGGGGCAACTTCGACCTGGAGATGCTGGCCTGGAGGGGGAAGGGCAAGGGCACTCTCGACCTCGGGGAGGCAGCCCTGAGGCACAGTAGGGAAATGTCCACAGGAAGGATGAGGAAGGCGCTGAAGAAGATGCCGGACCAGCTACTGGTCAAGGTCGGGGAAAAGCGCATAGCGGTCGCGCATGGCTCGCCCATCTCGCCGGACGAGAAGCTGGAGCCGGGCACGCCGGTCGAGCGCTACCGGCAAATAATCAAGGAAACGGCAGCCGACATAATCGTCTGCGGCCACACCCACGAGCCCATGGAGAAGGAGGTCGACGGCGTGCTTTTCCTCAACCCCGGCAGCGTGGGAAGGCCCGGCGGCTCGGACCCGAGGGCCTCGTATGCCCTGCTGGACATCGGGACCCTGAAGCCGGAGTTCAGGAGGATAGAGTATGACGTCCATTCGCAGGCCAACACCATCAGGAAGGAGGGCTTGCCCGAGCATTTCGCCCAGATGCTTCTGCGCGGCGTGTCCCTTGACGAGGTCAGGAGGCAGGAGGGGGGAAAGCGCGGCTGGACAAAGAAGGGATGCGCGGGGCTCCTGGATAAGGTGAGGGAGGCTGCGAAGAGATACGACCCGGACCCCAAGCATTCAGAGCAGGTGGGGACAGTCTCGCTGCAGCTATTCGACGCGCTGGCCAAGGACTATGGTCTCGGGGAGAGGGAGAGGTATTGGCTGGAATGCGCCGCCATGCTGCATGACATTGGCTGGTCGGTCAGCGTCGACGGCCACCACAAGCACAGCCTCAGCCTGATACTGAATGACCAGTCATTGCCGTTCACCATCGAGGAAAGAGCCGTCGTCGGCAGCATCGCGAGGTACCACAGGGGAAAGCTCCCATCAGGCAAGCATTTCCACATGAGGGCGCTCACCGGAAAGCAGAGGGATGCGGTCGCCGTGCTGGCCGGCATGCTCAGGCTGGCTGACGGCATGGACATGACCCATTCGGCCGCCGTTGAGAGGGCCGATGTGGCCCCGGGCAAGGGCCTGCTCACAGTCACATGCCATGCATCCAGGAAATCGGAACCGGATCTGGCCAAGGCGAAGGAGAAGTCCGACCTGCTGGCCTCGGCGACCGGAATGGAAGTGAGGGTTGTCTGGTCGGCGCCAAGGCCGGTTCGGAAGAAACCGGCGCCTGCCGGGAAGGGCAACTAGAATTTGTTCTCGATGCCGTTGACAATGGTCTTGAGCGTCTTTATCCGCGCGAAGAGCTTGTTGTTGGACTCGACCACAGTCCAGGGGGCGTGACTCGTAGAGGTCCGGTGGAGCATCTCGTCCACCGCCCTGTAATAATCGTCCCACTTGGCCCGGTTCTTCCAGTCCTCATCGGATATCTTCCAGTTCTTGTGCGGGTTGTTCATCCTCGCCGTGAACCGCTTCAGCTGCGTCTCCTTGTCTATATGCATCCAGAACTTGATGAGGAGTGTGCCGAAGTTTGTCCATTCCTTCTCCATCTCGTTTATCTCGCCATATGCCCTGCGCCACTCCTCCTCGCAGCAGAAGCCCTCGATCCTCTCGACCATCACCCTGCCGTACCAGGACCTGTCGAAGATCGTGAGCCTGCCGGCCGGCGGCATCTCCTTCCAGAACCTCCAGAGGTAATGGTACTGGTACTCCACCTCGTTCGGCTTAATTATCGGAATGACCTTGTATATCCTGGGGTCGATCCTCTGGACCACGCGCCTGATGCTGCCGCCCTTCCCGGCCGCGTCCCAGCCCTCATAGACCACAACGACGGGCAGATTCCTCTGGTGCACGTCCAGCGAGAGCTCGAACAACCTTGACTGGTATTTCTCCAGCTGTTGGTCGTACTTCTCCCGGCTCATGCCCGGTGACAGATCGACCTTGTCGAGGACTGACGGTATCTTCCCGGGTTTCCGCTCTTTGGCCTTGGGCTTCGGCTTCTTCAGCTCGCTCAGCTCGACCGCCCTCCTCTGGAACGCTGACTTGAGGTTCTGCAGCACCTTGTAGTTCGCGTACCTGAAGTCATGCGAGGGCACGATTATCCAAGGAGCCTGGCGCGTGTCTGTCTTGGTGAGCATGTCGTCGTAGGCCTGGAAGTACTCGTCGTACTTCTTTGGATGCTCCCAGTCCGTGGCTCGGTATCTCCAGGCCTTGTCCGGCTGGTTCTTGATCTTCTCTAGCCTGGCGACCTGCTCCTCCTTGGTGATGTGCAGGAAGTATTTCAGGATGACATAGCCGTCATCCGTCAGCTGGCGCTCGAAATGGTTTATCTCGTCGTAGGCTGCCTTCCAGCGCTTCTCCGCCACCTCCTCGGTCACCCTGTCCTCGGCGACCCTGTGGTACCAGCTCCTGTCAAAAAGCGCGATGTGGCCTCTCGGAGGGATCTTGGTCCAGAACCTCCAGAGGTACGGCCTCATCCGCTCCTCCTCCGTGGCCGGGTATATCGGGTGAACTGTGTAGTTTCTCGGGTCCATGGCAAAGAGAAGGTTGTTGATAGTGACCGCTTTGCCCGAGGCGTCCCATCCCTCGAAGACGATGATGACTGGCACATTCATTGACTTGGTCTGCCTGTGCAGGACGCCGATGTCCTTCTCAAGCTGGTCAATGACCGATTTATAATCCGCCGAGCTGTAGTTCTTTCCCACGTCCACCTTGTCCAACATCGGATGCACCAGCAGAGTTCCGGGCTGACAACGCAGGATGGGTATTAATCCTTTCCAGTCTTGGCGCTCAGACAGCGGCCTTCTGCAGCTTTTCAGCCCGCTTGTTCAGGCTGTGCGCCTCTGCCTCATGGGTCTTGCTCTGTTCGAGGAAGGCCTTGGCGCGCTCGCGCCTTGCCGCGGACTTCTGGGAATACTTCGCGGCCTTGGCCATGTAGCTGCTCCCCCTCGCTTTGAGCTGTGCGGATTTCGTTTTGTACTTGGCAACGCGCATCCGGGCCCTTTCAGCCTTCCTTGCTTCGAGGAATTCTATGCCTGACTGGACATCGTCCGCCCTGGCCAGCATGTCCTTCGATTTGGCCTCGTAACCCTCGGCCCTGCGCCTTGCCTTGTTCGCGTACTCGTTGTACTTGACCATCGCGGCCTCCTCGGACCTGTATCTCTTGTAGAGCCTCGCGGCGGTGGCGCTGTGCTTCGCGGCCAGCTCCCTCAGCTTCGTGATGTCATGGAGTTCTGCGGCCAACTGCTTCTCGTGCCTGACCGCGGTAATCTCACTATCTATGTCCCGCTCCTGCTCGGGCGCGGCCTGGCCCGGCTGGGCGGGCTGTGCGCCGTAGGGCGGCGGACTGGCCGGAGCGTAAGGCTTGCCTGTTTCTTGCTCCGCTGGCTTCTTCTTCTTGCTTCCGTAGAACACATCGTCATCGTCAATTCCGCCGGTCATGGTCATACCCCACAGGGCAATGTAGTTCCGGCATTATAAGATTTCCATGGATAAGGTTAATAAAATACCGTTGATTGTATCCCAGCTGGAAGCAATCAATGCCGAGGCAGCACAGTTCTGAGCCCAGAGGGCGAGGGGCGGGCCACCTCGATGAACAAACAATAAGCCGAGGTAGCCAAGCTCGGTATACGGTCGAATTGGCGGTATAAATCCATATCAATTCGACCTATACCGGTCTTTCTGCTTCAGCCAAAACACTCGCAAATTGAAGCCGAGGTTGCCCAGCCCGGTACACGGTCGAATTGGCGGGTAAATGCCAATGCAATTCGACCTATACCGAGCTTTCTGCTTCCAACGAAATCATTCGCAATATAAGCCGAGGTAGCCAAGCTCGGTACACGGTCGAATTGGCGGGTAAATGCCAATGCAATTCGACCTATACCGAGC
>CAYHBA010000006.1:99896-138971 GCA_964354755.1 uncultured Thermoplasmata archaeon
TTTCTGCTTCCAACGAAATCATTCGCAATATAAGCCGAGGTAGCCCAGCCCGGTAAGGCGCCGGTCTCGAAAACCGGTGGTGTTACACCTCGGGAGTTCAAAAGGCCAGGGAGTCACCATCCCCGGCATTGAGAATCTCCTCCTCGGCGCTTTTCTTTTCATTGATAACAGCCGCGCCTCGGAGTGCGGCGATGTTTGTAGATTGCTGGGTAGCTACGCCGCACCCAGCACCGAACCATGGGTATATTTGTCTATGACGGTTCGGCTTGCTCGAGGTCGTAAGACCGAGAAAAGACGAGGCTCTGCCTCGTCTGGCTCACGCTGATGTTGGCATATGGATGGGGAGCTACAGCGCTCGCCTCGGCGTATTTTAATTTTCCACTTGAATTATGGTGCAACCTTTTTAACCCCCGGCGAGCATCTGTCAATTGCATGGAACCAAAGAAGATAGACATTGAAATCGGGGGAATGACCTGCGCCATGTGCTCGAAGGCCGTGGAGGAGTCCCTCAGGAAACTGGACGGCGTGCATTCGGTTGAGGTCAACCTTGCTTCGGAGAAGGCCAGGGTCTCTTTCGACCCTGACAGGGTGAAACCGGCAGACCTGAAGGAAGCGGTTGAGGGCGCGGGCTACAAGTACCTCGGCTCCGACCTGGAGGAAACCCAGGATGCCGGAAAAGGAAGGGACGCGGAGCTGAATGCCAGGCTGAGGCGCGCGGTCGCGGGAATGGCTGTCGGGGCCTTCCTGATGGCTCTGATGTACTCGGGCTTGGAGCAGCCTCTGCTGGCCTATGCCTCGCTTGCAATATCGCTGCCTGTGTTTATCTATGTCAGCCAACCGATATTCGGAGCCGGATATAGGGCCCTTCGGAACCGCAATCTCAACATGGATGTCATGTACTCCATGGGCATAGGGGTGGCCTTCGCGTCCAGCATGCTGGGCACGTTCGAGATTGTCCTCACCCGCGATTTCATGTTCTACGAATCCGCTGTCTTCCTTGCCGCATTCCTCATGCTGGGCCGGTATCTGGAAGCCAGGGCCAAGGGCCGGACCACCGGCGCAATCAAGGCGCTGATGCGCCTGCAGGCAGGGACTGCCACAGTCCTCCGGGACGGGAAGGAAATCGAGGTCCGGATTGAGGATGTCCGGGCAGGGGACATCATGATAGTGAAACCCGGAGACAGCATTCCCACCGACGGAATGGTTGTTGAAGGCCAGAGCCATGTGAACGAGTCCATGATAACGGGCGAGCCCATCCCGGTGCTGAGGAAGCCGGGCGACCCTGTCATAGGCGGAACACTGAACACAAACAGCGTGCTGAAGGTCGAGGCGACAAAGGTCGGGAAGGACACGATGCTGGCCCAGATAATCAGGATGGTGGAGGAGGCGCAGGGCTCGAAGCCGCCTGTCCAGAGAATCGCGGACAGGGCAGTCTCCTGGTTCATACCGTTCGTGCTCGCTACTGCAATAGTGTCCTCGCTGGCATGGTATTTCCTGCTGGCCGATGCCTATAATGTCGCGGACCGCTTGCTGTTCTCCATTACGGTTTTGATTTCAATATTGGTGGTGGCCTGCCCCTGCGCCCTCGGACTGGCAACGCCCACAGCCATTACCGTGGGCATAGGCAGAGGTGCGGAACTCGGCATCCTGGCGAGGAACGGCGAATCCCTGGAGACGGCGGCCCGTGTGACTACGGTGCTCGTGGACAAGACCGGAACGCTCACAGTCGGCAGGCCTGATGTGACTGACATCATACCGCTCGGCATCGGGGAGGAAAAATTGCTGAGCATGGCCGGCTCGGTCGAGAAGAACTCCAGGCATCCGCTCGCCGAGGCTGTAGTCAGGAAAGCAGTTTCAGCGGGAGCGGTTTTCTCGGAGGCTGCGGGCTTCGACACCGTGCCCGGCATGGGGGTCTCTGCCCTTGTGGATGGGAAACCAGTCCTCGTGGGCAACAGGCAGTTCCTCAGGGAGAGGGGCATTGCCGCGGACGACATTTCAATCGAGAAGCTGGAGGCCGGGGGAAAGACAGCCGTCCTTGTGAGCATCGACGGGAAACTTGCCGGCATAATCGGCGTCGCCGACACTGTGAAAGGGAGCACAGCCAGAGCTGTGCGGACGCTGAGAAAAATGGGCTTGGAAATTGTCATGGTCACCGGTGACAACGCTCGGACGGCGCAGGCTGTCGGGCGGCGGCTCGGCATCGGGAAGGTGCTTGCAGGCGTGCTTCCGGAGGCAAAGGCCTCCGCGGTCAAAAGGCTTCAGAAGAAAGGGCGGGTCGTGGCATTCGTGGGGGACGGGATCAACGACGCGCCGGCAATGGCAAGGGCAGACATCGGCATAGCCATCGGAACCGGCACGGATGTGGCGATCGAGAGCGGGGACATTGTCCTGGTGAAGGGCGATTTGCTTGATGCTGCCGCCGCAATCCAGCTCAGCAGGAAGGTCATGTTCAGGATAAAGCAGAACCTGTTCTGGGCTTTCGCCTACAATGCCGCGCTGATACCGGTCGCGGCAGGCCTCCTTTACCCGCTGTGGGGGATTGAATTCAGGCCTGAATTCGCAGGTCTGGCCATGGCGCTGAGTTCCGTGACTGTCATATCCCTGTCGCTGCTCCTCAGGGGATTTGTCCCGCAGGCCAAGGCCAAGTGCTAGCCGCATGGAATTCCACCCAATCGCTTTTATGCTGCGCCTCCATCAAGGTTTGTGGAATGGAATTGACAGCAGAGATAAGACGCAAGCTCCCGCCGATCGTGATGGTCGGCGTGGGGGGCGGAGGCTCCAGGATACTGTCGGAAGGGCTGGATAAAATCAGGACGCATGCTTGCCTGGACAGGTATGCCTGCATTCTTCAGGCAATAGGCGGGGAACTCAAGGAGCCGCATGTTTTCATAGTGGACACGAGTTCAGACCCCAAGACCAAGGGCTTCTACGCAAACATACCGGAGACCCATAAAATCTCCCTTTCGAACAGCATACAGGGCATGTCCCGCGGAGCGGGCGGCAAACCCGGCCGGGCGCTGAAGGCAGTGCTCAACGAGGAAGTGTCTAGGACGCTGGCCCGTGAGCTTTATAAACCCGTGGCCGAAATAGGACCTGCGATTGTCGTCTTCATGCACACGGCGGACGGCGGCACAGGCGGAGGTCTCACTCCGGAACTCATACAGCAGATGGCTTATGTCCTACCCCAGTCGACAGTCTTCTGGGTGTTCACAGTCATGCCCACCATGACCAGCATATCCCTCCAGGGCCCGAGGACGGTGGCCCCGAACATCGGAAAGCTGCTGAAGGTCATCAGGCGCGTCGCCGAGAAGGATTATCACGAGATACCTTTCGAGTGCCGCGAGGCCATAAGGGCCACCGTGCCGGAGCAGAGGATGGACCGCTCGTACGAGTTCGTGCATTCCAGAGTGGCGCTTTTCCCCATGAGCAACGACCACTTCGCCCAGTGCTGCAGGGGCCAGGACCGCGTGGAGATACGCGAGGAGATACTCAACCCGTTCCCGATGGAGCTGCTGTCCCAGGCCCTTTACCCTTTCCTGAAATACGTCGTCTCGACCGAGCAGGAGCAGCAGTGGATGCAGAAGATGTGGCCCATGGGCCCGATTGACATACCCGACATCATGGCCGGCGTCCAGGCGGACCGCCCCATGGTTACGCCCCACCTCTGGATAGACCCCGAAGGCTGGGGCAAGGGCGGACCGGAGAAAGTAATCAGGGACATGAAGGCCGGAGTCATCCGCATGGAGAAGGTCGAGGGCGACGTGGAGGAAGGCCTTCCTGATTCGTTCACGATCACCGGCACGCCCACGGGCCTGTTCGAGTTCAGGGCCACGAGCATGTACTGCATCCCAGTCTATCCGGAGGGCAGCAAGTACTTCGACGAGTTCGGTGACCTCATCTCGGATGAATGGTTCCCCAAGCTTTCAGGGAACCTGAAATACGTCGGCGGCGCTGACGGCAGGAAGATTGGCGTAATCAGCCACTCGGCGAACCTGAAGCCGCAGCCCATCACCAGGCCGAAGGACAAGAAGCTCGGGTTCGAGAACGGGCTACTGGTCACACTTATCTTCGGGGCTATTCCCTCGGATTTCCCTGTCTGGCTCAAGTCAGTCAAAGATATAATGAAAGAGCACAAGACGGAGGAGATGTGGGAGCTCAGCTTCTATGACGCGAATGATTGGTTGAACGAGCTGGGAAAGTACATAGGCTGGAAGGACTGGCTCACCCAGGAATACAAATCGGACAAGGTGATTTGAATGGCGACCGGGCACGGATACGGGAAGGTGATACTGTTCGGAGAGCATTTCGTGGTGCACGGAAAGCCCAGCATAGCCTCCGGAATATCCAGGAAGACAGTGGCCGAACTGAGGCCGGCGAATAAGCCAGGCTTCCACATAATCGACAACAGGCCCGCGGCAGAGGGCTACATTAAGAAGTACGAGGAGAGCCAGAGGAAGTCTGTGGAGCTCATGAACAAGGCAGTGTGGCACCTCGATTTCGAGAAGCACCCGGTGGAAGTGACGCTGGGCGGCGACCTGTACTGCGCCTCCGGGGTGGGCGCGTCAGCGGCGAGCTGCGTGGCCATGGCAAGGGCCGTTTCCGAGCATTTCAACCTCGGTCTTACGGCCGAGCATATAAACCTCTGCGGGCTGGAAGGGGACAAGGCTTATGCAGGCACGCCCAGCGGCATAGACAACACCTGTTCGACCTACGGCGGCCTGATTTATTTCCGCAAAAACATGCAGGGCGGCCCGAACAGCATTGAGAGGATACAGCTGGGCAAACCCCTGGACATCATCATGGTCTCGACCGGCATTACAACCAGGACAGAAGAGGCAGTCGCCGGCGTCAAGGAAAGGATGAACAAAAACTATGAGGAATACACCAGGATATTCGACGAGGCCGAGAAGATAGTCGTAGAAGCCAAGGAAGCCCTGGCCAAGGGCGATGTCGAGGCCGTAGGGAAGCTCATGAACGCCAATCACATACTTCTGCAGAAGATCGGGGTGAGCCACGAGAAGCTCGATTACCTTTGCCAGCTGACCAAGAAGAACCATGCGCTCGGCGCCAAGATGACGGGGGGCGGCATGGGCGGGTACATGGTGGCTGTGTTCAGCTGCCCCAACTGCCAGGAAAAGGCTGCGAAGGCCTGCGAGGCAGAAGGGTACATGGTGATAAGGGCCAGGATAGGGTAAATCCGTCAATCGCCGAAACCTACCGCACCAGATTTAAATATCCCGCTTCGATTCCAGTTCCATTCGGGAGCGATTGCATGAACCTGAGGCCTTTCCTGAAGCAGCTGGAGCATGACGGCGAACTCATCCGGATCAAGAAGGAAGTCAGCGCCGACTACGAGCTGGCCAATGTGCTGAACGCGCTCGGGGAGAGACCGACAGTTTTCCAGAATGTCAAGGGCTATGATTTCCCGGTTTTCGGGGGAATCACATCCTCCAGGGACATAATCGCCAAGGCCCTCGGGACCACTAAGGAGCAGCTCCTGGCCAGGATGGTCAAGGCCCTGAGGTCGCCCACTCCCCCGCCCATGGTCGATAAGGCCCCGTGCCAGGAGGTCGTCGTGAAAAATCCCGACCTGGACAAACTGCCTTTCCTGCTTCACCTGCCGGGCGACGGAGGCAGGTACGCCTCCGCGACAGTGGCCATTATCAAAGACCCGGACACCGGGAGGAACGCATGCTACCACAGGCTGATGCAGGTCGGAAAGAACCGCTGCACCGCGAGACTGATTCCCAAGCGCCAGACACGGACGACCTACGATAAAGTTCCGGGGGACCTGGAAATGGCAGTGTGCATAGGCAACTCGGTCGCGGTCATGGTGGCGGCGTCCCTGGGGCCCGAGCCCGGAGTCGATGAAATGGGCATAGCCAACGCCCTTGACCCGACACCCATGGTGAAGTGCGTCACAAAGGACCTGGAGGTTCCGACAGAGGCGGAGTTCGTCCTCGAAGGCCGGCTGATTAAAGAAACGGACAGGGAAGGGCCGTTCGTGGACCTCACCGAGACAAGGGACTTCGAAAGGAAGGAGCCTGTTTTCGTGATTGACTGCATCACCCACCGCAGGGACGCCATGTACCAGGCTCTCCTGCCAGGCAGGATGGAGCACAAGATACTGATGGGCATGCCCAAGGAACCGACGATATACGACGAGGTGAGCAAGGTGGCAGAATGCAAGAATGTGCTCGTGACGATAGGCGGAGGAAGCTGGCTGCATTCCATTGTCCAGATTAAGAAGAAAAACCCGGACGATGGAAAGAAGGCCATTGCAGCGGCCTTCGAGGGCCATAAGAGCATGAAACATGTGATTGTGGTTGACGACGACGTTGACATCTACGACCCGATCGCGATGGAATGGGCCATCGCCACGAGGTTCCAGGCGGACAAGGATGCGGTGATTCTGACTGACCAGCCCGGTTCGTCGTTGGACCCGAGCGGCAACCATGCAGGCAAGAAAACCCTCACAAGCAAGGTCGGCCTGGACGCGACAATGCCAGCGGGCATCGACCCTTTGAAGTATGTCCGCGTGAAATACGGGGAGGTGAACCCGGATGATTACGGCCGGTGAAGGAAAGTACATGGTGTGGCTGAAGAAGCAGGAACTGGATAAGGGACTTGTCCTCATGCTGGGCGGCGGGGAGACGTCCCACCTGGGAGGCGCGGCCTATGTGACCCCGGACGGAGAGGAGGACACAATCGTAGTGGAAGGCCACCATGACCTGGATGTCCTGCTGCCAATTGCCAGGGAGGCATGCCGGAAGTATAAGGTGCCTGTATTGGCCACCGGCGGAGTTCACATTGACAATGCCAGCAAGTCGGACATCGAGCTGCTGGTGTCTAATTGCAGGGAGCTGATTAAATGCATCTGACCAAGGCAGAAGAGAATATGCTGGACGGCGAGTTCGGGGAGGTGGCACAGAGGTCGCTCAGGCTGCTTGTGCGGCTGGGCGAAATTTACGAAGCAGACAAAATGATTCCAGTGGGCTCCGTCCAGGTGGCAGGCGTTTCCTACAAGTCCCTCGGAGACCCGGGGCTCGAATTCCTGGAGGACATCGCCAGGAAAGGAGCGAAAGTGAAGGTCTTGACTTACCTCAATCCGGCGGGCATGGACATGGAGGGCTGGAAGGAAATCGGATTCCCGGAGAAATTCGCCAGGAAGCAGATACGCGTCATGGAGGCCTTCAGGAAGATGGGGATTGTTGTCACGGCGACATGCACTCCCTATCTCGCAGGCAACCTGCCCAGGTTCGGGGAGAGCATTGCATGGTCAGAATCCTCGGCAGTCTCATTTTCCAACTCTGTGATCGGAGCCAGGACGAACCGCGAGGGCGGCCCGTCAGCCCTGGCAGCGGCAATCTGCGGGGTTACGCCGAATTACGGGCTTCATCTGGACGAGAACAGGAAGCCGGACATGGTCATAGAAGTCGACACCGACATGGAGTTCAGCGCGGACTATGGGGCGCTCGGATACCATGTCGGGAAGCTTGTCAAGAATAAAATCCCCTATTTCATCGGGCTGAAGGACCCGAACACGGACCAGCTCAAGGCGCTGGGCGCCGCGATGGCAGCATCGGGCGCCGTGGCGTTGTACCATGCCGAAGGGCTGACTCCCGAAGCCAGGGATTTCGACATTTCCAAGCTGGAGAAGATATACGTGGGAAAGAAGGACCTCAAGGCCACGTTCGATAAATTAAACACCGGAGAGCTGCCAGACGTCGTGATTCTGGGATGCCCGCATGCATCCCTGCGCGAGATATCCTCGCTCGCAGACAAACTTGCCGGAAAGAAGCTGAAGAGGCCGATATGGATATGCACGTCCAGGGTCATGAAGGAGGCCGCGGACAGGATGGGCTTCACAAAGGCAATTGAGAGGGCGGGCGGCAGGGTGGTCGCGGACACCTGCATGGTCGTTTCCCCCATAGAGGAAATGGGCTTCGGTACCGTAGGCGTGGATTCAGGGAAGGCAGCGAATTATCTCCCGGGCTTCTGCAACCAGAAGGTCGTGTTCCGCAATGTCGATGAACTGGTGAAGAGGTGTCTCCGATGAAAGGCAGGATGATAAATCCGGGCAAGGCCAAGGCCAAGGCCATCGTTTCCAGGGAACCCATCGGCTTCTACGGCGGCATCGATGCCAAGACCGGAATGGTCATCGAGAAGGGCCATGAGCTGGAGGGCAAATCCGTAACCGGGAAAATCCTGGTGTTCCCCTGCGGCAAAGGCTCCACTGTCGGCTCGTACGTCATCTACGGGCTCGCCAAGAACGGTGTCGCACCCGCTGCCATCATCAACAAAGAAACAGAGACTATTGTTGCGACCGGTGCAATATTGGCCGGAATCCCATGCGTCGACGGCATCGACATTTCCAAAATCAAAACCGGGGACATGCTCGAGGTCGACGCGGACAATGCAATCGTGAAAAAGGTATAATACAATTAATTATCATGTTGCCAGCAACATGCCCCGCCTAGATTGGAACATTCTGGAATCTGGCGGGCGGGGTTTGATATCAATGTCCTGGCGAGTGTGAATTCCTTGAAGCATCTGGAACATTTTATTGCAGGAAGCCCCGCCTGTGAGGGCGGGGTTACATTTGTCAATCTCTTGCATGGCTGACGATTCTCTCTGTCTTTCGTGGACACACGGGCATCCGGCCTAGCCGACCTTTTGATGATGGCCGCGCGGGATCCTAGACATGGATGGCGTTGGTCTGGCGCAGCTACGCCCCTGCATTGTACCGAGCAAGCATCGCCAGGTCTCTATCAAAATCGAGAATCCATGCAAAACCAATTTATCAATGTCCGCTATATCGGAGAGAGGAATTAGCATGCCAAACAGCCTGATACTGAAAGTGGAGAGGGCGCTCCAGCAGTCCGACATAGGCCTCGGAAAGGTGCGCATAGACACAAAGACCAGGCTCGCCCTTGGGCTCGAGGTCGAGGATGTCATCGAGGTCATCGGCAGGAAGAAGACAGCCGCCAGGATATTCAAGCTTCCCCAGGACGACGAGGGCAAGGGCCTGATAAGGATGTGCAATATGCTGAGGGCCAGCGCCGGGGTTTCTCCGGGGGACAAGGTGGAGATACGCAAGGCCGCGCCGGTGCCCGCATCCAAGATTGTTCTTGCGCCGTCGGTCACAGAGGGAATGCGCCTGAGGTTCGGCGAGGGCATCGAGGAATTCATAAAAAGGGGCCTCAACGAAAGACCGCTCGTCAAGGGCGACATCATTCTCATACCCGGAGTCGGGCTCAGCGGCCAGATACCGTTCGTGGTTGTCAGCACCTCCCCCAAGGACGTGGTCATGGTCACACGGAACACCAGCCTGGAGGTCAAGGAGGAGGCAGTCCAGGAGGACGATATTGCCATCACCAACATAGCCTACGAGGACATCGGCGGCCTCGGGGACGAGCTCCAGAGGGTGAGGGAGATCATCGAGCTTCCGCTCAAGCACCCAGAACTGTTCAGGCGCCTCGGTATCACCCCTCCGAAAGGCGTGCTCCTCTACGGCCCGCCCGGAACCGGGAAGACACTGATAGCAAAGGCGGTGGCCAACGAGGCCGGCGCCAACTTCTATTCCATCCTGGGCCCGGAGATAATGTCCAAATATTACGGCCAGAGCGAAGAGAAACTCCGCGAGAAGTTCGACGAGGCAGAGAAGAACGCGCCCTCTGTCATTTTCATAGACGAGCTGGATTCCATCGCCCCCAAGCGCGACGAGGTTTCCGGCGAAGTGGAGAGGCGCGTCGTGGCGCAACTGCTCACGCTGATGGACGGCCTGAGCACAAGGGGCAATGTCATCGTCATCGCTGCCACGAACAGGGAGGCATCCGTTGACGAAGCCCTCAGGAGGCCCGGAAGGTTCGACAGGGAAATCGAGATCGGAGTTCCCGACAGGGACGGGCGCAAGGAAATCCTCGAGATTCACTCCAGGGGAATGCCCATTGCCGGAGACCAGATATCCAAATCCAGGATGCTGGATGAGTTCGCGTCCGTCACCCATGGTTTCGTGGGCGCGGACCTTGCGGCGCTGTGCAGGGAGGCGGCCATGAGGGCGCTCAGGCGCTACCTGCCTGATTTCGACCTGGACCAGCCGATACCGGCCGAGGTCATCGAGAAGATGGAAGTGACACGCGACGACTTCAGGGACGCGCTGAAGGATGTGGAACCAAGCGCGATGCGCGAGTTCCTTGTCGAGATCCCGCAGATAACTTGGAGTGACATCGGAGGCCTGGATGACGTGAAGCGCACACTGAAGGAGGCGGTCGAGCTCCCCCTCAAGGACCCGGATTCGTTCAAGAGGCTTGGCATCAAACCGCCCAGGGGCATCCTGTTGTACGGCCCCCCCGGAACAGGAAAAACCCTCCTGGCCAAAGCGGTTGCAAACGAGTCCGAGGCAAATTTCATTTCGATAAAAGGACCGGAAGTCATGTCCAAGTGGGTCGGGGAGAGCGAGAAGGCCGTGCGCCTGGTCTTCAAGAAGGCCAAGCAGGTCGCCCCGTCCATCGTGTTCTTCGACGAGATTGACGCCATAGCCCCGCAGAGGGGCTCGTCCCAGGATTCGGGCGTGACAGAGCGCGTGGTCAACCAGATACTCACGTCGATGGACGGCCTCCAGTCGATGGAAGGCGTGGTCGTGCTGGGCGCCACGAACAGGCCTGACATCATGGACAGGGCGCTCCTGCGCACAGGCAGGTTCGACAGGCTAGTTTTCGTCGGCGCGCCGGACAGAGAGTCAAGGAAATCCATATTTGCGGTACACACAAAATGCATGCCGCTGAAGGGCGTGGACATAGGCTGGCTTGCCGATTCCACCGACGGGTATGTGGGCGCGGACATAGAAGGCGTCTGCAGGGAAGCGGCAATGGTCGCGCTGCGCGACAACCCGAAGGCCAAGGAAGTGAAAAAGCAGCATTTCGAGGCAGCCCTCAAACTCGTGAAACCCACAGCCGGCAAAGAAACTATCAAATATTACGAGGCTATTAGGGAATCACTAGAGAGCGGGGCCGTGGAACGGAGCAAAATGGAAGGGCCAGCATATTACGCCTGAGGTGAATGACCATGAAAAAATTTGTATCGGAGCTGCGCGGGAAGACCGTGATGACCAACGAGGGCCAGATTCTGGGCATGATAGAGAACTTTGTCACGGACACCGTGACAGGCGAGCTCCAGCACGTCCTGGTGATGCCAGCGAACGAAGTTGAGATAAGGCTCTACAGGACAGACGCCCAGGGCAGGCTCATACTCCCGTTCAACCACATGAAGGCAGTCCGCGACGTAGTCGTAATGGACGTCGTCTGAGCCCAGACCATCGGAATTTTCAAACATCGGGTGACGAATCGCACACAATTATTATATAGTAGCAATCGAAAACCATATAATATAGTTATACAATACGTCGCTCCGTGGCCAAGAGTTCTGTAAATGGAAAATCCAGTTCCGAAGCTGGGGGAAAAGCGTCAGAATGCCCGATGTGCGGGGCAGCCGTGCCCGAGGGGGCGGACGAGTGCCCGAAATGCGAGGAGCCCTTCACCCCCGAGGCCTTCGCCAAGGCCAGGGAGAAGGAGGAGAAAGGCTCCAAGTGGCTGTTCATCATCGGTTTAATCCTGGTGCTGATAGGCGGGCCAGGCGTCGCACTGGGCTCCTACCTTCATGACGTGATGGAAATCCCGGTGGGGGGGGACGCGTTCACGGTTTTCGGCTGGTTGAATCAGCTAGTAGCAATAGTAGGAATAATTATATTGGTTGTCGGTATTATCATGCTGATATTGTCCCTGCCGAAACTAAGCAAACATAACGAGGAGGACGAGGAAGAACCAGATCAGGATTCATCTCATAACCAGGGGGGTTAACCATTCCAGACGACGAGAAAGTACAAGAAAATTTCGTGTGTCCAATGTGCGGTGGCACTGTCAGTGCCAGCGCGACAGAATGCCCAAGCTGCGGCGAATCGTTTGCACCAACGACAAACGGTTCGACCGAACCTATTGCGCCAACGGCAGAAAGTTCGGGCGAACCATTAGCTCCGATTGCAGATGGCTCGGGCGAACCACTCGGTCCGCTGGACGAAGAGGGCGAACCGCCAGCTCCGGAAAGCGGCGAAGACGAACCTGTCGAGGAGACAGTGACCGAGGTTACCGAGGAGTACGAGGTCCCGGAGGCCCAGCCCCCGGAGCCGGGAAGGTGCAAGGAATGTGACGGCATACTCGCGCCTGACGGAACATGCCCGACCTGCTCCGGAGAAGCGCCCAAGGACACATCCAAGGGATGCCCGGTATGCGGAAAATCGGAATACACTGTCGAGTCCGGCAACCTGGTGTCCTGCATAGAATGCGGCAATGTCTATGTCAGACCCCAGTACGAGGAAAAAGCCCAGAGCTGGAAATGGAAATTCTGGGTCGGCCTGGTTTTCATCCTGTTCGGAAACGTGGGTGTGGCACTCGGATCCTATGTGCACAATGTCGTGCAGTGGTCCCCGCTCGGGGCCCTGTACCTCGGATACGGTTGGATAGACCAGTTCGTGGGAATACTTGGAATTGTGATATTCATTCTTGGCCTCATCCTGTTCGCCTGGTCCTTCAAGAGAGACCGCGAAGTGACCTGCCCGTCATGCAAGGTGACAGTAAAGGAGAGCGATCTGACAATCTATATACCCGAGGAAACTGAAGAAGTCCCAGAATCAGCCGCCATCGAGAGCGCACTCGAGGAAATAGGCGAGATGGCCGAATGCCCGACCTGCGGCCAGGCCGTGAGCATCTACGACACAACCTGCCCTAACTGCGGCGAGGTGTTCGACCTGAAAATCCAGGACTCGGAGACACCGGAACAACCTCCAGAGACACCTGAACAACCCCCGGAAGAGCCGTCCGAGCCTGGACGGCTGCTCAATGCCTCAGAGATTGACCACGATGAGATAATAATGGACAGCCTGGAGCTGGAGACCCCCGAGAACGGGCTCGACGGCGACAGCCTCAAAGCCCTTTCCGAACTCGAATCTGATTTCGATACCGCAGTTGAAAAGGGCCAGGGCGGCGTCACATGCTCGACATGCGGAGCCAGGGTGGGCCAGGGCATTGACACCTGTCCGGGATGCGGTGCAGCGATTCCTGTGAAACGCAAGAAGGGCGGTGAGTGAATTGGCCAAGAAGGGGGACGACTTCAATGACCCAAAGGACCAGCTGGCTGCATTCAAGAAGGATATTGGCCAGCGGTACATGGACGGCCTGATTTCGGACAAGGAATACGAGGACATGCTGCATGAAAAGGAAGCAGAACTCGGACTTGCCGGCTCTGTCGCGACCATGCCGTCTGAAGGCCCTGAATGCCCATCCTGCGGGGCACTGATAAACCCTCAGGACACCGAATGCCGGATATGCGGCATCGCCCTCATGCCAGTCCTGGCAGAAATACAGCCCGCCCCTGGGCCCCAGTCGACCAAATATAGCGTTCCCGAGAACTGGAAGGAGGAATGGATAGACAAGCCCTACAGGGACATGCCCCCGAAGGAGTTGCTCAAGCAGCCGCCTGAAGTTCTCAAAGGTGTCAGCAAGGATGACAGCGACAGGATGGCTGAGGCCTTCAATGTCAAAACACTTGGAGATTTTGCCACAATCAAATATCTTGCATGGGCACAGGAACTTGCCATGATGAAGAATGACCCTCAGCCATTTAAGAAGGAGGATTTCGAGCATAAACTGATCAAGGAATACGAGGGTAAGGAACTGGACGAGATATTGAAAGCCCCTACCAACGCGCTTGAAGGCGTCAGCGAGAGCGACTCAAAGAAACTGGCCAAGGCTTTCAATGTAAAAACTGTCGAGGAACTCGGCAACCTGAAATTCATTAACTGGGCCAAGGGGATTCATGACCTTGCACAGCAGGCCGAAGCGGAACAGCCGGCTCCGCCCAGGAAGATCCCGGAAAACTGGAGGGAGGAATGGCTGGACAAGCCATATCGAGATTTGTCTCCCGAAGAATTGCTCACGCAGCCGCCTGATGTTCTGAAAGGCGTCAGCGAGGATGACAGCATCAAGATGGCCGCCGCTTTCAATGTACAGACCCTTGAGGATTTTACCACAATCAAATACCTCGGGTGGGCTCAGGAACTGGCCGAGTTGAAGGAGAACCCCGGGTCATACAAGAAGGACCTATTCAGGGACAAGCTCATTAAAGAATACGAGGGCAAGGAACTGGACGAGATATTGAAAGCGCCCACATACGCGCTTCAGGGCGTCAGCGAAGGCGACTCCAAGAAACTGGACAATGCATTCAAAATAAAAACTGTGGAGGATCTCGGCAATCTGAAATTCATCAGCTGGGCAAAGGGGATAAACGAGCTGGCCCAGAAACCCGAAGGCAAAAAACCAATCGACATTTACTATGTCCCAGAGAACTGGAGAGAGGAATGGTTGGACAAGCCATACAGAGATTTGCCTCCTGCAGAATTGCTCAAGCAGCCGCCCGATGCCCTAAAAGGGGTGAGCAAGGACGACAGCAAGAAGATGAAGGACGCATTCAACATCAAGACGCTGGAAGGTTTCGCAACAACCAAATACATGATATGGGCCCAGGAACTTGTTGGACTGAAAAGCAATCCCGAAGCATTCAGGAACAAGGATTTCGAACACAAAGTTATAAAGGAGTACGAAAAGAAGAAGCTCGGGGAGATACTGACATCGCCCACATACGCAATCCAGGGGATCAGCGAAGGCGATGCCAAGAAACTGACCAAGGCTTTCAATGTTGCAACCATAGAAGAACTCGGCACCCTGAAGTTCATCATCTGGGCAAACAGGATTTACGACATGGCGCCACCCAAAATTTATAAGGTCGGGGAGAAAGTTCTCATGCCTTCCGGGCAGATCGGAAGGGTCGCTTACGTTACAAAACCAAATGTAGAAGGAATACAGGAAATAGAAGTGGTGGTGGGTCAATGAATTGCAAGGTAGGAGATGTTGTGACCATAGTCCGTTCAACGCCGAAGCTGCAGGAAAGCTGGAAAAAAATAAAGCATTTCGGTGTCGGATCGAAAGTTCGAGTTGACTCGATTCAGGGCGAAGAAGTGACAGTGATCATCAAGAGCCTTTTCCGTTCCGAAAAAGTGACCGTACCGATGCTGTGCTTGTCCTGCTACACCGCACCACCTCCACTTTCCAATGCTGTTTGGGATGGCTCGAACAAGGAATTGAGATTCCTTCCCGAAGAAGACGAGCAGGGCGTATTTTTGCCGAGTCCGGCACCGGAAATAGACATTTCCAAGCCGGACATGCATGTCCAAATCCCCGGCCAACGCATATGCAACGTATGCGGCGCCGCCGTCTCGGAATCGGATGCCACGTGCAACGTATGCGGCACCATGACGCCCAGCGTCGAAGCGGAGCTCGGCCTCCTGGATGAACCGAAAGCCGGGGAAATTCCCGGCAAAGGCGGAAAAACATGCCCGTCATGCGGCGCCTTCGTCGTGGACGGCGCCACTGAATGCCTGGTGTGCGAGACACCTTTCGAGGTTGTCGAAAAGATCCAGGCTGAGACACCAAAGGCGGTTAAGGCAGCCGAAGTCCAGGAACCGACCGAGCATGGGAATGTATGCCTGTCCTGCGGGGCGGTCGTTGGCCCTGACGCCACAGAATGCCCGATATGCGAGACGCCTTTCGTGGCCGGTGAGAAGATCCAGGTCGAAACGGCCAAGGTTGCTGCAGTCCCCGCAGAGATGAAAGGAACTGAGCCGGCCCCAAAGGGGCCAGAACAGCCGGAACCCAAGCCCAAGACAATCTGCGCAGGCTGCGGTGCGGTGCTTGACGAAGGCGTCGACGAATGTTTCATATGCGGGGCCAGGGTGAGCGCGGAACCCATCGAGGCGACTGTGGCCGCGCCAGAGATGCCTCCGGCAGAAGAGGAGCCCGAGATACCGGAACTGAAGGAAGAACCGGCACCGGAGATGCTCGAAATCAAGGAAGGACCAGAGCCTGAGATACCGCCCGAGGAGAGATATCTGGCAGCCGAACCCAAACCCGAGATAGTCTGCACAGGCTGCGGTGCAGTGCTTGACGAAGGCGCCGACGAATGCTTCATCTGCGGAGCCAAGGTGGGCGAGGAGCCCACCGAGATACCTGCGGCCGCGCCAGAGATGCCTGCGGAGGAAATGCCCGCGGCTCCGGAGCCTGAAACGCCAGTGGAGGCCGAAAAGCCAGCAGAGGAGGTAATACTCGGCGAGAACGAGATTCAATGCCCCTCATGCTCCAGCGTCATACCCGCTGACAGCGAGAAATGCCCTGAATGCTGGAACGACCTTTCTCTATATGTCAAATGCCCGTCCTGCGGCAAGCTGACGCCTGCCGGCGAGGAAACCTGCAGGGAATGCTTCACGACCATCGGTGTTGCCGAGGCGGGCGAAAAGATCGAGGAGGAGCTGGGGATTGAAACACCCGGTGCAGCTGAGCAGGTGGAGATAACAGAGGAGCTCAAAGTGGAGATGACCACCCTGGAGGCCGAGGAGGAGCAGGGCAAGGAATGCCTTGTCTGCGGAGCCATTTTCGGACCGGAGGACCAGCTCTGCCCAATCTGCGGCATCGAGTACGGCGTTACGGTCGAGGAGCCGGAGATACCGGAATCGACCTGGGACCACATGGATGTGGAAGTGGCTCCGACTGTGCATATCTGCCCGAGCTGCGGGAAGAACGTCACGGGCCTGGAAGCCACGGACAGGGAAATCAGCGAGGGCAAGTGGTTCTACAGGGGCCTGGTGGCCATATTCATAGGCATTTTCTTCACATCATTCTCTATATACGCCAGGGGTGTGAGCGTGGAGAACGAATCCCTTGGTATGCAGGTACCGCCCACAGACGTGGTCCTGAGCCTGTTCGGCTGGATATTGGTGCTGATAGGTTTCGTGTTCTGGTTCATGTCCTGGCGCTTACACGGACAGAGGCTGGAATGCCCAGGCTGCGGCATAGAGACAGACCCGCAAATGGCCGTGTGCATCAACTGCGGAAGGCAACTGATTGACGAGGAGGAACCCGCCCCCGGCGAGGAAGAGGGAGTCGAGGAGGACCTGCTTCCCGAGACTGCGGAGGAGATGCCGCCCGAGGTCCCGGAGATAATGCCGGACGGATCTTCCCAGGATGTTCCCCCGGAGGAATTCCCCGCTGAGGAGCCTCTGCCGGAGGAGCCTGCCCCCGAGCTGCCGCCTGAGGCGGAGGAGCCGTTGGAGGGCGAGGCCGAGACCAAAGAGCCCGCTACACCTGTCCATTTCAAGCATGGCGAGGACATCCCCCTGGACCAGGAACAGCACAAGAAATGCCCGGGCTGCGGCATATTCGTGGAACTGACAGACACGGTCTGCCCGATATGCGACACGCCGTTCGGGCCTGCCGAGCCTGTTGTGGAACCGGCTGCGGAAACGGTCAAGGACGCAGAAATCGAGATACCCTCCGAGGAGGAGGAGCTTGCAGGCCTTGACCTGACCCAGCCCGAACCCACGATTGACAGCATCACGGTGCCCAAGGAATCGGACGACCAGATAGAATGCCCCTCATGCGGCGCAAGCCTCGAGCCCGGCACGAAATCCTGTCCGGTATGCGAGTACCCGCTGGACCAGTAGAATTCTGCCTGTTCCTAGTATATCGGCGGTTCGTCATATTCCCCGAACACGGACCTCAGAACATTGCATGTCTCGCCCAGCGTGGCATGGCTTTTCACGGCCTCCAAGATGAACGGCATCATGTTCTCGTCGCCTCTGGCGGCTTTGTCGAGCCTTGCCAGCGCAGCATTGTATTTTGAGCTGTCGCGGCCCTTCCTGAGGTCTGCGAGCCTCCTGAACTGGCGCCTCTCCCCTTCCGGGTCCATCTTGAGAATCGGTATGTCTATGTGGCCTTCCTCTGTGAAATCGTTGACGCCGACGACTGTCCTCTTCTTCGTGTCAATCTCCATCTGGTACCTGTAAGCGGCATTGGCAATCTCCTGCTGGAAGAAGCCCTTCTCGATGGCCCTGAGAACGCCGCCCAGCGCCTCGACCTTGCCGAAGTAATCGTATGTTTTTTCTTCCATGAAGTCAGTCATGTACTCGACGAAGTACGAGCCGGCCAGCGGGTCTATTGTGTTCACGACGCCCGATTCGTGCGCTATTATCTGCTGGGTGCGCAGCGCTATCTTGACGGCCTTCTCCGACGGAAGCGCCAGAGCCTCGTCCATCGAGTTGGTGTGAAGGGATTGAGTTCCGCCCATCACCGCGGCCAGGGCCTGAAGCGTCGTCCTGACTATGTTGTTCTCGGGCTGCTGGGCTGTGAGCGAGCATCCTGCCGTTTGAGTGTGGAACCTGAGCCACATGGAGCGCGGCTTCTTGGCGCCTCTATTCTTCATCTCCCGGGCCCAGATCCTCCTGGCTGCGCGGTACTTGGCTATCTCCTCGAACAGGTCGTTGTGCGCGTTGAAGAAGAAGCTCAACCTGGGGGCGAACTCGTCCAGCACCAGCCCCCTCTCCATGGCCGCGTCCACGTATGCGAGCCCGTCTCCCAGGGTGAACGCAAGTTCCTGAACTGCGGTGGAGCCGGCCTCGCGGATGTGGTAACCGGAGATGCTTATTGTATTCCATTTCGGGACTTTCTTCGTGCCGAACTCGAAGGTGTCGATTATGAGCCGCATGCTCGGCTCCGGGGGGAATATCCAGGACTTCTGGGCTATGTATTCCTTCAGGATGTCGTTCTGTATCGTGCCGTTGAGTTGGCCGAGCTTCGCACCCTGGCGCTCCGCAGCGGCCAGGTAAAAGCCCCAGACGACCGCGGCAGGCCCGTTAATCGTCATGGAAGTGCTCACGTCCTTCATCGGAATGCCATCGAATAAAATCTCCATGTCCCTGAGCGAGGAAATCGCAACTCCGCACTTGCCGAACTCGCCCTCGGCCAGAGGATCGTCCGAGTCACGGCCGTAAAGGGTGGGGTAGTCAAAAGCCGTCGAGAGGCCAGTTTCCCCGTGTGAGAGCAGGTACTTGAACCTGGCATTCGTCTCCTCGGCCGTGCCGAATCCCGCGAACTGGCGCATGGTCCACAATCTGCCGCGGTGCATGTTTGGCTGCACGCCCCTGGTGAAGGGATATTCCCCAGGAAAGCCAAGCTTCTTGAAATAATCGAAATCCTTCAGGTCTTCCGGGGTGTATAGCCTGTCGACGGGCACGCTGGACGTGGTGATGAATTCCTTCTGGCGCTCCTTCATTCCCTTGACGGATATGTCCCATTCCTCCCTGGCCTTTTTGACGGACTTCACGGGCATGGAAAAACCTCGCGCTGAATGGAATGCGAAAAGGGATATTAGGGTTTCGGGCGAAGGTTTCGAGAGCTGGACAGAAATGAGATGGAAAAATTATTTTTTCTCGCTTTCGATGATTGCCTCTATTTGTGTCAACAATGTGGGCACATGGTTCGAAACAACATCCCAGACTATCAGATAATCCACGCCGAAATAGGAATGAATCAGAATGTCCCTCATCCCGGCCATGGCCTTCCACTCGACATTCGGATGTATTTTCCGGAAATCCTCTGGCATGTTCCTCGAAGCTTCGCCTATTATCTCCAGGCTCCTGACAAACGACCTTTTCAGAGTTTCATCAGCCACGAAGGATTTATACTCCAGACCCTCGACTGCATTTAAAAGATATCGGCATTCGTCGCGCATGTGCTTCAGATACTCAAGAGGCCGCTTCAATGAACTCCACCTCTTCGAGTATGAATGGGGCCAGATAGGGGCTCAGGCTTCCGCTTGTGACGAGGTCAATTTTTCTGCCGAGCAGTTCCTGGAGGTAAAAATACAGACCGGCAAGGTTGGAGAATTTCTCCTGGCCTGCTTCGAATTCAACAAGTATGTCTATGTCGCTGCCCTTTTTATCCTCTCCCCTGGCAGCGGAACCGAATAGACCCATCCTCTTGATGCCGAACTTGCGCATGATGTTCATGTTGCTGGCGAGCTGGGCTTTTACATCTTTCTTGTCAATAGGATTCTTTCTGGCCATATTATTCACCGAACGGCAATCTATGATATGAATAATCGCATGCCTTCTCGCTATAAATAGATATTGGGGATGTCCTTCGGTGTCTTGATCTATGGGGGGAGCTGGAATCCGCTGGTTGCGCCGGTCATGGAAACAATGGACTGGGACGGCTCATGGAACACTGCCACCGTATAGTATTTTCCCGGAGTCAGGCCCGTTATAGTCATGTAATCGCCCGCGTTTATGTGGTTGTTTGTCCAGCCATAGTCCGAATACCGTGTGTCTATCGACGTGGAATTGTGCCCGCCCACGATGCATGATGTATCCTGTGCGGACAACGGCGAAGGGATTATGATGGTCGTGAAGTCAGTGCTGTTTCCCTCGTAGAGATATATTCTCAGGTCCATCACGTCCACGTCACTCGAGAAGTCCCCGAAAATCAGCTTTGCGGTTGTGCTGTTGACAGGCGTGTTGGAATTCCAGCTTCCCATAGGCGTCAGGTCATCCGCGCCTCCGCCGCCTATGCCTATGACCATGACGTAAAGGACGCCCGCCAACACCACTGTGACGGCGACCATCAGGATTGTCGCGATGATTACCGAAACGCCGGAGTCATTTTTATTTTTCATTAAACCATTCCCTATAAAGATATATTATGTTCCAATATAAATAACTTACAATACATATGTACAGATATGTACATAAAACATAAAAAATGAAAAGAAAGGGGCATGAAGCCCCTAAGGTTCTATTTACGGGGTTGTGAACTGCCCATTGTCGCCAGTCATTGAGACCGTTGCCTCAGAGGGCACGTGGAATACTTCCAGCGTGTAGACGGTTCCTGACTCAAGTCCAGTGAACGAGAGATAGTCGCCAGCGTTGACTGTCCCGCCTGCCGGGGAGTAGTCAAAGTATGTGACTCCTGCTCCAGCCGGACCGCTGGTCCATGTGCATGTCTGGGGTGCTGTTGCCGTGTTGCTGGGGATTGTTATCGATCCCGTGGCTGTTCCGTTTATCGATACGAATATCTTTAGGTCCAACGGAGCAACGTCTGTGGTGAATGCACCGAATACGCACTTTCCGGTCGCCTGGCCCGTAGGAGCTACGTCCTGCCATGAACCGGCCGGTGTCGATGTCGATGAGCCGCCCATGCCGATGACCATCACATACAGCACTGCAGCCAGCACCACCGTAATCGCGACCATCAGAATGGTAGCGATGACCGGGGACACTGCTTCCTCGTCTCTTTGCTTATAGACTTTTCTCATAATGTTTTGTCCTCCTGTAGGTTTAATCCTACAACTGCTACAGGCATGACAAACCTATTTATAATTTTGGGTAAATTATACGGCGATTGCCAACATTCATTACGCCTATTAACGTATCCAGCGTGTTGACAGAAGCATGCCCCGCCTGAATACATTCACAAACCAGCAGGAGGGCGGGGTTTCATATTGATGGCTGCATCTGTGACAGGGCAATCTCGGGCATTCTGTTGCTCCTGAATGGAAAACCTCGCGCAACGCCCGGGGATGTCTGGTATTCGCCTGGCTGATACAAGCCAGGCGAAACTGCATTTAATGGCTCTAGCAGGGTTTCGTCTCTCTCATTCTTCGCATTGCATATTATCGCAAAGCTAGAGAGAAACGATTCTGTGCTACCTATGCAAGAGATGGGAATATGGATTCCCGCCCTAGAAAATGCATAATTCTGCCCAGGCGGGGTAAGCAGCGACACTTCGCCGCGGCACAGACGAGGCTTTGCCTCGTCAGGGCATCGAGGGATTCTATGCACGCTGTGAAACGCGCACTCAGAATGCCATGATAATGGATACCCCACCCTTACGAGCATCGTAGCCACCTGGCAGTTTTTCAACATCGATGCGAGTGAGACGAATTGCCCTTACAAATCCAGGCGCAATTCGTTGCACAGGTGGGGCATGCAGTTTTCAAAATGCCCGCTCCCATCAGCCAAAGCGGATGACCGAATGCATCCGCCATGTTCTTCAGCGTTGATTTCCGCAGGATTCAACCATCGAATTTCCAATACATCCGCCGGGGCATGCCGCTGCAACCCGCCCGTGAGCGTTTGAGTTCTCAAACGCTCTTTGCTGAAATTCCTTTCTCGTCAATGGTGTAGGCCAGGATGCCTGTCTTCTCCGGGTGGTTCCTGACCTTGCGTATGAGCAGGTTGCGCTTGAACTCGAAGCCGTCCCGCTGCCTTTCCAATTCGATTATCGCGTCCACTATCTCCTCTATGCCGCTTTCTATATGGCTGTCCATCACGCCCTTCACGAGCGTCACGAGCGCGACGCCGCCGTTGTGCTGTGTGTGCGATTTTATCGTCCTGATGGCCGAAAGCACGTCCTTCGGATTGTAATATTCCAGGAAAAAATTGAGCGAGTCGAGCACTATCCTGAAGGGCGGCTTCATCTTGGATATCTCGTACGTAACCATTGTCAGGAAGTTCTGGGGCGTAATGTCCCCGATCTTCTCCTGCGACAGCTTGAACTGCCTGATGTCCTTCATGGTGAGCCCTTCCAGCCTGTACCTGCTCACTTCTAAATGCTTGGCCAGGACCTTCTCGTAGTACATCGTGCCTATGTTGACTATCTTCAAATTCGTGTTCCAGTTGAAATCCTTCATGGTGTCCGTGATGTCCTCGTCCCTCTCGGACGTGGAAAAATAAATGACGCTCTCGTTTGCCGTGTCCACCGAAGCGAACCTCTTGGCGAAAAGCTCGACCCCGGCTCCGGGCGTTCCGATGCACAGTATCGTGAATCCCTTGGGTATGCCGTCCATGATGGCCTTGTCCAGGGCCGGTATGCCGAAGCTCACAGTCTCGGAGGTCATATTTTCTCTCCCTCCCTGTCCATGGATATCTCCAGGTCGCACACGAATCCCATCATGTTGGCTATCTCGTCCGAGCTGAACGATTCGATGGAGAATATGATGATGTAGGCATTCTTGGACCGCATGTTGTTGTTCAGGATGTGCACGAACTCCGACAGGATCTTGGGGCTGTTGTGTATCGCCAGCATGTTGATCGAGTCCATGAGTATGACATTGCCCCTGTCCTTGTTCTTCTTCATCAGGTACTCGACCTTGAGCATGATGTTCTCCAGCATTGTGGGGCTCTCGACCATGTGCACGTTCGCGTGGCGCTTCGCCGCGCTGGCCATGATCGGGCTGATGCAGTCCACGAAATAGATGCGGCTCATGTCCACCTCGAGTATGCTCAGCACGTCGATGATGGACTGGGACGGTATCGCGGCCGAGATGTAGATGACAGTGAGATCCTTCTTGCCCGCGAATATGTCCACGACGCCCCTGATGGCGTCGAAGTATGTTTCGTCCCTGATTGTGAGCGATATTGCGGACGGGGGCAGCTGGATGAGCTCCTCTGCAAGCTCGGTGGGGCTTTTGGGCATTATGTCGTGCCTCCCCCGCTACCGCCCTTCAGCAATGGCACCAGCAGTATGCCCGCTGGCGTGAGGTCAAGGACATATTTCGCCCTGGAATGGTTGGTACCCCTCATCTTGACCACCTGCAGCGTGCGCAGCAGGTCTCCCCTTCTCTCCAGGTTTCCCATCAGCACTATGCCGTCCGCGATGGCCTCTTCGACGCCGTACAGGGAATACCTCTCCGCGGTGGGGGAGATCTCGGAGATGAGCATGCTGGTGCAGCCCCTGTCAGAGAGGGCCTTGCCTATCGCCAGGATGAACTCACGTATCTTCTCCTCGGTTTTGAGCCTGTAACAGACCGAAGTCACCGAGTCAAGAACTAATCTTTTAACTGAGAGCTCGTCCACCAGGTCGCTTATGGCCTTGACTATCGTGTCCACATCCTCGAGGCTCAGCTCCATCTCAGTGAGCCCCAGCCGCTCGTATATGACAGGCATGTCCACGAAAACGAGCGTACCTTTCTTGATGAGGTTCTCGTCGAAGAAATCGTAAGGTATCACGTTCTTCATGAGCTTGTCGGATGCCTCGGTCACAGAGACGAACAGGCTGTTCTCCCCGGCGATGGCCCCGTGGACCAGGAACTCGAGGCTGAGCGTGGTCTTGCCTGTGCCGCAGCTTCCTGTGAAAAGTATGGTGTTGCCCCTGGGGATCCCGCCGTTCAGTATATTGTCCAGTCCCTCGATTCCAGTGACGCACCGGTCCCTGAAAAACAATGCCGGGTCCTTCTTGGATTTCTCTGCCATAGCGCCTCGGAATACGGGTACTGATTAAAAACATTAACCCAAGGTCAGGTCCTAACCCTCTCCTCGTCCGGGCTGCCCTCGAGTATGGTGTCAGCCTCCTTTTCCTCAATCGTGGGTATGCTGAACTTCGGGCAGAACCTGCCGTCGGATTTGGAGAAGAACACGCCGCCCACCAGGTCCTCGGGCAGCCCTGCCAGCTTCATCACCGGGCGCACAGACTTCTTCCCGTGCTTCCACCGGACTATGCCCCAGTATGCAGAAAATATTAGTGAGTGAATCTTGAGCTTGCTGTCAGGCGCCCAGGTGTCTATGTTGTGCCTCCAGCACCTTGTGATGAACTCCCACTGCAGCTCGGTGAGGTGGTCGAGGTTGACCCGTTTCGCCTCGCTCAGCAGCGCCTCTTCGATGGGTATGAACAGCAGGGGCGTGAGGAATGAATGGCTGCCCTTGAGATTGTCCACCAGTTCAAGCGTCTTCAGGAGATCGTCCTCTGTCTCGTCCGGCAGTCCCGTCATCAGGGTGCAGAGCGGCCACCAGTCATTGTCGTTCATGTTCCCGACGCCCTGCAGCACGAGTTCGGGCCAGTGGTCCACGCTGAACGGGAGCGCCTTCCCCTTCATGTGCTTGTTCATGAGCCTGGTGCTGCCCGTCTCCACGCCGACTTCCACCGATATGAACCTCTGAGGGTATGTGGGTTTGTACTCGGGGGACCAGCGTGTCTTCTCGATGAGGATGGGTGTGAGCTCTTCCAGGACGGAAGGGTCATAGACAATGGGGGCCAGGGCGCCGTGCGATACCTGTATGTACCTCACGCCCGGGACCTTCGCGATGCTCGAATAGAGCTGGACAAGCGCCTCCTTGTTGGGCCTGAACCTATCCTTGCATTTGTAGAGGAAAATATCCTCGGTGGCTATGAACACCATCTCGGAGCCGTATTTCACCGATGTCTCAACCTCCTTCAGTATGGTGCCCAGAGGCACAGAGTACCGCTTGCGCATCGTGGGCGTGCAGAACTTGCACATGCGGCCGCACCCGCGGGTCACCTCGACCATGCCGTAGGAAGCGGCGCGCTTGATGAGGGGAATCTGCTCCGGGGACGGCTTAGCCCCGTAGATGTCCCTGTCCAGCTTCTCGCCGGCCAGTATCTTTCTGATCGTATCGACGATGGATGCCTCGGCCTCGCCGTGGAACAGGTAGTCTATGCCGAACTTTTCGGCGGTTTTTGACTCGTTAATCTGCCAGACGCCCGCGCCGCCCAGCAGCTTCTTCGGTCCCTTCCTCTTCATGGCAGGCTGGTCCATCAGCCACCTGAACTCGGAGGCGTTGAGCGCGTCCCCGCCGAAGCCTATGAGCGAATTGTAAGTGGTGCTCACATAGGCCAGGCCCACCGGGTCCATGGTGGTCATGCATATGAGCTTGGTGTCGTCGCCGACGAACCTGTCCAGGTCGACGGCATTGGCCGTAGCGACATTCTCCTCCCCGAAGGCGTCCATGAGGAGCGATTCGACCTTCCTCATCCCATACGGCACGAACTGGGCGGTGCCGTCCTTGTTGCGCAGCGGCCTGAACCACTCGTCCAGCAGCTTCTTCGGGAAAAGTTTGTGCGGGAACGTGTTCGTGAACGCGATGAACGGATCGTATCCGTATATGCTGCCCTCGGCTCTGGAGGTGGTGAGTACGATTTTGTAACCTTTTGGATGATTCTTAGAATCCATTTCCTCGCCCTTGACGATTATGCCCTGATATGCATGCTGTTTATCAACATTTCGATTGGGGCTATTCCCAGAATCTTTTGGTCCTGGCGAATGTGACTTCCGCATTGAGTATGGCCGCAAGGAAGTCGTCCTCCTCGTCGAACTGCATCGCCAGTATCTTCGCGGCCGTGTCCGGGCCCACGCCCCGCGCGGCCAAGGCGAGCACCGCTCTCCTTCCGTGCGTCATGACCAGGTTGGCTGACTTCATCATGCGCTGTATGCTCTTTTTCTCTTCCTTCGCGGGGTCGCGCTTCTCCAGCAGCCTCATGTTGTCTACCTCCGACCTCCTGATTGACGCCACCATGACGGACCCGCAGGATTTGCAGACTATCCTCTCCTCGACCTGGCCCACCGTCCTCACAGACTTCCTGCGGCAGTGCATGCACCCAAGTACCGTCGTCTCCTTCTCCAGGCGGGACTTCATGGCCATGAGTATGGCATGGGTCGGGCGTGCAGGCATCATGATGTCGCCGCGAGCCTCGATTCCGGCCTTCCCGATGGGCGAGAGTTTGGAGACCTGCACGGAAATCCTTCCGGCCTGGATGTCCGCAAGCAGCTCGGAAGCCTTTGCCGGGTCAAGCAGCTCCCAGAGGCATTTCTCGGCTGCCTCGTCCATGATGGGCGTGCCCTCCAGGGACTGCATGACCTTGTCCAGATTGATCATCCTGTAGTCGATGTCGCGCCTGAGCGCGCCGAACTTCTTGGCCACGGTGATGAATTTCCACCTCAGGTAGCTGGAATGCTTCAGATAAAGCCTCAGCAGGGGCTCGACGCTGTCAGGGTGTGTCTCGGCCAGAATCCTGGAGACTGCGGAAATATCCACGGGCCTGGACAGCTGCAGGACTATCCTGTAGGCGTCCGCATTGACCTGGAGGCTCGCCCCCTGCCTGGACATGATGAGCGCGGCAATCAGCTTGCCCAGAGTCTCGTTGACCCGGGAGCCGAAGCAGGCGTTGATTACAATGACCCTGTTCTCGGATTCCAGCGTGACTACCTTGTCGGTGGGCATCAGCCCTCCTTCCGCTGTCTGGCTTCTCAGGTACTCTTCGGCGGCATGCCTGGAGTCCGAGTCCATGGGGTAATCCTCCAGCCTGCCTGAGGCCCTCAGCCGCCCGACTTCCTGCGCCACCTCGAACGGCACGGGTATGTCCTCCCCGGACCACGAAGCCACCGCGCCCAGCTCCCTGGAAGGCTCCACCAGCACGGAGTCCTCATCTATCTCGACGATCCTCCATGGGAGGCCGCGCACGATGAAAGGGGCGTCAGGCTTGGCATAGGCAACGACGAATCCTTCGTCCAGGGTTCCGATTATTTTGCGGGTGGTGAGGTCCACGACCTTGTACGTCCTCTCGTCCGGAATCATGGATACATTGTCGAAGAAATGCACGCGGGAGTTCCTGCTACGGCCTATCCTGTCCTCGCCCAGCCAGATCATTCTGAGGTCATAGAGCTGGCCCAGGACCCTGTCGAACGCCGCCCTTTCAAGGTCTCTGAACGGATAGGCGCGCTTGACCAGGTCGAAATAAGCCCCCGGATTCCAGTCCCGCCCCTGCATGGCGGCGGCGACGATCTGATTGGCCAGAACGGACATCGGGTTAGACCTTATCCTCGAGCGCTCCATCTCTCCCGCGGCGGCGCGCCGCGCTATGACGGCGGCTTCCAGTATGTCGTCCGGGTAGTCGCACACTATCTCGCCCCGCGAGGTTGCGTCAATCGCATGGCCAGCCCTTCCGACTCTCTGTATGAGCCTGGTGGCCTGTCTCGGGGAGTTGTACTGGACAGTGAAGTCTGCCGAGCCGATGTCGATGCCCAGCTCCAAGGACGACGTGCAAATCAAGCCCTTGAGAATTCCTGATTTGAACTCCTCCTCCATCTGGACGCGTATCTGCTTGGACAGGGAACCGTGGTGCACGCCCATCGGAAATGTCTCGTCCAGCAGGTGGAACCTTGCAGCGAGGACTTCAGCCGTGTTCCTGGTGTTCACGAACAGCAGCGTGGAGGTGTTGGATTGGACAAGCTCCCTGCAACGCAGAAGCCTGGCCGCGGATTCTTTGTCTGTGTGCATCTTCTCGGCCAGCATCGAGTCCTTCTCCGCCGGCCTCGGGCAGGACACATTGAGGAGTATCATCTTCTCCCTAGCGACGTTGACAATGTCCATCTTCCGGCTGCTGCCCTTCAGGAACAGCGCCACCACCTCGGGCGAGCCGACGGTCGCCGAAAGCCCTACCCTAATGAACGTTTTGTCCGCGATCTCGGCCAGCCTTTCCAGACCCACGCTGAGCTGCGCGCCCCTCTCGTCCTGGGCCATCTCGTGAATCTCGTCCACCACCACCCACCTGACATTGCGCAGGTGCCTGAGGAGGTTCTTCCCCGTGAACATGATCTGGAAGGTCTCGGGCGTGGTGATGAGTATCTGGGGCGGGTCCTTGGACTGCTTGGACCTCTCATGCTGGGTCGTGTCCCCGTGCCTCACGCCGACCGAAATCCCCAGCTCCTTGCCGAACCACTCAAGCCGCCTGAGCATGTCCCTGTTCAACGCCCTCAGCGGCGTGATGTACAGCACCCTGAACCCGCCTGGGTCCATTTTAAGAATGTCGTCCAGAATCGGCAGCATCGCTGCTTCAGTTTTGCCGATGCCGGTAGGCGCTACGAGCAGCACCTGTTCTTTTTTCAGCAACCTGGGGATGACCTGTGTCTGCGCCTCGGACGGCTCGTTTATCTTCAGCTTTCCCAGCGCCTCCTGGATGCGGGGGTCTAGCAGTTTGAAGGGGTTCATTTATGGGGCCATAATAGAACCTGAATAAATAGTTCGGGGCCGGAGAAAAGGTTTTACATATGCTCGTTATCCTGCGCAACGCGGGCTTATGGTCTAGCTGGTTACGTCGCCGTGCGTCATCGACTCCCGGCAGCGCCAGAAATGACGTCGCTCTCACACAGCGGAGATCTCCGGTTCGAACGAAGGCCAGCGTATATCCTGTATCGCTGGCTGAGCTGGCCTGAGTCAGGACGAGAAACGGTTACCGGCAATTTGGAAGCATTTCTCGTCCGTGACCGCATCGAGCTTGCTCGATGCGATGATGGCAAAGCATCTTCGAGAAAATCCGGATAAGCCCATCAATCTTTTTCCTAAAATCGTATTAATCGCATCCGGAAAAAGAATGATGGGTCCGACGAATACGAATCCTCACACTCACTTTGCTGAGTGTTCGTCAGGACCGGCGAACTGTCTTGCGGTAAATATAAGCATTGTTCGCCGATAATGGCGTAATTACTGGAACCGTTTCTCTCATCCTTTTTACATTGTATCAGGAAAAAGAGCGACGGTTTTGACGATTATTGAATGGCTACTTTGAATCAGAACATTTTTAGCTTATGAATCAATATGCCTAGTCATCGGTAGGTAGGAATGCTGGAAAAAACTGGTTCGCCTGAGGCCTCGATGGTCTTCGAGAAACTTTTCACTGACTATCTCACAGGCCAGGAAAATGAAGCAATCCGAAAGCTCCTCACGAGGCATATGGAGAAGCTGAAGCGGGAGCAGCCGCTGCTCAGAGGTTTGCAGTTAAACGGCGACGGCCATGTCACGGTCAATGTCGGGGAGGGGAGCGAGTATGCAATAGTCAAAGCGCTTTCCGAGACTTTCGACTCGCTGATGGACATCACTGCATTTTACACTGGCCAGGAAGAGGCATTCAAGAATGCGGAGGCAGTGGTCCAGAAGGTCATGAGGCAGTTCCGCGAGCCGTTTTCAAATCTTGGGATAAAGGACCACATCCTGAAGGGAGCGATGTCTGACCTGGCCAAATCCGGCGTGGAGGGCCTGGACAGCGTTTTGGGAGGCGGATTCCCAAGGTCGGACATGACTCTTCTGTTCGGCCCGCCCGGCGCCGCAAAGTACACGCTTGCATACCAGTTCCTTGCCGAGAGCCTTAGAAACGGTGGCGCCGGAATATCTGTTCTCTCATCCATGACAGAGAAGGAGATGAAGGACAAGCTCGGCAGGCTCGGCATCAAGGTCCAGCCCTGCGAGGCCAAGGGCAGGCTCAAGACAATTGACTGGTACTCCCACAAGAGCAGGGCTGTGGTGGGCATGGAGGAACAGGGCCACACCCTGATAACCTCCAAAGACATTGCCAACCTGGACATTGCCTTCACCCGGGCGCTGGAAGGCCTGCCCTTCACTCCGACGACGAGAGCAGTCGTGGAGATGATCACCTCGGCCCTGAACATATACGAACTTGCAGATGTCATAGAGTTTGTCCAGAGGCAGAAATCCAGGTTCAGGGACAGGGGCATCGCCAGCATATTCATCGTCGAGGACGGGGCGCATGACGAGAGGGTCGTGTCCACGCTCAAGCACATGGCCGACGGTGTCATATCTCTCAGCACGGACGATTCCGGAAGGATGTTCCTGGAGATAGAATCCATGAGGACGTCCAAGTTCAGGAAGGGCAAGAATGCCGTCCAGGTCAGCACGAAGGGCATCACGCTGACAGAACAGGCGCTGGACGAGGCCTCCGTCATAATGGATTTCTGCAATATACCCAAGGTCTCGAAGGATATCGCCCACAGGCTGGTGGATGCCGGCTACACGGACCTGCAGAAGCTGAGCCAGGCCGGACATGAAGAATTGATGCAAATCAACCTTGTGACGGGCGAGATAGCCAAGAGCATAACCGACTATACTCGGACTGTGGAGTATTCGCACAATGTGCTGTTCAGCAGGAGCGAGAAATGGCTGAACAAGGCCAAGGAGCAGATCCAGGCCGGAGACCTCAGGAAGGCCATGAAGAGCCTCGAGAGGGCCCTCGAGATTGACCCGAGCAATGCAATCGCCTGGGGGCAAATCTCCGAGGTCAAGAAAATGCTGGGGGAGAGGCCGTGAGCGAGCCCAGCGTGACAGTGTCCGCCCCGGGCTGCTTCATCCTGTTCGGGGACCATGCCAGGCATTACGGCGAACCTGCGGCGGCCGTGGCCGTCGAGATGCGGACCAGGTGCAATGCGCAGCTTTCCCAGAAATTCACGGTCAACGGCGAACCCATGGACCCTGCCAGGCATCCCCATGCGAGGGCGGCGGTGTTACACGGATGGACAGACATGGACAGGCCGCTGGCCCTCGCCTTATCTTCGGAAGCCCCGCAGGAACTCGGTCTGGGGAACGAGGCCGCTTCCACAGTTGCCTGCCTCGGCGCGCTTTCCATGCTGCACGACCATATGATATACGAGCAGGTGGCGCGGGGCGCCTTCGATGCACTGTCCGAATCGGACAGAGGTTCAGACCCGCTTGCCATTTCTGCGTCCGCACATGGCGGCGTGATGGCGCTCGACGCCAGGTCCGCCGGGGAAAGCCTCTGGACATTCAGGAAGGGACAGAATGCCTGGCAGGTTACGGACATCGCCCCGGGGGACTTTCATTTCGTTCTCGGGTATACCGGTACACCGTCCAATCCCCAGGAGATGATGGCCAGATTGGCCAGGTTCTGCGCGAAAAACAGCTTCGCGAGGGAAACAGTCAAGGAACTCGGGGCAGTGTCCCGTGACGGGATATCGGCCCTCCGGAAGAATGACCCCGCGGCCGTGGGCATTTCCATGAACAGGAGCCAGCGGCTGCTTGTGAACCTGGGCATGTCCTCGCCCGAACTTGACAGGCTCGTCAGGGCCGCCCTCAGGCATTCCTGCGGCGCCAAGCTGACCGGGTACGGGGGAGGCGGCTGCATGGTGGCGCTCGCAAGTGATGCGGAGGCGGCTGCGGCAGCCATAGAACAGGCGGGCGGCAGGGCTTTCATTCTGAAGCTGGCCCGCGAAGGAGTAAAACCCGAGGACTGAGCGATTTTCCAAAAGCTTTATCTGTCCATCAGACTTTTCAGTTCCGATAACATGGCGGACATCGAAGAGGAGCTCGGCAAGGCGGAGATGCATCTGGCCCAGGAGGATTTCGAGAAGGCCAGGAAGAAATTCAGCGACATCGTCAAGTCAAACCCGGACGCTGCCAGAGCCTATTTCGGGAAGGCCGAGGCTTCCATGGGATTGCAGAAAGTCACTGCCGAGGAGATAATGGAGCTCTACAAGAAAGCCTGGGAGCTGGAGCCTGACAATGTTTTCTACCTGACGACGCTGGGCTCCTTCTGCGCCGACATTGGCCGCTTCAACGAGGCGGAGCAGTACTACAACAAGGCCACGGAGATTGACGAGGAGAATGCCAGCCTCTATTTCTCGGAGTTCGCGATCGCTTATTATACCAAAGCCCCGATAATAATGGAGAAGTTCCTGGACGAGAACACCAAGAAGATGATAAGGAAGAAATCGCTCGGCTACCTGCTCAAGGCCCTGGACATGAGCCCGGAAGAGGCGAAGAAGCTTTTGGAGTGATGGCGGACTTCGTCGCCTCCGATGGTTTCATGACTATTGTGATTGTCCATCGGGCGGGGTGCAGTCCATCCGAAATACCTCATCATCTAATTTTATTCGGAACAAGCTGAATAGGAGTACACCCAAGTCCTAACACATTGTGGGTTCAATCATAACTTGTCTTCGTCGTCCGGTTCCTCGAAATACTCGGCCGGCGAGCAGTTCGGGCACACTCCCGTTATCGGGTCCATGCACTCGTTGCATGTTATCATCCCGCAGCCCGAGCACACGGAAATCGACGGTTTCCCGCACACATGGCATATTCCGGCAATTCTCATTATCGATTCACTTCCTCAGCTCTCCCAGGCTGGTGTCCCTCTCGGCATAGGCATTGTGTTTGTGTATTGATTCGAAGCTCTCGCTTTTAACGCTCACATTCACGTCGTCTGGAAGGTCGGCGAACTGCCCGAGTATCTCGCCAAGCACGTCCCTGACAACGTCCTCCACGAACTTGGGGTTGGAATGCGCCTTCATGACCACTTTTGCCTCGTCAGCGCGCTTGAGTATCTCGAAGGTAGGGCTCGACAAGCATCTCTCCACGATGTCTATCAGCTTGTCCGCCTCCACGTTCCTGTCTGTCGGGACATCCAGGAACACTGACGTAACGTTTCTCTGGTTGTGCGTGATGCAGCTCGTCATATCATCGGCCCCGGTTTTTCTGAGGGCCTTCACCTCCTCCATGGCGCAGGGGCAGGCAGTCATTCCGGTCACTTCCACACCGATGCATTTCCTTGTGGCCCCGCCCCTCTCGGCTGTCGCGGACGCCTTCAGCATGTACCTTTCCAGGCTGGCAGTCCCGTTTCCCACGCTGCGCTCCAGGAAGTAGTCGGCCGACATCTGCACTTCCGAGCAGGATGCGTATTCATGCCTGGCTAGCAGCTCCCTGCAGATGATCGCCCCCAGGTCCTCGAGCCCTGTCACTGGCCTCCTCACGCTCTCGTCGATCACCCGCGAAAGGACCTCCAGGTTCCTGGACATGTGCGAGCCCTTAAGCTCGGCCGGCAGGTCCACGAAGATGTCGAATGTCACTGTCAGCGTGACGTCCCTGCCGGGCCTCCGCACCAGGACTGGCTTCCTCACATCCCTCACGCCGACCCGGGTCAGCTTGAAACTGCCCTTCAGCACCTTGTTCTGAATGTCTGTCATGCTGCCGAAACATGAGTGCCGAATTGTAGATAAAACTTGCCTAGGCAAGAATACTTTTATCGGTGACGACCATCCCATTCCGTGGAGCGGATGAAGGTCATAGGCCACAGGGGCGGTGTCCATGCCGAACCGGAAAATTCCCTGGCCGGATTCAGAAAAGCAGTCGGCATGGGTGCGGACGGAGTGGAGCTTGACGTAAGGAGCACGCAGGACTGCGAGCTTGTTCTGATGCATGACGAGACGCTGAAGAGGACGACGGACGGAACAGGATACGTCTCTGGCCTCAAGTATGCGGACATGGGCGATTTCAGATTGCGGAACGGGGAGAAGGTTCCCACCCTCGGGCAAGCCCTGGAGATTCTGCCGGGCCAGGGCGAGATACATCTGGACCTCAAGGACAACGAGAGCGTCCTGCCCGCATGCGCCAAGGTGTTCGGGATGAAGTTGCAGGAACGCGCCGTGTTCTCGTCATCCTGCGGTCCTTGGCTATTGGGCCTCAAGATGAAGTACCCCAAAGCGAGGATTGCCTTCAGCTGCGATGACAGGCGGCTTGACCCTGTCAGGATAGCCGCCAGCCTCAGAGCCGAGTCAGTGCACGTATCCAGGTGGCTTGCCAGCCGCAAGCTCGTGGACAAGGCCCATGACAACGGATTGAGGGTCTATGTGTGGACTGTGGACAAACCCAGGCACGCGAGGAAATGCGTCAAGCTCGGTGCCGACGGAATGTTCACCAACCGTCTGGATATATTGCTGCCTCTGCTGGAGAAGCTCGGTCAAAGATAAAACCTGGAATCATTAAATACGATGGCGACCATCTCCCCGATATGTACAGCATTCCCAAGGACGGCGACATAGTGCTGGCCATAAGAAATGTCCTGGCCCGCTACAAGGCCGTGAGGTCCCAGAGGGAGCTGAGGGAATTGATCGAGCAGGAGCTGAACTTCGGAGGGGGGGACTTCCGCGTCAGCGACGCAAGGGCGCGTAAGCTGGCAGTGATTTCCGGAGTGGCCAGGCTGAAGGTCCACACAAAATCCACCGGTAAGCCGGGAACCATAAAGGTCTGCCCTGTCTGCGGCGAGGACCTCAATGCGTCGAGGAACATGACTGTTTACGGCGACAGGATCACGACAGGTTACAGATGCCTCAAGTGTGAGTACTGGACAGAGAGCAATAACTTGCGGCAGCCTTCCAGGTACGAATTCATTCTGAGGAGGAGGCGCTGATGCAGGCAAAAGAAACAAAGGACGGCATCATAGTTCTGAGGCTTGATGACGGCGAGGACGTGATGGAATGCCTGTGCAAGGCAGTTGCGGATTTCAGAATCGGCTCGGCTTTCGTCGCGGCGGGCATAGGCATGCTGAAACATGCCGAAATAGGCTATTTCTCGGGCAAGGGCTATGAAAAAAAGTTTCTGGAGGAGCCGCACGAGATGATATCCCTGCAGGGCAGCATCTCAACGCTGGGCGGGACAGTAATCCACCTGCACTGCGGCCTGGCCAACAAAAACCACCAGATAGTCGGCGGCCATCTTTTCTCGGCAAAGGTCTGTGTCCTCAACGAGATATTCATCAAGAAGGTCGATGTCGTGCTGGGCCGCGGGCTGAACCCGGAAACCGGCCTGAAGGAATTATATCTGGCCTAGGCCGAGAGGTTCCAGAGCTTGTCTCCGACATAATGTATGGTTTTGACGGCCTTACCGTTTTTGGCCGCTTTCATCTCGGCACCGCCCATCAGCGCAGTTCCGACCAACAGAGGTTTCAGGTTGTTCTGGTCCCGCACCCATACGGCCATTCCGATTTCGATTTCCGGGTCCGCATCAACAATCCCGGGGGCCATCACGTCCGCGCCGTTGGCGAGGAACTTGACAGCGCCCATGTCAACTGTGACAAAACGCTTGCTTGGGGGATAGGCAATAAGACCGTGCACTGTGAGAAAGGGCTTCGAATCGATGTACAGGGCCATGGGCTTTCCCTGAAGCACTGCAACATCAATGCCGCCCGCATCTCCGACATCTATCTGGTCCAAGGGTCCGAACGTTTCCCTTCCGACGGCCAGCCGCAATTCGGAAGCCAGGCTCTCGACCTCCTTTCGCCTCAGCCTCCGCCTCCGCCTCAAACGAAATTCGCTCAAGTGTCTCACCGGTGACTACGAATCCTCAAGGTCCTCTATCTCTTTCAGGATCTCATCCTCGAGGTCCTCTCCTTTGGAACCATTGTCAAACCTTTCCTCGAGCTCTGCAAGTTCAGCCACAAGCTCGTCCTCCAGGATGGCCGCCTTCTCGTCCGATGTGACGGCCTTTTCCTGCTCCTTCTTCTTGCGCCTCTCTATGGCCTTCTGTATCTCAATGGCGAATATCTCCGGCGATATTCCTGTCCCGATCATTGCCAGCAGCTTTTCCTTGTCATCCGGCAATACGACCGAGGCGGAGAGCATCTTCCCGCATCTCTCGGTCCTCATCTCCTCGGCAATCTGGGTTTTAACATGGTCCGGGGTCATCTCCGGTCCTTTATCTGGAGCTTGCACTTCCCCGGAATCCTGAGTCAAAGGGGGACCGGCCATGGCATCAAGTTCCCCCTCAAGGTCGGCCAGGGGTTCGTTGAACTCATCTGGCATTTCCTCGGGGGATATATCTGACGTTTCCTCTTCGGGCTCTTCCTCCTGTTCAGGTTCCTCCCTGACCACCACTACATCCTCCCTCCTTCCCAGGATGAGAAGGATGACCAGGATTATGACAACGATGAACAGGATTATGACGAGCCACAGCCAACTGGCAAATATGCCAGCCGGTTCTGATACAAACACGGGCAGCTCGCCTGTTATTCCGCCTGAGGTTGCAGTCAAGGTTCCGAGGCCCTTGCTGGTTCCCCGGAACACTCCGTCCGAACCTATGGTTCCCACATTTCCGGTTGTTCCCCAGACGAAGGCAAGACCAGTTATCGCGTTGCCGTAAATGTCATAACCCTGGGCTGTGAATGTGTGATACTCGTTCAGGCTGACCGCGGCTGCAGGCCCTATCGAAATCCTGAAGAGGGGCCCGACACCGACAGTGATGTTCTCGCTGCCGATGATATGTGTCGTGCCGCTGGTGTATGTGACTGTCAGGGTGCCGTCCACGGACTGAGCACCGTTGAGGTCTGTGATTGCGGTGAAGAAGCCGTTGGAGACTGTACCCACTGTCGTTATCCAGCTGAGATAAGACAGCGGGACAGAGACCAGATTGTTCTTTTGGTCCAGGGCGCTCACAGTGAACAGCATGGATTGGCCCGCCGAGACACCTGTATCCCTTGTGCCTGAACCCGACGGGATGATGACTATGTGCGTGACTGTTCCCGAGGTGACTGTTATCTGCGCCGTTCCACCGGTGTACCCGGTGGCGTTGGCATAAATGGTCCAGGTCCCTGAGGACCAGGGTGTGAAAAGTCCGTTGACAACAGAACCGTTTCCTGCCGCCCACGCAATGGCAGGCAGAGGTCCGGGGACCGTATTGCCGTAAATATCGAGCACGCTCACCGTGAACGTGAATGTCTGGTCCGCAGAGATTGTTACGCCGGTCTGGTCGATGACAAGTAGGTTGCCGGCTCCAGCGCTCACGTTTAAGTGGGCGATGCCCAGGAAACCGCTGTGGCTGGCGAACACAGTATGATTGCCTGCCACGGTAGTGGAAATAGTGCCCGATGCCTGTATGTCCCCGTCAAGGAACCAGGCTGTGCCTCCTGTCAGGGTGATTTGGTTGCCTTTGGCGTCGAATCCGGCGATCGAGAATGCAACCGCTTCGTTTGCCTCCGCCTCGGCATAGGCCGGGTTAACGATTATGCTGGCTATGGCGCCCGCTGTGACTGTGATTGTGGAGTTCAGCCATACTCCAGCGACATATGCTGATACTCCCCAAGTTCCGACCAGCCAGGGTGTGTACAAGCCACCCGCTATCGTGCCGTTCTCGGCGCTCCATGTCACGCTGGGAACCGTGCCGGCATTTCCGTCGCTGTCCGTTGCGATGACAGTGAACAGGAACTCATCGTCCGCGCTGGTTTCAATAATTGGCTGTTCTGTTAAGAGCTGATAGACCATGGCGCCCACAGTTACCGTGATGTTGCCTGTTATGTCAATGAGGATTCCACCGACGGTGTATGCAATGATTATTCCTGTACCGGGCTTTATAAGGTCAATGGTGACGGATGTGTCGATTGTGGCATTAAACACCCCTATGCCACCAGTCATCGCCCAGTTCACAGTGACATTGCCGATGTAACCGGATGCCCCGTACCCCTGTGCGAACAGTAGCAATGTGTCGTCCGTCGTGAATCCGCTAACGTCGCCGACCTCGGTGCCGTTCAAGAACTCGATCTGAATGTAGAGAATGGCGCTGCTCAGCACTTCCACGGTCATGTAGTCGGAATTGGAGTTGCCGACTGCGTCCCTCACAGTTAGCGTTACTATGAATATGCCGAGATTGTTGAACTGGTATGCTGGCCCGACCCCGTAAAGAGTGACCGAAACGCCGTCTGTGAACGTCCAGGTGTAGTTCACAACGCCCACGTTATCCGTGCTCGCCGAGCCATCGAACGCTACAATGGCACCTTCGTAAACCGTCTGGTCGATGCCTGCGTTGGCTACCGGATCCGTGATGTCGAGCACGGTCACGGTCAGGGTGTCGGTATCGGAATTCCCTGTGGCATCCCTCACGGTCAGGGTGACAGTGAATATGCCGGGGTTGTCGAACTGATGGCTCGGACCCGCACCCCACAGCGTGAAAGGCACTCCGTCCGTGAACGTCCAGGTGTAGTTCACAACGCCCACGTTGTCCGTGCTTGCCGACCCGTCGAATGTCACAATTGTGCCTTCGTTGACGTTCTGGTCCGGGCCAGCGTTGGCTACCGGGTTCGTGATGTCGTTGACTGTTACGGTCATGGTGTCAGTGTGCCAGTTCCCTGTCGCGTCCGTAACAACAAGGGTAACTAAAAACACTCCGACATTGTTGAACTGATATGTCGGCCCCACCCCATACAGAGTGACTGGAACTCCGTCCGTGAACGTCCAGGTGTAGTTCACAACGCCCATGTTGTCCGTGCTTGCTGACCCGTCGAATGTCACAACTGTGCCTTCGTTGACGTTCTGGTCCGGACCTGCGTTGGCCACAGGGTTTGTGATATCCAGGACAGTCACAGTCATTGTGTCGGTGTGCCAGTTCCCTGCCGCATCTGTTACAGTGAGCGTCACGATATATATCCCGGGATGGTCGAACTGGTATGTCGGCCCAACTTCCCACAGGGTCACAGGGACTCCGTCCATGAAGGTCCATGTGTAGTTCACAACGCCCACGTTGTCCGTGCTTGCCGACCCGTCGAACGTGACAACTGTACCTTCGTTGACATTCTGGTCCGGCCCAGCGTTGGCCACGGGGTTTGTGATGTCGTTGACAGTCACAGTCATGGTGTCGGTGTTCCAGTTCCCGTCCGTATCCGTGATGTTCAATGTAACCGTGTAGATGCCGGGCACCGTGAACGTATGAGTCGGCGAAATACCCCAGAGCGTGATGTCTCCGGTTCCGTCGTTGAAAGTCCATGTGTAGTTGGTTAT
>CAYHBA010000007.1:0-134543 GCA_964354755.1 uncultured Thermoplasmata archaeon
AAAATCGAAGCTAGCAGGCTTCGATGGTATAGGTATGCAACTGCCCTATGGTAAACTTCCAGCCCTGTCATCAAACGCCAGTCCCTTTCGCAAGACACGCAGTGGCTAGCGTTAGGACGAATCTTTGATTCGCCCAGTTAGGGGCTGGTAGTTTACATATTCCACATTGGGAACGTTGGGGTATGTTCTTACTCGGCCTCTCTGGTGGAATTGAAAGAGCAAAAGATAAATTCACGACCGTGAATAGAGGGTTGATGGCGGCTCAATCACCCCCAGCTAAACTAATCATTAAAAAGGCTTTTCCAGCGCTTCTCGTAATATTGTGTATTTTCATTTCTCTGATGTTCCTGATCCGCTACACGGATGCATTCTTTCTTGTGATACTGGCGTGGATAGTGGTCCCGGTACTCATGGTCAAATCGGTGCGATGGCTCAGGCCCAAGCTCAGTAAATGATAGAATAGATTTTATCTATATGAGGTCAATCTATGTCCGATGGACTGGCGTTTGGTGGATTCGGATGTTTGCGATCCCGTGTACACTGTGGCAGCTGACGAAGCCATGGCTTTGGCCCGCTCGAGAGGCGGTGTGCCGGATACACTCCATTTCTACCGCAGGGACAGGCCCACAGTATCCCTCGGATATTTCCAGAAAGCACAGGAGGCAGTCGACCTAGGTTTCTGCAGGAGGAACAATATCCAGCTGGTCAGGAGGGTCACGGGCGGGAGCGCCATATACACGGACAAGAATCATTTGATTTACGGCATGGCTGTTGGCTCGGAAGCATTGCCCAGAGACCGCCAGGCTGCGTTCAGGAAGGTGTGCTCAGCAATAACAGCCGCTCTGGAGACCTTCGGAATCAATGCTGTTTACAAGCCTGTGAATGATGTCCTGGTCGGAGGAAGGAAGATATCAGGCAGCGCCCAGATGCGGCGCTGGGGCATAATACTCCAGCACGGGACTGTCGTAATGGACAATGACCCATATATGATGGCAGGGGCCCTGAAAATCGATTTGGGCAAGGTTAAGGGCAGGGGGCTGGAACCCCTGACATACGTCACCTCGATGGCTGAGGTGCTGGGAAAGGCGCCGGACCCAGCTAAGGTGAAGGCAGCTCTGGCCAAGGCTTTTGAGCAGGAGTTCGGGGTGCGTCTCAGCAAATCAGCATTCACTGATTCTGAAAATGCCTCCATAGAAAAATTGATAAAAACCAAATACGGCCTGGACTCATGGACCCTGAGGCTGTAGCCTAGGACACCCTCTTCCTGCTGCATATAGCATTGGCATCGCCATCCCAGAAAACCTCGCGGTCAGGGTTCTTGGCCTGAATCTCGGTGATTTTCTCGATGACTTCCCTCAGGCTGACGGAATCGTCATTTCGGTCCACCTTGAGATGTATAATTTTATCCATCCGCTGTCTCCAAGGCATCCATTGTCGGATATGCCATTGTATTAATCATTATCTTGATATTTATATCTTTGCATATTGGGTAATAAAAGACGAAAATGAAAGGGAGCGGCTGGCAGATGCCAGCCGCATTCTCTTGTCCTGTTTATCTCTTCTTGCGCTTCTCGCCTGTCTCCTCGGTCTCGGTACCGCTTCTCATGAAGTACCTCATTCCCAGGAAGACAACGATGATGACAACGACGATTCCAACTATTATCGCTGGCATGACCCAGGGGGCTTCCTTGACAGTCACTTTCTGCACATTGAAGTCGTCAATCTTGTTGTCCCACCACTGCGAACTGTGCTCTCCGGAGCAGGTCGAGTTAGCCCATATTGAGTATTCGCCCTTCTTTCCCGGGCTCCATGTTATCGAAACGGTGGTTTTATTGCCTATTCCGAGGAAGCTCGTCGAGGCAGTACCTATGGTCCTGTCCGTGTCGTCGGAGTTTCTGATGTAGAATGTCGTCTGGATGTCTGTGGCATTAGCTGTTCCGTCGTTTGTGATGTTCACTGATATGGTCATGGCCTTGCCGACCGTTCCCGGGCTGGAAGCGAAGACCATGCTTCCCAGTTTGATAAGAATGTTCGGCCTCTTGGCGAGGTTGACATGCACAGGGGTAGTCTTGTTGAGGTAATTGCCTGCCATGTCTGTTGCTTTGAGGGTGACATTGAAGGTCCCGACATATGCGAATGTGTAGTTGACGCTCATGCCTGTGACATTGTGGTACGCACTCCCAACCTTGAATGACCACTCGAATGTCAGGTTCACGGTATCATCGAAGTTGTCTGTGGTCGACGATGCATTGTATGTGTAAGTTTTATTCTCCAGGGTCTCGGTCACAATCGCGCCACTGGTATCCTTGATCGTGAAGGCAGCTATCGGTGCCGTGACGTCCAGGACATTGACTGTCCAGGTTGCACTTGCGCTTTCGCGGCTTACAACGTCTGTGGCTATCATGTTGAGTGTGTACTGACCAGGTGTGGCATATGTGTGTGTGATGTTATTGCTGCCGTCCTTCGTAATGGTCTCGGCAGATGCCCCCTTCTCGCCCCAGGACCAGTACCATTTCTCGATTATGCCCTTGCCTCCGTCTCCGGAGGTAATGGCATCGCTGGAGGCTGTTCCGACGATGGTCTCGGAGGCCATGCCCTCGGCGTCCGTGAACTTCACACCGCTGAACTTCACTGCCAGGTCTTCATTGACAGTCAGCACTCCTGCTGCATAAGAGACATTCTCAGAATCAGTTACAACTGCGCTGATTGCGGCAACCGGGTTCTGGCTGTCCACGAAAACAGTGATATTCCTGTACGTGTGGTTCCCGCCCGTTTCGGTCACGACCAGTCTTACGATGACCTCTCCCTCCACGGCAGAGAAATTGTGGTCCACTTTTTGGCCGAAACCTGTCGAGCCATCGCCGAAGTTCCAGGAATAGTTGGCCTTACTGATGTCGCCAATCTTGTCCGAGGACTCCTCAGCGCTGAACTTTACTGTCGTATCATCCCCGCCAGATGGCCCATGGGCCACGATGACGGTGTAGTTGTCGTAAGTGCTGTTCATGACATAATGAATGCCGCTTGCAAGTTTAACCTTCGCAGTTCCGTTCTTGGAGAGCTGGGCTGTCATTGTGACCTTCTCGGCATCGCCGTCGAACACCATTGGATCGATGGTGACCGGGCTATTGTATCCAAGAACTGTGACTTTATTGGTCTCGGTGATATTGCTTGTGACCTCGTACTTCTTCGGAGTCATTGGAAGGTATATTTGGTTAACATTGTCGACGAACTCGGTGTCGTATGTTGCGTTGAATACGAGGGTGAATACAGTCGAGTTAATGTTTTCGAGGCCGCTCGTGATGTTATACATGTAGGAACTGTTTATGTATATCGTTGCATCTTGCGAGACCGGGCCAGTTGCCCCCTCGATACTTACATTGTAACTGGCTGTGTCCAACTGGTAGTATGTGTTATTCAGGGTGAGGAAATCCTTTGTATCCCTCTTTTCGACGCCCTTGGCAACAAGGCTGTTAGCCCATTCCTGAACCTCTCCGGGGCTCAGGTCGCCATTGCTGAGGGTTAAACCGACAGGGTCCATGCCGAATTTTCTGTCCATGCTGAATCTCGTGGATATATTGTCGACGACAATTATACTCTTCTTTGTCACTTCGATGGTGTTCCAGTCAGAAAAAGTGTAGGAAGTTGTGACAACGTCCGTTGTTGATGCGAATAGGCCGACTTCAAGGTACCTGTTTGCGACGATGTTGTCTACACTGAGAACCTTGGACTGATACCCTTCTGAATCAACCGACAGGAAGAAATCAGCGCCATTGTAAACACTGAACTCATAGTATCCGTTCGCCGAAGTCTTCGTTGTGAGCACATAAAGGTAATTCTTGCTGTAAATCGTGACGGTGGCATTCAGAAGCGGTTTCTCGTTCTCAATTTCGAAAATGAATCCGCGGAGCGTGTGAACGTTCACAATCTGTATCAGGTCAACATCTCTCGTAGCCGATGCCGTGACGACAGGTGCGGAAGCGTTTGTGAAGTAACCGTTCATTTTAGCCTCCACTATGAAATTCACTCCTGTCGGCGGCAGGTAGAACTTCATCCAATACTCGCCTGTTGTGGCATTGGAGGTCGTGTGGTTGACGTATTTGCCGTCAGAACTGTGCAGATAGACATCGGCTCCTTCGAGCGGGTTCGTCCCGTCGGAAATTATACCGTTCAGCGACTGTGTCTCAACCGGTGTCTTCTCGAGGAATACATCCTTCTTGACGCCTTTGGCTGGGTCGTTCGGCACGTTGAACCAGACAGGGTCCGAATTGCTGTAGCCAGTCAGCGAACCCCTAATCTGGAAGTTGCCTGGATAGGCCAGCATCTCGTAATAGCCCACATCGTCGCTCACGGCCGTTATCCATTTCTCATCCCCGGCCGAAATCGATATGATGGCGCCTGAGAGTGTGTCGTCGGTGCCCTGAACCTTGACTACGCCCCAGACCTTGATTGTCGGGGTCGGGACAATCTTCTCGAGGAATATGGTTCCCAAGTTGGTGACGCCGTAAGCTGCCAGTGTCACATCCTCGTTGCTGTTATCGTAATACCCGTCCTTTTTGTAATAAACATCGACAATGGGCGCATCGACCGGGGCTGTGAACTGTCCGTTGACAGTCTTGACCTGGTCGATGACAGTGCCATTGGCGCTGTTCTTTATAGTCACTTCCACATCATTTATTACGGTCGATGTGCCAAGTTCCTTCAGTGTACCCGATACCGAGGGCAGGGGCGTGATGAGCTGGATGCCCATCAAGGCCTTGTGGGTAGTTTCATTGAAAGTGGCATTCAGCAACATGACTGTCTTTGTTTGGTAAGTGGATTTCTCGAACGTGATGTTGTAGTCTGCGCGCTGTTCAACCGACAGGCTGAACTTGCCGTCAGAGGAGCTTGTGACATTCTTGTTCACAGCGAGCGTTTCGTTTGTAATAGTAACTTTTACACCGGTCACATTTAGATCTGTCACATTGTCCTTTAATAGACCAGTGACAACGTATGCCCCGGCAGCGTGCGTGCTTCCTGGGAGCAATGCAAGTCCTGTCGCTATCATTGCCATGACCATGATTATGGCCATTGTTTTTCCGATAACTTCGCTTCGCATGTGTATCACTTTTCCGTTTATGGATTCACTTGACCCTTAAATCAAAGGGTCAGTCCCCTTTGTAATTCGGGTGATTCGGTTGGAAGGAATCCTTGTATATAATATTGATGGTCAGGTCCAGATAAAATTTATCGACATTCCGTCAAATCCATGAGAACAAGAAGGGCTGAGTTCGTATCCCGGACCTTCATGCCAGGACCTCCGTCCGAAGGCCAACTCCCATCCGCCTCCTGCAGGGCAGAGAGCGCATCGACGAATTTGGTCCAGATAGGGGATGACCTGTCAACACCCCCGCGTTTCATCGAATCAAGGCACCAGGTAACGGAGGAGGCATCCCAGTCCTGAATATCCACATTCTCCAGGAATTTCAGGGCGCCTGACCAGATGGCAGCGTTGCCCGGATGCCTGCCCCGGAAGACAGGCAGGGCAATCCAAGTGGTATTGTGGAAACCCTTGAACCTTCCGTCTGGTCCCTGCCTTTCCGCCAGATATCTCAGTGTCGCCTTTGGAACCCTGTTTCCTGTCCTCCGAAGGATATCTGCCACCACGACCGTAAGCCAGGTGGTGGTGTCCTCGTCCCCCGGTATGTCCCAGAAAGGCGGGTCCAGAGGTTTTATCTTAGGGTTCTCCTCCCAAGTCCCGTCCTTCCTCTTCGATTTTATGAGGAAGCCGATGCCGCGCAGCGCCGGTTCAGTGTCCCCAAGGCCCATCTCGATCAGAGTCTGGAGGGCCATGGTGGTATTGCTCAGGCAGCTCGGGAATCCTGGCCTGTCTCCGAAGGGGAAACCTCCGTCGGGATTTTGGATTGTGGCAAAGCCCTTGATTACTTCGTCCCTGTCGTATTCCATGCCGAGAATGTGGTTCAGCCTGGCCTGCTCGAACATGCTGCCTGTTGACCGGATGAATTCGACGGCTTTCTCAACATTCATCTGGCGTGCTCCCTGAGCAGTTCCTCGGCCCTGTCCATCCTGACCTTCTTTTCCTTTATGAGTATTTCCGTTATCTTGTCCACAATCTGCGGGGTAGTCTTGATGCCGGCCTTTTCCGCGGCCATCGCGATGATGTTCCTGGCGTGCAGGGACATATGCCCTCTCTGAATGCCTTCTGTCGCGAGCGCCCTCAGGGCCGCAAAGTTCTGGGCAAGTCCGACAGATGCTATTATCTGCCCGAGTTCGGCCGCGCTTTTCACTCCCAGTATCTTGACGCACGCTTTGGCGGTCGGGTGGACTGCCGTTGCGCCGCCGATCAAGCCGACGGCCATGGGGAGTTCTATTGTGCCCACGATGTCCCCGTCCTTGTTCTTTTCGTAATTGGTCAAAGGCATGTAGCCACCCTTTTTGTAGGCAGCATAGGCATGGGCGCCCGCTTCGATGGCCCTGTAATCGTTGCCCGTGGCCAGGACAACGGCGTCAATGCCGTTCATTATGCCTTTATTGTGCGTTGCCGCCCTGAATGGATCTGCCGCTGCGAACGCATAGGCTTCGAGTATGGCGTCGGCGACCTCCGCGCCGCCAAGGGATTCTGCCGAGAAGACCGCTTCCGCCTTTGCCAGCCTGTAGATTGCCAGATTGGAGATGATTCTGAGGTAAACCTTGCCGCCAGTCAGTTCCTCTATCCTAGGGGATATGGCCTCGGCCATTGTGTTGACAGCGTTGGCGCCCATCGCATCCAGGCAGTTCACTATCAGGTGGTTGATGAGCATTCTGCCCCTGATAGTCTCAATGATTCTGACCTCAATGTCCCTTGCCCCACCTCCGAGCTTCACGAGCATGGGGTCCTTTGAATTGGCCAGGTCCAGCAATTCCGTTCTGTGGTCCAGGATAGCCTTCATAGCCCTCTTCGGATTTTTCACATGGGTCAGCTGAATCTGCCCTATCATGATGGGGTCTGTCGTCGTGGCCCGGAATCCGCCCTTCTCCCTGGCCACCTTTGCCGCGTTCGATGCTGCAGCAATCACCGAGGGTTCCTCGGTGGCCATCGGCACAAGGACATCCTTCCCGTTCACCTGGAAGTTGGTGGCTATGCCCAATGTGACAGGCATTGACCCGATGACATTCTCCACCATCCTGTCTGCCTTGGCCGGGTCGAGGATCCCTGTGCTTGCCAAGACTTTCACTTCGTCGTCAGTAAGACCAGCGAAATCCCTCACGATATCCAGCCTCTCCTTCATTCCCATCCTGTAGAATCCACTTATGTTGGACGATTTCATCGCATCACCAGTGCCGGGGAGAATGCAGGCTGCGAATAAAACATTTGGGATGGCAGAATAACCGGCATCACGGCAATCTTTAAAACCGCCCGAGGCTTCCCGCGCCCTGGACATCCCATCAACCGAAATACAAGCGTGCAATGGGATAAGAACGGTGCTGCCAATGTTGGACAGAATTGGATTTGATAACGATAAATATCTGATAAAACAGACCGAAGCCATCAAGAAAAGGATGGATGAGGTCAGCAGCAGGCTGTATTTGGAATTCGGCGGGAAGATAATCCATGACATGCATGCGTCCAGAGTCCTTCCGGGCTTCGACCAAAACGTTAAAATGAGCCTTCTTCACAAGTTGAAGGACCGCGCGGACATACTCCTTTGCATATACGCGGGCGATATCGAGAGAAGGAAGATACGGGCGGATTTCGGCATCACATACGACGCGGATGCTATGAAACTCATTGATGACCTGAGGGACTGGGGGATAGAAATTAGCGCAGTGGTCATAACCAGGTTCCAGGACCAACCTGCAGTCATTGTTTTCAAAAACAAACTGGAGCGCAGGGACATCTCCGTATACACCCACAGGCACACGCAAGGTTACCCGAGCGACGTGGATATTATAGTCAGCGACGAGGGCTACGGCAAGAATGATTACATACCCACCAAGAAATCGTTAGTTATAGTGACTGCCCCCGGGCCGGGAAGCGGTAAATTGGCCACATGCCTTTCCCAGATGTATCATGATTACAGGACCGGAATCAAGTCCGGATATGCTAAATTCGAGACCTTCCCGATATGGAACATCCCGCTCAAACACCCTGTGAACGTGGCATACGAGGCGGCCACAGCCGACCTAGGCGATTTCAACATGATAGACCCCTATCACCTCAAGGCTTATGGTTTAGAAACTGTCAATTATAATAGGGACATAGAGGTCTTCCCGGTCCTCAAGAGGATACTGGAGAAGATTACGGATGCCGAATCCCCCTACAACTCCCCGACTGACATGGGCGTCAACATGGCAGGCTTCGGGATAATTGACGATGCCATCGTCCAGGAAGCTGCCAAGCAGGAGATCATCAGGCGGGCCTTCAGGTACAATTGCGAATACATGCTGGGATTCATCAATAAAACCACGGTAAAGTTGGCCGAGCATCTTATGGAGCAGAGTGGCGTCATGATGGAAGACAGGAGCGTCGTCCTTCCTGCCAGGAAGGCTGCCGAAGATGCGAAGAAAAAGGCTGGCGAAGACTTATGCATTTTCACGGGAGCGGCAATCGAGCTCAAGGACGGCCGCATTGTGACCGGGAAGAGCTCGCCCAATATGAGTGCCCCCTCTGGCATGGTCCTGAACACCATAAAAATCCTTGCAGAGGTGCCTGACCGCATACACCTGATTTCGCCGAACATCATAGGCTCGATAGGCGTCCTGGAAAGGCAGATACTCAATGAGAAGGCCATCACCCTGGATTTAAATGACACGTTAATTGCCCTTAGCATTAGCGCAGCGGCCAATCCCACCGCGCAGGATGCCATGGAAAGGCTGAAGGACCTCAAGGGATGCGAGGTGCACCTCACTCACATGCCCAGCCCAGGCGATGAAACAGGGCTGCGCCGGCTTTCAGTGAACCTTACAACCGATCCGCAATTTGCCTCCAAGAACCTTCACATCAACTGACTGGGGCAATCTTTAAAAGCATTGGAGGTTATCTACCACGCCCGTGAGACAATGAAATATATAATAATCACGGGCGGCGTTTTATCGGGGCTTGGAAAGGGAATCACCGCATCTTCCATCGGCAGGTTGCTCAGGGGCAGAGGGCTGAAGGTCACAGCGGTCAAAATTGATCCTTACCTGAACTGCGACGCAGGGACAATGAATCCCTACCAGCACGGCGAGGTCTATGTTCTCAACGATGGCGGCGAGGCCGACCTGGACCTTGGGAATTATGAACGTTTCCTCGATGTCGAGCTGGGCAGTGACCACAACATCACCACGGGCAAGGTTTACAGGACAGTAATCGAGAGGGAGCGGAGGGGCGATTACCTCGGCAAGACTGTCCAGATAATCCCACATATCACGAACGAGATAAAGGAACGAATAAAAAGGGTAAGCGAGTCCTCGGGAGCCGATGTCACACTAGTGGAACTCGGGGGGACTGTCGGGGACATCGAATCCATGCCATTTCTTGAAGCGGTGAGACAGCTGTACAGGGAGTCGGGCGGTGAGGAAAACTGCATATTCGTCCACACCACGCTGGTTCCGGTCATTGGCTCCGTGGGGGAGCAGAAGACCAAACCCACCCAGCATTCGGTTAAGGAACTGAGGGCCATCGGCATAATTCCAAACGTGATAGTGGCCAGGGGAGAGAATCCCCTGGAGTACGAAATCAAACGCAAGATTTCCCTGTTCTGCGACGTTCCGCTGGAAGCGGTGGTCAGCGCTCCGGACGCGGAATCGATTTACCTTGTCCCGAGCATACTGGACAAGCAGGGCTTGACTGAATATCTTCTGAGAAAGATGAAGCTCGACTGCCCGAAAAGGGACATGAAGAAATGGAATTTGTTCGTGGATGGCCTCCTGAACCCGAAGGGGGAAGTGGAGGTTGCGGTTGTGGGCAAATACACGAACCTCAAAGACTCCTACATCAGCCACATAGAAGCATTCCACCATGCCTCTGCCGAGGCTGGTGTCCGGGTAAAACTCAGGTGGCTGGAAGGAGAGGATCTGGAGAGAAAAGGTGGAGAAAAGCTTCTTAACGGAGTCGATGGGATATTGATTCCGGGCGGTTTCGGTGACCGCGGAGTTGAAGGCAAGATATTCGCCATAGGTTACGCGCGCCGTATGAGAATACCGCTTCTGGGGGTCTGCCTGGGATTCCAGCTTTCGGTTATTGAGCACTGTCGCAATGTAATAGGCCTGAAGGGAGCAAACAGTTCAGAGTTCAACCCCCACACCATGTATCCAGTGATAGATCTCCTGCCGGAACAGAAAGGCATCAGGGATATGGGCGCCACCATGAGGCTGGGGGCGCATGACATAGCCCTGGCCAAGGGAAGCAGGGCCAGCGAGCTTTACTCGGGCAAAATCAGGATATCAGAGAGGCACAGGCACAGGTACGAGGTGAATCCCGATTTCATCTCGAGAATTGAGGAGGCGGGCTTGAAATTCACTGGCCGCTCGAAAGACGGCGTGAGGATGGAGGTAGCCGAGCTCCCGGGCCATCCGTATTTCATCGCGACCCAGTTCCATCCAGAATTCAAGTCCAGGCCGGGCAAAGCCTCCAGGGTGCACTTCGGATTGGTGACAGCGGCAAAGGCCTATAGGGTTAAATCAAAGAAAAAGCGCTGATGCTGAGAATTGTCTCTGAAATTACCTTTTACACCTCAGGATTTCATTATTGCCAGCAGGAACATTCCAATCGCCGCGAGCAGGCCAACAATGGCTGCGCTAAGGAACACCAATCCCGGGAACACTATATCTTCCCAAAGTTCGATATCAACTGGATATACTAGGTCCTTATAGGCCATAAGAAATACCAGTAAAGCGATGACGATGCCCCCGACAAGGAGGCCGGCTCCTATGCCCCGGCTCTTCCCGCTTCCGAAATATACGGTGAAAATACCCGCGATGAGCAGTCCCAATCCGAAAATCATTAGGAATATCAGTATAAATGTCCACATCACGTCCATCCAAACACCTCAGAATTTCATGCCCGTAAGCGTCTTGGTGTCTATTACACCCGGTATTGACCTGACCTTGTCCACGACAACCTGTCCCAGGACATTGAAGTCGTCCGCCTCTATCTTGGCGATGAGGTCGTATTCGCCGAACAACGGATGAAGCTCAACTATCTCCTTGACTTTCAGGAGTTCATTGTAAACCTCATGCTCCTTTGCTGGCGCAGTCGATATCAATACAAAGCCTACAGCCATTCATTCACCTATTACCCAATATTGTGTTCTTACTATTAAATGTTTCTACCCTTCGCATATTATGGCAGATATTTTCTGTTAATTCGTCAAATCCTTTTATTACCGAGTAAGTATTTATTGGGTACCCTCAGATACCCACTAAGTCCGCAATGACCATGTATTCATAGACCAGCGTCATGACCAACAAAGGAATTATAAGCATTAAAAAATCGTCGTCCACCGGAATCTTAGGCTTTTCCACTGCTATGGCGCCCAAACTGCCCACGAATGCCAGGATAATCATGGCGAATAACGGGATGTCCGAAAAAAGGAAGAGACAGGATATGACAATCAGGAAATAGAACGCAATGGGAAACCAAGGGTAGTATCCCATTTTCTTCCTCTTGCGCAGTTCGCCGATCAGCGGGTCTGTCCATCCCAGGCCCGTAACTGCACAGGCGACAAATGGCATGGGGAACAGCAGGAAGGCCATCGTTATGCCCATTCCGGCCCAGGCATAGGCGGATATCTGGTCCTTTTCATATTCCCTCATCCCGAAGAACACCTTGCCAAGGAAAAGCCGCGCAGCTTCGAGCACAAGGAGGAGAATAAGACCGATTATTAGCCAGGCTTCCTTTGAAAGATAGAGGAACCGGCCTGGAAGGAGATAGTATATCAAAAAAAAGGGCGCGCAGAGATGGAACATTCTCCGGAAAATGTGACCGCGGTCCATGCGTTCTTAATGGTTAATGATGGTGTTATATCTTTCTGTTCACGAGAATTCCAGAAATATTAAATATGGAGGCTGTATCAGCCTTCATCCTGGCAAAAATAATGTGGATTGTTTGGTGACCAGACAACACCAGCAATAATTCCCCGATTTCCTCGGAAATCGTGGACTGCATCTAACACTGCGGTGTTGGATTGGTCCTCAATCCCTGCGGGGCTTGAGGACTGCGCCGAGCACTGCGGTGTTCGGCTGGTCAAAAAACATGGCTCCGGCCATGCAACATACGCAAACAAATCGGCGACTTCCTTCGGAATTCACCGACCGTGTCGAATCCTGCGGATTCGACCGGTCAAAAAACATGGCTCTGGCCATGTTTTATGATGCCGTCGTAGCTCAGACTGGTGGAGCGGCTGACTGTTAATCAGCAGGCCACAGGTTCAAATCCTGTCGACGGCGTTTTTTATTTGTCTCACGGCAAATAAAAAACAGAAAATAAAAAATACGTCGAATTCTGAATAATGCAATTTAATAAATAAGGGATTCGACGATATCGTCAAACTAGCGACTGCCAACAATTAATTCCAGAGTCTGTTTGACGAAAAATCGAATCGCACCAACTCTGCAAGATTCGGTCGTATCGCCAAACTAGCGATTCTTAGCATCTCTAATCGCAGCCTGTTTGGCGACTATTTTTTCTTACACTGTGGCGTTTCTCTCATGCATCAAATTTAATTCCGCTTCATCGCCTTGAACTGCAACACTAAAATGACCATGACCAATGTGCCCGATATAATGCCCACTATCGCGAGGACCATTATCCCTGTTTCGGAAAGTATAATTTTGGGGACACTTTCACTATTTATTGGATTTGTGCCATATTCGTATTCCCTTAAATTAGAATATCCGTCATGATCATAGTCCGAATCTGCATCCCCGGAGTCGATGTAGTCGAACCCATATGAATCCTCCCAGTAATCAGGCATCCCATCATTGTCAGCATCCTCGTCGTCGAAATCTCCGATGCCGTCCCCGTCCGTATCTTTCCATTCGGTCCTGTCCTGTGGAAATATGTCTGGGTTGTTTCCATCTACATTATCTCCATAACCGTCTCCGTCGGAATCCATCCATTGCGTTGGGTCGTTCGGGAAAGCATCTGGATTGTTGCCTTCCGGGTCGTTTCCATATCCGTCAGAGTCTGTATCGAACCACTGGGTCGGATCTTGTGGCAAATCGTCGGTGATGCTCGACCACCCGTCCCCGTCTTCGTCTGGGCAACCGTAATAGTCCAATGTAGAGTTCCCCCATACGTTTGGCATATGGTCAGGCTGTCTGCCTGTCTGGCTGTCCCCGTATCCGTCTCCGTCCGTGTCTTCCCATTGCGTGGGTTCTTCAGGGAAATCGTCAATATCATCGTTCACTCCGTCATTGTCCGAGTCATGGTCTGAGTTGTCGCCTATTCCGTCGTCATCAACGTCATTCCATTCCGTAGGATCGTCTGGAAATTCATCAAATTCCGAGCCAAGGGGGTTTTCTCCGTAGCCGTCTCCATCCAGGTCGCTCCATTGGCTGGCGTCCTGGGGGAATTCATCCGCTTCCTCTCCGGCAGCATTGTCCCCATGCCAGTCCCCGTCCGAATCTTCCCATTGCGTCGGGTTATTTGGGAACGCATCAACATGGTTGTAAACGCCGTCGCCATCGGAATCCTCGCTTGAATCGGCTCCGCCATAGCATACTATCCCACCACTCCAACATGAATACAAAAGGCCTCCGTAGATAGTGGGGGTGGATGTGGAGGACCATCCATAAAGGTAGTCCTCCCAGAGAATCTCTCCGGTTTCCGGGTTGATGCAGTTTGCCGCTTCAGTTATGAAATATACAAGAGAGTTACCCGATGCGATCGGCGATGCTATTACATCGCTGCTCATTTGCTTTGTCCAAAGTGTCGTTCCGTTGAAGGCGTCGAAGCAGAAAATGTCACCCAACTGAATTCCAGCATAAACCCTGTAATTGGCGACGCACGGCGTGCTGGTTATAGCGTTCCAGTTGTCACCATAGTCATAAAGATCTTTTACCCAAATGCTTGACCCTGTTGAGGCCTCCAGACAAACGACATACCCGTCGTCAGTCTGGCCGTATACTCTTCCGTATTGGACGACGGGGGATGAATCCAGATTGTAGAAAGAAGACCATATTATATTGCCTGTAGTCGCGTTAAGAGCATCGCCGCAAACATACAAGACGCCATTGTCATACGCCGGAGAAGAATGCATGTATCCGACGCTGCTTGTCTCCCACAGAACGCTCCCGTCGGATGTTGACAGCGCGACTACGCCTCCGTAGACAATGCCCACGAACACAGTGTCATTATGAACCAGGGGTGAGGCTGTATATACATCGCCAATGGTGGCGGTCCATATGGCTGCGCCGGTTCCTGCGTCTAGGCATCTGAACTTTCCATCCCCCCAATTCGTGCCGAAGTAAATTTTCCCAAGGTGAACTGCCGGTGAACATGATACGCTGCCTGAGGGCACTGTGAAGCTCCATACATCCGCGCCAGTTACCGCGTTCAGGCACTTGAGGTAATTATGTTGCGTAGAAGCTTCGTAGCATCCGACGTAAACAAGCCCATCCACAATAACGGGGGATCCCTGAACGTTTGCCCCGAGGTTGAGCTCCCACTTGATGTTCAGGGTCGTTGGGCCGAATTCGTCGGTTTTCCCAGAATTATGATTGTCATTATGTGCCCGGGCCCAGTATCTTGTCCATTTTGAGCTGTCATTCGGGTAAAAATCATTGATGTTATTGTATCCGTCGTCATCATTGTCAGCGGCGATTCCGGAGCCGGAAAGCAAGGACAAGAGCATGCTCGCAACAATTAGACATAGAACTCCGAACAGTTTTTTTTCCATGGCCTTACCCCAATTTGCTGTGACATATATGGCATTACCCTAATTATAAACTTTTTGATTGGTCCTTTTTCCATAAAACAAAGGTTATGACCGCCTTTTGAATGAAAAAAATAATTTTGCCGGGCAGTCCCCAGCCCGGCATTTCCTTTCAGTGCGTGTACCCTTCAGGTAAATCCTTGACAGGCCAGTCAGCCGGCACCCAGAGCATGTCGGTAATTATGTAGTCCGGTTTCTTGGTCTTGAAAATCGGCACTACGCGCATGCCAATCTTCGGCTCTCCGCGGATGAGGGCGCCCATCAGGATTGTGCAGACTCCCTCGAACTCCACGTTCACGAATTTTATCGGTGTTGGAAGAGTGTTGAACGCCCCTGTCCTCTCAGTTATCATGAAGGAATGGACTCTCGCGTTCTTCTTGGCCCTGTCGGTTATGTCGATTGGTGAGTTCTTGAAAAGGCAGTCGGGGCAGTGTATCCTGAAGGGCATGAATATGGCGCCTTTGGATCCGCAGTCCTTGTTGTCGCATCTCGAGGCGATGAGCTTTCCCTTTCCCAGCCCATCGAAGAAAACCGCCTCTCCGCCATAGGAATGTATGAAGGTCATGTCCCTGGGGTTTGTTACGCCCATCAGTTTCCCTGTTTTCTCTTCTTTAATCGGCGTGTTGGGCGAGATGTAGTGAAATGAGCCACTGGGCTTGTACCTGCCGTCTTTAACTATCACTGTGCCGCGCTTCTTGTCCTCTTCCTTTGCTGCCAGGTGTTCCTTCTTCATTCAATCATCCCCCCCGGAAGCACGTGGTCCGGATGCTGCAATATTGTGCATGTGACATGCGAACCGACTCCGGCATGGCTGATGGCCAGCCCGCGCTTCGCCCCCTTGACCTGCAGGTTCTGCCAGTCCTTTGGCTTCTCCCGGCCGAACCTCTCCCACTTCGCCTCGTCGCCGTGCATCTCTCCCCAGCGGTTCCACAGGTGCTGCGCGACCTCGGTCACCTGCATCAATCCCGTGGCTCCGACCGCATGCATGCAGCCTATCAGCCCGCCCGAGATGTTGGCAGGCAATTTGCCAGGCTCTCCTGTCTTGGGGTTGGTGTGGTAGCAGTCCCCGGACTCGACATAGTCCCGGCCGCGGCCGTACGGCCTGATACCGATGTCCTCATAGGTCTGTATGTCGCTTATCGTGAAAGCGTCGTGGAGCTCCACAAGGTCCAGGTCCTTTGTCGGATCTTCGAGGCCGACCATCCTGTATGCATAGTAGGCGGCCATCCTGGCAGCCAGGAATCCTGTGAACCCGGGGTATCTTTCCCCGCCCGGGAATTTCTTGTCCAAGTCCTTGTAAGTCTCCTTGGTCTCGTTGGGCAGTAGTGGTATCTCCATGTCTCGCCTGTCGGCAACTCTCAGCGTGTGGCTGCCCGCCGCGATATCGACTCTCAGCGGGTTGTCTGTCATCTCGTAGGCTGTTTTCTCGTCCGCTACAATACCGCAGGCTGCGCCTACGCTCATCAGGCAGCAGTCCAGTGCCCTGAGCGGGTAAGCCACTACTGGGGAGTTGAGTACGTCCTCGACTGTTATCTTCAATGGCCCGTGGGCATGGGGATTCATTCTCGCATATCCGCGATTTTTCACGGCTATCTCAGCCATGGTCCGCCTGAACGAGTCTTCCTCCTTGCCATAGACTTGCCAGTACTTCTGCGCCATCACAGCGTAGTATCCTGTATAAATATGCCCCAATGGAGTTTCCCAGTCCTTGTCCGCGGCGCATGAAATGAGGTGGTTGCCTTCGTCTGTCGGTACTTCGTCCATGCGCTCCCAGCCCATCGCCAGCGTGCAATCGGAATACCCGGAGGCTACAGTCTTGTATGCTTCCCAAAGGGTGGTGCCTCCTGTCGCTCCCCCCGTTTTGACACCGCAGTTGCCCAGCGGATCGAGACCGAGCCGGTCGTGAATCACAGACTCGCCCAGCAGCTGGTCGCCGAAATGGTCTGCGAAGTGTCCGTAATAGCATGTGTGTATGTATTTCTTCAGCTGGGCCGGGGTCATGTCAATGAAATTGGCTGCTTCGGTGAACGCATCAATGCAGATTTCCTCGGTCCTCTTATCTGGGAATGCCCGTGCGAATTTGGACATCCCGGCCGTGACAAGATAGACTGGCTTGGCCATCTTCGGTATCTTCAGTTGCCTATCGCTAAATGTTATCATTCAGTATCCTCCTTTCGGGCTAAATCACCTTGACAAGGCGCATTAACCCCCTTTGGCATCGGGGAAGTGGATACTTATAATAAACTTTTTCCTCATTTCGAAATTGACATATTCGTAATGTCTATCATTTTTTCCACAAGGTCGGTGGGAAGGCCGACGACATTGTTGAAACCCCCCTCGAGGCTTTCGACGAATGAGTCCATTACTTCCTGGATTCCGTATGCCCCTGCTTTGTCCAGAGGCTTTCTCTCTTCGACATATTTTTCAATGGTTGCTTTATCCAAATCCTTGAACGTCACATCGCTGATTTCGAAATCCTTCAGTTGCGTCTCTCCGCGGACCAAGGCCACTCCGGTAATTACCTGGTGTGTTCTTCCCGAGAGTGTTGTGAGCATATCAATAGCCTCCTCCTTGCTTTTTGGTTTTCCCATGATGACATCACCTAAAACAACAACGGTGTCAGCACCAATTACTTGGGCGTCGGGATGCCTCTTCGAAACAGCGAGAGCTTTCTCCATGGCATTATCCATTGCCAGGTCCACTGGCGATTTTCCTGATACTTCCTTCTCCTCCGTACCGCTGGGGACGATTTCAAATTGTTCCAGTATTTTAGCAAGAAGCTCCCTGCGCCTGGGTGACCCGGAGGCAAGAATGTAACGGACGCCCTTCATAATCTCCTTTCCTGTATCCCCACCTCATTGATAACCCTTATCTAATTCCACATGTTTATGTGCTGTAGAAGGAGTTGACTGAATGCAGCTTATCATCGGAATCAGAAGGGAGGATAAGAACGAATGGGAACGAAGGGTACCGCTGGCCCCAAGGCATGTCAGAGACCTGGTGCACCACGGCATTGAAGTCCATATCCAGCCTTCGAGGATTAGAATTTTTACTGATGAGGATTACATCGAGGCCGGGGCCAAAGTACAGGAAGACTTATCCACATGCAATGTTGTGTTTGGCATCAAGGAATTCCCCGAGCACTTCTTCCACGAGAGTCAAGCCAATCTCTTTTTCTCACACACCATCAAGGGTCAAAAGCACAACATGCCGATGCTGAAGAAGCTGATGGCAAAAGGCTGCACGTTGCTGGATTACGAGAAAATAACGAACGACAAGAACCAGCGCCTGATATTTTTCGGCAATTATGCCGGGCTTGCCGGGATGCTGGAAACACTTTACACATACGGACGGAGGCTGGATTGGGAAGGTGTGAAGAATCCATTTATCGGATTGAAAAGACCGCTTTCGTATGGAAGCCTGGACGAGGCAAAGGCAGCACTCGAGGTTGTAGCGACATGGATTGAGACAGAAGGGCTTCCCGAGTCGATAGGGCCGATGGTTGTGGGTTTTGCTGGATACGGAAATGTTTCGAAGGGCGCCCAGGAAATACTCGACATCCTGCCTGTCGAGGAAATAGAGCCTGAGGAGCTGGCCGCCTTTATGAAATCAGGAAAACATTCTAGGCACGTGATTTATAAAGTCGTGTTTTACGAGAGGGACATGGTTGTTCCGAAAGAAAAATCCGACAAATTCGAACTCCAGGATTATTATAAGCATCCGGAAAAGTACGAAGGAGTGTTCTCGCAATACCTGAAGCATCTGAGCATTTTAGTCAACTGCATATACTGGACATCGGCCTATCCCATGCTGGTGACCAAGGAATGGGTGAAGAAGAATTGGACAATGAAATCCCGACTTAAAGTAATCGGGGATATATCATGCGATATCGAGGGGTCAATTCAATGCACGGTCGAAGCCACAGACCCTGGCCTCCCCTCCTATGTATACCTCGCGGACAAAGACGATATAGTTTATGGCTGGGAAGGCGAAGGCCCCGTAATAATGGCTGTCGATACATTGCCCGCAATGCTTCCGAGAGACTCATCAACCTACTTCGGCAACCAGCTGATGCCCTTTGTCGCCGCTATAGCCAAGGCGGACTACAATGAGGAGTTCGCCATGCTGAAGCTGCCTGTTGAGATAAAGAAATGCATAATAGTCCACAAGGGGAAGCTGACCCCCGATTACAGGTACATGGAGAAATTCATTTAACCGAATATGAGGATTCCTCCTCAAGACAGCTCAGCTTGTCAGAAGCGGGTAGAACAGAACATTGTCAACCAAAAGTGGTAATCCTTATCTAAATGGAGAAGTATAGGCTGCCGCCCCAGGGGGCAAGGTGTGTGTGAATATGAAAAAGGTATTGGTGCTCGGAGCCGGACTGGTGGCAAAGCCCATGGTGGTCTATCTTCTGGAACATGGATTCCAGGTGACCGTTGCCAGCAGGACTGTAAGCAAGGCAGAGGCATTGATAGGCGGCCACAAGAACGGAAAGGCTTTGGCTCTGGACGCGGAGAAAAAAGCAGACATCCAGAAGTTGGACAAACTCGTTGCGGAGCACGATCTCTCAGTAAGCCTGCTTCCGTACATCCACCACCCGCTGGTGGCCGAGCTCTGCCTCAAGCACAAGAAACACCTTGTCACGACCTCATATGTTTCTGACAAGATGAGGGCATTCAACGACGCAGCCAAGAAGGACAAGCTGGTCTTTCTCAATGAGTCAGGCCTCGACCCCGGCATCGACCACATGTCCGCCATGAGGATAATCCATGGCATCGTGAAGCGCGGCGGCAAGGTTATCAGTTTCCGTTCAACGACCGGCGCGCTGCCGGCCTTCGAGGCAAACAACAATCCCTTCGGGTACAAGTTCTCCTGGGCGCCAAGGGGCGTACTTCTCGCTTCGAAGAATCCATCGAAATGGCTCGAGGACGGAAAAATACGCGAATATCCTGGCGAGCAGTTGTTCGAGAATTACAGAATCGAGACTGTGCCGGGCGTCGGCGTGTTCGAGAGTTATCCGAACAGGAACTCCATCGTCCCCTATCAAGAAATTTACGGATTGAAAGACGCCAAAACCATCGCCAGGGCAACCTATCGGATGCCAGGCTGGTGCGAAACCATGCGGAGCATCGTGGCCCTCGGATGGCTGGGGGAACAGCCTCTCCCCGACTTCAGGGAAAAGACATATGGCGACCTCACCCGATATCTCATTAAGGCGAAGCCGGGAGAAGACCTGGCACTGGCCACAGCCAAGTTCCTCGGCCTGAAACCATACGCCGCCGTGATAAAAAGGCTGGAATGGCTGGGGCTTTTCTCGAACCACCCACTCCCCAAGGACCGGAACAATCCATTGGATTATATGAACGTCCTTACAATGGAAAAGATGGAACTCGGCAAAAACGAAAGGGACATGATTGTCATGCACCACGAGTTCGTTGCCGAGTTCAAGGGCAGGAAGGAGCTTATCACATCAACGCTTCTGGACTTCGGCGTGGTCGGAGGCGACACATCCATAGCCCGCACGGTGAGCCTTCCCGCGGCAATAGCCGTGAGGATGATACTCGAGGGCAAGATAAAAGAGCCCGGGGTATCCATACCAGTGTCCCCCGGGGTATACAACCCGATACTGGACGAGCTCTCCCAGATAGGCATACATTTCAAAGAAGAGACAAAGAACCTTTGATAGGGAAATACCCCGCTGAAAAGGCGGGGCTTTAATTAAATCTAATGATTAATATATAATTTTCATTTCCCCACATTTATATATGCGATTTTGTTATGAGTCAGCAATGATACTGCAGCAATGCCAGGAGCAAAGGAGGAATGCGTGATGCCAACATCCGAGGAATACATGGAGATTGAATCCACTTACGGAGCGCACAACTACCACCCGATACCTGTGGTCATAACGAAGGCCAAAGGGGTGTACGTGTGGGACCCGGAAGGCCGGAAGTACATGGACATGCTTTCCTCATATTCTGCGCTCAACCAGGGACACAGGCACCCCAAGATACTGAAGGCTGCCAAGGACCAGATGAAGCTGGTCACCCTGACCTCGAGGGCGTTTTACAACGACAGGCTCGGCCCCTTCCTCAAGCTCCTGACCGAGGTCTCGGGCATGGAGATGGCTCTGCCCATGAACACAGGCGCTGAAGCCGTGGAGACAGGAATAAAACTGGCAAGGAAATGGGGCTACAAGAAGAAGGGCATCCCCGATGGCAAGGCCGAGATAATTGTCTGCGCCCAAAATTTCCACGGGCGCACTACCACGATTGTCGGTTTCTCATCGGACAAGGGCAGCAGGGACGGGTTCGGCCCTTTCGCCCCCGGATTCAGGGTCATTCCATACAACGATGCCAAAGCCCTGGAGAATGCCATAACGCCCAACACGGCCGCTTTCCTCGTCGAGCCGATACAGGGCGAAGCAGGGGTCATTATCCCGTCACCAGGATACCTGAAAGAAGTCAGGCGCATCTGCACCCAGCACAATGTGCTTCTCATGCTGGACGAGGTCCAGACCGGTTTCTGCAGGACAGGAAAGATGTTCTGCTTCCAGCACGAGGATGTGAAACCTGACATCCTGCTCGTGGGAAAGGCCCTGGGCGGCGGTGTAATGCCTGTTTCGGCAGCCCTGTCCTCAAAGGAGATCATGTCTGTCATGACTCCCGGAGACCATGGCTCGACATTTGGGGGCAACCCGCTGGCCTGCGCTGTCGGAACTGCGGCGCTCGAAGTCCTTATTGAGGAAAAATTGGACCGGAAGGCGCAGGAGATGGGCGACTACTTCATGGCGAAACTCAGAGCGATGAAGAGCAAGAAGCTCTGCGACATCCGGGGAAAGGGCCTGCTCATCGCGGTCGAGCTGACTCCGGAGGCCGGACCTGCCAGGCAATACACCGAAGCTTTGAAGGAAAACGGGCTTCTGGCCAAGGAGACACATCAGACCACGATAAGGTTCGCTCCGCCTCTGACCATCACGAAGTCGGAAGTGAACCGGGCAGTGCGGATAATAAAAAAAGTGCTTAAATAATAGGCCTGCTGGTTGCACCTCATGATGACCCGCCTTGTGCATGGATATTCCAACCTAGTGACCACTGAGGGAGCAAAAAAGAGAATTGCGTGGCTTTATAACGATATTATAATATAATAGGGAATTGCTTATCCTACTAGGATGCGCAAAGTGCATGAGAGTGGGTGCAACGCGCCATCATTCATGCTTATTATGTGTGTCTGTCAGAGGAGCGGTTGAATATGGCAAGGAAAAACAGTATAAGCGTGTGCTTGACATTGTTGACAGTTTGCGTGATGTTGTTATCTGTACCTATACCTTTTACGGCCACATCTATCCAGTCTGCTGAGACCGAAACATCCCAGAATTACAGTCAGCTTATCGGAGATGAACTTGTTATAGGCGAACACACTTTCGCGATACACGGCGACTTGGATGACAGGGCATTATACCTTGATGGCGAGCAAGTGGCCATCAACGGGATTGTTCCCTGGTGGGTGTCCGGCATCGAGACGGGCGATTCGATTCAGCTCGTAATAGGGGATGCGGCCGTCCGCACTTACCTGTCACACTACGTTGTAAGCGACGACGGAGGAGAAACATGGAACATTGTTGAATCATTCGAGGGATACCTCAAACCTCATATCGCTTCTGCTGACGGAACCGTATATGTGATGTTCGAACGCAGCCTTGACCTTGATGGAATCTCCTACTTCAAGGAAATCAATGGTGATTTTGAGAGAATAAAGGAAGTTCCATCTCTCTCTTATGCGGACATCCTGGACTACAGGATGACCGAAGAATACCTGGCTTATGACGCTGCCCGCAAGGCCGAGATGACAGACACCCCGGCCGAAAGCCTGCCGTCCGATTCTGGCAGGGCACCCGCCAGGGAATGGTGTTATATCTACTTCTGCAACGGGGAGGCCTCGGGAATAGAGGCCTACCTTGAGGCGGATGCCAATGAGATGGCAGCCGGCGGGTCCAGCGCGAACCACTGGAGTGTTTGCCTGTTCGACGACGACGGTGCCGGAACCAACCAGGTGCGCATCATGAACGATGGCGGTGGCGGTTACATTTCCTATACAATGGCCCAGGTGGGCCTGCCCTCAGAACCCGATCTCAACTCTCCAACTACATTCATCACTTTCCTTAACTGGTGCTTCGCGAACTACCCGGGCAACAAGGTTGTCTGGGACAACGGCGGCCACGGCGGGGGCTGCGACGGCGCTATGTATGATGAAACGCCGTCCTCCGGCGTCATCGACCTGGTCGAGATCACCACAATCGCGGACAGTCTGATGACAACCTTGGGAAGGCCAATTGACGTTACCGCCTGGGACCTCTGCCTGATGATGACCCAGGAGTGGCTGTATGGCTATAAGCCAATCACGCCGTTCTCGGTCGCTTCCATGAACACCATAGTCGGGGACGGCTTCAACTACGAGGTCCTGATGGACTATCTCGCGGCCAACAACCCGACGCCGATTGCAATGGCGCATCAGATCGCCCTTTCTTACTGGACCGAGGAAAGTGCCTACATCAGCGTCGTGGACATGAACAACTGGGACTACAACATGTGGCCCACACAGAACAACCTCTGGCAGGAGCTCAGGCACGGCAGCTACACGTCTCAGATAAGCTCGGCGTTCAGCAGTGCCTGGTATCCCTATTCCTCAGGCTACTGCCACGATGTCAGGGGCTGGATGAACAACATGAACTCGGCCATTGCCAACCCAACGATACAGACACTCACCGCACAGGTTAGGGACATGATATGGACCGCTAACTACCCGTCCGGACCGAACGATGTGATCGTGTCTAAGTTCGGCTCAAGCGCGAGCCATTATGGCTTGGGCGATGAGATGACCCCAAACACGGCCTGGAAGATTGACATAGAAACGATCCGCAATGAGGCATTCTCGCAATCCGGGATATCGAACACGATACCCACATGCACGATCACATCCCCCTCCGAAGGCGCGGACGTGCCTATGGGCGGGACCGTGACCATACAAGGCACGGCAGCGGACAGCGTCGGCGTCACCAGGGTCGAGGTCAAGATAAACAGGGAATGGTGGGCCGTGGCCACTGGAACCAACTCGTGGTCTTTCAATTGGGACGTGGCATCCGACGCGGCATATTACGGCCTGGGAGCCTACAAGATATTCGCCAGGTCCTACGACGGCACAGATTACAGCAACTACCAGTGCATCAACGTGAATGTTATAGAGAGCTATGGCTCAGCTGGAGCTGTGATGCTTGACAAGACCACATACCTTCTGGAGGACACAGTCCACGTGACAGTGACAGACGGAGACCTTACAGTTCCTTCAATCACAGTCAATGTGAAGAGCACAATTGAACCCACCGGAGAGACTGTGACACTCTTGGCAACAACGCCTCAGGGAAAGTACGAGGGCTCGATAACGGCCTCGGCAACAAATTCCGCCGGCGTCCTGTGGGTCGCTCACGGAAACACAATAACGGCGACATACAACGACGCTGACAGCGGGGGCGGAAGCCCCGCTGTGGTGACTGACACGGCCACCGTGGACGGCCAGGTGGCTCCGGCCACAGGGCTTTCGGTGGAATGGTGGGGTGTGACTTTCGTCACATTGATCGACGAGCATTTCTTGACCAACCCAGCCGGCTGGACCATCACGAACACCGCGGGAACGGCTTGGACCTGGTCCAGTGCCAACCAGAGAATGGAGAACACCTACGGCTATCCGAACTCCGGATACCTTGACAGCCCGGTGGTTGACTGCACGGGTCTAACTGGCACCACGCTGTCGTTCTGGCATTTCTGGCAGGCTAACTACGCCGGCGGGACGCAGGACGGATACGTCCGAGGCAGCATCGACGGCGGTTCTACCTGGCCTCACCTCGTGGACGAGTTCCATCACAACGATCCGGCCACGGAGACCGCTGTGAAGAATTACACGATACCCTGGGCAGACGGCCACAGTCTGGTGAGAATACGCTACGACATCTACAACTACGATGATTGGTACTGGCGCATAGACGACGTGCTCATGACCGCGGGCGGTGGGAGCACGACAGAGCACAACTGGCTGAACTGGACGCTTTCGACGGACGATGGCGTAGGCGCGAATGATGTGGACCACTATAATATTTACAGAGCTGTGGCTGCATCCGGACCTTGGAATTCCGGCGCCCTCATCGGCACGGTGGCGGCAGGCATCGCGACCTATACAGACCCAGGCCGGGGCGAGGTTGACGGCATCAACTGGTGGTATGTTGTGCGCGCGCAGGACATCTGGGGCAACCTGGAAATGAACACCAACGCGATTCCTGAAGTCGGTACCGGTTTGACTCCCTACGACATAGACCTGACCGGAAGGCCGGCCAACAGCTGGGTGTTCGTCTCGTTCCCGCATGCGGTGAGCGGCAACATCCAGGACATGCTGAACGATGCGGTCAACGGAGATGGCCTCACGACCTGGACCGTGGCCAAGTGGTACAACCCGCAGACACCGCTGGACCCATGGAAGACCTACAGAACAGGCAGCACAGTCAACGATCTGACGACAATCAGCAATGCAATGGGCGTATGGCTCTGGATAACCGCGAACGGCGGGGACCAGTATCTCACTGTCGGCGTGACCGGCGACTATTCGGCGGCAGCAGTGAACATCAACCTATACACCGGCTGGAACATTGTCGGATACCCCACTGCAACGAGCAGGACGGAATCAGCCACGCTGCCGGCAGCAGCGGACTTTGTGGCAGTGTGGCAGGCTGCAACGCCGTACATAACGCAGCACGCCAAGGGAGCTTCCATGATGTCCAACGGGCACGCCTACTGGGTGCATGTCACGGCAGACTGCGTGTGGACAGTCAATGTCTGATGGCTTCGCATCTGAACTAGCCATCAGCCAATAAACATGCTGCGGATGCAATGAATGTCCGAGGCATTGAGCTCATGCAAGAAAATGGACGAAAATGCAGGGGGATCAGTCGATGGCAATCCCAAGGCAAGATGGTCTCAAAGGAGGAATGCGCGTCAAACACAGTGTGTTAAATAGCATCATCACGATTGCATTGGCATGCATGATGGCGGTACCCGTTGGAATGATTGCAAACGGGTCTTCGTTCGGGGACATCGGAGTGTTGGATTTCGGTGTTGGTCTGACATGCGCAGAAAATGAGTCTATGGTCCAGGCCGGAGACTCCCACACATACCAGATAGAAGTGACCAATACCGGGACCGAAGCAGACAAGATCCTTCTCGCAATTGACAACCCAACGGATTGGGCGGCGAATTTCAATAAGAATCCAGCTTCCGACTCCATCCCGGCTCCGGTTATCCCGGATTCGAAAGGCAGACCCATAAACGGGTACCACACCTTCCCTGAAATCGAAACCGAGCTGAGCGGTATAGCGGCCGCTCACTCTGACATTTGCCAGCTGTTCAGCATAGGCCAATCATGGGAGAGCCGGGACCTGTGGGTGATGAAGGTGAGCGACAACCCGACAGTGAACGAGTCCGAGCCCGAGCTGTTCATCAACGGCGGGATCCATGCCAGGGAATGGATAGCGGACGAGGTTCCCCTGTATTACCTTAACTGGCTGGTGGATAATTACGGTTCCGATCCCCAGGCCACCTGGCTGGTGGACAACCGCCAGATATTCATAGCCCCCTGCGTCAATCCTGACGGACTGGTCTATTGCCAGAATGTCGCGGACTGGCGCAAGAACAGGAGGAACAACGGGGACGGATCCTATGGCGTTGACCTGAACAGGAATTGGGGGGGAGCGTGCAACGGTGACACCAACGGTAACTGGGGTGGTACCGGAGCCAGTCACACGCCCAGCGCCGAGACCTATTGCGGCCCCAGCGCGTTCTCGGAGCCAGAAACCCGCGCGATGAGGGACTTCATACTGGCCCACGACCTCCAGATAATGATAACATATCACAGCTACGGCGAGGAGATTTACTGGCCCTGGGGCTATAGCACTGCCGTGCAAACGCCTTCGGACGCCTACCAATCTGCCATTGCCGATGAATTCGCCGCAATAAACGGCTACACGGCGATGCAGAGCGCCGCATCTTATTTCACCACGGGCGACACGGACGACTGGACATATGGATACAGCTGGTACACCCTCGGCAGAGAAAACTACCCGTTCACCATAGAACTGGGAACCTCTTTCCAACCGCCGCAGAGCCAGATCACTCCGATTTGCCAACTGAATCTTGGCGTGAACCAGCTCGCCAGCGACATGGCTGACAACATACATCGCGATTCGCCAGCAATCGCTCACACACCGCTGCAAGACACCTCAGACACTGAAGGCCCGTACACGGTCAGCGCGGTCATTACCACGCCAAACGGCCTTCAGCCCGGGGCCACCAAAGTGTTATGGCGGAGCGCGGGAGGGTCATGGAACACGATCGTGATGACGAACGCAGGTGGAAACACATGGCAGGCCGACATTCCAGGCCAAGCCGACGGCACTTGGGTGAACTACTACATCGAGGCCATGGACATAAACTCGCATAAAACGACTTCTCCGAAATACGCGCCTTACCTCTACAATGATTTTTTTGTGGGCGGCGACATCGAGGAATACGCGGTCTCTTTGGGCCCCCTTGAAACGCGCATTGTGAACTTCACGGTCAAGGCGCCTGCCAACGCATTTCCGAACGAGTTCGCCCCAATCGACGTAATCGGAACAAGCCAGAATGATTCGATGAAGTCGGATTCCGTAGAAACCGTTACCAGGATAATGCCGGCTATCATTCTGGTCAACGACGGCAATGCTGGCATCATGAATTACCAGGAGGCGCTTGAGAGCGGCGGTTATAAGTATGATCTCGGAATCCCGGCAACAGACCTGAGCAAATACAAAATAACGATATGGGCCACCGACGGTTCTTCCACTATCTCCCCAACCGAGCAGTCAGCGCTCACAGCCTTCCTGGACTCCGGAGGGAATTTGTACATCAACGGCGAGGATATCGGTTTTGACCTGGGCACGAGTGGCGCAGGGGAATCCGCCGGTTTCTACCGCGATTGCCTGCACGCAGATTATATCGCAGATGACAGCAACGCAGCGACAATGAATGGCATTCCCGGCGACGAAATTTCCGACGGGATGTCCGGCTTTCTGGTCTCAGGCAACTATCCTTCCTCAATCAACCCGTACGACGGTATGGCCTCGTCCATTTTCACTTATAATACGGCAGGCAATGCAGGGATAAAAGTTGACACCGGGACATATCGGCTGGTCTATATCGCATGCGAATATTTCGAGGGAACCGATAACCTGGCTAATAAAGCCGAGCTAATGTTCCGGATACTGAACTGGCTGATGCCGCTGCCCAAGCAGCACGATGTCGAAGCGACCAGCATCGACTCCCTTGTGGACGGCAACACATATCCTCCTGGCTCCCAGGACATAAAGGCCACGGTGACAAACCTTGGAGTGGCCAATGAGAGCTCGTTCGACTCGAGATGCGTCGTCACGGAGCTGCAGGTTTCCGGAGTTCCCCAGACATTCGTTGACCAGGACTTCTCAAGCACAACATTCCCCCCAACAGGATGGGCAGTGGCAGCCTCAGGGACGACAGGAACATGGTCAAGGGTGACCTCGGCCAATGCAGGCGGGACACCTCCGGAGGCGAGATTCCATTACGGCTTGAACGGAATAGGGACCTCAAGGCTGTATGCCGGACCGTTCGACACATCCGGATACACTTCCATTGAACTCGAGTTCAACCAGTACTATGATGCGTATGCCCCCGGCGTGACAGTGAGCGCGCAGACAAGCACTGACGGCATCACATGGTCAAACACCGGCTGGTTGATAGTCGGCGGCCCGACAGATGTCGGCCCCGATTACGTGACCGAGGAGATATCAACATCCGAAGGCGCAGGCTCCTCGACCCTTTACATAGGATTCTTCGTGACGGGAAACTCCAATCAGCTGAACTACTGGTATATAGACGACGTGCTCCTGCATTACTCATCCACCCTCACCGAGGTCGAAGTTTACAACGAGACAAGGGCAATCACAGGAACGCTTAACTCGGGTTCAAGCGAGCAACTGACATGGAATTATGGCTTCCCCAACGAGTATCAGTACAGGATCGAGATTTACACGGAACTGGGCACCGACGAGAAGGCTAGCAATAACCATCTCTCGATTGTGATCACCATAGAGGGAACACTGGCTGTTTTCGACATCCCTGTGCTCTCCACGCCCGGGTGGAACTTCATCTCCTTCCCGCTGGCAATATCCGGCGCGCCGAACGACATACTCAGCGACCTGGCCGGCGATGGCACCGCTACCTGGGATGTGGTCAAATGGTGCGACCCGACCACGCCGGCGGACCCATGGAAAACGTACAGGGCAGGCGCATCGAACAATGACCTGCTGACGTTGAACAATGCCATGGGCCTGTGGGTCCACGTGACCAGCGGCGGTCTCGACAATTTCATCACTGTCGAAGGCCAGACGCCGGCATCGACCGCGATACAGCTCCACACCGGTTGGAACCTTGTCGGATACCCCTCAACGACAGCGCGCCTCGCCTCAGCGACACTGCCCGCCCAGGCTGATATCGTCTCGGTATTCCGGGCAACCGCGCCGTATGTCACGGACTATACCGACCTCGCCTCGGTCACCATGTCGCAGGGGCATGCCTATTGGGTTCATGTCACGGCCGACTGCACCTGGACTGTCATTTACTGAAGGCAGCATAAAATATATACTATGATACCGCCATTCCGAGAGGGATAATATGTCTGCAAAGAAGAGCGAAGGCAAGGAAAGTGCGCAGGTTACCGACATGAAGAATCTCGAGGCATTCATAAATGATTACGTCAAAGCCTACCACGAGTCCATCTCCGACCGTAGCATGGATACGATGCATCTTCCGCAGTTCTACAAGAGCTACCCGTTGTCTGCAGAGGCTTATCTGCTTCCGAACGGTGCACTCTGCGCCACATTTAAAAAGGCCAGTCGGTCCAAAATAGACGTGAATGAAGGGACGAACGAGGATATTCTCGGCAGATTGAAATCCCAGGATTTCGATTTCCTTCAGGTATTCCCCCCTTTCACGAGCTTCACTTCATCAGAGGCTGCAAGGCTGGCAAAGCTGGATGCGGACAGGGATGTGAAGGCCAGCAGGCGTCTCGAGATGCTGACTGCCGCTGAAAGCCACCTCTCCGAGATGCACAGTGACATCCAGGCCATTGTGGACCTGAATCCGTGGCTGGACCAACAGACTGCGGAGCAGAAACAGAAGCTGGACAATGCAAAGAAGCTCATCACGGAACTCTACAGCGAGGTTGATATCAGCAGGGAGGAAAGGTTCTCGGACTACACTAGGCAAGTCTCGGAGATACTCGCGATGGAGAGAGGCGAGATCGAGAATGTGGCGGGCGAGATAGAAATGGAACTCGAAGGGGCCATGGGTGAAATGAATGACCGCATGCAGGGGTTCGAGGAGCAGATAAAGGCCAACCAGCATGACTCGGAGGAGCTGTTCACCATCATGAAGAATCTGAGCCAGAGGATGAAGGGCCTAGAGAAATCCTCCACCGGCATAGACGACGAAAAGCTGGACGGCATTGACAGGCTCCTGAAGGAGAACGCCAAGAGACTCGCTGCACTTCAGAAACAGTTTGACGATGTGAAAAAGGATGTGGCCATGTCCCAGGATATAAAGGAAACCGTGTTCAGGGACAGCAAGCGCACATACAACCTGAACGAGCGCATCACCGAACTGGAGAGGACTTTCGCCAATATAAATAAGAGTGCGGGCAAGACCTCCAAGTCGGAAATCCGGGCTATCGAGGGAAAGCTCAACGTGCTTGAGAACGGGCTGAAGGAATACGTCCGGAAGTATGTCCAGGCGGAGATTGAGGATGCGCAGCCTACCCATTCTGTAACGGTGGAGAAGGTGGACCCTGCGTTGGCAGGCGGGTCGATACCTGTAGGGGCAACCGTGAAAAAGACCACCAGGACCACCACGAAGAAGAAGCGGGTGCAGTAGGTCTCTCATGCACAGAGTGTGCGTGATTCCGGGCGATGGCATAGGCCCCGAGGTCGTGTCCGCGGCCATGGATGTCATGCACAACCTGGACATTCCGCTCAAGTTCGAGGAAGCTATTGTTGGCATGCAATCCTTTGAAATGAACGGAGTTTACATCACGAAGGAAACCCTGACCATTGCATCGGAAAGCGACGCGATTTTCTTCGGGGCTCTGGCCACACCCAAGCGCCGGGACTATGTTTCCCCGTTGCTGCTGTTGCGATGGAACCTGGAGCTCTATGCCAATGTCAGGCCTGCCAGGTGCCTGAACCCCGCTTTCTGCCTCGTCCCCCTGGACATAGTCATTGTCCGCGAGAACACGGAAGGTCTGTACGGGGCGCTCGAGCGGGAAGACGAGAACAACACAGTAATCACTGAACGGACCATTTCAGAGTCAGCATGCAAGCGCATCATCGACTTCGCCTTCGATTATGCCTCGAAGAACAACAGGCGAAAGGTGACTTGCGTTCACAAGGCCAATGTACTGAGGACATCGGACGAGATGTTCAAGAAGCTCTTCTTCGGCACGGCTGTCAATTATGCGTTTTACAACAAGATACGCAGCGACGATGTGCTGGTGGATGCCGCTGCAATGTATATGTGCAAGGAACCCGAAAGGTTCGACGTCATTGTGACGCTAAACCTATACGGGGACATCCTCTCAGACGAGGCCGGCGGCCTCATTGGGGGCCTGGGCTTCTGCCCGTCCGCCAACATCGGCGTCAAAAATGCGCTGTTCGAACCCGTGCACGGCTCGGCACCCGACATTGCCGGCAAGGGCCAGGCAAACCCTACCGGGAGCATACTCTCGGCCGCCATGATGCTGGACCATCTGGGAATGCCTGAGAAGGCCAGTCTAATCAGGGACTCGGTGGTGGAATGTTTCTCGAACAAGGAAAATTGGACAAAGGATGTTGGCGGACCGTGCGGGACATCGGAATTCACAAAAAGGCTAAATAAAATAATCAGTGAAAAATCTGCCAGCCAATGATCAGATGTGCAAAGCTCTAATGACCCTCTCGACGTCAACCTTCGTGTTGACGCAGCCTGTCTTGCTGAGCGGGACAGCCCTGGTAGGTATACCTGCCATGGAAAGTTTGGAGATTGCCTCCTCCAATTCATAGTAACAGGCAACGCCAAAGCATGCATTGGGTTTGTACTTCTCCACAATTTTAATTACCATGCTTCCCCCGGGGACTATGAATATCCTATATCCTAATTTCTCGGCCTCCGTGACTATCCTGAATATATCGCACCCGCCGCATTTCCCGCAGATATAGCCCTCTTCGGTCATGACTGCCTTGCAGACATCGAGGTTCCGGAGGCAATGCGAAATGAATAAGCAGCGCTGGCCCGGGGGCACAGCAGCGAAGGCTTTCTGGTTGAGGTGGTTCTTCAGGGCGATGTAAACCTCGTCAATGTAATCTGTCTCTGCGCCCAGGGCTTCAAGTGTGCTCTTCACGGCGTCCTTCGTGCCGAGGTCGATGCCCAGTTCTATGAGCCTCTTTACAGAGGAATCTATGCTCATCGATATTGCATAGTGACAGGGTGTATTTATTACTTGTACCTTAACGCCAGTCTACATCTCGAGAAGCCCGTGTCTGAGGAATTTCCCTGCGTATTTTAAAAATCCAGGCTCCTTCCTGAGCAGCATCCAGCCGAGCCTCGATGGGTAATCTATGTCCCCAACACTGTTTATGATATCGTTTATTTCTGGGTTGGCCAGCATTCCAAAGATGTCGTCAAGCTGCCTGTCGTCAAGGCCGGAGAGTACGCGGTGCATCATCATGGCTTTGTCCAGTTCGTCCCCTATCTCGCAAGTCCAGGCGCTGTGATACCTTGACAGCGCCTTCGCTGAAACATCGCCCTCCCCCAAGGCGGAAACGGCAGACTCGGCGCAGTGTCTTGCGCATACGAGCCCCGGGTAAATGCCCCCGCCGCTCGTCGCCTTCACCTGGCAGGCCGCGTCTCCCACGACCATGCCGCCGTCCCCATAAGTCCGGGACATCATGCCAAAGGGTATCAGCCCTGAATGGATTCTTTGGACTTTGGCCCCGCGCAGCATGCAGGCCGCAGGATTCAGTTTGAAGAGGCGTTTGAAGTGCTCGTGCGGAGTCCTGTCCGTTCCCCTGACGCAAAGGCCCACCCTGATCACATCCCCGGCGGGTATCATCCAGGCGAAAAAATTCGGGGCGAGCTCCCTCCCGAAGAAGACAATGGCCCTGTCCTGTGCAATGTCAAGACCTTTGACTTCTGCGTTTATTCCATGCATCATGAATGCCGGCTCTTCCAGTCCAAGCGCCTTTCTTGTGCATGATTTGGCCCCGTCGGCACCTATAACCAACTTGGCTGTTATCTCAGTGTCAGCCATGACAGAGCTGTGCGCTCTGCCCGTCCTGACCACTTTTACCCTGGTTCCCGTGAAGATGGCGGCGCCGGCGTCCGCGGCACCGTCCATAATGTTCCGGTCGAAAGCCGCCCTGTCAATTGCAACGGCGTGGATTTCTTTCCCTCCGATATCCAGAGGGTTCCCCGAGGGGGGATAAATCCTGGCACCAGAAAGTTTGTTCATCACGGTATACTTTGCGCCATCCGCAATGTCAAGGCATCTGGGCGATATGAGGCCTGCGCATTGGACAGGTTCGCCTGGAACGCTGTGCTCCTCGATTACGGCCACACTGAAGCCGGCCTTGGCGATGAGCTTGGCGGTGAAACCTCCTATAGGTCCTCCGCCGACTACTGCCGCATCAAATGATTTCTTGGACATTGGCTCACTCCACATCCTTGCGCGTATTTCTATCTTTCAGTCTCTCCAGCGAAATATCATCCCGCAGTTCCCTCAGCTTGCCCACCGTACCGAAGTCCATCAGCCCCTCGTGAACGGCAAATACCCTTGCTGCCGAGAGGTCCAGTGTCCTCAGCCACGGATTCATGAAACCAGATTCCGGGGAAATGACGTTCGTGCCCGAGGCCAGCGGGCTGAATGCCGGGATGACGAGGAACCGGTCCACCTCGTCGTAAAGAAAGCAGGGTAGCTGGACTGTTGCGCCCACCTCGTCCCTGAACCTGATGACCGGGTGCTCGTGCCCGAATATTTTGAAACTGGCCGAATGCATCAACCTGAGATGGCCGTGCTGGAATGCGAATTTGCCGTCGGGTATTGTATGGGACTCGACCAAGCGGATGTTCCTCCTTGAAAGTATTGTCTGGAGATAGTTGTCATGGTTTCCGCGGACCACAACCAGGTCCCTCCCCGAAAGGCTATCCAGCAATACCTCGACCTCGTCCCACTCCTGGTTCTTGTTATGGCTGAACTCGTGCTTCAGGTCGCCGTTTATTATCACGGTTCCCGGATCGAACCTCTGCAGCAACTTATCCAGTTTTTCAAGCATGGGCCGAAGCTGGAAGCGCGGTATCGCGACATGTTCCGCTTGCAGGGATGCTTCGTACCCCAGATGGAGGTCCGCTATTGCCAGCGCATCGTCCTCGCGGCAGTACACGCCGTGAAAAGGGCTGAGTTTCAATCCTACGGAAAGGGATACCTCCTTAAGCATCCGCACCCAATTGCCGCCGCTGTTTAAATATCTCATGCTGATTTGGGTTAAGGTGCGATATGGAGTGGAAGGACTGGAAGCATTGGTATGACCAGATAGTCGTTAATCTAGGACTTGATCCGTCCAAGGACATGGAATCCGCAATCCTCCTCAGGTCGCTGGAAGCGCACCGCAGGGGAGACATACGGGACCTGGATAGGCTCATCAGGGGAAAGGAGGCGATAATCCTGGGGCCGGCACCCTTCTCGAACACCGAGTTCGGCGGAGCTGTCGTGATTTCCGCTGGGACAACAACGGACCAGCTTGTCGAGATGGATATATGGCCCGACATCATAGTCACGGATCTTGACGGCAATGTTCCGGCTCAGGTCGAAGCGAACAGCAAGGGCGCGCTTGCCGTCATCCACGCCCACGGGGACAATATCGAGGCCATAAGGGAATGGGTGCCGAGATTCAGCCCCCCCATCATAGGCACAACGCAGAACGAGCCGATAGAAGACATCTACAATTTCGGGGGATTCACTGACGGTGACAGGTCAGTGCTGATGGCGGCCCATTTCGGAGCCAGCCGGATAATCCTCAGGGGTTTCGATTTCGACAATCCGACCGGCAAGCCAATAGTGAACATGGAGCTTAAAAAGAAGAAGCTGGCCTATGCGAAGCAGATAATCGATTATGTCGCGAGGACGGGCGGAACAGAGATAATCCAGTCTACCGAATGACTCGGCTCCAGGCGCATTTCACAATCCTTTAATAGTACACGTACTATCCAAAAAGTGGTCATCGTTGCCCGAACCGTATATCTCCTTTGACCACACTGTTATCATCCGGTGATAACAGATGTTAGAGAAAATATCGAAGGCAATAAGGCGGATGAAGGAAGGTATAACGGAGCCTCATGTGGCGTCATCCAGCGTGATGATATACACGCAGCATGTGATCCCGAATGCCAGGTAAGCAATCCGGAGTGAGAACATGGCCGACAGAAGAAGGATCGACAGGGTCGAGCTGAGCCCCTTTGACAGGGGAAAGGCAGTGGATGTCTACTGCAGGGAGTTCGTGTGCTCGGCCGCGGGAAAAGTGCAGGGAAACCTGGATGCCGAAACAGCGGACATCAGGGGCGCTTGCAAGGTCGGCGGCGATGTTGTGGCCACGATACTGAAGATTGGCGGCTCGATGAAGGTTACAGGCAGCGTTAGGTCCGAGCTGATAAGGGTGAAGGGTGCCCTAAAAGTCGAAGGCAATGTGAGCGCAGCCAACCTTAGGATCGCGGGCGCCACCAAGATTCTGGGGAGCATTGACTCCGCTGAGGAGATATTTGTCCAAGGCGTGCTGAGCTGCCAATCCGACATCTTATCGGCGGCTTTCAACCTGCAGGGTGCGGTAAACGTGAAGAACACTCTCAGGGCAAGGGATTTCACAGCAAAGCTCGGAGGCAGGAGTGCCGTAAAGTATCTCGAAGCCGTGACAGTCCGGGTGAGGTCAGGCGGAGGTTCCAGGAATTCAGAGCTCATCGCGAAGAAAATTTCCGCGAAGGACGTTTATCTGGAGGATACTGTTGCAGAACTGGTGGAAGCCGACAAAGTCATCATAGGAAAGGGCTGCACGATTAACGAGGTCAGGGCCGGAGAGCTGGAGGTCCACAAAGACTCCAGGGTCGGAAAAAGGCAGTAATTACCTTTCCGATTCAGGAATCAGAAAGATGCAGTGATTACCTTTCCGATTCAGGAATCAGAAAGAGGCAGTAATTACCTTTCTGATTCGGGAATGACCTCGGATTCTTCTTCGGGTTCTTGTTTTTCCGCGGGTTTCTCTGCTTCCTTGGGTTCTTCCTTCGCCTCTTCCTTGGGCTCTTCCTTCTTCACATATTGCTCGATAAAATTGATTGTGGATATGCCGAGAATCTGCCTGAGGTCGCTCACGATCTTATACTTCAGTGTGAACCACCTGCTGTCGTACTTGCACGTGTCGGAGAGCATCAGTTCCAGCGTGTCCCCCTTGATGCTGGCTTTGAACTCGGCAGCCTTGCCGAAATCCGCTTCGATGATACCCAGGGCTCTGTCTTCAGGGGTCTCTGCCTTCTTGTGGATCGTGTAATCGTACTTGAGGTTCTTCCCGGCCAGCGGGTCGTTGAAGTCCACCCTCACCCTGCCGGAGGTCATGTTGGTGATTGTCCCTATCCGGTTCTTTATCTGGATGCGCATGCCCGGTTCGGGATCGACATCCTGCTTCTGCAGCTCGCGGATCGAGAATATCTCGACCATGTTGGGCTGCCTCTCGCCCGCCCCCTCCTCCGGGGGTATCTTGGCCGTGACCTTCTTGCCTGTGCATGCTCCGAGGAATGACTTGTCCAGGCCAGGTATCACCCGGCCTTGGCCGACTATCGTTACTATGGGTTCGTATGTGGCCTTCTCGTTGAAAATGTTGCCTGCCTTGGCATGGTCCATGTTGGTCGTGTCGAAAAGCTCCTCGGTTCCATCGGGGTTGACTATGTAAGCGTCAAAATCAAGGGTGATTATGTCGCCCTCAGCAACGTGGCCCTCGGATGCTGTTTTCGTTGTCTCCGTGTCTGGAGCCTCTGTCTTCAGGCTCTCCTCTTTCGGCTTAATCTTCTTCGGCGGCATGTCTTTACTCCTGGTGAGTCACGACCAATAAATGTTTTGTATTAATCCTTTTGGGTAAACTACCCGCCCCTAAAGTGTTTCGTGTCAATAGCCGGGGCCGGAAGTTTACCTAAGGGCAGTTGCATGTCTGATTATCGAAGCCAAATGGCTTCGATTTTCGATGCCGTAAACTACCAGCCCCTAAAGTGGTTGGCGTTTATGTCGTGATATGCACCGGCATGATTCGGGGTTGGAAGTTTACCATGGGGCAGTTGCATGCCTGATTTATCGAAGCAAGACAGCTTCGATTTCCTTTGAACATATGAGTACGGCATGCAACGGTGGATCGACGATTGCTAATGCCGATTCATCTCAGCCCTGAAGTGCTGAGCGTTCTCGGCATAGTTGCAGTAAATTTCACGACATGCAACGGGCTCCCGACCATGAAAATGCACACGCAGATACTTTTATACGCCCGACTGAATGGCAGTCCGATGAAGGAAATACCGACAGTCATGGGCAGCCAGGAAATCCTGGACAAGGCCTTCAGGAGGGTTCAGAAGGTCATAGTGAGTGACCTTACTGGTATTAACAGGGCAAGGGCAGAGGCCACAGGAAGGCTGAGCGCGCTGTCCCATACGATAACAGCGGTGCTGAACAAGTACATCAGGGCATTCCCGTCCCTGGACCAGGTTTCCCCATTCGAAAGGGAGCTGATTGACATCTCGGTCGGACTTGACCAGCTCAGGCACAGCCTCGGCGCCATAGACTGGGCCAGGAAAACGGTTGAGGCCATACACAAGAAGGAATTTTCCCGGGTAAGGTCCGCGGCCACCAGGCAGGAGATTGCTACGGCACTGAACTCCTCCTATGGGAGAATATCCTCGGTGCTCAACAAAGTATCGGGCGAGCTGGATTTCCTCAACGGTGCAAGGGACATACTGATGGGCATGCCTGACATCAACCCTGAGGAACCTGTCGTCGTAATGGCCGGATGCCCCAATGTCGGCAAATCCCAGATAGTCACAGTCATCTCGTCAGGAAAGCCCGAGGTCGCAACCTACCCTTTCACCACGAAGAAAGTATCGTTGGGACATCTGCACATAGGTTACCAGAGAATCCAGGTCATGGACACGCCCGGCCTTCTGGACAGGGAACCGGAGAAACGCAACAAGATAGAGCTGCAGGCCATGGCGGCACTCGAGCATCTGGCCGATGTTCTCGTGTATGTGTTCGACCCTTCGGAGACCTGCGGGTATTCCATGGAGGTCCAGAACAGTCTCCTTAAGCACATCAGGGAAACGTTCTCTGCAAAACCTGTCATTGTCGTCTCCAACAAATCCGACATGGGGTTTCCGGGGGAGGGTCTGGCCATATCCGCAAAGGAGAACCTGGGAACGGACGCCCTCATTGAGGCGATAAAAACTGCCTTGAAACTATAGTGATTTCTCACTCCGAAAACTGCTGCTTTTCGTCAAAAATCATCATTTATCCCGCCGAACGGATTAAAGACAACATAATATCCCCCATTTAATATAGATTAAAAAAACGCCCGTTCAGTATTAAAGGAAATAAATGCCTGGTATTTTTTCACCGATAGAAATAGAATAGTAGAAATAGAAAACAATATATACCCGATTGAAATAGAAAGTATTATATATCTAACATAAAATATAACCGGACGGTGTAAAATATTGTCTGCAAAGACATCACTGACCAAAAAGGATGAGGCCATCATTGACCACCTTGTGGTAGCCGGGATACCTAAGAACATGGCCAAGACCCTTGCCGTTCTGAGCGACGGGGACGAGATAATCTCCGTCAAGATAGAAGGAATTACGGCACTCAGACAGCCAGAGGTCTCCATTGTCATGCAGGATCTCAGGGACCGCAAGTGGGTCAAGAAGCGCGACCTTAAAAAGGAAGGTAAGGGGAGGCCGGTACACGCCTACAAGCTGGCGATGCCGTTCACGAGAATCGTGGAAATTATAGAAAGGGACGAACGCAAGAAGATCAGGGACATAGAGTCGAACATAACCTCCCTGAAGAAGCTGGTCAGGTAGATTTCTCGATATACCTGACACCATCGGCGGTTCCCAGGATAGCCCTCTCAGCCATGCCCAGGAAGAGGCCGTTCTCTATAACCCCGGGGATGGAGTTTATCTCATTTTCCAGGTTGGCTGGCTGTGCGATATTCTTAAACCTGCAATCGAGCATGTAATTCCCATTGTCAGTGACATAGATGAATCCGCCCCTGGTCCGGACTGCCGCTTCCGTGCACATTCCCTCCAGCCTCTTTTTCACAGTAGCCAGGGCGAATGGCAAGACCTCCACAGGGACTGGCGACTTGCTGCCCAGGCTCTGTACGATTTTTGAATCGTCGGCGACAACAATAAAATGCTTGGAAACCGATGCCACGACCTTCTCCCGCAGAAGGGCGCCGCCCATGCCCTTGACAAGGTCCAGGTTGGGCGTAATCTCATCGGCCCCGTCGATTGTTATATCAATGATTGGATGCTCGTCAAGAGTGCTCAGCTTGATACCGTTCGTGACTGCAAGCTTTTCGGTCGCTTTGGATGTGGGTATGCCGATGATGCTCATTCCGCCCCTCACTTTCCGGCCCAGTGCCAGGATTGTGTAATGCACGGTGGAACCCGTGCCGAGGCCGACAACCATGCCCTCCTGGACAAGCTCTGCGGCTTTCTCCCCTGCCAGCTTTTTCCGGGATTCCTGTACTTCCATAATACCGATACCCCATCGCAATTCCGCTAAAAAACCTATGCTACCTTATGATGAGGACAGCCCTGTCCGCATTCCTTGCCACGCTCTCAGCCACATGGCCCAGTGAGAAGCTGCCCACCTTGCTCATGCCCTTGGAACCGATCAGGATCAGGCTGCATTCCAGCTCCCTGGCGAAAAGGATTATCTCATCCGCGACGTTTCCCTCCCTGACAACGGCGATGGCCTTCCTGCCCCTTGCCTTGACCACATCGACAGCCTTGTTTACTATTTCTCTGGCCTCGGCCTTCTGCCCCTCCGGATTCAGGCCCTCGAACTCTGCAATGCCGCCCGAGGGAATTACGAAAAGCACTATGATTTCATCATCATCGCCAGCCATGGTCAGGGCTTTATCCAAGGCCTTCTTGGAATGTTCGGAACCGTCACAGGCCACCAGCATCCTGCCCATGCCTGGACCATCTCGGAACTGGTATTTAAAAATATGGAAAATCAAGAAAAGGAAATAGTGCCGCCAGTTTCCCGGCGGCATTTTTCTCTGTACTCATGCTCAGTTGTCGATGGTTACGGTGATTGTTCCCCAGTAAATGCCTTCGGGTGTGCCGCCCGGCACATTCACTTCCCAGTAGAGTTCAGTGAATGCGGTGGCCGGGTTGGTGTAATCTGAGACTGTCCATCCGGCCGAGACCAGTCCGTTGTTAAGCGGATTCATCAGAGTCATCGGAACGCTGATCCCCCATACATACCATGGGACACCGGGCCCGATGAAGGCAGTCTCAATAGGTATGTCAGAGAAACCAACGGCATCGGGGTTTATATTCGTCACCGAGACGCTTCCCGCAGGTATCCAGTTCAGTGCAAGCGGGTTGCCGTTCAGGAACAGGTCCGGGATGGCCACACTCACATAATACAGCGTGTTAGCCGAGTACACTATGTTGCTGTTCGGTCCCAGGGCATTGTCATTGGAACCCGGGGGCGCGTTTCCGGTCGGGCTGCCTGTGACGCTTACGTTCCAGGCTTCCTGAATCCCGAATTCGCCATAGCTGGTATTGTATCCTCCGCTTGTCGCGTCCTGCACTGTGACGCTGAAGTCCCAGCTGTTCGGGTCCATAAGTGCCTGATTTTTAAACTTGGAATAATCCATGTCCCCAGAGCCGAATCCTGATCCGTCAGCGGCCCTGATCTGGTTCCCGAGCCAGACAGGCACGAACACCCTGTAGTGGTCCTGGTCGCCTGTCGGATCGATTGGGTTGACGTAATACAGTTGCACCGTAGCGGGCGCTGTCTGCACCTCCAAGTTGGGTGTGTCAGGGTATGTGACCACAGCGTTGCCGGTAAAATCGCAGGTTATGGTGAATGCCAGGTTACGGGTCGTCGCATCCGGTGCTGCCGGGTAGTTGGATAGCCCTCCCACTGCGCCACCGTCATGCCAGGCCTGGATTATGAACTCGCACAAGTTAAAACCCAGCGAATAGTTGTACTGGAATGAGAATATGTAGTCAGTGTCCACAGTCACCTGCGTCTCCATCCTGCTGTTGAGCGCTGTGTCATTGAAGCCTATCCACCATAGCTTCGGGACCACCGCGTTCGCTGTTATCCGTGTGCTGTCATTGTAGGCCTGGATACGCGCCATGATTCCCCCCAAGGGGGTGGGGATGAAAACGTATTTGGGGCTTGCCGGGGGCTTGATGGAGCCGCATAGGTAATTGGCATATACTGCGTCGGTGTAACCGAGTATCAGCGTCGGGTTGGTGTTGTAATATCTCCAGTAGACAGCCCGGCCCATGGTGACGTTCTGGCCGAATATCGCAGCCTCGTTGTAACCGTCTGTGTCCCAGGCAACATCGCTGAATGATAACGATGGTTTATTGGGTTGTATGACCTTCCAAACCAGTTCATTGTTTCCTATGTATGGGCCCACGCGGTAGACCCCTGTTCCGACGGCCAACCCATAATTCGTCACCGGATTCCAGGCGATTGAATAGAGGTCGCTAATCAATAATGGCATTGTCGATACATGAATCATGCTCAGGTCGTCAAGCGGTGTTATATCACTGTACAGGAGACCTGCATGGGTTGTGCCACTATCCTCTGCTGCAATGTAGAATCTTTTTCCTATGGTGTCAAACGTGATGGACCTGGTTGTCCAGACGCTGCCCGGATTGTACGGGTACCATGTATTGTCCACCTTGTTGTAGGCGAACATGCTTCCCCCGGCTCCGCCTACGAGCACGTTGCCGGCATCATCCGCTTCTATTGCATTGTATGTCATTAGGGAGGGTGTTGGCGATGGTGTTGCGAAGGAATTGCCAAAATATGGTATATCGTACACACTGGTCTCGGGAGCTCCGCCTGTGTCTCCGCATACCCAGAACAGTTCAGTGTCCTTGTCCCAGCAAACTGAAGTAAGTATCTGCAAGTTCGGAGCACCGCTCACGGGCTGCCAGGTGTCCGTGAATCCGTTGTATATGTAGGCATTTGATGCGCCTCCTCCCGAAGCACCGACCACGAGGCAATAATGGCCCGAATCGTCCCATTCGATGTCTCTGGGTGTGAATGACCCGCCCCAGCCTACAGGTATACCGGTTTCGATGAACCCAGCTTTTACATTCTGGCTACCCACCATTGCAAAACTCACAGCCAGCATTGAAAATGCTATTGCAAGGCTAATAATCCTTTTCATTTTCATCCTTGTTCCTCCTCAATATTTCCATCAAATCTAATAGGTTGTTACCTATATTCAGATTATGGTATAAATACATTGTCAAAAGATAACCGTGATATGCACCAAAACTTTTAATAACTGGCATCCGAAGCATTAAATACCCTCCTGAGAAACGATTTAATATTGTGGCATCTTTCCCTTCGCAAGAAGGTGCAAGTATGGAGTTCGCGCTCACCAAGGAACAGGAGATGGTCCGGAAGACCGCCCGGGAGTTCGCCGAAAAGGAAATCGCTCCCATTGCGGCCGACATCGACGAGAAGGCCGAATTTCCAGCCGAGACAGTGAAGAAACTTGGGGAGCTTGGATTCATGGGCATGACAGTCCCGAAGGAGTGGGGTGGTTCCGGGATGGACGACATCAGCTATGCGATCGCGGTCGAAGAGGTGTCCCGGGTTTGCGCTTCCCACGGCGTCACAATGTCCGTATGCAATTCGCTGGTCTGTTGGCCGCTCATGAAATACGGCACGGATGCCCAGAAGGAGAAATTCCTGAGGCCGGTTGCAAGCGGGAAGGTCCTCGGCTGCTTCGCGCTCACAGAGCCAAATGCGGGAACCGACGCGGGCTCCCAGGCAACTGTGGCAAGGAAGGAAGGGGACAATTACATAATCAACGGCTCGAAGGTTTTCATAACGAATGCAAGCAAGTCGGACGTCACCATCATGTTCGCCATGACTGACAAATCCAAGGGCACGAGGGGCATAACCGCATTCGTCGTAGATTCCAAGACTCCGGGTTACTCGATAGGCAGCGTCGAGAATAAAATGGGAATCCGTGCTTCGGTTCAAACAGAACTTGTATTCCAGGACATGGTGGTTTCAAAGGACAATGTCCTCGGGCAGGAAGGGAAAGGCTTCGGCGTGGCAATGGCCACCCTGGACGGCGGCCGCATCGGCATAGCGGCCCAGGCCCTGGGAATCGCCCAGGCAGCTTACGAGGAGAGCGTGAAATACGCCAAGCAGAGGGAGCAGTTCGGCAAGCCCATATCCAGCTTCCAGGCGATACAGTGGTTCATATCCGACATGGCGACCGAAATTGACGCGGCAAGGCTGCTTGTCTATAAGGCCGCATTCGACAAGTGGAAAGGTAGGCCATACACCACTTCCGCAGCAATGGCCAAGTATTTCGCTTCCGACATAGCAATGAAGGCCACAAGGAATGCCATACAGATCCACGGTGGCTACGGGTTCACAAAGGATTACCCTGTGGAGAGGTTCTACAGGGATGCGAAGATAACTGAGATTTACGAAGGTACGACCGAGGTCCAGAAGATGGTCATCGCGGGGGACCTTCTGAAATAACGGAGGAGAAACCATGAACATAATCGTTTGCGTCAAGCAAGTGCCAGATACCACGGATGTCAAGATAGACCCGAAGACGGGCACCCTCATCAGGGAGGGCGTTCCCAGCATAGTGAACCCTGACGACAAGCATGCCCTGGAGGAAGCCCTGCGCCTGAAGGAGAAATTCGGAGGCAAGGTCACGGTCCTGTCCATGGGGCCACCGCAGGCCGAGGACGCACTTAGGGAATGTTCGGCCATGGGCGCGGACGAGATGGTCCTCCTCTGCGACAGGGCATTCGCAGGCGCGGACACCTGGGCGACATCCTACACTCTCGGGGAAGCGGCCAAGAAAATCGGCTACGATTTGATTATTTGCGGCCGCGAGGCAATTGACGGGGACACGGCCCAGATAGGCCCGCAGATGGCCGAGCATCTCCTTCTCCCGCAGATAACATATGTCAGAAAGGTGGATATCAACGGCAAGAAGATAACCTGCGAGCGCGCCCTCGAGGATGGGTATGAGAAGATCGAGGCCCACCTTCCGGCACTCATCACGGTCATAGCCGACCTCAACAAGCCGAGGTACCCCAGCGTCCGCGGGATCGTCGAAGCCTACCGCGAGAAGAAGGTCACTGTCTGGACGGCCAAGGACATCTGCGTCGACGGCACCTGCATTGGGCTAGATGGCTCCCCAACTTCTGTCAAAAAGTCATTCGCGCCCGAGCCCAAGGGCAAGGGCGAGATATTGAAGGGTGGCGCGAAGGAGATGAGCAAGCAGCTCGTCGTGAAACTGAAAGAAAAGAATGTTCTGAGGTGATTGAAATGATTAAAGTCACGATAAACAAGGACGACTGCATCGGCTGCGGAATCTGTGTCAAGCAGTGTCCGGAAGGTTACGGGCTTAACGACGAGATGAAGGCAATAGTGAAAAACCCGAAGGCCAAGGGAGTCAAGGAAGCAGCGGAGGCTTGCCCTGTCGGCGCAATAGCGGTCGAGGGAAAGGCCGAGCCTATAGAGAAGAAGACCAAGGAAGAGGCATGCGAGATAAAACCCTCCATATGTGATTACCACGGAGTCATGGTCTTCGCCGAGCAGAGGGGCGGGGAGCTGAAGAAGGTCTCACTGGAACTGCTGGGGCGCGCAAGGGGACTCGCTGACGAACTCGGTGTCCAGGTTTCAGCGGCATTGCTGGGCCAGGGTGTGGAAAAGTTCGCCCAAAGGCTTATAGAAGGCGGAGCTGACACGGTCTACCTGGTCGAGGACCCGAGGCTGGAGAAATACAACACCCATGGGTATTCCAAGGCAATGTTGGCATTGATAAAGGCCGAGAAACCGGAAATCGTTCTCTATGGCGCTACACACATAGGCAGGGACCTGGCCCCGAGGATTGCCAAAAGACTTGACACCGGACTCACCGCCGACTGCACCGAGCTGACGATCGAGGCCGAGACCAAGATGCTGCTCCAGACAAGGCCGGCTTTCGGCGGCAATATAATGGCCACCATCATGTGCCCGGACACGAGGCCCCAGATGTCGACAGTGAGGCCGGGCATCATGAAGGCGCTCGAGCCAGAAAAGCACAGGAAAGGCAAGACAGTCAAATTCGATCCCAAGCTCAAGGATTCAGACATCATGACCAAGATAATTGAAGTCGTGAAAGAGCGCAAGCAGATCGCCAACCTGGAAGACGCCAAGATTATCGTATCCGGGGGAAGGGGCGTCGGAGGCGCTGACGGATTCAAAGTCATCAAGGCTCTGGCCGACGTGCTCAATGCCGAGGTCGGAGGCTCGAGAGTCGCGGTCGAGAAGGGCTGGATTTCCAAGGACCATCAGGTCGGTCAAACCGGTAAATCCGTCCGGCCCAACCTCTATATCGCCTGCGGCATCTCGGGTTCGATACAGCACAGGGCTGGGATGCAGAACTCCGAGTGCATAGTCGCAATCAACAAAGACCCGAATGCAATGATATTCACGATTGCGGACATCGGCTTAGTCGGGGACCTTTTCGAGGTCATACCTGTCCTCATCGAAGAGCTGAAGGCCGCCGGAATCGGGCAGTAGCCGGGTGCTTGAATGGCAGACAAGCAGAAAGCAACCGACCTGCTTGTCAAATTGGTTAAAGCAGAGTCAGAGCCCAGCATGTCCAAGGAGCCTGTACTTTCAATCGTGACACCGCTTCTTGAGAGGATGGGCATGGAAATCCACCGGTACGAGAACAACGGAAATCCGGCCATTTATGCGGTAAAGGGCAAGCCAGGAATTCTATTCAACGGACACCTTGACACAGTCCCCAAGGGCGAAGGCTGGAAGTTCAGCATGGGCCAGGTAGTCGGGGACAGGGTGTACGGACGCGGCTCTCTCGACATGAAGGGCGGTTGCGTGTCCCTTCTGCTGGCCGTTGAGGAGCTTGCAAGGAAGGGCATCGATTTCGCGGTGATTTTCACCACGGACGAGGAAATGGGCATGGGCGGGGCCAAGACAGTCGCAGCAAACCATCCGGAACTCGCAGACATCCCATTAATCATAATCTGCGAGCCCACAGACATGCTGCCTGTGACCGATGAAAAAGGCATAGTCCAGTTCAGAATAACCGCCTGGGGCAAGAACGCCCATTCCAGCATGCCGGAGCTCGGTAAAAATGCCATCGTTGACCTCATGGAGCGCCTGGACGCCCTCAGAGAATCCGAGCTATTCGGGAAGCACAGGAATGATCCCGTAACAATAGGCATCAACATGATATCCGGCGGCACTGGAATGAACGTGGTCCCGGAAACCGCCAGCGCAGTTGTCGATGTTCGGTTCCACCCCAAGTATTCCTGCGGCGAGATGCTGGGCATACTCAAGAAGCTGGTGAGGGCGGACGATGACGCTGTGGAGATTGAACTGATTCATGACCTCATACCAGTGAAATCCAGCATCTCCTCGGAGCTTCTGGCCAAGCTGGAGAAGCTAGGAGGAGGCAAGGCCCAGTCGGTGCCCTACGGCACGGAGATGGCAGTCTTCGGGCCCATCAATCCAAACATCGTGGTCATGGGGCCGGGGGGCTCCACCATGGCTCATCAGACCGATGAGTGGGTGGACATCAAGGATGTGCTGAGGGCGGCAGAGGTTTACCTGGAAATAGCCGAATGGTTCAGTAATTAACAATCCACACGCAGTCCGCAGTCGCATGTACCCAGTACCCGTGTCCGGGTTCCATAGTCACAGTGAAGAGATTCGTTATATCTTGGATATAAGGTGGGGATGGATTCCAGATTCCAATCATATCCACTGGGGGGATTGGAAGTGTATTAGATGCCAGCCTGGGTGTCTCCGACGGGTAACCGACAAGCTGCCATCCTGCGTTTAAATTGATGACGGTTGACGTAGGGATAGTTCCTGTGGAGTTCAGGACGCATAAAGAATTGGTTTTAACCCAAATTCCCATAGTGTGGTCAATGAACGTGAGATCATTAGTTGTGCTACCCGGCCTGTAGGATTTCCAGTGGTCCTGGACATCTGAAGGGTCGTAAGCCATGACAACTTCATAATGGCTGTCTATGGATTCCATTACAGCAGCAGGAGAGTTGTTAGCCTGGACTAATGGAATTGATATTAGGTTCCAGCCGACCTCCAGCATATGCTCGAAGTAAGGCGGTTTGGCTATGTCCTCCATCCACATCAGTGCGATGTCCACGTTCTCATACGCCCCTACAGCGCCGCTGGACTCGTATCCCCAGGACAGGAGTATTGTCTGGTTTGACGCCAGCTGACAAGGATGCGGTTCTGTGTCGAACCTCGTGTTGCTGGTTTCCAGGTACTCGTTGTCCGACCAGGTTACGAGGTCGGGTGACCATTTCCTGTAAAGGTCATATCCGGCTCCTCCGAGTGATGTGCAGAAGAAAACCATGTATGTGTCATTGGCCAGGACCAGCGGGAACGAGTCATGGCTGTTGAGGGTATAGGTGAGCCTTGTCTCCGCACTCCAGGCAGCTCCATCAGCTGAGGTTCTGTAGCGGATATCGAAGTCAGAACCTGTGCCCTGATATGTCATTATGTAACCGCCAATAACCCTCTCGGCCAGTCTTGGAAGCACATAACTCGTAATTCGCGTGGTGGGCACAGTCCATGACACGCCATCGTTCGACCTAGCAAAGTAGCTTCCATCGGTCGAAGAACCGCTCCCGTACCTCTGGTATGACATTGCGTAACCGCCGCCTGCTTCTTTGATAAGGAATGGATTGACAGCAGGGTTGCGCAGGGGCAAAGGCCCGACCTCAGTCCAAGTTCTGCCGTTCGTTGACGTGGCCGTGTAGACCCTGTAAGCACCAGTCCGGTTTGAAAAATAAGCCATCATCAGGAGCCCGTCGTTCCTCTGAATGAGAGTGGCGTGACGGTTCACCATTGTTCCGGCCGAGGTTATGGCCACCCAGTCCGGCGCCCAATTCACACCGTCCGTGGACCATGTCATGTTTATCGTGTACTTGCTTGAGACAGTGGCGGCGGATTCGTATGCCAGGAAGAACGAACCGTTTGTAACCTGGATTATCGAGGGTGTGTTCTCCACATAGCTTCCGGTCTGTGCGAAATACACACCGGAGACATCATCCGGTTCCGCCGGGGTTCCGGATTCCGCGGGCATGGCCTGCGGCATGCTGCCCTGCACCGGAAGAATCATACATGCGATTAGCCCAACAGCCAGCAATGCCGGCACAACTCTGCCCTTGCCCAACTTTAACACCTTTGTATCATAAGGACGCACATGATATTTAATCCTTTTTGAGAAACGCTATTTCAATATACGAAAAGCACATCCTCCTTCGATACCATGATAGCCCGAAAGAAAATCCAGGACATTGTACGCAAATACGACAAAAAGGACATCCATGTGGGCATGACTGCCTCCCATTCGGCCTTGGACGTATGCGACGGCGCCGCCGAGGAGGGAATCCCTACCCTGGCTGTGTGCCAGAAGGGCAGGGATAGGGCCTATTCGCAATATTTCAGGGCAGAGAGAGACGAGACTGGATATCTAGTTCGGGGCATGGTGGACGAGGTTCTCATGCTGAACAAGTTCAACGACATTCTCAGTGAGGCCAGCCAGGAAAAGCTCAGGAAGAAGAACGTCCTTTTCGTGCCCAATCGCTCCTTTACATCCTACTCCAACATTGAAGAGATAGAGGATGAGTTCAGGATCCCGATATTCGGCAGCCGCAACCTGCTGGCAAGCGAGGACCGGGGTGGGGAGCACGACTATTATTGGATGCTGGAAAAGGCCGGCCTTCCGTTTCCGGAGAGGATACGCGACCCTGAGGACATAGACTGCCTCTGCATTGTCAAGCTGGCCCACAAGGTCAAGAAGCTGGAGCGGGGCTTTTTCACCGCAGCCAGTCACGAGGAGTACCTGGAGAAGTCCAAGCAGCTGCTCAAGCACAATGTGATAACCAAGGAGGACCTTGCAGTCGCCCGGATAGAGAAATACATCATCGGGCCAGTGTTCAACCTGGATTTCTTTCACTCGCCGATAGAGCTCAAGATGAGCAAGCTCGAGCTAATCGGCATAGACTGGAGGTTCGAGACCTCACTGGACGGCCACTGCAGATTGCCTGCGCCCCAGCAGATGTCTCTTACCGGCGCACAGAAAACTCCCGAGTACACGGTGTGCGGGCACAATTCCGCAACCCTTCGGGAATCCCTCCTGGACAGAGCCTTCGGGATGGGCGAGAAATATGTCGAAGCCTGCGCCGAGCATTATTCTCCCGGCATCATAGGGCCATTCTGCCTGCAGACCTGCGTGGACAAGGACCTGAAGTTCTTCATTTACGATGTCGCGCCCAGGATAGGCGGCGGAACGAACGTCCACATGGCAGTGGGCCATCCGTACGGGAACGCGCTCTGGAGGACCAACATGTCCACCGGGAGAAGGATAGCCCTGGAAATAAGGCGCGCTTTGCAAATGGATAAACTGGCTGAAATAGTGACCTGATTAGTCGGTGTTAACTTCGAAGCCATTCTGGTCGAATATCAGAGGGCAGTATTTCCTGCTGTGGTTGGTCTTCCTCATCTTCGCGACTCCCAGGTAGAGGTTGACATTGTCCCCCTCCCTCCGCAAATCCAGGTGGATCACGCCGTCGGCCAGGAAATCCTCGTCTCGCATTATGTCCAGATTTGTCGATGCTTCGGAAATGATGAAAGTCGTGACTCCTAGACCCCTCAGCCATCCGAATAAATGGAACAGCTCCGCACGCTTGTTCTTGACATCCGCCAGGACCTCGAGTGCTGCCAGCGAGTCAATGACCAGCAAATCATAGCCCTGAGACTCCTTCATGTTCTCGGCATACATGCGGAACACGCTGTTCCAGCTGTCCCCGTATTCCATTCCCTCGGAATTGAGCCTCAGGTATCCGATGTCCACGACATTGATGAGATTCTCCATCTCGGTCGCTGGCATGTGCAGGCGGTCCATCTGCTCCATGAGGCTGTCCCGGCCCTGTTCCAGGGAGATGTATATCCCCTTGGTCTTGTTCTGCTTGGCGTTGTTGTACAGAATATTGAATCCGACAGATGATTTCATGCTGCCTGGCATGCCCGTCAGCAGTACAACGTATCCTTTCGGGATGCCGCCTTCCATGTTCTCGTCGAGACCTTTGATAAATGTCTGAATCCTGTCCTCGTTCATGTCAATACCTCGCGTGAATTCTGACCCTTGAATGTTTTACCCATTTAAATCTTTACCGAAGTAGGTTCACTTTTTCCTAACAGGAAATTGTATGTCGGCATAAATAATAGTCTGGCCGTTCTTGATTTTTGGCTTCTTCGGGTAGGATTCGGAAGGCGGACCTGTGAATTCGTAACTCTCGGCCCTCGCCCAGTCGACTATTGCCTTGTAGCTGTTGGAGTATTCCGATGCGGGTCCGACATGTTTGTATATCGCGACCAGGGATTCACGCATAACAGTCGTTTTGACCTCCCCGCCCTGCGGTGCGTTTCCGCCTATCGGAATCCCAACCCAGCTTCTCAGATTGGCTGCAGGCGTGGTGTTAGGGTCGTCCGGATAGATTGTCAGGGGCCTGAATCCCGGCCTGACTCTGTTTTCCTTGGCCCATCCGTAGAGCTTCTTGATCAAAACATCGAAAGGGATTGTATCGTATCCCCCAACATGTTCGATGTATGCCACACTCATCTCCTTTCGCTTCTTCAGTTTGACTTTTCCCATGATTCCCCTCGGTCGGGGATTGGCGCGGAAATATATAAGAATATTCCACTTGGGAAAAATATTATAGCCTGGACACAATAACGCTGCCAATGGCAGAGCTGTCGAAACTCGGAGAGAAATCCATTGTGGCCGGGCTGATTGGCAAATTCGATCCTAGTGGTGTCAATTCTCTGGGGGACGACTGCGCCATCCTGAAGTTCGGGAATGAATACCTCCTGATGACGACCGACATGATTGCCGAGGAAACCCACATACCAAAGAAATCCAAACCGGAGGACATCGGGTGGTATGCTGCGGCTATAAACCTGAGCGACATAGCGGCGATGGGCGGAACACCCTTAGGCCTGCTCTTCGCACTCGGGCTCCCAAGGGAGACGGACATTGTCTGGCTGGAACGCTTGACCTCAGGGATGAAGGAATGCTGCGATTCGTTTGATATTCCTGTCCTCGGGGGAGACACGAAGGAGAATCAGTCGCTCACAATAGCCGGCACTGCTTTCGGGCGGGTGTCGAAAGGCCAAATACTGAGGAGAAGCGGCGCGAAGCCCGGCGACATCCTGGCCATGACCGGGAAGCTGGGCAGGGGCATGCTGTGGAAGAGAACAGGAGACCCTGCCCATGTGTTGAGAATAGCGCCGAGAATTCCTGAGGGTAGGCTCCTGGCCGAATCCGGGGCTGTGACCTCATGTATTGACCTGTCGGACGGCCTGAGCACCTCACTGCACCACCTTTCCAGGGAAGGCAATGTCGGATTCGATGTCGAATTTGAGAGCCTGCCCATGCCAGAAATATTTGACGGTAAAGACAGAGAAAAGGCGATACACCGGGGCGGAGACTACGAACTTCTGTTCACGGTTAATCCAAAGAAAGCAGATGTGCTTCTTGAAAAAGATTTCGGATGTCCGGTGACCCTCATAGGCCAAGTCATATCCGGACATGCAATCACCTTGCTGGGTGGTGAATGTGAGATGCCCCTTCCTGACAGGGGTTACGAGCATTTCAGAGAGGCCGGACCATGAAAATAAGAGCCATCAAACCGGGGGACTATCCACAGGCAGAGAAAATCGGGAAGAGCCTGGGCCATACAAAGGACGGCAGGGGTTGGTTCACGGAGAGGGCCTGGTCAAAGTACATACCATTCGACATCCGCATACACAGGGGCTTCGTGGCGGAAGAAGACGGCAAGCTGCTGGGCTTCATCACCTATTCGTCCTATGACGCTCCTCCCCTATCACCGTACATCAGCTGGATAGCGGTATGCGCCAGGCACCAGAGAAAAGGGACGGGCAGGCGTCTGGTCAAGCGCGTGGCCAAGGAGTCCTCGAAGGCCGGAGCCGAATATCTGTTTGTCGAGACACCCACGATGGAGGCCGGAATGGGCACAGAATACGAGGGAACATACAAATTCTACGAACGCATGGGATTCGGGTTGGAGAGGGTGATATCGGAAAACGACCCGGGCAACGGATGTGGATGCGACATGGCCGTTCTGAGGAAGGTGCTCATTTGAAAGAGGCGCTTATGTGGTCGCCCGGCAAGGGCCAGGAAGCAAAATGCCACCTGTGCGCCCACAGATGCGTCATCCAGCCTGGCAAGTCCGGAATATGCGGCGTGAGGAAGAACGAATCGGGAAAGCTAATAGCCACAACCTATGCCAGGGTTTCCTCGGTCGGCCCGGACCCAATCGAGAAGAAGCCCCTGAACCACTTCCTGCCAGGGACGAGTGTGCTTTCCTTCGGCAGCGTGGGCTGCAATTTCAGATGCGATTTCTGCCAGAACTGGTCAATTTCCCAGGAGTACACAACCAGGGGGCTCAGGGACATCGGGCCGGAGCAATTGCCACGCATGGCCGCCGGCTATAACTGCAAGAGCATATCCTGGACATACAACGAGCCCACGATATGGTTCGAGTATACCCTGGACGGCGCAAAGCTGGCCAAGGCAAACGGCTTGGGAACCAGCTATGTGACCAACGGGTACATGACGGAGGAGGCTCTGAGGGAGCTGTCTCCCTATCTCGATGCAATGAATATCGATGTCAAGGCCTTCACCGAGGAGTTCTATAAAAGACGCTCAAAGGCCAGGCTCCAGCCTGTTCTTGACACATGCGAGCTGGCCGTCGGATTGGGAATTCACATAGAGATAACCTACCTGATTATTCCCGGGCAGAACGACGATCCGCAGGAGCTCAGACAATTCTCCAGATGGGTCGTTGAGAAGCTCAAACCGGAAATCCCCGTGCATTTCTCGCGGTTCCATCCCGACTACAATTTAAGGCTTGTAAAAAGCACTCCCATGGAAACCCTGAAACTGGCACACAGGACAGCCAGGGAAGAGGGCGTTCTGTTCGTTTATCTGGGAAATGTCCCCCATCTAGACGAGGAAAACACATTCTGCCCCAAATGCGGGCACATGGAGATGGAAAGATATGGACTAAGCCTTGTTCATGACCATTCCAAGCAGGGGAAATGCAGCCAGTGCGGCGCCGACCTCAATTTGGTCCTCGCAGTGAAATGAGTAAGTGTTATTAACCAATAGGGATTTACTGGGATGAGTGGTATCATGAGAGACAAGATAAAGACATGCATCAAGGGGCTGGACGAGCAGATGACTGGCGGCATACCCCAGGGCCATGTTGTCCTCATTTCCGGCATGCCCGGGACAATGAAGTCCTCAATTGCATACAATATCCTTTTCAACAATGCTCTCGATGAGAAACGGAAAGGGGTTTACATTTCGCTTGAACAGGGAAGGGACAGCATAATCGAGCATATGGCCGGTCTTGGCATGGACCACACCAAGGTAGAATCGCTCGTGAACATCGTGGACATGGGCTATCTCAGGCTTCACATGGAGGAAAAAGCATCTGAACTGCAGCCCTGGATGGAAATATTTCGCATGTACGCCGAGAACCTCAAAACCAACACGGATTACGACCTCCTTGTCATAGACTCGCTCCCTGTCCTGGAGTTACTGGCAGGCATGAAGGACCGCAGGGGAGACCTCTTCCATTTCTTCGGTTGGCTCCGGGAGCTGGGCGTGACCTCCTTTGTTGTTGTGGAGGCCTCCTCGGACCCCAATGAAATCCACGACGAGGACTTCCTGGCCGACGGGATTATCAGGGTCAAGAAAGAGCGCCAGGGCTATGACATCACCCGGCAGATAGTCATAGACAAAATGCGCGGGACGAAGCATAGCACAGGATACTTCACACTGATGCACGACGGGAAGGAATTCCAGCTGACGCGGGTCATAGGTCATTAATCCCAAGCTTTAAATCCGGTAATTTTATGCCCAGAGAAACAGGATGCCAAGTTATCGTTGGTGGCTGATGCCACCTGCGGACACTGACCGAATTGCTTCGCAACTCGGTCGTGCCTCGATGACTTCGTCATCTTCGGTGCCACTGTGGCTTAGAGGTAAGCCGTTGCCGAACACGACGGTTCTCTAAATAGCGACGCCTTGGTAAGGCGTAGGTCGAGGGTTCAATTCCCTCCAGTGGCTCTTTAATTTAAATATTATCATCCGGAGACACTAGAGCTCTCCAGTGGCTCAATTTTTTACCCCTATAAAAAATTGTTTGGCCACGAAGCCCTGTGAACGGTTTTAAGGCCTCATACCCTGTCCTCACAGGCAGTGCTTGGATTGATTGAGATATTGGCGTCGGTCACGAACCCCACCCTCATCAACGAATGGCAAGCCATTCGTCTTGCTCGAGGTCGTCAGACCGAGAAAGGACGAGGCTTTGCCTCGTCTGGCTCACACGGATATTATCAAATGCCATGGGGCTACCGCGTTCGTACAGTCGGGGCATGTTGATCTCATCAGTTTTTAAACTAAAACTGGGGGGGAATCAGCGCAAGGTTCGACGAGCTTTACTCGTCGAATTACAAGCTCTTGCATGGAAGCGATTCTTCATCCTTCGCATTGCATATTTTAAACAAATCCAGAGGGAATCGAATTCACCATCCTCTGAATTCCTTTACCTCCCAGAGCTTCTATTCTCCTAGAATTGATTCCTTAAAAGAAAAAATGATTTTCATAAAATAACAATAAAAATCGTAATTTAATGTGATGGAAATTAATAAATCCCCACTTGGGCAGGTCTTTCTCTGCATCAAATAATATCCTTTCTCAGTATATATACCTTTGTGTAAAGAATAATGGATATTGTGAATTATCTCTGAATCAAAATTGGATTACGTTTTTCAGTCAATTCAAGGTGCTCAGACCTTCAGGGAACCTTCTCGGAAACCAGTGCTCTTTCCGTGAGTTCATGTATTCTTGCCCTCGCAATGGGCCAAGGCATTCCAAAAGAACAACCCACATGCATAATACTTTCACTATGAAGCTAAATCGGACAAAATTGAAATACGGTAGGTCCATGGGGATGCCGTGAAGAAATTCCGTTTCGGAAGAATGGGCATAGGCGCTGGCACCAAGGTGCAGCAATCCAACCTGCGCTCACTCGCCAGGGAAATGGCCGAAGACCCGGGAATCCTGGTCCCGGAGTGCGCTGGCCCGTGCTCAAGATGCCCAATGGACAAAATGCAGGCCAGACTCAGAAAGATCCAGGTGAACAGGGACAATCCGAAGGCGCTGAAGAGGCTGGCGTCCGGAGGCAGGCAGCTCGAGAGGAGCTATGCGGCGATGCTCATCCTGGCATCGGAGAATGGCCCCATATTGTTCGCCAACGCCAGGCTGCCCACCGGCGATGTCAGCTATACAATGAGGGGGAAGGTAAAAAAGGAATTCCTTGTAGGCCTGCAGCATTTCGACGACCCGAAACTGAGATTGCTGGCCTATACGGAGTGGGCGTTCGGAAGGAAACTGAATCTTTATTCACTAAACGACGGCCTTGTCTGCTCGGGCAAGAAGCCGAAGTACCCCCAGGAACTGATAAGCGAGGTGATGGCTTCCTCAAGCCATTCTCTGTCGAAGCACCCCGGCGGTTTCAGGTGCGAGCATGCTGGCGAGGGCTATGGCCTGCGGATAGACATACTCTCCGCCGACACCAGCATCGAACTGTGCATGTCCTGTTCATCCGAGAAGGCCAACACGTACACCCGCCTTACTTCGAGGATGCTCGCCAGGAAGCCTGAGGCCGACTTCCGCATCACGTTGGAGCATGACATTCACTGCCTGAAGGGGAGCGGATGCACGCTTTCGGGCTCGGTCATCAAAACGTCAGACCTGGTCGCGAGATACCTCAAGGGTGAGCTTTCCGACAGGGCCTTAATTGTGAAATACGAGGAGAGGGTGAGGGAAACCCTCGAGAAGGCAGGCAAGACGATATTCGTGCTGGGAAACACATGCTTCGAGGACGATTACGAGAGGTTCATACGCGACCTGGATCCATCCGAGATGGAATCGCTCGCGTTGAAAAGGGTTCTCAAGAACGCTGAATCACCGGTCGTGATGGATGCGGCCACCCCGAACTCTGTCTTTTCCGTCTTCTGGGACAAGCAGGGCGCCAATGCGATACATGCCGTAACCGGGGACAAGGAGCTTGCCAGAAGCCTTTTCCTCGAGACGAGAGGCAGCGGGAAGACTCCCGTCCAGATACTCAGGGAAGCTGCGGTGAGGAGCAGGAGCAAGGAGGCATTGTCAGCCCTTCCTGATCTCAGGAAGCTGGGCAGGCTCGGAACATATGCTGACGGCATTGCCAGGACCTACAGGGCGCTGGGGAAGGACGAGGCACTGAAGAAGGTCGGAACCCTCCAGGATGATACGAAGGCCAGGAGCATCAGCTGCGGTTTCCTTGTTGCCCTCGGCGCGCTGAAGGGCAGGGAATGGCAGTTCTCGAAGGAGGAGCTGGATTACGGGGCGTACCTGGCGAATTTTATAAACACACTCCTGAACACAGAGTCAGGAAAATATTCGGACGCGCTGCAGTGCCTGCTGACTGCCTCCGGCACAAACGAAACGGTGGGCTGAACAGGCTGCTGGCCTCTACACGACTCATTTATCTGATTTGTCCTCGATTTCGAACACAGCCATTAACTTCCTGATGTCCATCTCTATGGCCTGGATGTCATCGGCGTTTGGCTGCGTGGCGTCTGAGATATCGAGTTCCTCAAAGACAACATTGTCCGGGTAAAGGTCGTTGGCTATCTGCACAAGCCGCCAGTATTCCTTGAATATGGGGTGGACATGGCTGTGCTTGGCCCTCTTTCCGGACCAGAAATCGTCGCATTCGAAAAGCAGCGCGGCGAACCTATTGCGCAACTTCGCTTTCTCGCGGTGAAAATCACCAGTCCTCCTGCTTGTCATTGGGACATCTGGCTCATAACTCTCATTCTGGGGGCGCTTCCTAGGAGGCATGGTACGTATATTGTCCGAGGGGGTTATGAATTTTGCCTTTCAGCGAGGTTTATACCTTAATATCGCGCCCACATCCCCGAGCGACTCCAGCTTCTTGCCGGCGTCATGATGCTCGCTCACTATGACAACATTGGCTCCCGAATCCCTTGCTCTGTCCAAAAGGCTCTCAAGGCTCCGGTTCCTTGCTGCCGAGCTGGTAACCATCAGGGACTCGACTGCACCGGCCATTAATGCTTTCTCAACCTCAGTCCTCCCGTATGCGTACATCCCTTCCTTTCCGATTTCAGCCAGCAATCTCTCAACCAGCCTGGTTTCCTGCCCTACCCTGGAATCCTCCAGGACCTTCGAGCCTATCCCCTTCTTCAGAATCTCCTGGATGGCTGCGGAGCCGCTCTGACCGCTCGAAACCATCTGGCATTCCACGAACAGCCCTGGCTGCCTCTGCCGGCCATAAGCGGAGAAACTCTCCTTGGCGAAACCCGGCCCGATAATAACAAGCGGACCCTGGCTGCCTGCCGATGTCATGATTCCGAGTATCTCGTCGAAATATAAGTCGGACTTCTCCGCCTTCTGGGAGAAATACTTGCCTGAGCGACCTGACTGCACATTCCCGAGCTTCTTCACACCGTACTGCCTGAGCTGAGCTATCACTGCCTCATCGTCGTCAATGGCCAGAAGTGTCACCAGGGGTTTCTCTGTGTCCCTCTCGGCACGGTCAAGCACATCCAGCTGACTTCGGGTCCAGGTCTTCCTGACAGTAAGCTCTTCGTCCTTGGTGATGTTGAGTGTGTGATACGTCCCGATGTCCTGGGGCCCTTCCTCGATTGTCCCGTGAATCCTCAGCCACTCAGCGAACTCGTGGAATTCCAGTTTTTCAACGCGAACGCCTAGCCACATCTTCCTCTTCTCGGCCCTCACCGAACGTATCACATCTGCCCTGGACTCGTCCCTCCTCGCGGTGAGCGCGGATACGATGTCCCCGGGTTCAATAACGTTGTAAAGGTGCCAGAGGTCGTCCATGTTCTGGACCCTCAGGCGTATCTCGCCTGTCCTGGCATCCCTACGCGCAATCTTCAAGCCCTAGCACCGGGCCGAACAAGCCATTCGGATATTAGGTTTTATTGTCAGCCCACCAATATGCCGTACAGAAGAAAAATGGCGAGGCACAATCCCAGGGCCAGATACTTCACGGCAGCAATCTTCCTGTCATGCTCCAATGCATTGTCATCCATGCTTACCCATCCGGACGCATGGCGTCCCATCCGAGTACCTATATATATGTATTATTATAAAAACATTGTGATGGCCGCATGCTCCGGCTGTGAACCCGGGGAGGCATTTCCTGAACCCTTGCATAGAAACGGTTTTTCAAACTTTTTTCCTCCATCTGAACCGCTGGTTCAGAACGGTTCCGTTTAATGCGAAGGATGATAGAAACGATTCCTTGCAAGAGCTATCAGTCGCCAAACAGACTATTGGTCAAGTTGAAGCAATATGCAAGTTCTGCAAGTGCCGCACCCGAGGTCTTCATTTGATGCAATTTCCACGCGGTAGACCGAGGGAAGACGAATACGACGGTTAAGAGCGAAAGAAACGATTCCATGCAAGAGTTAACAGCGCCAAACAGACTACGAAACAATATGCTCACAATCGCTAGTTTGGCGGTGCTGACGAACACTCTGCTAACAATGTGTTCGGAGTCGTATTCGTCGCACTTTTTTTCCTTTGTGCATTTTTGTGGCGAACCGGAAAAAAAACACGCCCGGACCGAGATTTTCTTCGAGATGCCTTACCATTATCTCGACGAGCAAGCTCGTCTCGGGCGCTGGACGAGAAATGTATCATGTTGCTATGAACCGTTTCTCGTCCGCGCCTCGGCCAGCTTAGCCAGCGATTAAGTACAGACGCTGGCCTCGGTTCGAACTCGGGTCTAAAGCTCCGCAGGCTTTTAGGATATCCAAGCTACCCCATCCGGGCATTGACATATTTCCCGAATGCGCCGGGCTTTAATAAGTTTGGGATGAAGATCACTGCCCCATTGGGCGACAAAATACAGGCTTGGGCCTCTTCGGTAAACTATTTAAGAAGCCAGGTCATTAAGGTACATCGTGGACAACAATGACAAATGCCCAGTCTGCGGCAGCATGATGGAGCAGGGTGCCAAAGCATGCGTTGTTTGCGGCACCGAATTCAATGCTAAGAACCTGTTATGTCCGGTCTGCGATTCACCAGTCATTGAAACCGACCAGATCTGCAATCACTGCGGCACAGACCTGGTTCACATGAAACCCAGGCAAGAAGGCCGGATAGACGAACTGAGCTCGGAGGGTACAGGAATCTCCAGCAGCTCCAAGTCCGAGGAAAAGGGCGCGGCCGAGGAAATTGCAAAGTCCGTGTTTGTGGATGTTGAACTGGAGGAACTAGTAAAGCTCGAGGCCATAGGGCCATTGAGAGCGAAGATACTTTACGAAGCAGGCTACACGGACCTGAGGAAACTTAAACAAGCCAGTGTCGTGGAATTAATGAACATCAGGGGCATCGGCAGGAAGGCCGCCGGCGAGATAAAGACCTCGCTGAGGGATCACAGCCTCGATGAGATAAGACAGAAGGAGCTTACCGAGGAAACGGTGGGCTCGGAATACCAATGCCAGCTTTGCGGAACTATAGTGAGCGCCTACGAGACATCGTGCTATGAATGCGGCTGCATCTTCAAGAGGGACGAAACTGATGCATCCGACTCGGACAGGCTGGCTCTGTCCTATTACGACAGCAAGCTCTTAAGGACGCCGGACAATAAGGACCTTTGGTATGCCAGAGGCGCGACACTGGTGAAAATGGAGGAGTTCGAGCATGCGATAAGCTCCTTCAACCGGGCCATAGAGATTGACCCCTCATTCCAGGCCGCATGGATGTCCAAGGCGGATGTCTTCAATAAACTTGGCGAATCCGTGAAGGCCGCAGAATGCTACAGCCACATAATTATGAGCACGTCCGGAGGGCAGATTCCCGGCGCAGGCGAGGATTTCCCGCCCGAGGAACCCGATGCAATGGAAGCTGACCTGGCACTTGAACCCCCGCCGAAGCAGGAACCTATGCCGGCTCAGAAGGCGACCGGGACGACCAGGAACATCAAGATGGCCGAGCCAGATTTTACCCAGCCTCCCGAAACGCAGGAGCCAGACATAGTCAGGCCAGGTTCGTCTGATTTCGCCGAGATCGAAATGGACTACACGAAAGCAAAGGCCAGGAAACCGGATTACGAATCAATGTCTGAGGCAGAGCTTAAGAATGAACTTTCCAAAAGAGCCTCGCAGGTCAAACCCTATCTCGCTCTGGCCAAGGACATAGGTGTGGACATCAACCATGCAAAGCGCCTCATCAGCCGAGCGGTGACCGAGAGCAAGCAGAATGAGCTCAGGGTTGCGGTCCAGCTGATGGACGAGGGCATAGAGTTCGCAGAGAACGAATTCAGGAAGAGGATGAACGAGGACATCGAGAACCTTGCAGGCGTGCTGAGGGACCTGAAGGCCTCGGGGAAGAACGTCATCAGATGCGCTGACATGCTTAATAAATCAAAGGAAAGCCTCGAAGCGGGCAACATTGTCAGTTCAGTCGAAGAAATGAAGAAATGCCTGGAGACAGTGGAAACCATTGCTAGGTGATTTCACTCACAGCCAGATCCCCAGGGGGCAGCACCCTGTCAACCTCTTCTATCGGAATCCTGTACTTTTCCGAAAGGATCTTGGCAAAGTCTGACCGCTTTCTGCTGCCGGGTGTCAGAACGTAATACTCGGTCGTGAGCGTTCTCACTGCATCCACAGGCCCGCACATAACCTTGTCATGGCCCTCTATCTTCACCAGGCCCACTGCAAGCCTTATTTCCAGCTTCCTCGAGTAGTTACGCTTGCCGCGAATGATAAAGGCGCCCTTGGGGATGAACTCACCCGGTTCTGGTGTCTTGGAGACTTGGTCAGGCTTCACCCAATATGCATTTCCGGAAGCCAGTTTTGACTTCCAGGCCCTGGAAAAGGACACGGCGAACACGCAGGCCTCTTCAATTGTGGCCTCCCCCGCCTTCCTGCCATCCTTGATAACTACGCTGGGTGCCCCGTTGGCATCTGCATGGGCATAAAGGTCTCCGTCCCGGAGATGCTTTTTCACGACCTGGTCGTTGCTGCGCGTATCCCTTCCGCCAACAACGAGGAATCCATCGCTGGACATGAACCATCTGAACCTGTCGAACCAGAATTTTTTTGTGGGTTTCCTGTCGGTTATTACTTTAGCCTCGCTTCCGGCTTTTCGGGTCTGGGTCAGGAGTTTCTCGGTCCCCAGTATTGCCGATGCTGCGCCTTCGGCCTTCTGGCGGGCCCTCTTGCCCAACTCGTACATTGCTGCCGCGTTCCCGTTAAGGTCGAGCCTCACATCCAGCTTGGCCTCCAAATCGTCCGGCAGTTTCACGGTCACAAAACCTCCCGCAGGGTCAAATTTCGTGACACCTTCGATCGCCATCACCTCGCTCCTCACAGATTGCCAGTTACCCGAGCTGAGTATATTGCGCAGCTTCCAGAGCATGGTGTCGAGCCTTGCATAGTCCGCATATACCGCATCCCCGAGCCGCTGGTATTCCTCGGCCTGGGTTTCAAGACCTTTAAGGGCCTCGGTCTGTGTTTCCAGCTGCCTCTCGAGCTGCATCTGTCTTGGGCTCTTCAAGGCGATAAGCGCCTTCTCGGGCAGATTGGTAAAGTATTCAACAGCCGCCAGGCTAAGGTTCTCAAAGGGCTTTATCTCCGAACCTCCGTATATTGACAGCGGGAACGGCAGCAGGTCAGCCTGCGCGCAGTCCTGGCCCATCACAATGCATGGGGATGGATTCTCGAGCTTTGATCTGAATCCCGTAACAACATTCATCAGCCCTTCGATTTCGGTATCTGACAGCGACCCTGCCTTCATGGACTTGTCCAGGCCCAACTGGAGGCAGGCGTCCTCCGCATAGATGCCGCCGAGGTTCACTTCCGTGGCCAGGCATCGGACCAGGTCCTTTGTCGATTTCCTGACCATTTTGACCAAGACATCAAGGTCCAGGCTGAACGGGTCGGCGCTTTCCGGGGGAAATGAATACGGGCAACCAGCCTTCACATCCCTTGCCTTCCATGACTTGGATGTGAGCGGCTGTATTATCCTGCCTTCCCGGACATGTATAATGTTACCGGGACCGAAAAGTTCGGCGACCAGCTGGACAGGCGCTTCCCTGCCGAATTCGAACACCACGATCCTGTCGAAACCGTGCTGCCAAACTCCTACGAGTTCTGCGCTAGACAAATACTTGCGCAAGAGCATGGCGAATGTCGGAGGCTCTGAATCCGCAGTTGTGCGGAACCCATCCTCCATCCACAGCCCATGGTTCAGGTTGATTGTTATGGACTTCTTCATTCCCTCCCCAGTCAGTCTGAAGAACATGTCCCTGTGCCCGATGAGGAAGAATTTCTCCGCCCGGAGGCCGACGCATCGCTGAAGCTCAGCCACGATTGCGGCAATGTCGAAGCTTGTCATCTGGGACTTCATGGCCAGAGATTGATGCATGGGATAATAAATTTACCTAGACATTGAAGTACATGTTGAAATCCCATATGGGCACATGCTTCCGGTAATTGCATATTTCGGCCAGTTTGGCCTTCCTGAAATTGTCAAAAAGGGCATCGCCAACCGCCTCCCTGATGACTCTGTCTTTGGCTGTCAATTCGAGGGCCTCCTCCAGGGAGGAAGGCAGATTCTCAAGGTCGCTTTCCTTGTAGAGATTGCCCTTTGACTCCTTGGGCGGGGCCATTTCTTTCTTTATGCCGTCGAGACCCGCAGCCAGTATTGCCGTGCAGGCCAGGTATGGATTGGCGCTGGGGTCTGGGTTGCGGATCTCGATGTTGTTGGATGGGCCTTTCGCGCTCGCCGGGACGCGTATCAGGGCAGTCCTGTTGCTCCGGCTCCAGGATATGGCTGTCGGTGCATGGAAACCCGGCATCAGCCTCCTGTAGGAGTTGATTGTCGGATTCGTGAAACTGCATATGGCCGGAGCGTGCTTCATTAGGCCGGCTATGAACTGCATGGCCGTTCGGCTCAGATTCCCGTTTTTGTCGCTGAAGGCATTCTCTCTGCCCCGCATCAGACGTATATGGAAGTGCATGCCGTTTCCAGCATCGTGGGCTGAGGGTTTGGCCATGAATGTGGGAATGACTCCCTGCTGGCGGCCAAGACCTCTTGCCAGGTATTTGAAGTCGGCGATGAAATCCGCAGCTCTCATGGCTTGATAGTAGCCCGTCTCGATCTCGAGCTGTCGTTTGCCGCCCTCGTGGTGGTGGTACCTGATGTCGTAGCCAATGTCGGTGAGCAGGTTGGACAGGCAGTTCCTGTAATCCTTGCGGTCCTCGTTGATATTACTGCTGAGATAGGCTTTCTTTGGCCTTAGCGGGTGGCTCGGCTCGTCATAGTATCCGAAGAACGTGTGCAAAATGTTCTTGCCCGCCCAGTCCATGTCTACGCCCATGATGTCATTGTCAAGTATCGCCTGCTGGATGTTCTCGTAGAGGCTGAATTCCATTTCCGGGGACAGCATCGGTTCGAGCTTGGCCTTCTTGTATGCGGTAAGCAGCCTCCCCAGGCACCCCCTCGGACCTATCGGCTCATGGCTGTGGGTGGAAGTGTTGGCATGGATGTTCAGTGTCGGATCAGAGAAAAACGGGTCCACCCAGCAGGAATCGGGATCTGGCACCAGCAGCATGTCGCTCTTCTCGAGGCCCAAGAACCCCAGCGATGAGCCGTCACAGTCCATCCCCTCCCAGGCCTTGCCCTGCGTGAAAGATGCCGACGGCACCGACATGCATCTCTGCTCGCCCTGGATGTCCAGGAAGTTCAGGACAACCCACTTTATCTTCCTTTTCCGTATCAGTTCGTTGACCTTTTTCCGCTGGTCGGCCATGTCCGTCACTGTTTCCTTGTTCCCGTCGGGGGAATCCCTGCAAGTTGCGCGGGGATTTAAAGATGATGGCAATAAACAATGCATTTAGTCCAGGTAATAAAGAAGCTGAAGGTCCTAATCCATGCATGTAAATAAAGCATGCCCCGTCTGTGAGGGCGGGATTTGTGACCGACGCCAATATCTCAATCAATCCAAGCCCTGCCTGTGAGGGCGGGGTCTGAAGCCTCAAAAACGTTCACAGGGCTTCGTGGCCAAACAATTTTTTGGAGATAAAAAAGTAAGCCACTGAAGTGATAACTAAAATCTAGCGATATTATTTTATACTTTGAATTTATTCCAGTGTCGTGATGAGATGGAAAACCCCTCTTTGAAGAAAAGGGTCGTAATCTACGCAAAAACAGAGAAACAGAAGGAAAATTGGGAGCGGGCTGCAAACGACAATGTAATGTCGCTTTCAAAGTATCTGCAGTCTCTCATCGAGGAGGCCATTGACGGCCCCAAGATCACGCAGACCCAGGCCGTTACTGACATCAAGCTCAAATCCATAGAATTGGAAGTGGAGAACAAGACCCTGAAGAACGAGATTCTACGGTTGAACAAGCTATTATCTATACAGGAAGAGGAACTGGTCGATCTCCGGAACAGGGCGTTCCTTGAGCCGTCCTTCTCGGGTGTGCGGTCCTTCGACAGGCAGCTGGTCAGTTTCCTCCAGAGCAAGGACAGGGCGTTCAACCAGGACGACCTCATGGCCGGGTTGAACATACACTATACTAATTCGGAAGCGATAAAGTCGCTCACATTGCAGCTTGACGCCTTAATCGAGTACAAGCTTGTCACTAAAACATCGAGGGGATGGAAATGGCTGCGATGAAAACAAACGAGCAGTTGCTGGATGAATTTCTCCAGGACGCGAAAATCCGGGGCTGGTCCCAGTGGGCCATCAAGTCCAGCGAATACACACTAAAGATATTTTTCAAACAGATTGGCAAAAGCTGTGTGGAAGTGGACATGGACCATCTCAGGAAGTACCTGGTGTATCTCCAGAGCCGCCCGGGCAGGATGGGTAGGACAAAGCCAAGCTATGCAACAATCAAGAAGAATGTGGATAATTTGGCATCGTTCTACGAGTACCTGGAGTTCGAAGACCGCGTTGTAAAATCACCCATACCGAAATTCAGGCAGCGCTATGTCCAGCCCCTGAGTTCCGGCAAGAACGGAGATGTGCCCAGGCAGATAATCACGGTCCGGCAGATGAGCGAGCTCATTTCGACCACCGTGGATTCGCAGGAAAAGGCGGTGATCTGCCTTCTGGCGAAGACCGGCATCAGGGCCGGGGAGCTAATAGCCATCGACCTGGAGGACATAGATTGGGCCAATCTCTCCATCAAGCTGAAGCCGAACGGCAAGCGCAGCAATCTCACCGTATTCTTCGATAACGAGTGCGGAAAGGTGCTTAAACGATGGATTAGCGCGCGAAACGCCATTGTCAGGGCCAAGATGCGAGCTTTGTTCGTAATACCCGTGAATGGCCACAGAATCAATCATTCGTTCGTTATCCGGATAATCGAAAGGAATGCGATTCGCATAGGCCTTCACGATGAGAAATCCGGGGATCTTAGCAAGCGCTTCACTCCACACTGCTGTCGCCACTGGTTCACCACCCACATGAGGAAGGGCGGGATGCCCAGGGAGTACATCAAGGAGTTGCGCGGGGACACGCGGGGAGAGACCATCGACATCTATGACCATATTGATATGGAGGAACTGAGGGCGGCGTACCTGGAGTGCGTGCCGAAGCTGGGAATTTAAAAAAATCTTATGTGAAGAGATGGGCTGAAGGGGCTCGAAACTTGGACATCTGGCCTGAATCTAGTTCAGACCCTGCCACTATGATGATTTATCGGGTTATTGTTCTACCGCTGAAATGTAATCTCAATCTCCACTCTATCGCATTCTCAATTCTGATAATCACGGGTGAGTTTATATGTATTCACTCCGACATTTGTTCTTCTGTCCATAGCAACTATGGATACGCACACCCAAAGGGGGATAAACATGAAGAATGAACTAGAAAACTTGAAGGACAGGCATGTATTGGACAGCAACGGCCAGGAAATCGGTCGTATCCGAGAAGTGGAACAGGAGATGAGGACAGGCAGGTACAGCACCCTCCATGTGGAAGTGGATGCGCGCAACACTCAGAACAACGCAGAACTGAGCGGTTGGCATCACCTTCCGTTGAACACAAGTGACTTGGTCATGGACAAGGACTCAGCCCGGCTGTGCAGGACCATTGAGAGCCTCAACAGCCAGTTCACGCACAAGATATCTGTGAAAAAAGCGCAACACAGCCAGCGCGATTTCATCGATAAATCCGTGACTGACAGGAGCAAAACACCCATCGGTATCGCAAAGGACCTCAGGACTTCCTCAGACAGCGGGGAATTTCCCACGATTCTGGTGGAGCTGAACCAGGACACCAAGAAGCGGAGCTCGTTGGAAAAAGTTGACTGGGTCAGGATAAAGATCGACCGCGTGGATGAAGTAGGTCAGGAAATCAGGCTGGACAAGCCGGTCGAGGAACTGAGCAAGGAATGGAGCGAGATAATTCTTCACCGGTGAACCGCAGGAAATCACATTAACCATCTCCTCTATTTTTTCTTTTTTTTATTTTCAATATTGATAATGTGGACCACAAGTTCATATAAGTCATTGAATATTGTATGTATAAGGGTGAATGGAACGACGAAAACACACCGACCATTTGCCTTTAGTACGGATACCAATGATCTCTTCCCCAATCGGCGGGGTTATTCTCTCTCCAACCTCGGGCCTATGGCCTAAAAAATCCCGCCTAATTTTTTTTATCAGTTCATGAAAGCATATATTAATTTTGACATTACATGGCCCAGGTTTTTCCAGGATATAGTTTCGATAACTGATTTAATCATCGAATTCTGACCGTTTCGATGGTGTGACCCCGGCTGTAAGACCGAGGGATGAACCCGACACCCCTCGATTCTGGGACGCATTCCTGATGGACTCTTCATGCTCGTGTAGGAAATATAAATATCTCAAGCTCAGGGGTTTGGCCCTGGTTGTTCATACAGAGGATGCATGCATGAATGAATGAGTGAATGAAACATCCATCGTAGTGAGCCTGAATAATCCCGAGAAACTCGTCGTAGCCAATCGTTTTACATTGGTGTGCTCTCCTCTAGCTTTAACGTTTGAGAACCCTCACTCAGCACTTCGAAGAAGAGGGTAATCACTTTATTGTTGGATATCCTTCAAAAGAGTCCGCCTCGAAGATAGCAGGTTTGAAAAAAAGAGAGGACCAAAAGCTGGAATGCCTTTGGCCCAAAAGGAGGGAATCATTCTAAATCTCGGCCCCAGTCGGTGAACCGATGGCCTCGGTGCTGCCCTCGTAATCATCCACGCAACCGGATTTCATCTCGAACCTTACTCTGAGTTTCCCGTTCTCGAGGAAGATGAACGCGTTCTTCAGAACGGAAACATAAACGCTCATCCTCTTGCCTTTCTGCGTGAGGACCCTTTCCTCACATCTGATGAGGTTCGCCTTCTCCAGCATTCGGATCCTTCTGTAGCATGCGGCTATGGGAATTCCGAGATCATAGCTGAGCCTTATCGCGCTCTTCGGGATCGTGTAGGTGGCGGCAAGGATCTTTGCGGCATATTCGTCCGCTATTATCTTCGAAGCTTCGATCGCGTCCATTTCAGCACTTTTCCGATATTAATATAGTGATGTCGGCTTTCATATATATATCTCCTGGCCAGATTATCAGTATTGATTGCTCCCCACGGCGATTCTCTCGGCATTTTTATAGATACTTGAAGCTCTTTCATACCGTATTCTGAAGTCCTCCACCATTTGCAGCACGACAGTGAATCTGACCTTCACACGGCCCGAATCATAGTAAACATATGCATTTTCCAGGTTTGCGGATAAGTATTCGACTGTCTTTCCCTTGCTGGTCTTTACTTTCTCAACAACAGTGAGTAGGCCCCTGAGTTTAAGTATCTTGATCTTTCGAAAGCAAATGGCAATAGGCATTCCGTACTTCTCGCTGATATCGGGCGCACTACTAGGTACGTTGTATGTCGCGAGAAGGATATTTTCCATATCTGCATCCATCAGGAGTTCGGTTGCATCCATCATTTCAATCCCTTGATTTTTCATTTATATCACCTTCAATGATTGTTAAAAGGGTCGCGGTCAGCATCAACCGACCGCGACATTTCCGTTCACAGGGTGTGACCCTTGTGGGCTTCGGTCTTTGAATTCATTTTTCTGGTCTCAGTTGCGGTATAGGCGACGAATATGACCACCGCCATTGCCATTCCGAACATCATCCAGTAAACATTGTCCATGAAACCGCCTCCTTGAACTGCTGCTTCCACGGTCACATCCGGAACATAGGTGGAGACGGTCATCCTCGTTTCTGTCACATCCTCACCATCGGATACACGCACTAACAGTGTCTGGGAACCTTCCCAGGAATCGAGGGAACGGATATTGAACACTCCGTACGCGTCCATGGGGGTCACCTCAAGATTATCTGTGCCAAGGACTTGGATGGTCAGAACATGGGAATCTATGTCACTGAAGAGGCCCGAAAGGGATATGTTCGTGGAATTTCCAGCGACCAGTGCGATCGACTGAATTCCGTTTATCAGGTAAGGTGGGTCGTTCACCGGCGAAACGCTGGCCGGTATCTCTATTCCGGTCTGTAGCGAGCCGTCGGATGCGAATATTCTGACCTCCGTATTTCCGTTCCAGTTTTCATTGGGTATAACGGTAAGTGTCCCTGTTTCGCTGATGAATTCATATTGGAGGGCGGCATCTGTTTCGAAGGTGTAAGTCAGCCCGTCGCCATCCACATCCTCGAACATGTCGCGGACAGCGAAGGAGCACACTGTGTCCTCGGCCATCGTTACGTTGGTGATGGTCGTGACAGATACCGGCATATCGTTGACGGCTTGGACCACAATGTCAATATTTTGAATGATCATGAACTCGCCGTCATATGCTACCACACTTATCGTTTCGCAGCCGTTCCATTGTTCGACGGATGTGCTTAACGACCATATTGAGCCCTGGACCCTTTCGCACAGCAATCGGCCCTGAGATGAAAATATCGAGTACTCAAGTTCGCTGTCCACATCCGTAATGTATGTAGACAGGTCGATGTCAACGGGCGTGTCCTCAGTCGTTGTCATGCCATCCGTGGAGATTATCTCGGGCTGGTCATTCACCGGAGCCACATTCAGGATCAGGTTGCGTGCAAGCTGGCTCTCGCCATCCGAACCGTAGACCATCATGCTGATGATACCGTTCCAGTTCTGGTCCGGCTCGACCGTGATGTCCCATGACATCTCATTCAGTCGGACCGTCGAATTTGCGTTGCTGGTTACATAGCTGAACCACAATGCGTCGTCGACATCCGAAATCAGTTCGTCCAGGCTAATCGATATGTTTGTGTCCTCGTCCAATGTGAAAAGGCAATCTGCATCCGTTGCGAAGGGTATGTCATTCACCGGAAGAACCTGGACAGGGACTTCCTGAGAGGCTGTGAACTCACCATCGCTGGCCGTAATCGTGACCGTGCCTGTTCCGAACCAGTTGGACTCTGAAAGCACACTCACACCGCCGGCCAATCCAGCATAGGCGGTTATCTGGCCTTCCGACACCTCAAGAGAATACTGCAGTTGGCTGTCCACATCTCCGAAGCATTCTTGCAGGTTGAATGCATCAACCGCATTGCAATCCTCCAGCATCGTGACTGACGGCTCGATAGCGATATATGGCGGATCGTTGACTCCGGCAACATTGATGTCGAACTCGTACATGCCATATACTGTATTGGCAGGCATGGGCGGGATGCTCGGACCCGGTGGAACGCATTCAATGATTATCGGGCCATACGGTGGGTTTATACTAAAGGTCTTTGGAAAAGTCGCGATCGAGACAGTCTCGTCGCCAAACCAATCCTGCTTAGGATCGAGGGATATGGACGGTGTGTGTGTTGATATTGCCCCCACAACCACATTGCCCGAACTCTCTGCGATGTAATCTTGTGTTGTCATGTCAACGAAATTTTGCAGGTCTAGGAGATATCCGATATCTTCGGACATCTCGACGAGGGTCCTGGGAACGATAGTCATTGCAATCGGGAATGTCGCCATATATTCCTCATCAAAGGCCACAAGTGTGATGGCGTCGTCTCCGGCAATCGGCCCGCCCGCGAAGGAGACTATTTTGGAGTCCTTGATGCCGATCGAACCGAGTTCGTTGGTCGATATCCAGGAATATTCAAGCTGGCTATCTACATCCTCGAACATCTCGTCAAGCGGCACGGGGTTGGGAAGGTCGGCCGCAGCATTCTCTGTGACCAGGAATTGATATGTCAGTTCGTTCAGGGTCGTGGGCGGGTCATTGACAGGATTAACGCCGACATCGAATTCGAAACAGCCGTATGTAAGGGTAGGTATTAGGCTTGAAGAGCCGCTTTCATCTGGCGGTATTGCGAAAGGTGGTATTGTGCTGGGTGGTGTTGGGAAAGGTGGTATTGGGAAGAAGTTGGGCTCATCATATATAGAAAGGGTCACCATTCCATTACCCCACCAATTCTCAAAGGGCGCAATGTCCATATTTATATAGAGATAATAATCGTAGTCGAGAGTTGCACTGATGTCTCCCGAACATTCGATAGAGTATTCTTCAAACATGAAGGGCACATATTGGCGAACATCGATTGTGACAGCTGTGTCCTCATCGAGGCCGATGATTTCCCTGTCACTCACTACGAGGATGAAATCATAAGACGCCATGCTCCAACCGTCACTGGCATAAACCGTGATATAACTATAGCTCGGTTCATCATATGTAGTTACAGATTCGAGATAATGGTCATTCAGAATAACATTGGCAATAGTATCCCGGAAAACAACCGAGTAATCAAGGACCTTCGTGTCCGGATCCATGAAATATTGATTCAAATCAATGTCTTCGCCCAGGTAGAAAGTCGTTTCTATTGTCATACGGATCGCGGTACTGTAATCCATCACGCAGACAGGCGGCTGGGGGAAGGGCGGGTGGACTATCGGATCAACTGTCGAGGGCAATGCCTCGTTTTGTTCATTCGACCCGAAGACCGAAACGGTCATCTGGTACAATGGCATTCCCACAATCACAATGGCAAGCAGGATGCTTCCAAATATTTTCATATTTTTTGTCAGGTTCATTTTTCAATCACCTGATTGGATTATCCTGCACGATTGATTATAAGGTATCTTCGCGAATATCAAGTATGATTATCAACTGAGAGATTCGGGCCTTTACTGCACATATGCCGAGAACGCTCGGCCTTTCAAAGCTGAGATGAATCGGCATGGGCTGTCGTCGATCCACCGTTGCATGCCGTGCTTATACTATCAAAGTAAATCGAAGCCATTGGCTTCGATAAATCAGGTATGCAACTAACCTATGGTAAACTTCCGGCCCCGAGTCATATGGCTTCGGTTCAAGGTGTGAACGCCAGCCACTTTAAGGGCTGGTAGTTTACTCAATATCAATTATGATAATGTTATCCGTATGATTTATAAAGCAACAGGTTGTTTACACATATACATGGATAAAGGGGAAATTGATAATGGCCCTGACACTAAAGGTGTCATTCCTCGGGAATTGAAAAATTTCTTTTCAGCAGACGGTCGCTCTCTGATATTGAGAGGCGCTCCAGGCACCGGAAAGACGACATTGGCCCTGGAATTGCTTAGTTTCTTCAAGCCAAGTCAGGATGCATACTTCATTTCCGGCCGAATCGACGAACAGGCCCTCAAGAGGCATCTGAACTGGATAGATTTCAACGTGCTTCTATCCAAAGGAAAGGACTATGGTTCTCAGCTTGTGAGAAAAGGCATGCTGAGCAGGAAAGAACTGGACCGATTGGAGTCACGCATCGAGGAAGGCGACGAGACCCTGGAGGGTGATTCCGACCCTGAACCGGGCTCCGGCAAGGTCGAGAACGATGCATGGGTGATTGATGTGGCCAATCTGCTTCCGGAGATAGACAAACTTTATGATAAACTCGAAATCACCCAATCTGGAAAGGCCATGATAGCAATTGACAGTGTCGATTCACTTGCTGAAAGATATGGCATTGCCCCCAGACGGCTCATACACACAATCCAGAAGGACCTGGTGGAGCGCAGCAATTTCAATGTCATTTTTGTTCTGGAAACCAGCGTCAGCAATACTCTCGAATTCATGGGCGACGGCGTCGTGTCCCTGGAGATGGCGGACATTGGCGGGCGCAGGTTGAGATTAATGAAACTAGAAAAATTACGAGGTCAGACCATATGGAATCCCATTATTCTATTTTCATTGGCTAGCGGTCATTATGACAGTTTCAAAGAATTCCAGGATCCAGGCATTCATGATAATCACATTGACAAAATAAACATGGACGGATTTCTGCAGGGGATAATCGAACCTGGGAAATACAATCTCTTCGAATTTGAAGGGCCTGTTCCCATGGAAGTTATTCAGAGCTTATCCAGAGAAATTGTGAAGCAAGCGTCCATTGTTCAAAGAGGGGTTTACACAACTCTGTCGACCAGATTGTTCGGTCGAACTCCCTCCACATTGCTGGAGTCCTGTGTTGAGGAGTATTCCAATACAGTGAAATTCATCAGCCCCATGGCTCTGCTTCAAAATGAATCTGAAGATGCGTCCACGGTTCAGGTAGTGGGAAAATCCTTTCTAGAGGATTTCGATTGGAATGTTCTGAAAGATGCATTTCCAGAATCCAGGCATCCGCTGTTGTTCATGATGGATGCAAACCAGATATTATCCGATTACAGAAACGGGATATTAAATGATATTGAAAATCACATAGTCCATCTGGTGAGAAACAATGGCACATGCATTGGATTCTCCTGGCCATCAAACAATTCAGCAAATGTTGACTTCGGTATGAGCGATCGATTGATAAAAGTCCGGAACCAAGGGTTGAATGTCCTGTTCTACGGAGAAAAACCGCACAGCCCGATATACGTTCTTGCACCGACCGGGCATGGTGACGGCGCACATGGTTTCAGGCCTATGCTGTAACCCGGTAATCTCATCGCCATCAGATTGCTGATTACCGGCCAGATGTTGAATCGTAATGCTCTGAAGATGCTGATTCATGGTGAACGCTTCAGAATGTATTATTTAGTTCTCGCATTCACCGATTGATGACAAATGATGCGAGCCATATGGTGCTGAATTTAGTTTGAAATTGTTCCCGCACCATAGTCGAATGCTACGTTTGGAACACACTTAATGCCGCATTCAACATTATACGAGTATGGTTCGAGGATTCATCCTTTTACTGCCACATAAAACTGAACGCCAGGCCATTCATGGCCTGGATGAAAGCGCAGGGGAGTAAACGTGGATAGACCGTTGCATGCCGTGCATATCTTTTCGAAGAAAATCGAAGCCAGTAGGCTTCGATGGTATAGGCATGCAACTGCCCTATGGTGAACTTCCAGCCCCGAATCATACCGATGCAAATCACGACGTAAACGCCAGCCACTTTAGGGGCTGGTAGTTTACTTCTGAACAAGGATATTTATCCCATTCTGTTCAATGGTATATTTCACGTAACCAAGAGGAGTGGATGTACCTCTCATCTTCACGACATTCATCAGGCGCTCGACTGCTCCCGTGAACGGGCTCTCGCGCTTGAACATGTGGATGACACCATGGACAGAATACTGGGCCACATTGTTGTATCTCTCGCTCAATACGTCGTCGGATATTATCAATCCAGTCATCTTTTTCATCCTTATCGTGTTGACCAGAAAATCCATATGTTCCCTGAATACACCTATGGTCGTGTCCAGGGTGTATGAACCGATATTATCGAGAACAATCACATCGGCATCGGAGGAATTGATTGCCGACAATGGATTCTTGAATAACGATGTTCCGACACTCTTGCCGCGTTGCCAATGCACATCGTCCATTCGTTCCGCAAGTGCGGGTACGATGTTGAGAAGGCCATTCTTTTCATATTCCACGATAGGAAATTTCAACTGGGAGGCCTGTATCCTCAATTCGTCCGGTGTTTCCTCGGTTGCGAGATAGAGGCATTTCAGGCCTTTCCTGCAGGACCTGTCAATGAATTGCAGTGCGATGATGGTCTTTCCCACACCCGGACCGCCGGAAAGAAGCACAGTCCTTTCCCTGGGGTAGCCACCATCGATCAACTCGTCCAGTTCATCCACACCGGAAGAGAGTCTTTCGATGTTCATTTTATTGTCCATATCCTCCATGCAATCACCCTTCAATTCTGTTCAATGAAACCGTTCCTCAGTTCGCACCTTGCGGCCATCATTCCGTCGGTGTAATACAACTCCATCTTGTGTATGTTCGAGATGTAGGTCCATCTGCGTTTTCCCTTCTGTGTGAGTATCTGTTCGTCTTTTTGAATGAATGCCAAGTCCTCTAGGACCTTGATTCTTCTGTAACAGGCAGCAATCGGTATCCCGTGGACTTCTGCAATCTCCATGGCTGTTCTTGGTTTAAGATGTGTAGCTATCAGTATCTTTCTCGAATGTTCGTCCCCCAGCACACTTAACATGTCGATTGCCTCCACTCCGATTTGTTTTTGTGTCATATTTTACCCTCGCTAAGTGGAAATCGAGCATCCGTTTATAAGCCTTCGTTAAGTTTAATAGAAACTGTTTCTATCAATAGAAAATATTATATGTCAGTATTCTCATGCTGCTTGCCTAAATTGTAAGGTGGTAATTTGCATAAAACAGGCCTGATGTTCGAACTGTCACATCCTGCCAGAATAGGCATTCTGAAGCTTGCCATGACCAAGCCGATCCGCCATAGGGATGTGCTGCAGGGTTCCGGTCTGGCCCCGTCCGAGGCAACGCGGCATGTTCGGCGGCTGATAGGCAGTAGTGTTCTGGCCAAAAATCGTGATGGATTTTTCGATATTACAAATTTTGGGAAAGTGGTTGCCGAGCGGTTGAACATATTTGATTTTATTTCCAGCCATTCATCGTATGTCGAGCGGCATGACTTTGCCTCAGTCCCTCTTGGTTTCGACATCTTCCAAATGCTCATGAAAAGTAACAAAATCGAAGGAACCATGGAAGTGGTGAATGCAATACTCCGGATAAACGTAGGATCCAAACTCGTTCTCAGTTGTGTTCTCGATGAGTTCAATGATTCCTTGGTGGCTGTTCAGGCCGAGAAATTACGGAATGGCATGGAAATATACCTCATCCTGTCGAGAGGCAAAAGGGTCCCAACCGAGTATATGGACAACAGGATGATGGCGATAAACATGAAAGCGATGGGGGAAATTCCCTTTTTCTTGTTGGCAAGCGAAACCGAATCCTTGATTTGCTTCAGAACAATAACTGGCAAGGTTGATTATTCGATGGCATTTCATTCTTCCGAACCGGAATTTCTGGAATGGTGCGCTGCTCTTTTTAATTACTATTGGCTTCGGGGAAAACACGTTAATTTATAGTCAATTATGTGCATCAAATACAATATTCGCATTTGATAATTTCTCCGATAACTATTTATTCTTATAATTAATCAAGTCTTATATTATATATAAAAAGGTTCCTTGAAAATCCCGTACAAATACATGAGTGGTTTTTCCTTGTGAATCTCCAATGGAGAGGGAAATGGTTAGAAAAAAGGAGGAGAGATTAGATAAAAAATCTAACGACCACTCTATTAATGAAGATGAATGGTTCCACGCCTTGATGGAAAAGAGTTCTGATGTTGTTCTTGTATTAGACCATGAATTGAAGTTATCCTATGCGAGCCCATCATTTCATGATTTATTCGGGAAAGAACCTTCGGAATTTCAGGAGTCACGGATAGATGTTCTTTTAAGCGACTACATTCATCCAGACAATCTTGAAACAACATTGACCACTTTCGAGAAATGTCTGGAAGAACCTGAAAAAGAATGTCAGGTAGAATTCAAATTCAAGCATGCGGACGGCACATGGCACTACCTTGTCGCAACTGGAAAAAACTATCGGGAAATACCTTCAGCAAACGGACTGGTCGTGAACGTCAAGGACATCACCGACCAGAAACTAGCGGAAGATATGATAACACTTAAAAACCAAATGTTAACATCCATCGCCGATTATACCCAGGCAATAGCCTTTACCCATCCCGACCAATTGTACGCTACAATCGTGACCAAGCTGAAGGAGATTACTGGCGCGGCAGAGGTTTTGATCAACGATTATGACGATGGAAAATCCGAACTCGTATTGCGTCAATCCACGCTCTCTGATGATGGCAATACCAAGATAATGAAAATTATCGGCAGTAAATTGAACGGTTTCAAGTCCCCTGTCAGCAAAGATATGTACCAGGAGATAACAACCTCGACCATCGGCCGCGTCAAATCCCTTCACGAGGCCTCCTTCGGAGCCATCTCCAAACCTGTTGGCAAGATGATCGAGAAAATGTTCGGTTTCAGCTGGTTCGTGGGGCTGGCGTTAACACGCAACGAGCAGCTTGTTGGAACTATACTCATTGCAGGCAAAAAAGGGGCTGCAGAACCCGGGGATGAGGAACTCCTTGCGTATGCCAGCGCGACTGCTAATGTGCTTGCGCGGAGGAAGGCGGAGGTTGACCTGGCCCAAAATGAGGAGCGCTTCCGCTCACTCATCGAGAAGAGCTCCGATGTCATCCTCGTCATTAGCCGTGATTCGAAGGTCTCCTATGTCAGCCAGTCATTCAGCAAGACATTCGGGATGGAACCTACAGAGTTGCTTCAGACGAGTCTCGTTGAGTTCATGACCGAACACGTCCACCCGGACGACCTGGGTAAAATGATGCAGGAGTTTCAAGAATGCCTTGCAATGCCAGGGGCTGAAAGCCGCATGGAGTTCAGGCTCAAGAATGCGGACGGCACCTGGCGCCACCTTGTCGCCATCGGCAAGAACCACTTCGAAACGCCATCCGTCGAGGGGCTTGTCGCGAACATCAGGGACATTACAGAACAGAAGAAGGCCGGGGAGGCGCTGCGCGAGAGCGAGGAACGGTTAAAGGTGGCTCAGTCTGTTGGGAGAATGGGAGACTGGGAATTCGACCTGGCGACCAACAAAGTAACTTGGTCTGACGAAACCTACATCCTGTACGAGCGGGACAAGTCACTTGGACCCCCCACGCCTGAAGAGGAAGCGAAATACTACCTGCCAGAGCACGCAGTGATGACGCGGGAGTTCGCCAAGCGCGCGATAGAGAACGGCGAGGAGTTCGCCTACGACCTGACCGCGAAGCTCCCCAGCGGGAGGACAGCTTTCTTTTATGCAACGATACACTCGAAAAGGGATGAGAACGGACGCATCGCAAAGCTCTTCGGTACGGTCCAAGACATTACCGACCACAAGCGGACCGAAACGGCTATAATCGAGAGCGAGCAGAAGTTCCGCCAGCTCGCCGAGAACATCGACTTTGTCTTCTGGCTAACTGACTGGGTGGAAAAGAAACTGCTCTATGTCAACAATGCCTACGAAAAGGTCTTCGGGATGACTGTGGAGAGCGCCTACGCGGACAGGACCGGCTGGAAGAAGGCAATCCATCCGGACGACCTGAAACGCGCGGAAACCGAGTTCCAGAGCCATGCCGCGAAGGGTGAATCCCTGGAGATGGAATACCGAATTCTCTGCGACGGCAATATCAAATGGATTCACGAAAGGGCGTTGCCATTGAAGGACGAGAAGGGCGAGGTTGTTCGATTCATCAATGTCGCGGAGGATATCACAGAACGCAAGAAGGCCGAGGAGATAATCAATGATGCTACATTCCTTCTCAATGATGTTGGCGAGATGGCCCATATAGGTGGCTGGGAACTCGACCTCAGAACAAAAGCTGTGCACTGGACAAAAGAGACCTATATAATTCATGATATTTCCGAAGATCAGAAATTCGACCTGTCAAAAGCTGTCCTCTTCTATGATCTTCCGACCCGGTCCACCCTGGAATCGGCCATGCAGCGCTGCATGGAGAGTGGAGAATCGTTCGATCTTGAACTCCCATTTACCAGCGCCAAGGGCAGGCACATCTGGGTACGGGCCATAGGACACGCGGTAAAAGTCGACGGTACAGTTGCGAAGTTGATGGGGATCAACCAAGATATTACTGACAGCAAGAAGGTGAAAGAAGAACTGCTGCAGTCCAACGAGAGGTTCTCCAAGGCTTTCCATTCCAGTCCCATACTGAAGACCATCTCGGAAGTGGAGAGCGGTACAATCATCGACGTGAATGATACGATGGCACGGACCTACGGATTGCCGAGGGAGGAAATAATCGGTCGAACATCCTCCGAGCTCGGGACCTGGCTCGATCCAAAGATGCGCGATAAATTGTTGAATCTCATCCGTAAATATGGCAGGATAAATGGTATTGATTTGCAAATCAGGACGCAAACGGGAGAAGTGCGCGACCTGTTATGGTCTGGCGATCTGGTTCATATATCGGGAAAGCAATGCCTCCTGGAATCCGCTCTGGATATCACCGAGCGGGAGCTGGTGAGCAAGGCCCTGCGCGAGAGCGATTTAAAATATCGATTGCTGGTGGATACAGCCAACGAGGCAATTCTAGTCGCGCAGAACGGCCTGCTGAAATTCGTCAATCGCATGGCCGTCAAACTGCTGGAGGATTATACCGAACAAGAAATCCTCACATTACCTTTTTCAGAGTTCATACACCCGGACGACAGGGAGATTGTCGCTGGAAATTACAGGCGTCGGATAAAAGGCGAGGAAGTACCGAAAAAGTATACGTTCAGGACAATTACACGTGCTGGTGCAGTCAAGTGGGTGGAGATCAGCAGTGTCAAGCTTGATTGGGAAGGTTCCCCCGCCACGCTGAATTTAATCAGCGACATCACCGAGCGGAAGCAAATGGAAATGGAACTCAATGATTATTCGGAAAATCTTCAAAACATGGTCAAAGAAACAACAAAAGAGCTCGAAGAAACCCATGCACGCATGATAAAACAGGAACGGCTTGCGATCCTCGGGCAAATGGCTGCCAGCCTCAGCCACGAGCTGAGAAATCCGCTCAGTGTGATAAACAATGTCGCGTATTACCTCAGGACGAAATTCCCGGATGTTGACGAAAAGACTCTCAAGATGCTGGACCTCCTTGAGAAGGAAGTGGACCGCTCCGATAGAATAATAGGCAACATGTTGAGCTTCAGCAGGCAGAAACCGAACGTGCACAAAGACACGGACCTGAATGATTTGGTCCATTCATTTTTCTCGACATCGGATGCGACACCTGGAGATATCACTGTGAAACTCGAATTGTCAGATGCAGTTCCTAAAATCAGCGCGGACTCTGAAAAACTCAGACAGGTGCTGGACAACCTTGTTTCTAATGCATGCCAGGCAATGCCGGATGGTGGCCTTCTAACTGTCTCCACCAGGGCTGGAGACAGGGAAATGGTGGAACTGTCCGTCAAGGACACAGGCCATGGCATGAGCGATGAAATTCAGTCCCAAATATTCGAGCCGCTGTTTTCCACCCGGACCACTGGTTTCGGACTCGGGCTGGTGATTGTGAAAACGCTCGTGGCAGACCACGGCGGGGAGATAAAGGTCAAGAGCAAGGAAGGGGAAGGCAGCGAGTTCATAATCACGCTACCAATTGCCGGGAGGTCAAGTTGATGACGGGCAAGAAGAAAAGCGGGAAGAGGTCCGCATCCGGTAGCAAGAGGAAAACTGTAATAGTTGGCCATAAGACTCCCGATGTCGATAATCGTTATAAATCGCTTTTCGAAGAATCGCTGGATGCCATGTTCATCACGGACCCGGAAGGCATAATCGTCGACCTGAACCGGGCAGGATGCGAACTTCTGGGCTATGCGGAAGAAGACCTGATAGGCCAGGATGTGGAACTGACATTTGTCAACAAGGAGGACAGGAAACGCATTGTCCAGGCGCTCAAAATCCATGACCGGATAAAGGATTTCGAGCTCATTTTGAAAAAGAGGGACGGCACCCGTGTGATCTGCATGGTCACATCGATGATAAAGCGGTCAGGGTCCGGCGAGATCCTGGGGTACCAGGGTATAATCCGCGACATCACTAAATCGAAGGAGATGGAAATCAATCTGGAGGCGGAGTACGAACGCGCTGAATTCTACAATGACCTGATGAGCCACGACATCAACAACTTCAACCAGGGAGCAATGTCCAACCTGGAGCTTCTCATGCTTTCTGGCGAGCTGTCGGGAAAAAGCGAGAGGTACGCGAAAAACACACTCGAACAGATAGCCAGCAGCGCCCACCTCATATCAAACCTGAAGAAGCTCCAGGCAATTAAAAGCGGGGAGATAGTACCTCAGACGGTCGACGTCTTCGACCTGCTGGAAGACGCCGTTCTCAGTTCACGAGCCCTCTTCCCCGCTCGGGATTTTGAAATAGAGGTTACCAGCGAGACCAAGGAAGCTGTCGTGGTCGGAGGCAGGCTGCTGCTGGAGGCGTTCGTCAACCTGATAACCAATGCAATAAAATTCAATCACTGCAAGAAGGCCGAACTTGGCCTGAAGGTCTCGGGCCATGAATCCGGATTCGTGAAGCTGGAATTCGCGGACAATGGCCCCGGGATAGAGGATAGCATGAAAGAAAAGATATTCGATCGCTCATTGCGCCTCCATCCCGAGATTTGGGGGACAGGGCTTGGCTTGATGCTTGTCAAGACAATCATCGAGAGCTATGGCGGGTGCATCCATGTCGAGGACAGGGTGAAGGGCGACCACACCCGGGGAAGCAATTTCATAGTCATCCTGAGGAGGGGCAACTGATGGCCACGCTCATGCTCGTGGACGATGAAACTTCCATACTCGAAGTTTACAGGAATATCCTCGAGATAAGGGACCATGAAATACTCGCCGAGGCCCGTGACGGCGGCGAGGCCGTGATGGCTTACAACCAACTAAGCCGGAAACCGGATGTCATCCTCATGGACCACCGCATGCCCAGGAGCAACGGCATCAATGCCATGAAGAACATACACGCAGTCAACCCCCTCCAGTGCATCATCTTCGTCACTGCGGATTACGAAGCCGCAAAGTTCGCCATGACCCTTGGCGCGCACAGTTTCATATTGAAGCCCTTCAAGATGGATGCGCTTTTCAATTCAATAGAAGTGGCTTTATCTGACATTGATAGAAAGAAGAGCCAGATTCGCGAATCATTCATGGCTTTGGTCACGCGTTTGAACATTGACAATAGAAAAAATGTCAATGAAATTTCCGAGCGCTTGGAGAAGGAAGTCATAGACAAATTCCTACCTGGCCCGGTCCAGGAGAAACCGACCATTGAAACATTGGCCAACTGGCTCTGCATGTTCTTCAATATCATGGGCATGGAATTCTCTTATGAGATTGATGGTAACAAGGTCACAGTAAGCAATACAAAATGCGCCTGGTTGGATACCATTGGTAAGAATCCGTCGTTCTGCCTGTCCGCCAGATGCACCATTTCCCGGTTTGCAATGAAGACCGGAAGGGAATTCAACCTCGAACATGAAAATTCGATAATGGGTGGGGACAAAATTTGCCTCTTCAAACTGTACTTCGAGTGAATTTTTTCCATAATATAATAAAGAAAAAAAAGAGGGGTTGAATCTTGATAATTCGAAATTGTCTGCCGGGTATATAGATTGTACCTCAGGATTCCACTTTTTGATAATACACTCAATTTTCCTCATTCCCAGTGATTCTCGTTTCTGATAATCATGTCTTCTTTTTAATATACTTCCCCGAGGATTTGAGTGCATGGTGAATTGATGAGCAGTATGAAATCCTTAGAACCGAAATCAATGGTTTTGAATACGGGCAGTTTTATTGATATCACAGAACACAAGGCCACCCAGGACGCGATGCGGGAGAGCGAAGAAACATTCAAACACCTTTTCGAGGAATCACCCTCGGGGCTTGCCCTTGTTGATACTCAGGGGTTTATACGGAAAGTGAACCGAGCATTGCTAGATATGCTTGGCATCAGTCCGGAAATACTGATAGATAAAAATTTTATGGACCTGGTCGCAGCATTCGGCCTCCATACCGAGGATTATCGCACAGATTTTAAAGAAAGGTTGGCAGATAGGAACTCAAATATCGAATTGACAATTCCAACGCTGAATGGCATTAAAACAACGGTTTCTGTGCAAAGTTCGCCAATCAAGACGGACGGTAATATCACAAATATCCTTTACATCCTCACAGACATCACCGAGCGCAAGCTAACCGAGGAAGCTCTGCTGGAGAGCGAGAGGAAGTACAGGCTGCTTTCAGAAAATTCTTCAGATGTTATCTGGTCCATAGATTTCAACGGGAAATATCAATATGTCAGCCCATCGGTAGAAAAGCTTAGGGGATTCACTGTGGAAGAGGTGATGAGCCAGCATATTTACCAGACACTTATGCCTGAAGGTGTTGAATTTGTCAAAGGTCAAATGGCCACACTCTTTCAATACCTAAGCCAGGGCACTGAAATAGAATCGACCCAGATGTTCGAAATGGAACAGCCATGCAAAGACGGTTCAACTGTATGGGTCGAGGTCTCGATAAGTGTAATATGGGGTAAAAATGGCGAACCTATAGGCATCCAGGGCGTGAGCAGGGACATCACCGAACGCAAGAATACGGAAGCCGCACTGCGAGAAAGCGAAGAACGTTTCCGGTCCATCTTCGAAAACACAACGGATGGGATAATAGTTTCCAACACCAACGCCGAGTTCCTATATAGCAACCTGGCGATGTCTGAGATGCTCGGCTACACACCAGAAGAACTGAAAGCACTAAAAGTTGAAGACATCCACCCGCAGAAGGACCTTCCCGCTATCATGGATATATTTAATAAAGTTGTGCGTAACGAAATTAAAACAGCTCATGACCTTCCAATGCAGAGGAAGGATGGCAGTGTATTCAATGTGGACATCAATGGAAACCTTATCAACTTGAAGGGTGAAACTTGCATGGTCGGTGTTTTCCGCGACATCACCGAGTGCAAGAAGGCCGAGATTGCGCTCAAGGAAAGGGAGATAAAGTACCGGTTACTGGTAGATACCGCCAACGAGGCAATCGTCGTGGCGCAGGACGGCATGCTGAAGTTCGTCAATCGCAAGACAATAGAGCTGCTGGAAGGCTATACAGAGCAAGAAATCGCCAACACGCCATTTCTTGCGTTCATACACCCGAACGACAAGGAGATGGTCGTCGAAAATTACAAGCGCCGGATAATGGGCGAAGAGGTTGAAGAAAGGTATTCGTTCAGAGTGATTACCCGTGCTGGAGCGGTCAAATGGGTGGAGATAAGCGCGGTCATGATTGATTGGGATGGCCGACCGGCCACGCTGAACTTCCTCAGCGACATAACCGAACGCAAGAAAATGGAGGATGCGTTGAAGGACAACCTCAACGATCTGGGGCGGTACAAGAGAGCGACCGTCGACCGCGAACTGAGGATGGTCGAACTGAAGGAAAGGATAAAACAGCTCGAGCAGAAGGGCGGGGTTTCCTGATGGCTTTTCCGGATCCCTTGTTGCTTGTGAATTCATCCCTTTCATTAATGTTGATTTTAATCCTGTTACATCAGACAAAGAAGGAGAGATATGGTTATGATTGCTAGCAATGGAAATTTCATGAAAGCCCCTATTTTCTCCGATGATGAGCAAAACAGAAAAGCCTATCTGCTCCGGTTATCCTCAACCGTTCTTTTTTTGAGCGGTATTACAGGTTGTATCATCTTCATTGTCGACGGCAGTTTCGACATGGTTTTGGTGTTCAATTTTATGCTGATAGGGGCAATTCTCTCCGTGCTACTGTTACGTTTTGGCCATATGCTCTCTGCCAGTTGGACATTATTGTTATGGATACTGGTTTCGTTAATGTTGGTCATGTATATCGCAGACGGGATTCACGACACGATGACACTTCTTATCCCCATTTTAATAATGGTTGCCAGTATGCTGTTTGAAAGGCGTAACCTGATTGCATACTTCACGATAGTGCTTCTATCCATTCAGGCCTTCATTATCTGTGAACTGACTGGAATGATCAACAATCCGATGAGTCAATTCACATCATTTCTTGATATGATATCAGTGGGAATTCTCATGTTCATTTCCATAGTTTTAACCTACAAGATGTCAGAGAGCATAAGGTGTAGTTTCCTCGAAATAAATAAGACCAAAAATTCCTTAACAAAAATTAACCAAAAATTACAAAATGAGATGAAAGAGCGCAATAAAATAGATGAGGTTCTTAAATCAAAGGTTAACGACCTGGAAATGAGCGACAAAGCTGCCCTCAATATCATGGAAGACCTCAATGAAACCGTGAATACGCTAAGGTCAATCGAAAAGAAGCTCGCTGTAAAGAACAAGGAACTCGAGGATTATACCTACACGGTTTCCCACGACCTCAAGGCCCCGTTGGTGACAATTCAAGGATTCTCCGACCTGTTGGCTCAGAATTACAATCAAGCCCTCGATGACAAGGGCCGGCATTATATCGACCGCATCAACCAGGGTTCAGAAAGGTTGAATGTGCTGATATCCGATCTGCTGGAGCTGTCCAGGGCCGGCAGAAAACTGAAGCCCTTCGAATGGCATGATTTCAATGAGATTCTACATGATTCGCTGGAATCCCTGGAAGGCAAGATTGTCAGAAGAAAGGTCAGGATTACCCATCCAGATGATTTCCCGAAGATATATGGTGATAGTATGAGGTTGTCCCAGGTTATGAACAACCTGGTGGACAATGCTGTGAACTACATGGGCGACCAGAAAAATCCTCGAATCGACATAGGTTGGAAAGAATCCGGAGATTGCTACGAATTCTGGGTTCAGGACAATGGCATCGGCATAAAGGAAGAGGACCAGGGGCGGATATTCAACATCTTCGAGCGCGTCTCCGAACAGGGCGCGGAAGGCTCCGGTATAGGTCTGTCCATTGCCAAGAAGGTTGTGGAGACCCATGATGGCGAAATCCATGTGGAATCCGAGTTTGGCAAGGGTTCGAAATTCATATTCACGATGCCGAAAACGGGGGTGAAAGAATGAAAGAAAATCTGAAGAATAGCACTATTATGTTAGTGGAAGACAACGAAGCGCATGCGGAACTGACAGTCAACGCACTGGAGCAGGCACATAACGTGAACAACATCATAACCATGCGGAACGGGAGCGAGGCCCTCGATTATCTCAAGGGTCAGGGAAAGTGGGAGGGCCAGGCAAACAGACCCATGCCAACCCTGATACTCATGGACCTCAAGATGCCGGTAATGGACGGAAAACAGGCACTTGCCGCAATCAAGGATGACACAAACTTGAAGCAAATACCTGTGGTCATGCTCACCTCCTCCATACTGGATACAGATATCAAAGAGTGCTATTCCATCGGAGCCAATAGCTACATCGTAAAACCTGTTTCCTTCGGAACATTCATTGAAACCGTGAAGAGCATACCTTTATACTGGCTGATAGTGAATAAATTACCAGGAGGTTATTGAATGGAAAAGAAAATACTCTTGATCGACGACAATCCTGCATTCCGGGAAATGGTGAGCATAGCGTTGAAAGAAAAAATGCCAGACCTTCAGATCGTAGAGGCCAGGGACGGGCATCTTGCCGAGAAAAGGCTCAGGGAAACGAGGTTCGACCTCATTTTGCTGGATTACAAACTTCCGTTCGGCATGGACGGCCTCCGGTTCCTGGAGAAGACAGAAGGGCTGAGGCTCGATACCCCGTTGATAATGATAACCGGCGAGGGCAATGAAGAGGTGGCGGCCAAGGCATTCAGGCTGGGTGTGACCGACTATCTCGTGAAGAAGAATAATTTGCTAACGACCCTGCAATCAAAAGTCGAGGAGATATTCAACGCCGAGGAATGTGAAATCGTTGAACCCCCGCGAAAGTATGCCAGCCTGAGCAATGCCGCTTCGAGTGTCGAATTCATCAACAGTTACAGGGAAGAAATGCCCATGGGGGTGGTGCCCGGAGGATCTGTGGCGGGGACGCCCGAAAGTCCAATGAGCGAAGCTGTGATGATAGAGTTCGACAATGCGGATGAGTTCAACAAGTTCTCCAGCTATGTCAAGCGGATTGACGGCATCAGGATCCAGGATGTAAGGGTGCTGGGCACCAAATTCGTCATCATGCTATCCCTGCTGCCTTCGAGATTCGAAAAGATGGGCAAAGTGTTTGTTACCGGCTGATTTTAGATTTCCACAATCAACCAAGGTCGGTCCGCATCTTTGTCAGGACAAATAAATCCGGAGTTCAGCCAGATATAGCCCTGCACAGCGACCTCTGCCCGGGCCGTTGAGTCCCCTGAGCTGTTATCAATTCCAATATTTACCTCCTTACATTTATTATATCATGGGCGCATGAACGGGATTCATCTGTGGGTTTCTCTATTGATAACCCGATAGGAAGTGGTATTAATCATGATAGTCCTATTGTATATCGGTGATATGATGAAACGCTCCTCAGATGGTGGAATGGTATGTTTCCTGGTGCTCGGTTACGCAATGATAATAAATATGATAGGTGCCAGCCAACACAATTTATATTCCACTGGATTGCTGATTGGCGTAGCATTTGCCATTGGCATTTCCATGGTTGTGGGCAGTGCAATCTTCTTCATGGCGGAGCCCAGGATAAGGCCCAGAACTGACCCTGTCCCGGAAAAGGCCAAAAACCCCTTCCATACGGTAATAAGAAGGGCAATCGCGGCCCCTGCGTAATGCATATTCGTCAGTCCGAATCACCCCTTGACGATCCCCCGTTCACCCGGAATCCGGCCAGACCTCATCTGTGAATGTTATTTATGCCTGAGTCCCCAGGCGCCGACTCTCCGGAGATATGATTGGACATGTCCCCGCCGAATCCGCTTCGCGGGCTCGGCTTGGTCCTCGGTGAGCTTCTCACCTGCGGCCCCGCCCGCATACCGCGACTTTTAAGTCTGCGGATAAGGGTGCTTTACGCAGTTCTGCTGCGGGGACTTGTACAATTAAAGGCTTCTCTCGGACAGAACCGAGAGAAGAACTCCCCACGATATCCTGTTCCGACAGCTTATTGAATCAGCGCGAATGAGTATCAGGCGATTCACGAAATTCAGGGTGAAAGCAATTAAGGATACCCCATGCTTTAGCATGGGAGCACTCATTAGAACAGCTCAATCTGCTGAAAAATTATAATTGTGAATTGACACTATCCTCGAAAGACCTTGTCTCAAAGCGCTGGAGCCGAATGATACAATCACGAGTATCAAAGCCATCAATGAGATGACGATAAGAAGTTGCATGTTCAGTATCCCGCCATTAATTTCGGCAATCGTGAGAAGGACACACAAGCAAGAAGTCATTGTGATAAGCAGGGAAAACAATATTCTCTTAGTCATTTTATAGACCTGGAGTATTTGCCAGGCCTCCCGCAAGAGAACCGGTATGCAGAGCAAGAAGAATCCTATCTCGCTGAATTTGATGACAGGATTGTGCTCGGGTAGAATTCCGGAATAAAGGCCCACTGCGATACCGATCGATGCGACGCTGCCGCCGACCATGGCCATCGCTCTGGCCATTCCGAAGATATTCTTCAAGATTTTCATATCTGTCATTAATTGTGTTTCAGGCTTATATAGCTCACAGCTTCGGTTATCATAATACATAACACGGCCTATTGCCTGCCCAGCTGAACGCCGGGCCATTGATGGCCTGGATGAAAGCGTAGGGCAGTAAACGTGGAATGCCGTTGCATGCCGCACTCATATGTTCAAAGGAAATCGAAGCTGTAATGCTTCGATTAATCAGGTATGCTCCATTTTGACTTTTCAAATTGGGTTTGCAGTGTCTTTGATTCGGCATATAACTGCCCCATGGTAAATTTCCGGCCCCGAGTCATATGGCTGCGGTCAGGGTGTGAACGCCAGCCACTTTCGCTAACCATATTTGGTTAGCGTTAAGACGAGGCTGTGCCTCGTCTGTTTAGGGGCTGGTAGTTTACGGTGAACCGATCTGCACTGTGAAGCCATCGTTTTTCGTGATGGTGAATGTCAGTTTACCGGTCCTGTGCTCGGTCCCCCTCATCTTCAGGATTTCCATGTATTTTTTCCTTGCCCCATCAATTTCCTCATAAGTAAGCAGCACGACGCCGTCAGCGGCATAGGCTACCTCGTGAGGGTAAATTACATTCGGTTCAGCCTCGCCTGTCAGGATCGTGATCGCCCGCCAATTCTTGAGGTGATTCACAAGGTCGAAGATGAATGGCCTATATTGGACTCCGAGAAAATCCTTGATGACAGTGATGGGATCTATTACCACTCTCTGTGCCATCGTTTTGGCGATTTCGTTATCAATAAAGTCGAGAAGTTCCTCGGGCGTCGCCTTGCGGAGAAGCTGCCCGATGTCACAGAATTTCACATTCTTCCCGATATGGTTCTTGTTCAGGCGCTTGATGCAGGACATGTAATGCATCACCCACTGCGGGGGCTCGCTCAATGTCGTGATATACAGTCCCACTTCGCCATTGTCCGCACCTGCAAACAGGAATTGCTGAGAGAAAGTGGTCTTTCCTGTCCCGGCTGGGCCGGCCACCAGTATCACCGAGGGAAAGGGATATCCCCCATCGATTAATGAATCCACACCGTCCACGCCGGAACACAATCTTTCAATTTCATTATCCATATTAAATGCCTCCCGAAGAAGTCGGATTTGAAGAAACTGCATCACTTGGCCGAACGTCCATGATCATTTTCATTGGAGCCCTTTGTTTATTGATCTCCTTAAACATAAGCTTTGAGAGATTGATGAAAAGAACCCTGTCGCATTTGCCAACAAGCGCTTTATAGATGAATTTATTTTGATTGACATCAAGCACAATTGGAGCCGTTATTTTCTCCACCCGTTCTATGCATGAAATATATGACTCAATCATTTTCTTCACGCCGTCTTCCTCTTGATACTTCGTGAAGGCTGCTATATCATCAATGAGCACGAAATCTATATCTTCGAGATTGAGTGTCTGGCTGTTGAATGAGCCAAATGCACACGAAATGGAAGAAATGTCATCCAGAAAATTCAATTCGCAAGGTCCATTGACGAATCGAACATTGGAAATGTTAGACTCGATTTCTCCTGATAAACGGCTGATTGCATCGATATACACCAGTTTTTCCTGGGATATTCCATGGAGGGACAATAGGCTTGCAGTATACTGATGAGGTTGATCGATGGTTATGAAGATGCCCCTTTGCTTCATCTCCTGAAGGAAAAATTTCAACAGGCAAATGTTGAGCCTGGTTCGTTCCGTGTACTTCGAGACAACAAGAACCTTGCGCGTGCTTGCATTGTTGGCTGAGTAGAAGAATTCCATGAACTTCTTCGTGATATCCATTGTTTCTGCCATGTCAATCAAATCTATATTTCTCAGGAGTGTTTAATGGGTTGTTGTTCGATTATCAACAATGATTCTATTAAGGGAAATTCGTATGTGATAATCAGGGAAGAGAATTGTTCAAATGCCTTTATGGCCATAGAACGGGTATGCTATTCGATGTCGCCCATTGTCCATTTTGTCATATCAATCTTCATCGCATTTTGTCTGGAGATTGCCTCATCCCGAAAATATACAACCATGTTGTTACTTGGATTAGTGGGCATAATTCCGGATATCGATCATTTCTTCCCCATGGTCAATGGATTCGGACTGTTTCACAACACCTTTTTCATGGGCGTGCTCCCGTTGGCCCTATTCATATTTGCCCATCTTGTCGAAAACGGCAAAAAACCATATTCATCGGTGTACCAGAGATTCCTCCTCGGAGCGACAATAGTGTTACTTGGCCATCTGCTGCTCGACCTGATGGCCGGTCATCCGATTCAACTGGGGTTGTTTTTTGGTTCGGGCGTAATCAGCATCCCGAACACCGTCCTGTTAGATAGCCAATATTTCGGAGTTCTGTTCTCTTTCGCGGATCTGCTTTGGTTGTGTCTCTTTGCCATGGTAATCACTGGAAATTATGCAATCGCCAAAGTTTATGGCTTATATGAGGGGTGGGTGGACACTGCAGGAATGGCAGACGATGACCGACCGGCACATATTCCGTCCCGAAAAGATAATTTTTCCGATATTCTGATATACAGTGAATGTTGAGAATATATTTTCCATTCTAATACTAGCTCATTTAAACAATATTACTTTTGCATTCACTTCTGTATGCATGGTTTCCCCGGCCAAGAGATTGTCCACTGCATCCGATAGAACATGTGTTTATCTTCTGAATTGTCAGTTTCTACGTACGGGAGAAAGATTGATGTTTTGAATGGTAAAATAGTGGGATAGAAAACTTGAAGTCGGAATTTGTGGACTCGAGTACAGATGACATTATTACATCACAAATTGTGACCTTAACGCACGGGAGAGGCCAGCATCCCTCAGGGGCATGAATATGAATGGTTCGCATTCTCAAAGATGGGAATTGGAGCGGCGGAGATGCTTGCACGGCTAACCTCTTAAGGTGAAAATAAGATGGAGTACATATCCAGAATCCCACCCCCTGGCAATCTGTACTCCAACCGTCCCCCACTCGGGCACCCACGCATCCCCACCCCACTTTAAAAGGTTGATTAGTATTTTCCAGCATGCTAAAAATGGCTATCCCCCTTCTTCGTACCGGCCCCTCAGCCACTCCCTCAGCGCCTCAATGCCGACATCCCCCCTGAGCCAGCTCCGGAGCGGCTCCAGCTCCAGCTCTGTTATCGTGTGTTCATATTCTTTCGAGTTCCTGTAAAGCATGATGACCGTCCTTGGGGATAATATTGTCTTGCCGCTCTTTATATTTTATTAGTATTTTCCAGCATGCTAAAAAGTACTACGAAGTATTATTAGTTTTCACCGTCCATATGCGATAAAAGGTAGGCTGCCATGGTCACCAAGACGATCGACGATGTCATTGACAAGGTTATTCAAGAATTGAAAGAGTTCATGGACATGTACCAATGTCCTTATGATAGGTGGTACGTCGGCATTTCGGACGACCCCAGGAAGCGGCTTTCGGAAAAGCACCGGGTGAACAAGACCTATAGCGCCTGCATCATCAGGCAGACCCCTGACCCAGATGTTGCATGGATTGTTGGAATATATCTTACTCAGGTCTTGGGGGCGGAAGGAAGCCTGAGCAATGGCCGGGAAAATGCCTCTTTCATTTACACATATTTGAAGACCAAGGGCACCAGACCGTGATTCGGGTTAGTGGGCGAGAATCGTTGCGACCTGGTCCAGCTGCTCTGCAAGGGTCTTTCCCTTGTTTGTGAGGAAGTAATACTTGCACAGCGGGAAGCCCATGCTCTTTTTTTGAAAAATCAGACCTTCCCTCTGAAGATTTCCCAGTGCCGAGTATGCGGTCCGCTGGTTCAGGTTCTCCCTCTTCAGAAGATTTGTTATCGTGGCTTTCTCATGCTGATGGAGGTACAGGAGAATCTTCATGGACCCCACTGGCTTCTCAATCCTGCTCAATCTTTCTAATTTGCTCATGACTCAATCCAGTGTTTCAGTACTTATATAGTTTTTATAAGCATGCTTATTTTTAATATGCTAATAAGATTATTTATACCGTAAGCTATGTTATATGCGTGACAAAAAACAAGAAAATTGCTTCTGTCATGGATAGGATAGCCCTCCACTTGCTTGATTTCAAAACCTATGAGGGAGAGATTGACGGCACCATGGATTTGACCCAGATTGGAATTGCTGATGCTGTGGGCATCAAGCGGGGGAATGTTCTCCAGTCTATACGACCGCTGATAACTGAGGGGTATGTGGAATGCCACAAGGTCCATGTGCCTGGTATAAAAATCAAGAGAACTAATTATTATCTTACCTGCCAGGGCTACGGGAAAGCAAAGACAATTAAAGAAAAGCTGGGCAAGGCCAATATCGAAATGATGGACCGGGAAGGAACACGTTCAAGAACCAGCATTGATGATTTTTTGAACAACACGTCTTTGGACATCAGGTTCGTGGATGTTGTCAGGGAGGCGAATACATCCAGACTCTTCGACTGCAGGGCTTTTATAAGAAACCAGAGCAAGCCTACCTTTTCTTCATCCTCCGGCCTTGCTGGGATTCCACGTCCGGCCCACTTTTTCGGGCGAGAGATGGAAGGAAAGATGATTTCCGAATGGATGAAACATCAGACCGGAGCAACTTTAGTGATCCAGGGCATGCCCGGAATCGGGAAGACCAGCTTTGTTACCCAATTCCTTTCAGATGCAGGGAATCATGGTGCAGTGCATTATTTCAGCATACGGCCATGGTGCTCGCTGCGTGCCCTTCTAATGCCATTGTCAGTCTTCTTCGAGGACAATGGGAAGAGAGAGCTGAGGAGGTACTTGGAAGAGAACAAATCCATCGATGTGTCGGAAGCGGAATACCTGATATTGAGGACCCTTTCCGATATCGGAGGGGTCATTTTGACATATGACGATTACCATAACTCATCCGAGGAGGTCCAGACCTTCTTTAAAATGCTTCACGACATGATCCGGGAAACAAAATGCAAGCTGATCGTAATAGGAAGAACCGTGGACCCTTTCTATGACAGGAAGGAGGCTGCGGTCCAGAAAACGATACTTGAATTCACGCTTGAAGGACTGGACCAGGAGAGCACTCTGGCATTGGCCGGAGAGGTTGGCGTGCCTGACAAGTACCTTGAAGAGATATTCACCCACACACGCGGCCACCCGTTGTTCGTGGAACTGCTGGCAGCGGGAGGAACTCCAGAGATCAACATGGACATCGAGAAGTTCATCAAAGACGAATTCATGAACACCCTGGGAGGTCAGGAACTGGAAGCCCTGAAATACATGTCCGTCCACAGGTACGCTGTCGAGAGAAGGGCGCTGACCGCGTACCAGAAGGTACTGGCTGGCCTTGTCCAGGAGTCCATACTCAAACAGTCAGTGGGCGATTTCTTCGAACTCCATGACATGATTAAAACTGCGGTTTACAGAAACCTTTCAGTGAATGAACTGGAGCGGTTCCACACCAAGGCGGCCGAGCATTACCTGGAATCCTATTCCACGGACAATCTCATGGAGGCGCTCCACCACCTGATGGCGGCGGGCAAGCCCCTCGAGGCCTGCAAGGTCATCCTGGACAGGGAGGAGAAACTGCTCGACAGCGACAGGATGGCGGAGCTGGCGCAGGCGCTCGACATCCTTTTGACCAAGAGCATCGAGATGAACAAACAGGACAAGGCCAGATTGCTGTTCATGCACGGCCATGCACTCTCGTTCCTGGGGGAATGGGACGATGCGATAATGTGCTTCAACAGGGCGATGGTGCTGGCTGCAAAGAATAAAAGGCTGGCGATGAAGAGCAAGGCGGGAATTGCCGAGATATCGCTGATGAGGAACAATTATTCGATTGCCCAATCGCTTTTCGAGGACATACTGGAATGGGCGGACAAGGCCCAAGAGATGGAACTTAAAACCGAAGCCTGCTACCAGCTTGGTTCAGTTCAAGAGAGATTGGGGCACAATGATATGGCTCTCAAATATTTTGAAGAAGCAATGAAGATTTCCTTCAAGACTTATAATCAAAATCAACTTGCTAAAGCATATTATGGCTTGGGTAGAATATTCCAACGAAAAAAGCTATTTGAAAAATCTCTAGAAAGTAAAAACAAGGCTCTGGAAATTGCTTTGCGAATTGGAAATACTCATACAGCCGCAAAGATTCTCACTGGCCTTGGTGCAACATTTGACGAACTTGGCATGTGGGACAAAGAGATAGAATCTCATGAAAAAGCCATTAAGTTAGCAAGGAAAAACGGTGCGATTCGGATACTTGGATATGCACTTTCAAATGCGGGATCTGCATATTTAGATAAAGCAGAATTTGATGTTTCCGAAAGGTATTTGGATGAATCTGCAATTATTTTTAAGAAAATAGGTGATAATTATATGATTGCCACCACAATATTGAATAAAGCAATCATTGCTCTCTTTAAAAAAGAAATAAAAACTGCTATCGTGCTCTTCGATGAATGTGAACTAATATTGAAAACGATTGAAAACTACACCAAACTTATGAATTCATACTTTAAATTTGGACTTGTTTTTAAAGAAATTAATTGCTTTGATGAAGCAACTGTCTATTTGCAGGAAGCATTGAACATTTCTTATAAATTGAAAGACAATGCTGCATCAAAGCTGATTATAGACGAGATCAATCAATTAAAGAAATAATTAGCTCGGTTCTTCTCTTTGCCCAAATCCACTGGGCTCCTCTCTTTGTCCAAATCCATACATCCAATCCGGATCCATCAACGGATAAGAATCCTGGCCGTTTCCTTCAATGCCACAATAGGGCGTGTCGCCGATGCCGTCGGCTCCTCTATAATTTTGGTAAGGGCCATGTTTTATATCTATTCCGTTGTAATCGCTCCAGTAGTTGCCGCCATCTGTGTCGGGATCGAATGCGCCATATCCATTATCCCAGTCGTTGCCAGAACCATCATATGCCTGGTGTGTGTTGTTGATGATATTGTTATGATAAATGAGATTGTCCCCTGACGAGTCTATGTATATCCCATACTCGGCATTTGACTGAATTTGATTGTAACAAATTATATTGTTCTCCGAAGATGAGGCGAGGAATAGCCCATAATCATTGTCTGTCATGTAATTTCCCGATATTGTGTTCCAGTTGCCATACTCTTGCGTGTATCCGATTGCCCATTCGTCATCATTGTATGAGAAATCGTTGCAGAATATGTCGTTGTGGTCCGCTATGGCAAGGTACATCCCGCCACAAACGTTAAACCATGCGAAATTGTGACTGATGTTGTTGTAATCGCAAGAGATATTATCTTCCAAATTTTCATGGCCGACAACGTAAATGCCATACCATTCGCTCCAACCAATCTCGTTGTTGATTATTGTATTGTTGTCGGAGGAATGCCAGAGATTGATGCCCTGATACGCGTTCATAATGACGAGATTGTTATCAATTATGTTGTTATTCGATGCATAAAGATAGATTCCATTGTAATTGGTCGCCATTTTCGAATCCGCCACCGTACCGTTCTCAACGTTGTACAGGATCACGCCGCTGTTCTCATAATACATGTTGTTCTGATATCCGCTGGCGTTGTGCAGATAACAGTCCCTGATGACGAAGTAATCCGTCGTATTCCCGACGTAGATGCAATAGCCCTCTCCCGTGCCATCAATCTCAAGGTCTTCGATGACCCAGGGATAGCCCGCGGAACCATTGCCGCCAGAAACCCCGTGATTGGCATCGAAATCGCTGTTGGAATCAATCCGGATCGGATCATTTCCCTCATAGGCTTTCACTCCAGCTCCGCTCACAATCAGCATTGATGCAGTCAGCATCAAACATAATATTTGTCTCGATTTCATCTTCTTCACCCTCCGTCTCGGGCGGATACTAATTTTTAACATAGCATTTTGAACTATCATAAGCAAGCTTTAGTTACTTTTATATAATCGAAGACACAGAGAAGAAATCTGGCCATATCATTTCTTTAGAACCAAATACTGCAGGAATGAGAAAACTACAATACTGACTTGATTGACAGGGGATGGGAATTGCATATCACCTGGACTCGGTGGATGAGTTACTGAAATGATGTGGAAGATTGCTGGTCTGGAAAAAGCAGGTTGGACCTGATAAATATAGTAATTTGAATTTCATTTCGAATTGGTTCTCTCTTTTTGTTGATGGCACAATATGGCCACAGTAATTGCATCGACCAGCATATGTTTTTCCGCGTTTGTGAAATTATGAATATCCATTATGTATTCGCGCAAAGCCGAAATGTCCTTCTCGTTGATAGCCATTTGGTCCCTTCTTAGGTGGGGGGTGTATCATTCCTCTGTATAATAAAAATTAGCATGGCAAAAATGACTATCCTTCAGCGAGGGCTCTCCATTACCACAGAGCGTAGCCCCTCAGTATTCTTTAACCTGAGCAGACATAATCGATTTCTCTTGGTAATTATCCACTGTCCTACACACGAAAACTTCCAACTCCGCAATAAACGCCACCCAGTTAAGGGACTGATAGTTTATGGGCTGGTAGTTTACTTCTCGTGCTCCTCAGCTACGACCCTCATAACCTTCTGGAGAAACTCGTTCCAGGTTTCTTGCGAATCTCTGAACTTCTCAGCAGCTTCTGAAACAAGTCCTGCAATCTCGCTATTGATTTCGGAAGATATTTTGCTCCAGTTCACCAGCACCTCTTCAGTTTTACCCGGCACGAACCTCTGATGCATTCCGCCTTCCGCCATCATTTTATATGCATTCTCGTCCGTTGTTATTTCCGTCAGCAGTGTGTTCATCCGGTTGGTGAAATCAAGCCACGAGGATTGTACCTCCTTGTATTCACCAATCCTTACCTCGTTGTTCTCAGCGAAGAACGCAGCGGTGTATCTGGACACTTCCTCATATTTATTTTTGAGATTCTCGATGAGTTCAACTTGCTCTTTACTACTGGATGATGCAATTCTGCTAATGAGTTCTGCAATTGTCCTCCATTTTCCGAATAACTCCGTATACTTACTGGCGCTCTTTTGTGTATTCTCGAAAAGGGAAGCATTCATCTTCCCGTAGTGCTCGTTCCAGACGCCGGAGATTTGTTTGTATTGTTCCTTCCCGAAATCCGGTAGGATGCTTTCGCATAGGCTATCATTGAACTTCGACCACATCTCCCAGATGTTCGTATTGAATTTCTGCTGCTCACTTATCACATCGTTAATGCGATTCAGCAGGTCGAATTGCTGTTCAGTGCACAGGTTCATTATCTCCCGCATGCGACCCTCCGAGGTTTCCTCCATCTTTGGATTGCCCTCCTCGAACCGGTCTCCCGAAGTTTTCTCCACTTTTGGATTACCCTCTTCGCTCTTTTTCGTCTCTTTCTTGCTCTTCTTTTTTGTCATGTTCATCCTCTCCTTATTGTTTAATTCAACTTTTTCTCCAAATCCACTAATCTTTTCTTCAGTTCCGAGATCTCATTGTGCAATGCGTAAGCATTCGGGAACTGGAACACCATGAGATTTTTCTGGAGGGCCACCGTCCTTTCGAAATATATGTTATAAAGGCTTTCAATATCGGTACCGAAATCCTTTGCCAAACTTGCAAACCATCCGTTCATCTTCTTGGTTTCGTTTATCCATGTTGCATAGATGTCCTTGTAATGCGTTTTGTCGTCCTTGAAGAAACTTGTCATGGTTTCTCCGAACTTTTCGGACATGGATGACCAGTCTGTGGAGAATACGTTGAGTCCGATTCCGTTTTGACTGGTCAAAGGGACTATAAGACTGTTCATCTTCTCGATGAAATCGCCCCACAGGTCAATCATTTTTTGATGGTCATCTTGACCTTTTGCCATCAATTTGGTCATATTAGCGTTCATATCGTTCGCAAAATCGAACCAGGCAGTGTGAAGATCCGTTACTGTATCCTTTTCCGGTTTACCACTTTTCAGAATGTTCTCCATTGTGTTCTTCGAGTATTCACTATACATTTTCATCATTCTCTCTGCATTGACTGAATTTTCGGAAACAATTTTGTTCAACCTAGCGCCAATTTTATTGTTGTAGTTCCTCCAGACATTGAAAAGTTCATTGGAATTGATTTGTTCTTCATTCGATGACGGATTTATTTTTGTCTCCAGGTTTTTCGAAAAATCAACCCAACTATTATAGAGTTTTTCGTACTCGGCATGGTTTTCTTCCAGAGTGCTGGTGATCTGATTCTCCATAAGTTTGGAATAATCTATCCACGAATCAAAGATACCCATTGTATTTGCTTTTTCCTCTTTTTCTATTGTTGCCATATTTTTACCTCCTATATTTTATTCTGGAGTTGATGATTTACCTAAACTTACATTCCCCCATTGATGTTCAATACATGACCCATGTTATAATATATTTTCCAATATAACTTACAGGGGATTTGCACATCGTTTGCAGAGAATATACAAATTTATTACAATCGTTCAAAATTAATAATGTACGATACGCATGGTAAATCGCCATTCGCCAGCGCTCCGCATGCTGTTTCCCGAAGGATGCCGAGAAGACATACGACCGGAGCTTGGAGTAGTTCGTTGTGTCGTGGGGAGTGTGAAGCCCTCGGCCTGACGGAACGGGAGTTATCAAAATGTCAGTTAGGCTGGGTGCCGTTGACCTCCCCGCCCTCACAGGTGGGGCATGCTGAATCCAATATGATTTGAACCTATCATGTGGTGGAAAAACTAATATTTCCAACTTCTTTCCTATTGCACCTAGGTAAACACCAGCCCATTCAAGGGCCAGTAGTTTACATATACATGCCACCGTTGATATCGAGGACATGGCCCGTGATGTATGCCGCCTTATCTGAGGCGAGATACACGCAAGCGTAAGCTACTTCCTCCGGTTCGCCGAATCGACCGAGTGGTATGCCTTTGAGGATCTTCTCCTTGATATTATCAGGGATTCCCTCCACCATGTCAGTCCTCGTGAATCCGGGTGCGATGGCGTTAACCGTAACTTTGCCTCTGGCCAGTTCTCTGGCCAGAGCCTTTGTCATGCCAATCACTCCTGCCTTTGCAGCAGCGTAGTTGACCTGTCCGATGTTTCCCATCTGGCCCACTACCGATGCGATGTTGATGATTCGTCCGTACTTTGATGCGGTGATATGATCGAGAAATACCTTGGAGCAATTGAAATAGCCCGTCAGGTTCACGTCTATTACCTGTTGCCATTCCGCCTCATTCATCTTTACGAAGAGCCTATCGATGTTGATGCCTGCGTTGTTCACTAGGATATCTATCTTCCCGAAGTTCTTCTCGATGGCGGTTTTCATTTTTCGCACTTCCTCGATACTGCTCGTACTTGCTGGATATACCCATGTGTTCCTGCCGAACTTCTCAATCTCTCTGGCAATATCGTCAGCCATCTTCTCGCTCTTGTTGAAGTTGACCACGACATCCGCTCCTTCCTTCGCTAGCCCCTTGGCTACCTCTCTCCCGATTCCCCTGCTGGCTCCCGTGATGAGGGCTTTCCTTCCGTCCAGTAATCCCATGTAGTCACCTTTACTTGTTTTTATACTTAGGCTCTCTTTTCTCCAGAAATGCGTTCATTGCTTCTTTGACATCGTATGTATCGAAGAGCGCTCCCCATGCCTGAATTTCGTAAGCAAGACCTGCATTGAGCGGTGCCTCCAAGGCCATGGCTATTGCCCTTTTTGCTGAGATGAGTGCAGGCCTGCTCTTCGCACTAAGAATTCCAGTGAGATGCAATATGGCAAGTTCCAATTGCTCATGCGGTACAATCATGTTCACGAGCCCAATGGACAGCGCTTCCTCTGCGGTTATGTGCTTTCCGGTGTATATCATCTCTTTGGCTTTGCCTAGGCCTACTATTCTGCATAATCTCTGTGTTCCACCCCAGCCAGGTATTATTCCTATGTCGATTTCTGGTTGGGCAAAAATAGCATCAGGAGTTGCGATACGGAGGTCGCAGGCGCAGGAGAGTTCTACTCCGCCCCCAAAAACGAATCCGTTGAGGACGGCGATTACTGGCGGAAGGTCGCGCTCAATGGTATGACCTATTTTGTGCCCCAATCTCGCGAACTCAATCGCTTCAAGCACAGTCTTTTCGCGCATCTCCCTGATGTCCGCACCAGCCGTGAACATCTTCATACTATTGCTTCTCCAGACGACGACGCTGACGTTTTCGTTCTTGGCAATAATCTGGAAAGCGTTGTCGAGCTCTAAAAGCGTCTCTTGGTTGAGAACATTGAGGCGCTGCGGTCGGTTGAGTATGACCGTGGCGACCGACTCTTTGATATCTAACAGGATATTGGTGAATTCTGTCATAAAATCACTTCTCAGAGTGTTTAGTAAGCCACTCGATTACTTCAGGCCACATGACCTTATGAGCCTTTCCCCCAACAGATATGCCGATGTGCCCCGAGGGGTTCTCGAAGACTTTTGTGTCCTTACTCTTCACGTGGGGCAATAGACCAAGAGTCGAGGCAGGTGGCACCAGATTGTCGGCTTTTCCCACAATCAGAAGAAGCGGCATAGTAATTTTATTCAAGTTGACTGGCTTTCCAGCCACCTTGAGTTCGCCCTTTACCAACTTGTTCTCCTGGTATCCGTCCCGAATCCACTCCACGAAGAACCTGGCAGGTATCGAGATGCCATCGTTTATCCATTTCTCCATCCTGAAGAAATTGTCCACGTAGTCTTTATCATCCACCTTTTCTACGAGGTCCAGGTACTTCAGGTATGTGTTCTCCATTGGATTCAAGAGCAGAAATCCGCTGTTGAGAATATCTGGTGCGCAGTTGCCGTACGCCTCAGTGTATCTCGACACATCAAATATGTCCTTCTGGGTCCAGACGTGCAGCGGACCCCCTTTGACATGGAAGTCGATTGGCGCAGACATGATCATGAGGTTCTTCACTCTCTTCGGATAGAGAGAGCTGAATATCGTTGCAAAGTACCCGCCGATGCAATATCCCAAAAGCGAGATCTGCGTGCAGGAATTTTCTTTGCAAATGTGATCCACAGCGTATCGCATATAGTAATTTATATAATCATCTAAACAGATGTATTTGTCCGCGTCGGAAGGCGTTCCCCAATCTATGAGATATACGTCGAATCCTTTCTCAAGGAATTTTTTTACCACACTTCTGTCTGGCTGGAGGTCCAAAATATACGGTTTGTTGATGACCGCGTATACCATGAGAAGTGGCGGGTATAATCCCTTATCAGCCAGTGGCTTGAATCTAAGGAGGCGCATTTTGTTGTACTCAAAAACAACTTCATATTCTGTCGTATTGGTATCTACCCCTGGCCCATTGATTGTGAGCTCAAATGCTTTGGCCAGCTTTAGATTACCCTGTATAATCTCCTTTATGAAAGTCTCGTTCATCTTTTTCCTCTCTTGAGTTCCGATATCGAGTCCTGTAGGCGATCCAGCTTTTTGTTTAGATTATATAAATTGAAATTAATTTCATCCAGGTCTTTCCTGGTAAGGATGCCACAGAGTTTGAGGTTCTCCTCATTTGACTTGTCCAGCCGAATTTTCATATCGGTATTGTCTTTATAGGATTGCTTTAGATAAGCGAGGAATGCTGGGGAAACAAGGAATTCCTTCAGCATGTCCGAGTAGGCATGCATGGCGGAAACGAACAAATCCCTCTGCTTCTGGAGTGAGCCATCATCTCCCTTTGCTATCTGCGGCATTGCCTCGCTAACTTCCATGTTCACTTTTTCCCAGTACTTCTTTATAATGTTTGCGAATTCCGGAGAATCCACTGTGCTTACAGGGGAAGTGTATTTGATGGCTTCAGTCCAATTCTTGATTAATTCCTCTTGGTACTTTCGCATCACTTCGATGAAATCCTCTACCTTATCGTTCCTTTTCGAGCTGTTCTCTGTCATCCGATCTGCCCTCCTTATGACTTATTATTTTTCTTCTTGAGTTTCTTTTCTAACTCGCTTACCTGAGCCCTAAGTTGGGTTACCTCATCTTCTAGGCCTGATGTGCTAGTTGAAGCCGTGAAACCGTTGAAGGGAGTCCACCTGGACGCGTCGAAAAAACTAGCGTAAAGTTTCTCGTAATCTGTCTGGGGACCTATCCCCATGAGTGATTTCCTGACTGTTTCCATGGTCTGGAACCAGCTTTTCTGAAACTCCCAGATCGCGTTCCGGGAGACATCTCCGTAATTGGCATTTCGCTCATCTTCTAAATTGGAATACATTTTCAGCAAGCTTCTTTCAATGGCTCCTAAGTGGGGCAGGTTGCCATCCATATTCGAAATGGTTGAGTCCATCTTTTCTTTCAGCTCTGATACGATATCGTTCAATGCCTGGTAGTCCGCCTTACTTTCCGAAATGTAATCGCTTACCAATTGCATCATTTCCGAAGTGAGTCCGGACCAGGAGGAGTAGAGATATTCATTGCGTCCCTCGGTTTTGGAATCCAGTGAGGTGATGATGGTTTCCGCATGCTTGGTCCACATTTTCTCCAATGCAATATATGGGGCGTTTCCCTGCTCCAATATTTTTATCATCCTAGCATTTGTTTTGTTCTGATAGTTTTTCCAGATATTGTAGATTTCCAGGTAGGGCTCCTTGTTCTCGTTGAGTATTTCTACCATAAGTTTGTTGACGGGTTCGGATTCCGCCAGCCATTTTTTTGAGATATCTTCGTATTGTTTCGTTGCGTTCTTTATGCCCATCTGTATCTGATTCGCAATATTCTTTTGCAATTCACCCCAAACGTCTATGAAAGATTGATATGTTTCGTTCATTGCTATCTTCACCCTATCAATACTACATTTCGTCGGTCGCCTGCTTCGCCAGAATTTTATTCATCTTATTGACGAATTCCATCCAGGTGGATTGGATTGAACTGTACTCTTGTGTGTTCGCTGCGTTATTCTTTTCGAAGAGATCTGCGGTGTACTTGGACAAATCCTGGTACTTTGTAACGAGATTTTGAAGGTGTTTTTTCTGCTCCTCTCCTCGTGAACTGGTTACTTTACTCATGATATCGGTGAAATCTCTCCACTTGTCAAATAGTTCTGCATGCTGATTGATGCTCTTCCGAGTGGTTTCGAGAAGATTTGCATTGATCTTGGCATATTGTTCTCTCCAGAGGTTGGCTAACTCTCGGTAGTCATTGTCGCTAATGTTCTTGTTGGCGTTCTCATGTGCGCTTGTATTGAATGTGGACCAATTTTTCCCCATGTCTTTATATTGTTTCTGCTGGATGTCAATCGCTCTGTTCATCTGATTGAACAACTCTAGTTGCTGTTCCATCCAGATTTTCATAATACTTTCCATATTCTCCCCTGAAGTGTTTTTCTTCTCGTCTTTGTACTTTTCGTCAGTCCTAGACTTTTCATTAACTTTTTTATTTACCATTGTCTTTCCTCCCTTTGTGCGTAAAAAACACTATAGATTCATATTTACCATAATCGCATCCACGCACTGGAAATCATAATAAGAATGTTAAAGTATATATACTTTTCTGTTGATTTGCACGACCACAGCAAATTCAAATAACCGAAATTAATTTATACAATGATAATCCTATATTAATCTATGATATTCAGAGGGGGAATTCTAGGAAAGTGGTCTATATACTTACTTTGAAACAGACACTTTCACATGTGCTTATAGGACAAAAGGGAGGGCAAAAAAGAATACAAATTATTGAGCTGATTAAAGAACGGCCATACAATATCAATCAGCTTGCAGAGATTATGAAATTAAACTATAGAACAGTGAAACATCACATGGAAACCCTCTTGAGAAATGGTTTTGTTATCTCCTCAAAAAGCAGCGGTTACGGAGAGGTCTTTTTCTTGTCCCCACTGCTTGAGGAAAATTTCGAGCTTTTAGAAGATATCATAAAAAAATCAGACATTGCTTCATCGTATACCTTCTTCCAGAACGTTATAGAACAGACAGATACGGCTGTTATTCTCATAGATAAAGATGGAGAGACTTTTTTTTGGAACACTGCTGCTAAAAAACTTTTTGGATACAAAGTAACTGAAGTTATGGGAAAGAGCATCCCGATTTTTCTTTATTCAAAGTTCTTGGAGGACATAGTAAAAACTGCCATGCGGGGTAAGAAGTCTGCAGCCTTCGACACCATTGCCAAACACAAGTCTGGAGAAATATTTGATATAAATGCCAGGATAGACCCAATCAGGGATACTGAAGGTTCGATAATCGGATTCTCCATACTCGCCCAAGACATCACCGTGCAGAAGAAAGCAGAAAGGGCGCTACGAAGTTCGGAAGAAAGATTCAAAGAACTTTTCAAGAACACGTTAATCGGTATTTACCAGACCACTCCAGAGGGGCAAATTCTCCTGGCAAACCCAGCGCTCGTTCGTATGTTGGGATTCTCATCCTTGGTAGAACTCTCCAAACGAAACCTGGAGAAAGAGGGATTTGCCGAGAGCGTTTCACGTTCTGACTTCAAGAAACGCATAGAACGTAAAGGACAGGTCGCCGGGTTCGAAACCTCTTGGACCAAGAAGGATGGTTCCATTCTTCATGTCCGTGAAAACGCCACGACAGTCCGGGATGGTAAAGGTAATATTGTGTTCTATTGTGGAACCATCGAAGATATCTCACAGCAAAAGAAAGTCCACAAAGATCTACATGAATCGAAGGTCATGTTCGATGGGCTCGTGAGCATCCTGCCTGAGGCCGTGATTATGGCCGACCTCGAAGGAAAAATCATATATTCGTCGCAACGAGCGCTTGAATTATTTGGGCAATCAAGCGAGAAAAAAATGCTGGGGAAAAAAATTCTTGACTTTGTTACACCCGAAGATTACAGAAAAGCCACGAAATTTATGAGCAGAATTCTATATGAGGACACGGTAAAAGATGTAAAATGCAAATCGCTGAGAAGAGATGGCTCAAGCTTCCTGGCCGAACTGAATGCTTCGATAATTCGGAACAGCGAGGGGGACCCGAAAGCAATCATCTTGACGATAAAGGAAAATAGCACCTGATGATTAAATATATTCTCGCTGAATTCACGCTAATTGGACTGCACCCCATTCGATGGACAATTACAATAGTTATGAAACCATTGGAGGTGGTGCATGACAAAGAGTCGAGTTAATTACACAAAGGAGTTCAAATTGTCCATTCTCTCCCAGATTGAGACCGGCATCCCGCTCGCCCAGGTGGCGCGGGAGAACGGCCTTCATCCGGCCCTTGTGGGAAGGTGGAAGAAGGAGTTCTTGGAGAATCCGGAGAAGGCGTTCTCCGGCACAGGCCAACCTTACAAAGACCAGGCAAGGCTTGCCGAGCTGGAGCGCATGGTCGGCAAGCTGTATGCGGAGAACGAATTCCTAAAAAAAACCTTGGAGAAAATGAACGGACATGTCGCGGAGGATCTGCGGAAATTACAGCGCAGGAGCGATACGAATTGAACGCCTGGATGTTGTCCAGGCGTTCATAAAAGACGTGTACAACAGCAAGCGAATGCATTCTGGACTCGGATATCTGTCTCCGATGGAATTCGAGCAGAAATTGAAGGTCAAGCAGCAGGAGGAACTATATACTGTTGCTTAACTTATTGCCCACTATGTGGGATTCAGTCCATTAATTGTACGGGTGGTCGCTGATCCGCTCGGATAACTCGGGCGACGCTGGAAATTTCCTTTTAATTATTTGTGGTGTGGCGAACTTGTTTGATTCAATATACGCATCAAATATAATCATCAAGGCCACAGTCAAAAATAGCCCATAATGATGAAGGGGAAGTGATGCGCTGGTACTGAATAGGTTGTATGCGAATATGATTATTATCAAAAATGATAGTATGATGGACAGCTTAATTGCCTTTTCACCTTTCTGAAAGTGCAGAACCGTGATAGCTGTTATTACACAGAGAGCAAAAAACGTACTGCCTAGTTGATTTAAGCTACTATGATTAGGGGACATGGCCAATAGAGCATTCGGGGCACTAAGCCCAGGAATGAATATTAGGAGGATAAATATACACAGGAGAATGATTGAGAGAAATAGCCAGAACGTCTGTAATACGGTGATCAGAATACTTCGCTCGGAAAAATAGTCAGACATTCTCATGTTTGCGCCTCCATTTTAACGATGTCTGGATTGAAACCGTTAATATGAGAGAGAGCACCATGACCCCGGTTATGATGTTCATGTTGGCCTTTTCGGCGAGTGAGGGATGTGTATACTCCCCGTTGTATGTCGCAGATAGCCCGTTCATATCCCACACCACTACTTCTAGGAATGTCCCATCAACGGGTGTGAAGCAAACAACTAACAAGAGGTAACAACTGTCCAATCCCTCGCTTACATTGCCGTGCTCAATTCCGGAAAGTTCTGAAACCAGATTGTTTCCGACAACGTTCCTGAGCAGCCCCTCCGGCGAATCGCGGGCAATGTTCGCAAAGTAAGCAATGCTTAAGACCACTGCTTTTCCATTTGTCACGTTTATGAATATTCTATCAATGTCCGAAAATGAATTATAGTCTGAAACATTGATTGTGACCAAGGTGTTACCGTCAAATTCACTCACAGACAGTTTTGAGAACATGGGATTAACGTTTTCCACTTGCACGCCGCCATCGTCCCCGATGACGCTGGTTGTACCTGCCAACAATATTATGACGGACACAATTACGATGGTTCGGAGTCTCACCTTTTCACGCTCCTTTTCTTCGCGTACAGCATTGTGAGGAGGGCAACGATTATAAGCCCAATTACCACCATAGGTAAAACCTTGTTCAGGTCGCCGCCATTGTTCTCCGTTATCACTTCTTGTGGCTCACCTGTAGAGTCAATCTCAATAACGGTGGTGTACTGGTCACCGTTTATCTGGTACACAATAGAAGCGTTTCCGCTGGTTATTGTTGGTCCAACCGTTATGTTGAAGCACTCGGCCTTGTCACCGACCAGTTCCAGGCGGATCGGCATCTCTATCTCGGCACCGTTCAATTCTATCGATGAAACCGTGCAGCCGAACCCATCTATGTCAAGATCGACATCCCCCAGACCATCTATTATCAATGGGAAGATTCTGGTTTCGTTAGAAGCCATTCGGACGCTGGTTACATACTGTACTGTGCATCCATCATTCTCTATAAATCCGAGGTCCGGATCTCCGACAAATATGATGATATCAAATGGATAATTGAAGGAAGGAATTAACTGAGCTGTTCCAATGCATGGGCCAATATATTTGTAAGTAATCAGAACCTCGCCCTCTAATTCCCGTCTTTGGGAAGCGTGAGAGGTGCCGGAATAGACCAGGGAGTACTCTCCCAACGAAAACGGAGAGAGAGTGTGTTCATTGGGAGTTACAGTGAAATCCTCATCATCAATGAAAAAATCCACAGTTACTGGCACGGCATCGTCATTCTGGATTTTTGCATATTGTCCCGTGTCTGCGGTGTCCACTTGCACCTGGGTATGTGGTGGCATCTTTATGAAGAAGTCCGGTGTGGAAAATCCCACACCGCCTGTTCTTCCCAGTAGCTCAATATCCTGTTCACTTTCCTGCTCGCCCGCTGTTATGCTGAGTAGCCAAACACCAGTTGAGGCAGACTGGTCGACCGCTATCCAAAAGAATATTCTTTCCCCGTCGCATGAACACTTCGCCCCATCAATGAACAAGCCATGTTCCACATCGCTCCATGCTCCCCCGATGTATGTCCATTCATATTTATCGATCCCGTTCGTGAGTTCCACGGATACATTGGCTCCCGAAGGAGTGTTAAATTCCAATGTGTGCCAGAAACCAGTTATCATCATCATTTGATTTGCATCATTGAAAGACACAGATTCCCCTGGTATGTAGAGCTGCACATTCCCGATATTATCGGTTGCCGTGCTCGTTTGGGATGGTGTCAAAGAAAGAGCGATTAGCAGGATAGCACACAATATTAATTTTGATGTTTTTCTGTTCATGAATATTACCTGTCCTGTGAAAATCCTACATAAGAGTAATTAATATCGGTTACATTATCAAGTCTGATAGTGAAAAAAAATAAAAAAAGAAAATGGCCAGGTAGTTAAGCTACCTGGGTTACCTGGAATGTCAATCCAGCGTTGTATGCTCCTGGCATGGTGCCATAGGGCACTGCAATGTTGAAGTTCACGTATGTTGTCAGTGCGTTGTTGCTCGCCATGTACGTGCTGTGGTCTCCATAACCAGTATTGGCTAGAATTGTTTTCTCGCCAGCCTCTAGGTTTGCAGTGAAGGTTAGGTCGCTACTTATGTCATCCGAGGTACTTGCACCTGCCAATATCTTCAAGGGCGAGCCACTTGTGGGAATCGCGATCCCAGTGTCCAAGCATGTCAAGTCAGCATTTATCCATATGGTGAGATCCATGTCGTCGTTCGATCTAGTGATAACACTGGCAGCTATAGCATCACGGTTGGTGTTCGGGGGCATAGGTCCGACATTCCATGTGTTCATCGCAGAGGAAACGTATGTGTACTTGTATATCCCGAATTCGTAGGGGCCGTTGTCGTCTCCACTCTGGCTCGTGGTCGTAGCAGCATCCGTGGCGTTGATCATTACTTTCCATGTGTTGACATTGGCAATTAATGAAGGTCTGTCTGCATGCTTGACCTGGCATCCGAGGGTGAACTTCCAAGTCAGTATATATGTCTGGGTGGCTATGCCCTCCCCGTTTACCGCATGTTTGCCGTCCTTTATCGTAGGGTGATCCGTTGCAGCATCGTACTTCACATCCATGTTTCCAGTTGTCGGCGCGGTTTCGCCGTCCCCTCCACTGATTGTATTGTCATAGTAGAGAAGGAACCTGTAGTTGGGGCCTGTCGTTTGTTGAGAGTAGTAATTTTCATTACCTCCATCAAACCAACACATGACCTGAACGGTGTCGACATCGCTCCAACCGTTCGTATCCCCTATTTTCACGCTCACTGTTATTTCGGTATTTACGTCAACCTGAGCATCTAATATTGTATTTTGATTCGCATCCACGATCTCGAAATCCGTTATTGTGGGAGCGACATTGACTCCGGTTACCTGTAGATAGCCAGTCGTATCTGTGCTTGTTCCTATATCTGCCGCATTCACCATTCCGCTCATTCCTACTAACACCATTGCAAGGGCGATAAACGCCGGGAGATATCCTTTCTTTTCTATTGTCATCCTTTTCATTTACATCACCTCATATTTTCTTATTTCTCGTTATCGAGCAGATGAACTACTACTTGAGTCGATATAAAAACTCGTTAACGAATATCATTTTTAATTATCAAAATTTGAAATTAAAATTAAAAAATTTCTTGGAACCATACTGCCAAAAAGAATCTCGTTATGGGAATCGACTTAAGCCAGCTCGCATGCCTTTCGCATTCACTTGGCGAGCGTAGTGCTGGGAGAGTAAGAGATGTGCTGAATGAAAGTGTTTTGGATTTTATCAATTGCATTAATATTACATATTATCATATTCGATATAGTAACAAAAGGATATTTAATGTAAATATTCCATTTTATAATATGGATTGATACATTGAACAGATCAGAAATATATGTAATCAGAACTCTGAAGAAGGATGGTATTATTTCTTATGAGTGGCGCATAAAGTTATTTGATAATATTGGTCGATTGCTTAAAGATCTACTTTACGAAGACCACCTGAATGATATTTATAAAAGACATTATGAGCGTAAACAAATTTCAAAAGATTAATAACATGGACATATCTTCGATTATTAGTTGAAACGTAGCGAGCTGGAGCGAGAACAATCTTTTGTTATTAGCGACGATAGAGCCCGTTGATGCCCCGCCGGAGCTTGGAGACGGCTTTGCACTTAAATAGACCATTTCGACTGAATTTAGGTGCAGATCCCTGAATAAAAGTGCAGGTCAGAAAGCTTTATGGTGACTTCCCACCATTATAGAGGGCGATGGCGAGCGAAGCGGAGAGTCACCTAAGGTCGAGGTAGAGAGTCTATGCAAAGAAAAAATATTTGCTCTGGGCCAAAATGCTTGATTGGACATCATATTTACTTGAAATCTCTACAAAAGAAGGATTTGAAATATGTTGAAAAATGGGGGAAGGATCAAGAAATAATGAAATTAATAGGTGAAGTTGAACCATGGACGAAAAAAACGACAGAAAAATGGTTTAACGAACAAAGAAAAAGTGAGGATCAAGTATGGTTTGCGATTATTAATAAACATAATGGTCGAATGATAGGAGAAGCTGGTTTATTGAGAATTTTCAAACCCTGGCGTGCCACTGATATGAGTATCATTATCGGGGAAAAGGACTGCTGGGGAAAAGGATATGGAACTGAAGTAGCGCATCTTCTATTCAGATACATCTTTGAAACTTTGAAATTCCATAGAGTTTCCATAGGTGTTGTAGGATTCAATAAAAGAGCAATCCGGTTTTGGAAAAAGGTAGGATTTAAACAAGAAGGAATTCATCGAGATGGTTATTATTATAATGGTCAATTTTCCGACTTCATAATGATGAGTATTCTTGAAGATGACTATAAGCGAATAAGATAATCCAACCCCATTTTGTTAGTTCGTCCCGGTATGTGTGATACAATCAATCCACCTAAACCTATAAATTCCACCAGGCTATTATCCTTCTCAGGAAGAAAGGAGCTTATGTGGGCAGAATAATCACGATCAACTCTTCCCCACTTTAGGGCGGGGCGTTCTCTCTCCAGCCCGTTGCCAGAAATGGCTACAAATCTGTCCCGCCCTCTCTTTTTCTGATTTAACACCCGATGCTGATGTTAATTGTCCCCCGAAACATATAAATTAATGACTTTCATATTCCATCAAATATGAGGAGATGAGACAATACCAAAAACTGAGTCAAACAATGGCAAATATTGGTATGACAAAGGGATTGGGTTTAACAATTTATATCGATTTGAGGACGCACTGGAATGCTTTGATAAGGCAAGACAAGCTGATCCTAAATATTCATCATTAGCATGGATGGGTAAGGGGAATACTTATGTAAAGATGGGCCGGTATAATGATGCTTTAACAGCTTTTGATAAATCAATCTCATTTGACCCCAACAACGAATTTTCATGGTTATCCAAGTCAATTGTGCTTAATAATTTAGGGCGAAATAAAGAAGCTATTGAATGTGCGGAGAAAGCAAAATCAATTAAATAGATTCTTTTCAAATTTTGATATAATGGTTCTGCTATGTCCGTTGGGGCTATCTGGGCAGAATATTCACGATTAACTCTTCCCCAACATTTGGGCGGGGCACTCTCTCACATAGGGGTTTCTACCCCAAAGCCCCGCCCTCTATTTTTCTAAAAGCACCCGCGATGCAACGCGCTGGTGTCATGCAACAATTAGAGGAGAAGCACCCTTGAACGCAACAGAACCAATAATAGATAGATTTAAGTAATGGTAATAGCCTATAATATTTTAAGAATAATAGGGGTCATATGAACATATTTGTCTGGGCAGTGGGTATAGTAGTTCTGTTAAGCTCAGTTGTCGTGTTGGGAGCTACTGAGATACAGAACGACACAATGAAATTGTCTAATGAACCACAATATTTGCCTCATGCACCTATTAGTATCGACTCGAATGCGGATTTCAATGCAGAACATGGGGTCATTGATGGAAATGGAACCGAGTGGAACCCATGGATAATTGAGAATCTTGACATAAACGGGACCGGATATGGTTATTGTATAAAGGTCGGAAACACAACAGATAATTTTATCATTCGAAATTGCTTAATACACAAGGCCTCGGGTAATAAAACATGGCCTCATTTTCGACAGGAGGGTATTCAATTATATAAGGTAAGTAACGCAAGAATAACTAACAATGTTGTGGAATACAATACAGCTCATGAAATTCTCCTATGGTTATCATCAAATAATTGTATAGATTCGAATCTAGTCCACAATACACAATATGGAATTTATATACAATCTGGCTGCAATAATTCCATCTTCAACAATAATATTTCGTACCCGATTCCTCATCCACCAGGCGTTGGCGTATTTGTGGAATCATGGTACAACAACGTAAGCGACAACGTAATAATAAACGAAGGTAATGGGATCTGCTCAGGTGGCGGAGCCAACCTTTATTCTGGGAATAGATTCTATCACAACACACATGGTCTATATAATTTAATATCCAACGATAATACATATCAAAATAACTATTTTACCGGCAGCAGCAGCGCCATGGAGATTCAGCAATCGTGTCGCAATAATATAGAAAACAATACGTTTTATCTCAATTCTGGCACCGCTCTCAGACTAATTGGCGTTCATCAAAGTCCAGGTAAGGAATGTAGTTATAATAAAATATACAATAATAATATTTACAATTCATGGTTTGGAATTTCATTATATGGTTCGACTTTTAACGATTTGCAGGGAAATATTTTGAACGAAGGGTACATATGGATATCAAGTGTAACCATTTTAATTCTAGATGATTTTCTCTCAAATAATATCCCGGAATCCAATTTTGTAGACGGTTTGCCCGTCGCTTTTATAAAGAACCAGACTCAAGGAGGTCTGCCTTTAAATAAAGGAGAGATAATCATTGCAAATTGCTCGAATATGGTTTTGGAGAATTACACATCCGTCGAAGAAATAATCGGATTGACCATCGCTTTTTCGACCAATCTCACTATTAGAAATTCCACCTTTACATCTTCCAGAGGGTATGGAATAAGGTTGTATTACACTAATTATAGCACCATTTACAATAATTATTTTGATAATGCATGCGGGGATTTATTTTGCCAGGAATTTCGTTGCTGTAATATATTCCACAATTCCTTCTTAAAAGGAGTGCAGATGTCTCACTGCGGCGGGAACATCTGGGATGACGGGTATCCCTCAGGAGGTAATTACTGGGGTGATTACATTGGCGTTGATGAAAACCATGGCTATTATCAGAATATCACCGGTCCTGATGGCATTGGTGATACGAAATATTTCTTAGACATTTGTACCGTTGATGGATGGCCATTAATACAACCTTTGACTCCACCCCAATTATCAACAGCCACAGCTATTGGGCCCAAGGGTGCAGGTCATGAAACCACGATAACTCTAAGGTATAATTGGTCCGGAAATCCTCTGGCTATTGATTTGTATTATTCATTAAATCATGGTGATACCTGGAACTATCTTGGAAAAGATAATACTGTGGATGGCTACTATAACTGGACTCCTGAGGCAAATCCTGGACCGAAACCCTGGAAATTTTATTGGATTGCTAATGTAAATAACGGATCGGATGATGTCGGCGTTCCAAGCAATTTTACTGAACCAGAAGCTGGGCCATTCAATTGGAAAACATTCGACATTTTAATTAATAATGGTCAGACCCTCTATAACACTAATTCACCCGGCATATGGCAGTTTGTCTCCATACCACTTGATGTCCATGGAGATATAGAAGCAGTTCTGAACGACGGATTTTGGGGAGATGGTGGGACTGATTGGAATTGCGTCATGTGGTACGATGCTGCGGATGTTACAGACCATTGGAAATCCTATCGTAATGATCGACCGTCCGAGTTAAACGACATGCTCAATCTCGACAATACAATGGGATTTTGGATCCACATTACAAACAATACCGGAGATGGATTCCTTACTGTCGGTGAAGGAGTTATGCCAGTATCAACCACGATTAACCTTCGCGCAGGTTGGAACCTCGTTGGGTATCCATCCTTCAACGAAACAATGACTGTGGCCAACGCCCTATGGGGCACAGGGGCAGATATGGTTGAGGTTTTCAGCTCAGTTTCACCTTATATCATCGAAATTGGTCCAACTTATATCATGAAGCCCGGTGAAGGGTATTGGATTCATGTGCCAGCGGATACTGTTTGGACGGTGGATTGGTAATAAACGAAAGCCTTATTACAGGGCTTTCGCATTCACAATCGGGAAGCGGAGGTTATGCGGGCAGAATATTCACGATCAACTCTTCCCCACTTTGAGCAGGGAAATTCTCTCTCCAACCTGGCCAGAAACGGCCGAAACCCTGCTCTATCTTTTTCTGTTATGATTTTCCTCAATGTTTTGGCGGGTTATCTCGTTTATGGTTCTCATTTCCATATTTCCAACCTAAATCTATAAATCCACCCGGATTCATGCCTATTTGCAGTGGAGGTTATGTGGGCAATATCACGATCAACTCTTCCCCACTTTGGGCAGGGAGTTCTCTCTCCAAGGGGGGTTACACCCCGAAAACCTGCCCTTATTTTTTCCCTGACCACAATTTATTTATCGTCTGGATTACTAACAACCATCATGACCGGATGCCCAGCATTTACAATCCGTGTCAGGGGGGATTTAAACTTAATTCTGGGACATGTAAAGCAAGAAGCAGCGAGGAACGGTGTAACATTTAGCGGGGATACACGGAGCGGATGCTTTTCAGGAAGGATATCTGGTTCATATAGCGTCTCCGATAATGTCGTGACTGTGAAAATCACTGATAAACCTATCAATTTCGATTGCACTGTAATTGAGCAAAGAATACGGAATTATTTTGAGGGCTGACCTTGAAGTATCGTTTCTGACTACTCTAACTGATTTTTAGGGCTTTTTCAAGGTCATCGACTTTCGGAATGCCCTCGAACTTCTTTTTTCCTATGACTACTGTGGGTATGGACTTCACCCTGTCGAGCCAAGCTCTGAAAGCGGCATAATCGTGCGAAACGTCGTATATCTTCAATTCCAGGCCATGCTCTTCTGCGAATCGGCTCACAAGCCCTAATGTTTTGACGCATTCATTCTCCATGTCGCCAGAATACATGGTTGTGGAATCAAGACAGTCATACAATTTGGAATAAGTTAGGCGTGTGCTGTGATAGCCTGTGCTGGTCGTTCGCTCACCTTCGCCCACTATGGCAGTACCGACGTAAACCTTGATTCTCACATGGCTTGAATGGGCGCGATATCGTAAATATCTTCCTGTCCAATTAAAAAAGCCGCTGATTTCAGCAAATTATCAGATTCCCCTGAACACCATTGTTCTTCTGTGTCTGACATTTGTATGGTTTCACGAGGGAGAGGGCGGGGGCGATGTCGGAGAATATGTAGAATGCGACATCACCACTCCCCCTCCACGGGAAAAGTGCGTCCCTCGATTCTCCACTGGTTCTAGTAATATCCCGCATTGGTGTTCTCCAGAGAACTCAAGATCCAAACGATGGTGAAGAACCCGGAATCCTCCAAGCACATCTCTCAATAGTTCAGTTGGAAGTAGATTCTTAGGAATTCTATAAATGGACCTAACGGATTTTATAAGTCAAGATGCTGGCTCAAGTTTAATTCACTCGTGAATTAAATTCTCGAAATGCAAAGAATATCAACCCTCTTTTTCTCTTTTTACTGCGATATTTGTGGCCAAGTAATCGTTGAATTCATGACGACATATTACTTACATATGCATTCAACCGACAGACGAAACATATGGATTTGCCTAGTACCAGTGATTCTCAATTTTTGATAAAACCTCTAGCATTTTTTCGCCAACATCTTTTGAGCCAGTAGATTCACATTCCTTTATTGCAAGTTCTTTTGCATATAATTGAATAATATATTTTTGTCTCAGATTTTCGCCTTTTGCCTTGGCGTTTTTATAATCTTGATGCGGTGTATGATAATACAATATCGTTCCATCATCACTTAAATGTGAGTGGCGAATAGGATATTCAAGTTCATTCCAGTCTTGTGGAGTTGGAAGGCCAAGATTCTTTGGTCGGGGCTTTCGGCCCTTCTTTTTAATTTTTTCGACAACAATTACTAGTGCAGAATCCTTTGCCATTCTTCCATTTTGATATGCCGTGACTTGAAGTTTGATTTCACCAAGATTTTTCCCAGAATGCAATAAAACGGATTCTCCATGATTCACATTCAATTTAGCACCAGATGTGTCATCATTCACGATTACCCAATCGAATTCAATATTTTTTAGAATGACATTTCCATCCCCATCTTCAGCAATTGCTTTATACTCTTTTTCATCCCCAAGCGAGAGTTTAGAAAAAGGTGGTTCAATTTTAACACGTGAGAGCATTCCTGCATTTGCTGGAGGATGTGTGATTACTGTTTCAATATTCTCTGAGAATTCCGTTCCTTTTTTAGTGTCCTTTACTTTTGCAATAATAGTAATAATTCCTACTGTAGACCCTGCCTTGAAAACACATTCTCCATTATTCTTTGCGAATATCGTTCCTAAATCATTGCTTAATTCCCAGTAAAATTCAACTCCTTCTTTCTCCCCTAAAATATTATCCTCGTTGTCATATGCTCTGACATGAATTTTCCTGGTTGTGTAAGCAGGTACATTCATAACTTCTGGAAATACAGCTATATGGTCTACTGGACCAAGCGTGGGGGCCACATTTTTCTTATCAAACCAACTAGAGAATTCAAGTTCCCGTTTCACATCCGCCAGTATGGTTTCTAATTTTCGCATTAATTCTTCATTTTTATCTGATTGGCTTTGTTTCTCATATTCTTCGATTTTTTTCTCTACCTGAATTGCTAAAGTTTTCATAATATCGATAAACGCAGGCCAAAATACTTTATCTCGTTCTATATCATTTCTCGTTGGAAGTGGTGTTAAATAAGGATATTCAATTATTCCCTCAACCATATCTGAATTCCATGGTGGGCAATTAAATTCTGGAATTTTTGATGTAATATCAAAGAAAATAGGTTCTCCTTTTATATCTAGACGTATTTTGCATCCAGACCTTGGTTTTTGAAAATACAAAGTTGCTTTCACTTTTCCTAATCCAGAATATTTTATTTCTTTTCCTTCCTTTGGGTGTGACTGTTCAATAATTAACTCATCTCCTGTGAATTTTACAGGTTTTACTTCCTCTTCATATAGTTCGTCTTTCACAATGATATGCAAATTTTTATTAGCGATAAGAACTGAACGTTTATTTGCTGATAAATATTTAGTTAAATCTTTTGCTTTAATCTGTAAATTGACACCCTTTAATAAACATGTCACACCCGGCTCTTTTCGGTGCTCCGAAAATTCGGGTTCATCGTATATCTCTACATTTCGATTATCTGCCCATAGTATTAATTTTCTATTTTTAAACATTTTATAAAAATCTGGGTCTACGATGATATTTTCACCATCAACTTTAGGTGTTTCACCGGGTCTTGTTAAATTAATCAGTTGAAGTTCATCACATATTGTTCTAAACCCTTGTATTCCCAAGCAAAATTGCCCTCGAGATAATCCAGATGGGGCTCGCTCAGTGTAATTTGTCACTTTCTTTTTAATGGAATCTGTGATATTCTTATGATAATGCTCAAAACTTTCTAAAAACCCGAAACCATTTCCATCGATTATAATTGCATCAACCTTACGAGTATTCCCCTTCCCTTTGTGAAAGAAAGTCACATTGATTTTTGTTGCACCAGCATCAATTTCATTTTGAACTAACTCTGAAATATGATATAGTGGGTCAACTCCACGACTTTTTATAAGATGTAAAACGGTATCTAATAAGCTGTCAGCATCCCCCTCAAGTTGACCTTTAATGGGCATTTATTCACCTCTTTTTAACTCATATTTTGTAAAATAAATGAAATCAGAAAATTTATCTTCATCATAAATTGCCCTCAAGAATGAAATAACGAAACCAACATCTGGCGGGGAAATTAATTTTCTGAGGTTTTCTCTATCTTTAGGAGTGGATATTTGAAAAGACAACAACCCCTCGGCAAGTGTGTAAAACATATTAGCAATGCACTCTGTGGAATCATTTGCGGATCTAGATTTGATATTCGGGGCTTTATTTAAATTAACAAAATTCTCTATTTTATTTAAGGCTTCTTTTATGTAAAGAAGGTCTTTTGTTATTTCTTCTGCATTATTTTCAATAACCTTCTGGCCAACTTCTAATGTGGAATTTACTTTACATTGTTGCTCTGTTTTAAAAATGTCTAAACTAGTTATATCAAAAAGCTTTTGCTGTACCTCTTTTCCAGGAAGCCTTTTTCCTGTGAAAATTTTACTTATATAAGAATTGCATACACCAAGGTATTGTGCAAATTCAGTTTGATTCTTCCATTTCTTCTGTTGATGAAACCATCCCCTCAGTTCATCAGCAAGGTCTTTGTATGGACATTCTGAATTTGTACTTGTCATTTCTTTTTCATTTCCAACGAACCCCGTCATAATAACAATTTTCTCCAATAATGTATCAGATGGTTTTCTATTCTTGAGGGCGATATTTCCAAGATGTGACTTACTAATATGCAAATAATCCGCCATCTGTTGTCTGTTTTTAAATACGGTTTGAGTTAGCATCCATGTATTAAGATATTCTAGTATCTGGTCAATTTTCTTGCTTGAATATTTTTCCATTTTATTTCCTCCTATTTTTTATAAAATTTTCTCCTGTTTTCGTTAATTTATATTGAGATTTCAATCCATGTTTCTCTATATTAATTAAATTCAATTCATTCATCCTACTAATTACACCGGCACGTATAGTTTCCGCCTCGCTTAATGAAAAACAACCCTCCTGCTTCATCCTAGAAATTTCAGGATATTTTGTATCTAAATATGCTTTTATTATTGGTGCACCATCTTCTGGTCTATTCTTGCCCGCTCGGATATACTCCATTGTAGTCAACATTAAATCAACCTCCGTGTACTTTCTTTTCTTCAATGTTGAAAGAATGAATTCAATTTCATCATCGCTTAAAGCATGTGTTTGAAGAGATAAATTTGAAATATTTTTTCCAAAAATAGGGGATTCTAATTTTGAAAAGGAAAATCCAATCTCCGTGAGGGCAAATTCAATGCGGTGGGAATCATTGAATCTTACGTCAAGGAACCCGATTTCAACCGCAAGACCATATTTATTTCCATTTCCATCAATACCACCAATAAATTGTTTCTCATATCTACTTGTGCTTTTAGAATCATTTTTAGGGAACCCTGTTGAAAATTTTTCACCTCTGCCTCGATGAAAGTGTTTATCAATAGACTCAAAATTCTGCCTAGTAATAATCGCGTTTTGAATAAGTCGATTCATAATAATATCAAAACGAATCCACTTTTCCCCTCGTTCTTGCACAACTTGAGCAAAATCCCGTGTAATTTGCTTTAAACAAAGGTACTTATTTTGTGTAGCCCAGAAAGGAAATTTGTCATCACTTGATGGAGCATGTATGGTTTGTACATTCTCGCTAGTTATTTGTATATCCCTGGTGGTAATTGGTTTTTCCTCTTTTTGAAAATGTGTTTCTAACAATAGGGAATTCAATTGTCCATCTTCCATCATAATTTGATTCCGAATTGCCATTGAAATGAATACGGGTATCGAAGTAATTTTACCTTTCGATATTAATTGTTCTATCTCTTTCAAATCACTATCACATATTTCTACTATAGTTTTCATATTGAGTGGTATAGTTAAAGCACTATTTAACTTTTTCTAAGCACCATTGTATATTAGTATATTCGTTTACATTGTTATTGTATAAACTATATTTAGTGTTGCAAAATGTATAATTGACGTCATAAAACACATGATTCCCGCCATCGCCTCTGCGCCATCCCTCGTGAGATGCTCCACTGAACTCGAATAGGCTGTGTACTTGTAGAGAGAGGATGAAGAGCCGAAAACCAAGGACAGAGCCCGGAACAGGCCAAGGAATAGTGTTTAGAAGGGGCAATTGAAGCGTTTCTTGGCTTCCCGGGTCTTTGTGCGTCCAATGGAGATAACGCAAGAATACGACATTTTAAGCGTATTTGTTCGCATTTTCAGAGCAACAACCCCTTTCAGTATAATTCTCGAATACCGAAACAGGCGGTTTGGGCATGAGAGGAGGTCATCACAGGGGATTATACCCCAATGAGTATAATTACCCTGATAGCCAGCATAATTCATCAACACCCTAAATATGCATGGAAGCACCGGGAAATCGCTCGAAAACATGTACTATATAAACTCATCCTCAGATAACTGAGAATAAGTGAGGGCCGCACAGGTTGGACCTACCCGACCTCCGGCGAATGTCCGGCAGATGTCCGGCGGACAGCGGTAAAAGTCTGGCCTACCCGTCTTTCCCGCGGGTGTCCGCGTCGCCCCCGTAGATGTGGTCTAGGGTTGCGGGGGGGTATGTCCCTGGGGAGGGAGTCACCACGGGTGTATAGCACGGGATTGCATAAGGGGTGGGGGGGTCGGATAAATGTGCTGCGGGGAGGGGGATTTATGAGATTGAAGGACAAAGCCTGCGGGACTCGAATCCCTTGGCGCCATATTTACATCGCCCTGATCCTGAAGCGGAACATTGTCGGTCCGGCGTTCGTGGAAGCGAAGCTGCTCCACGTCCAGGGCAGCGCCTGGAGGAAGCTCGGATACGTGCTGACGCCGACCGGGTACAGGGTTGTCCAGGGGCCATTAACGTAGGGAAAAATAGAGGGCGGGGCATGCCATTTCTGGCCCTTTAATGGGTTGGAGAGAGAATGCCTCCGCCCAAAGTGGGGAAGAGTTAATCGTGAATATTCTGCCCGCATAAATGCCTGCTTCCCGAAAAGGATAATAGGGCGGGGGGATTTAAGGATAGTGGTTGGAATGGCTATTAAATGGTAAAGAATCCCAAGAAATCTATAATTGTGGGTGAGGCAGAAAACCCCTTTGGCGATGAAGCCGATAATGATTATTACATCAAAGCTAAAACCGCACAGGAATTTAACAAATTAGAACCCATTGCTCAGGGTATTATAGACAGGCTGGATATACTAATAGAAATCCAGAGAGGAACCAAAAAATAAAGAAACAAAATAAAAAGTCTGGCTCGATGCCAGACTCATACATTTCATGAACCAACACAGCGATAAAATTCGGAATATCGAATGCCCGAGTGCAAACAACCAGTATTGATGTTCATCGATTAACGGGTTCGAAATCCTTTAAATTCCACCTCGACCCACACTTTATACATTCAAAGCCCATATCCGATTCACCATGTTCATCCCACACAACGTATTTCATTGATTCATCGCAAACTAGACAATGCATTCCATGACCGAAAGAGAATGACCGAAATCTCACAACCATCTTTTCTAAAGCTGAAATCCGGTTTTTAAGGTTGGTCGGTTGTAGTTGGTTTTGTATTTGGTTGATTTCCTTTTCCAATCGAACTTTCACCAGTTTTTTTTTCAATTGGAGAATTTCAGGGTCATTGTCAATGTTGGGTAAACCGCTTAGTTCTACCCCATCGGAATATCTCGCCTTTCCTTCTTTTGCATTTTCTGGGGTGGGAACATCCTTGGAATTATCGAGGCTTACATCATAGCTTGAGCATTTGGGACATCTTCTCCTTGACCCCGTTCGGACTTTCCGAGCTTTCCAACTATAATCACACGCATTACATGTTACTATATCTTCGCGCATTCGTATCACCTCCGTATTATTACCCGTTCCTTAGGGATCCCTTCGTAGGTTCTATTTTGTACACAAACAGAGCGAGAGATAAATATGGTAAAACCATCGATTATTACCGATTCTATCTCTGTCCTCGAAAGAATCCAAATCGGACATGAAAACTCCCGATGGATAGTGGATATTCTACACTCAGAACTTGACCTTCGTTTTGACACTTCACTATCCTCCCAAATCATTAATCACTCTGACATTTATAGGTAGATTCACGATATCTGTACACAAGAGACCGATATATTGACCAATCATTTTTTTGTTCAATTTCGTTGATAGAATTTTCTGTTTAAATCTCAATCCGCCTTGCATTCCATGGTCCAGAATCCAGTCTGCTTCTTCCTCTACAATTTGTTCCGCGAAGCGATTGTTTACTACCCTAAGGTAAAAATAGCCGTTGCCAAACCTCTTGTAGCCATGTTTCCTTAATATTTTTCCTGCAGCAACCTTGATCCACCTGTTGCCTAGTTTTGTAATGATTATATACCATATTGCATATTTCGGTTTCATATTTTTTCTCCTCCTATTTTTCGCAATCGATATGATCCATAACCAGGAGGTGTCCGAACAATGCCAATCATGGTCCCTTTCATTATCTCGAGAAAAGATAGCTGGAGAGGGTTGTAAGGGAGAATCGTGCTTACCATTGTGTTGTTTGAAGGAATGAAAAGATCGAGGATAATTGAGTCTGAATCCGTGAATACATTCTTGACTAAGCCAATCAATTCTTCCCATTCATTCAAGGGAAGCGTTTGGATTTTTGGTTCTTCGTTTGTAAGTGTGGGCATACCGAGTCGTTCCTCCGGCTATGCCCCAATCAAAAAGGTTCGGTTGTGTGTATGACAATTTTGACCGGGACTGATTGCGAATGATATACATAAAGCTGATTAGGGTTATAAATCTTTCGCTCAGCCAGTATATACTTTTAAGTATACAAACAGTATCCTTTTTGGTATACAAACAATATCCTTTTTGGTATACAAACAATGTCCTTTTTAGCATTATATATATTAAAGAAACGCATAAAAACATCGAATTAATAATTATCGCGAAGTGCGAATAAACTACATAAGGAGCATGTTACAAGAATCGTATTTATCAGTTCCAAAGCCAACAAACTGAGAAATAATGTAAAGTCATTGCAGGGCTCGAATAAGTATGTCCCAAAACGATACAGTCCGAGAAATGTCATTTTTACAGCAAAATATAAATAAAAGATAGCTGTTTTTCGTGTGGAACGAAAAAAAGGTGTATATTATACTATCTCAACATAATTATAGTGCCTGGATAAAATCGAATATGTGCAATAATATGTATAGAAAAAGAGAGCCACTGAAGGGATTTGAACCCTCGGCCTGCTGATTACGAATCAGCTGCTCCACCAGTCTGAGCTACAGTGGCATCCGAAGACGGGCTTTGCCCGTCGAGGCACGGACAAGTCGCGAAGCGATTCGTCCAGTGTCCGAGGTGAACATCGTTCACCGAGGAATTGCATCATGTTTACCAATATCTAGTATGCTCCCGAAGACGAGCCCAAACTTATTTCTTGCGGCTTGTCGAGGCCCGGACGAGTCGCAAAGCGATTCGTCCAGGGCACCAGTCTGAGCTACAGTGGTGCTTTTTTACTGGTGTGGGAGGTTAATTTGCCCTCGATAATAAATCTATTGTTTTGAAAACTTGGCCTTCGACCTCTTCAGCGCTTCCACCACAGGCAATTCCTTGCCAGTCAGGAAATTTATCAGGGCTCCGCCGCCTGTGCTCACATGGTCCATCTTGTTCTTCAGGCCGAACTGCTCGACTGCCGCGGCCGTGTGTCCGCCGCCAACGACGCTGAAGCATTCGGATTCGGCCATGGCCTTCAAAACCTGTTTGGTTCCGAAATTGAACTCCTCGAGCTCGAACACCCCCATCGGCCCGTTGAGCATGACCCTCTTGGCCTTCATTATCCTGTTTATGTAATCCACGGTGGTCTCGAGGCCGATGTCAAAGATAGGAAGCTTCGAGGGCAGTTCTTCGACCGGGATGCCAGTCCTCTCATTGTTGTCGTTGAGGGACACATCGGTAGGTATGACAATCTTGTCCGGATACTTGGCCAGCAGTTCCTTCGCGCATTGGACCAGCTTCTGATGGTCGGGAACTTCCTTGTCCAAGAAGTCCTCACTTGGTTTTCCCAGCTCATATCCCTTGGCCTTGAGGAATATATTGGCGACCACTCCGCCGGTTAAGGCTTCTGCCAGCATTTTGTTGTCCAGCATGTATTTCATTACTTCGATCGAGTCATCCACCTTTGCCCCGCCCAGGATGGCAGTAAGGCCTCCGTCCTTCACCAGCAGCTTGCTCAGAGTCACGAGCTCGGATTCCATGAGCCGGCCAGCAATGGCTGGCATGAGTTCGGCGAAGCCGATTAGGGTCGGTTGCGACCTGTGAACCGCGGCAAAGGCATCGCATACATAATAATCCGCCACCGAGGCCAATTTGGTCACGATATGGCTGTTGGCCTGTACTTTCGGGTCCTTGTCTTTGAGGGCCACATCCTCTGAGTAGAATCTGGTGTTCTCCAGGAGAATAATTTCCCTGGCCTTCATTGCCTTGATCGCATCCAGTGCTCTGGAGTCGAAAAGTGAATCTATGTAACGGACCTTCCTGCCGAGCACATCTGCCAGTAGACCGGCATGTTCCTTCAACGGGGTAAAATCGCTCTTGCCCGGCGTGCTCTGGTGGGCAAGGATCACAATTCTTGCGTTCCCAAGGTCCTTGATTGTGGGCACTATCGCCTTCATCCTGGTGTCATCGAGAATTGTCTTTGTTGTGGGGTCGATGGGTGAGTTGATATCCACCCGGAGAAGGACAGTCTTGTCCCTGAAGTCAAAATCATCGAGCGTGAAGAAAGGAGAGTCTTTCATCGGCTGAGATATCGCTGTGATATTTAAGGATTATTGTGATACAGGCCAGACGCATGTCAATCAAACCATTATGAAATGCAAGGCCTTCAATTCCACAACATCAACTAAGGGCTCCCCGATGGCCTAGGATGAGCCAATAATTGCATCATGCCCCGCCTGAATATTATATATTATTAGCAGGAGGGCGGGGTATTGTTATCAAAGATATATCAAGTGACAAACACCAATTGCATAAATCCCTTAAAGCCTCGCCTGTACGAGCATCGTAGCTCAGTGGCATTCTATTGGCATCGATGCGAGTCAAACGAGGCTAAGCCTCGTTCTTTCTCAGCCTTTCGGTTTCGAGCGAGACGAATTGCCCAGAAAATAATATTTGGCAATTCGTTGCGGGGGCGGGGATATGAGACTTATCCGATTACTATGAGTCTCTAACCCAAACTCCCCCTTTTGAACAGAATGAAAGCATCCGCTGACCAATGTTAAAAAAATAAAAGGGGGAGTAATCGTGAAACATTGTCTCCATTATTGAATTTCGACTCTGTGCCTGTCCTTTAGTTCGCCCATCTTGCCCTTGTTCCAGGAACCTATCTTCGAGAAGAAGCCAGTGACCCTGGTGATGCCTTCGACGTTTGAGGAAGCGCATTTCGTACAGTTCTCGCTGAGCCCCCTGCTTGTCTTTCCGCAGTCCAGGCAGGAGGTGAATTCCGGGCTGAATGCTATCTGGGCGTTCTGCGTGCTGCGCATGGTCTTCTGGACAAAGTTGGCCAGGGATTCGGGTGAGGGCTTGCTCTCTCCAAGCCATACATGGGTCAGGGCTCCGGCATCAATCAGCGGGTGATATTTACCCTCCATCTTGACCTTGTCAATCGGGTTGAGCTGTGCTGATACATTGAGGTATGTGGAGTTCGTATAGTATATCTCCCCGGCACTCTTGTTTCCCTTGATGACTGTCGGAGCCTGCATGGGGTGCATCTTCATGTCTAGCTTTGCCATCCTGTAGGCAGTGGATTCGGCCGGCGTCTGCTCGAGCGGCATCTTAATGTCCAGCTCATTGCCGATTCTCTGAGCTTCCCTGTTCATGTGGGCCATCACCTTGAAACCGAACATGAGCGCGTCCTTGGACTCGTGAAGCTGCTGGCCAGTGTGGTACTGAACCATCTCGTTCAGGCCCAGCATGCCTATGAGGAAGGAAGCTCTGTCCAATCTGTAGTAAGGCTCGCCGTCCAGCTCCATCGCCAGAAGGGAAAGCGGCCCATGTTTGCCCATGCCCAGAAGCTTGGAGATGAACTCCTTCTTCTGCAGGTGGGCCTTTGCGGCCAGCTGTATCCTGTCAGTGATAAGCTCCATCAGCCTCTCGTCGTTGAGGTTGGCCTGGTATGCTATCCTGGGCAGATTGATGGTGACGTTCTGCATAGCCGAGTACCTCATCTTCCACGGGGTCTTAGCGTCGTCCAGGTCCCTGTTGTCCAGCTTGAAAGTCAGCCTGCAGCACTCGCTTATCTTGGCGGTCTCGCCCCTGTCGAACACGAAATATGTGTTGCCCTTCTCTGAGGCGACTGTGCATATCTTGTTCAGGAACTCCTCGTGACCCTCGGTAGCGAAGAATTTCTCTGTCATATGCACATTTGGCTTCGGGAAAAAGAACGGCCTTCCGAGTGCGTCCCCGTCCATGTATACATCGAAAAGCGCGTTGACGAATCTCTGTGCCTCTGGAAGGTAGTCCTTGTATGTCTGACCTGTCTCCTTGCCGCCCGGCCCGATCGCAGGGACTTCCATGAAATGTTTCGGGACCTCCCAGTAGAGGTTCAGGTCGCTGAATATCGACTGGCCGCCCCTTGCGACAGCCTGCTGCGCGAACTCGTATATGAGTATCTGCGCCAGCTGCTTCATTTCCTTGTCCGAGGTCTTCTCCAGGTAAGGCGCCAGAAACAGGTTGAACGCATCCCAGCCGATTGCCCCGGCAAAGTGGCCCTGCAGCGCGGCTGAGAACTTCACGACATGCTCTATCAGGACATCGGCGTGCTTGGCAGGCTTGGCTATCGAGATGGCATTCGGCAGGTTCAGGCCGAACTTCTTGACATACTCGATTGACTGGCCGGAGCAGTACGGTCTGTCCACCATGCCAAGGTCATGAAGGTGTATTGTGCCTTGCATGTGGGCATCGGCTATGCTCTCGTCAAAGACCTCGAGGAGGGCGAATTCCTTCTTGATGTTCTCGGCAAGTGTCAGATTCGTTGCCTCCGGGCCATGCGGAACATTGGCGTTTTCTTTGTTGGGGCTGATTATTATTTCCCTTGCATCGTAGAGGGGGACTCCCAGGCGCGTATGCTGTTTTCTCACTCTTGCCAGTCCGTATTCAACGAGCTTGGCATTGGTTAGTTCCCTGATCAGAGGTGCGGTAATTATGTCTATGTCCAGAGACATTATCAGACGCTCGACTTCTCTCGAGACTATGGCAGCGGCATCCTCACTGATGTTAGTCTCTCTTTTTAGTGCATCTTGTATTCTTTGCCTGTCCCATTCCTTTATGTCTTCGTCCGAAGTCCTGACAAACAGAGATAGCTCTGTCGATTCCTGCGAACCCATACCTGCCTGGGATATGGTCTTGATATTCTCTTTTATTTGTACGGGTTTCATTCATTCCCTTCCTTTTCATTTAATATATATGTAATTATATACATATAGATTTATTTATTACCGCACCCACCTTCTTTTCTCTGCGCGGGACATGAGCCCACACAGTTCCGGCCGCCAGAATGAATACCTCTGCCCAGGGAAGCGAAGAGCATGATTATGCATCATTTAACTCCGCAACCCAAATACTCCCTCTTTCGGCAATGCTATTTTGGGAAACCCGCATATTTGATGCTTATTTATAGAGATTTTTGAACTACATTTGGTAACAAAGATTTCACCGAAAAGATTATCTATTACCGGATTTGTTACCAATTCGGTTGAAACATGTTCATTCCAGATGAAACTTTCAAGGGAATAATATTTCAAGAACTTGAGAAAGGCGACAAATCAATTAGTAGTTTGCACAGGATGCTGATTGAAGAAGGGCACAAAGTGCACAGACTTGTACTCACAGGATATCTGAAGGCAATGGAGGAAATGGGTGTTCTCACTTCCAGAGATTTTCCCCCATCGAAGGTTTATTCGATTTCACCCTGCATAGAAAAAGATATTTACGAATCAGTCAAGATAGTGAGCGCGAATCTCGAGGAAATATCCCCAAGTAAAAGACACGAAATTATCCTTTATTTCTTTCAAAAATTATTCAAACGACCAGTCTTTTTGGAGGAATTGGACAGAGCTGGATGCACTGCCGACCCAGAGTCGTTCGCAGTCAGGATTTCCAACGAGGAGAGATTGGAGCTGAAGAAAATCCTTGCCAAGAAGAATATTAAAATCCCAATGAAGGATCAGGCCTATGTCACCCATGATGTTGCATATGATACTGAATATGATTTGATAATCCAGCATCTGATATTGGACAAGTATAAAATTGCCGGCCTTGCCATCGACACCAAGCAGACCAAGCTGGGGGTCTGAAAGGGCTTATGGCAAAAAACTGGGTCATGGACAGGAAGCGGGACTATTATTACAGGAAGGCCAAGAGAGAGAATTATCGGAGCCGCGCTGCATATAAACTAATGCAGCTTGACGAAAGATTCAGAATATTTAAACGGGGGGATTTTGTGATAGATCTCGGGGCCAGTCCAGGTGGTTGGACCCAGGTGGCCGGGGAAAAGGTAGGTTCCACCGGATTGGTGATAGCCGTAGATATAAAGTCTATAGATGCTGTAGAGAATGCCATGATGGTTAAGGGCGATGCAAGATCTGAGGAAACTATCTCCCGTGTCAAGGAACTGTTGCCGGGTAGTCAAGCCAATGTAATAATATCAGATATGGCGCCCAACATAAGCGGAAATTACAGCATGGACCATGCAAGGTCTATCGAACTTGCAGACATGGCCATGAAATATTCTGACATTTTTCTCAGACAAGGCGGGAACATGGTCGTGAAGGTGTTCGACGGGGACATGGCTCACGACCTATTCAGGCAGATACAGGGTAAATTCAGGATGGCGAAGAGGCATTCGCCCAAGGCTTCTAGGAAGACAAGCTCTGAGATCTACATGGTGGGAAAAGGAAAACGATAGTTATTGCTTCTTTTTCTGTTTCTTGAGAATATCCTTGGCTTTTTCCGCAAAAGCGTCAAGGTCCGTATCAAGCAGAGGCTCCAGTTCGGAGACGTCGAACCCTTTCTCTCTCCATGTGTCCAGTTGATTTCTATATTTGTTCTTTATTACTTTGCCTGCAGCTAATATCTCCTTTGCTTTGGACTTAAAACCTTCAACATCCTCCAGGTGTTCTTGCAGGCCTGACACATCATATCCGGATTTTCTCCATTTGTCCATTTTCTCTGTTAGTATCTTCCTGACTTTCTCCTTCTTGGCCTCGATATTCGATTCTTTTGGACCGATATTCACAGAAGGTGTCGGTTCGGGTTTGGGAGTTGATTCGGATGATATTGCCTGTGATAGCTTCGTATTGAAATCAGAGGTTTCCTGTTTCGGGATTTCGGCATCTTTCTGAACAAGTTTTGGCACATCACCTGTATTCAGTGTTTCAGGTTTTTCCTCTTCTTGTGAATGCTCAGGAATTTCTCTCTTATCAGGTATTTGTGTTGTATCCTCAGACTCTTCTGCAGTTTTTTTGTTCTCATCATCTATTTTTTCAAGATCAATACCCAGCACGTTCAGTCCCTTCGGTTTGCCCATGTCAAAGTCCACCTCGTCCGATTCGACAATTGTGGCCAGCTGGGCTTTCATATCCTCTGGAAGTGCTTTGAAATCATCAGACTCGCTTAATTTGGCCAGTAATTCAGTCACTGATTCGCTCAGCTTGTCCGAAAGGCTAGCCATGTTTATTGATTCCATTTCCTCCCTGATGTTAAAATTACACACATTGCATTTTTCTGTATCTGGCGGATTCGGCGCTTTGCACGAAGGGCAGTAAATCTCCTGCTTCTTTTTCTTGTTTTTCAGCGATTGGACCAGGAGTTTGTTTGCCACAGTCCTTGAATAATTCTCCGAAAGCCTTTCTCCGTGGAAGGCCTTCTGCAGAAATTCCTCCATGCTGTGAATGCCTGATTCGTACAGGAGCAAGGCCTTCTTCCTGTTCACGCCCGGAATCAAAGTCAGTTCCTCAAGTTTTTTCCTGGTCAGCGGGTCCTCTATGTCAATGATTGTGATTGTCTTCCCTCTGGATTTAGGGGATTTGACCTTGAGTGTGCCGTCTTCTTTTTTGGTTAGAAGCGTCTTGCACATCTTGCAGTTCTCGGCTGTGCTCTCATTCTTGGTTCCGCAGATAGGGCACTTCAAATAATCTTTGTTCATCGTTCGATACAACCGGTAGGCTGTAAAAATAATTTTCTAGTAAAATTATAATTATTAGTCTAATACTTACAATAATGTCCATTAAAAATTAAATATTATATTTATTAAGTATAACGGTATAGATTAATTGTTATAATCTGCTTCTCTTATTTTTTTCTATTTAATAATTTATTAATCGATATTTTATCAAAATTTAATTATTATATAGTAATAGTAAAGTTTTAAGTTTATAATTTTATGCATTTGATATAATTATTAGGGTAATACTTATTTTTTATAAATTATTAATTTATGAATTTAATTAATTTATAATCAACCTTATGCAAGTAGTCATAACAAGGTTTGTCATGATCGAATGCACATAATCTGCTGTATTAATCCTGAAGCGTCTAGGCTTTTAAGCGCATAATGCCTATTCCGTGACGATTTACATTTGCATAAAGTTTAATGTAGCACGAAAATGAATAATTTCATACGTTTTTTGGTTATATTTTTCTCGTGAAGACCAAAATACATAGATTTATATTGCAGGTTTAATGATGTCGTGAAACATATATTATGCGACGTAATTATTAAATAATTAATGAGAAGATGTCGTAATTTCTAATAGGTGATTTTAAGCATAAGAAATTATTTTTCGTATGTGCATATCTGCATAATATTTTGGGTTAAAACTTAAATCAAACCGTATTACGTATTTCTGAAAAGTATGTCGCACTTTTTTTGACATGTGAAGAAAGTTGCAGCGTAGGTAGGTAACTCGGTTTCTCCGTCTTTTTTCAGGGCGAACCTCTCTCCGCCAAGTTTTATCTCGAAGTCTTCCCTGCCCGTAACCTTCACTGCATTGTCCCCGTAACCTCTCCACACAGCGTCCCTGAGCGGGAGGAAGCCCCTGTACTCCTCTAAACCCAGCCTTCTGACAATAAGGCCTGTCTTGCCGTGAAGGGACTCTGGCAGCCTTATCAAACGCTTGACATCGGAGGTCACAGGCTCGTCAGTCTCGCCTGGCATTTCAACTACCAGTTCCTGCTTGATGAACTTGATGAAACTCGTCCTATGGAGATCGCTTGAGAACACATCTAGGTTCAAGCCCCTTATCTTGTCAATTCCTCTGTTACCTGCCGTTCCTATGTACAAGTCCTCGTATATTCCATTCGCAAGCTTGGAACCTATCCCTTTCGATTCCATGAATATCTCGATTATATCGTCCCTAGTCATGTTGTCGGTTTCGTCTATGAATTCCATAACCCTCTTTGTGACCTTTTCCCTCCAGCCAGACGTGCCATTTTGGAAAAGTTTGTATGTATATTTGGTTGTGACTGAATCTTTAAACCTATTGGCGTAAAGGGGTTCAATGTAAATTAATTTGTCTTCATCAGGTTTTGTAATATAATCCACTATCTCTCGGCGCTCGTGGCTGTCCAGCCTCTGCACCTTCTCGTTGCCTACATGCGCATGGTAACCTCTTCCTCCGGAGAATACAATCTTTATATCCTTCTCATTGAATCCAAAATCTCCAAGGAGGAAACCGTCAAGAAGTTTGGTGAACTGCACCTTGACCGCATCCAGCATCTCCTCCATCGTCATCTTATCGGTGCCCTCGATATGGTCAGCATCCAGATCGAACACCAGGTCCGCGCCTGTCCAACTCTTCTCATCCATTGTCCTAGCGTTCGGTTTCTCATAATATGCTGAGGAATGGTATGCATGAAGCGGCACTTGTTTCCTCAGGAATGACAGCATTTCAGGTTCAGTTGGGAATCCAAGGTGGCGCCACATGCCAGCCCTTTCAGTGATGACGCCGAATTCGCGCTGTTCAATTCTGCTGGGCGCAGGAACCCTCGTTTCCGAGTAGTATTTGGAGAACATCTGCTTGACGAATCTCATCCGACCTTCGTCAATGGGCGGCTTGCCATGTGTCTCGGGGGCATTTTCCTTGGCCATGGCTTGGTTATTGCGGAATCGCGATATAAAGCTTGGCAGGTGGCAGGTTCTTGGGAAAATCTTAATATGGTCTTTACATACACCGGGACATGGCATATCAGAAAGAAATCGCTGAGAGGATTCTGAAGCTGAAAAAAGAAAAAAAGGCAGTTATCCTGGCTCATAATTATCAGCCTCCAGACGTTCAGGACATTGCAGATATTCTGGGCGATTCTCTGGCTCTCGCCACAGAGGCAATGAACAGCAAAGCCGAAGTCATTATCCTCTGCGGGGTAAATTTCATGGCTGAAACAGCGAAGATACTTAATCCTAGCAAAATGGTCATCCATCCGGAACCCGCTGCAAGGTGCCCGATGGCTGACATGGTCGACATACCGTTCCTGAAAGAGATGAAGGCCAGACATCCGGATGCGGTTACTGTCTCCTATGTCAACACATTGGCCGAGATTAAGGCCGAATCCGACTTCTGCTGCACATCCGGTAATGCAGTGAAGGTCATTAAATATCTCAAGGAAAAAAAGGTCATATTCACGCCGGATAAAAACCTCGGGCTGTATGTGCAGAGGTTCGTGCCGGACAAGGAGATAATTCTGTGGCCGGGTTTCTGCGCTGTGCATCACAATAAAATCACTGTAAAGAAGCTGGAGGCGCTCAAGTCGGTTCATCCGGATGCCGAGGTTCTTGTTCATCCCGAATGTACGCCAGAGGTAATCGACTATGCTGATTTCACATATTCGACCCACGGTATGATGGAACATGCAAAGAAATCCGCAAAAAAGGAATTCATACTGGGCACCGAAAAGGAAATGGCCTACAGGTTGTCCAAGGACATCCCTGGCAAAAAATTCTATGCTGTGGGCGATGCAGTCTGCCAGAACATGAAGCGCATAACTCTGGAAAAGGTGTTGGCCAGCCTCGAGACTCTGTCGCCGGAAATAAAAATACCGGATGAAATAATGCGGAAGGCCAAACTCCCGCTTGACAGGATGGTGGAGATAGGCCGGGGCTGATAGTGTCAGCGACTAAGAATGCCCACGATCTTTTCACTGGCTTTTCCGTCCCCATAGAACAATGTCTTTTCTCCGGTGGGGTTGAAGGAGCGTATTGCATCCCTGATTTTATCGGGGTCGGAACCGGTCAGGACATTCCAGCCCGATTCAACAGTCTCGACCCATTCGGTTTCCTCCCTGAGAGTTATACATGGCTTGCCGAAGAAGTAGGCTTCCTTCTGCATGCCGCCTGAATCGGTAAGCAGTTTCTCGGCGTTTCTCAGCAGGGCCAGGGATTCCACATAATCTACTGGCTTAATCACCTTGATGTTCCCTGGAACTTTGATGCCATGACTGGCAATGAGTTTCACGGTCCTCGGATGTGCCGGGAAAACAACCTTGTGCCCCTCAAGGGCTCGAATAATGTTTTCGAGGCTCTGCTTGCTGTCCGTGTTCACTGGCCTGTGTACCGTCAGCAGGAGATATCCGTCCGCAACGAGTCCGTTCCTTTCGAGGACATCCGTCGGGATTCTTGAATACTCAATAGCAGCATCCAGCATCACGTCACCTACAAGGTGGACGCCCTCGGTTATACCTTCCTTCTCCAGGTTCTTCACCGAGGTTTTTGTAGGGCAGAAAAGAAGCTTGGAGATATGGTCGGTGAGCTTCCGGTTTACCTCTTCGGGCATTTTCATGTTAAATGACCTCAGGCCTGCCTCGATATGAGCGACGGGCACCTGCAATTTTACAGCAGCAAGCGCCCCTGCCAGCGTCGAATTCGTGTCGCCGTAGACAAGCACCATGTCCGGCTTTCTGTCAATAATGAGTTTCTCTATGCCCTCCAGCATCCTGGCCTTCTGCCAACCATGGGGGCCAGAACCAACGCCGAGGTTGTAATCTGGCTCCGGTATCTTCATAACCTCGAAAAATACCTTTGACATCTCCCTGTCGTAATGCTGGCCAGTATGGACCAGTATCTCTTCGTGCTTCTGCCTTACAGCCTTTGAGACAACGGACGCCTTGATGAACTGAGGCCTTGCCCCGACGACAGTGAGAATTCTCAATTTCACTCACCCTGGCAGTCTCTGAGCATGAATCCGGCGATTTTCTCCCTGGCTGCCTCTCTCCTCTCCTGGTGCGTCCCGATGAAAGTAACAACTTTATCAGACAGATACTGCTTGCAGTGACCGCACAGGAGCTCCCCGGATTTGCATTTGACTTTCCTTTCCTCCAGTCTCCCATCGTCCTCTTCGAATATGTAATACAGATACTGGTAGACGGAGCAAACATCGGGATTTCCGCCCTTCAGTTTCTGCTCTTCAACGCTAACACAGCCTCCGGTGAAAGCATTGGAGATTTTCTTCTTGATATCCTTGGGCTTATCCACAGTGAATATGCTTGTATCTGGTATCGAGGCTGACATCTTGTCCGAGCCTGCAAGGCTCGGAAGCATCTTGCAATGAATCAGTGCGGGTTTCAAGAAGCCGATGCCCTCGGCAATATCCCTCGCTACCCTGAAATGGGGATCCTGGTCTATCGCGCAGGGTATGAGGCAGCGTATGTTCTTCCCCCGGAGGACGCTTGGCAGGAATGCGGGTGCCGCCTGCATGCTGGTGAACCATATTGAACCGATGTTCGTGCTGTTGTTGAACCCGAAGACAGCCTTTGCGGTGTTGAAGGTGACCTTCTTCGCGACCTTGACAGCTATCCTGTAAAGCATGTTGCTGTACTCCGTGTCCAGGAATATATGGGTCTTCTCCGGGTCGAAGCCGAGGGCAATGATATCAAGTGCATTCTCGTAAGCGTAATTATGCGTA
>CAYHBA010000008.1:0-113294 GCA_964354755.1 uncultured Thermoplasmata archaeon
CCGTGTAGGCCGTTTCGTTATAGGAGAATATCAGGAAAATCGAGGGCATGATGAGCACGAAGGCCAGAATGAGTATGAGTGATATCCTGGAGGGGGATATTGCGCTGTCGTTCAGCCTGCGGGGGCGCCCCGAGCCGAGGCCGTTAGTCAGGCCGTTCGTAAGGCCGTTTGTCTTGCCGAGGCCGTTGGTGAGACCGTTGGTTCTTCCCAGGCCGTTGGTCAAACCGTTCGTCCGGCCTAATCCGTTGGTGAGGCCGTTCGTCCTGCCCAGACCATTGGTCAAACCGTTCGTCCGGCCCAATCCGTTTGTAAGACCGTTAGTGCGGCCAAGGCCGTTCGTCCTTCCACCGAGACCGTTGGTCATCCCGTTCGTGCGGCCGCCCATCTTGCTGTCTCTGGTTTTGGAGATTTTACCGGAATGGCGAGGCTGGATGGAGTCCCCCCGAGGAGTTTTATTAGACATATTATTAAACCCACTATATTCTCTCGGATATTAAGTACAATATATAATAGTATCGTAACAATGTTTCTCCGGGCTGGGCGTTTGCCAGTATGCTATAGCTTAGATTTGCTTCTTGGCGAAATCCATAAATACTAGTTCCAAAGTAATGACGGCGATGTTCTCGATTTCCATAACAGTGACATTGCTTTTCTCAATGGGCATCAGCCTCCTTGCGATGCCTTGGTTCATGAGGAAGATGCGGGAGAAGAGCCAGACTGTGAGGGATTATTACAAGCCCGGAAACGTGATGCTTGCAAACAACGGCGGCATACTGACGCTCTTCGCGGTCTTCACCACCATCATCGTGGTCCCGCTGGTGTTCAGGCTGCTCTACAAGTTCGAGCTGGACTTCCCCAGGGAATTCACTGCGCTCGACACCGGACTGCTCATGGTCATGCTGCTGTACGCGTTCTACGGGGTGCTGGACGATTATCTGGACGTGGGCAGGTTCTCCAAGGTCCTCATACCCCTGATGTTCGCCTACCCGCTGGTCCTGGCCATGAGCGGCTGGAATCCCTGGGTGCCGTTCGCCGGCGAGATATCACTGGACATGTTCAACATAACGGTGCCGGGCGTGGGAACGGCGACTGGCTCGATGATGCTGCGCTACATCATAGTCCCGGTGTACATCATGGTGGTGGCCAACCTGAAGAACATGCACGCCGGGCTCAACGGCTTGCAGTCAGGATGCGCCCTCATCATACTCTCGTTCATAATCCTGAAGGCCTGGAAGGACGACAGCCTGGACAGCATGTACACGATTGCGGCCCTGATCGGCGCGCAGGTGGTCTTCTTCTGGTACAACAAGTACCCGTCCAGGATCCTGGAGGGGAACATAGGCTCCCTGGCGGTGGGCGCGGCGATAGGCTCGGCCCTGGTCGTGCAGCATTACCTGTTCGCCGGAATGGTCATGCTCATGCCCCACATAATCAACTTCCTGATGTACCTGTACTGGAGGGTCATGAATAACAGGCACCCGGACGACCCCAGATGGAAGATTGTCAAATTCGGCAGGGTCAGGGAGGACGGCACCCTGGAAGTGCCGAACAAGCTCACGCTCAAGTGGCTGCTGCCCTATCATTTCCGCATGACCGAGGTTCAGGTGGTCTATTCCATGTACCTGCTCACGCTGATGTTCTGCGTCGTGGCACTTTTCATCCCCGGGTAACAGCCCCGGCCAAACCGTTCCGCTGCGGGCACGATGCCCCGGGTGGCGGTTTTACAGCATCCCATTAGCCCGGGGTTGTTGTAATTTCTGAGTGCGCTTGAAACACATTTGGGGCAAACACAATATCCGTTTTGGAAAACCCCGCCTGAGCATTGCGGGGGGGGGATGTCAGAATAGACACCATCATCCAAAACGCTGATAAAAAAAGTGAGGCGGGGCATTCGGTTATTAACCTAGGTTGGAGATAGTGCCCCGCCAAAGTGGGGAAGAGTTGAGCGTGACTAACATTCTATTCCCATTTCTCTCTGAGCATATATTATCATCGGGGGATTTAAGGCTTTTGGCGGAAATATTAATAGCACATACCGGAGATATCCGACCGATGAGATTCACCATCGAGACCAGCGTTCATCCGACCGAGGACCCGGACAGAGTGGCTGCGGCCATCAGGAACATATTCCCGGACGCGGCTCCGAAGGGGCTCGGCGCCGGTGAAAGGCTGGTGTACGAGGCTGCGGACCCCGCCATGCTGGCCGAGAAGATGGCCAACCAGAGGATACGGGACACGGCGAGGGCCATTCTGGTGAAATCGCTCAGGTCAGGAAACATCAGCTTCCGGCTGAACAAGCAGGCGGCGCTGGCCGGGAGGGTGAACTTCGCGGACCTGGGTTCGGCGCTGGGGGATCTGGCCGTCACGGTGCAGACAGAGCATCCCGAGGCTGCAATCGACATCCTGACAGGAGGCAGGGGATGATAGGATTCTCATGCCCACCACTGTCGTGCCGCCCTTTTCAGGAGGCGGCCGCAAGGATCCTGCCGCATTTCGAGCTCTGGGAGATAGTGTCAGAAGCCGACCACTTCCTGCCCGACATAGAGGCCCAGATAAGGGAGCTGCTCGATACCACGCATCTCAGGCTGAGCGTGCATGCGCCTTACAGCGCCGTGAACCTGGCCGCGTTCGACGAGTGCACCAGGAGGTTCTCCGTGAAGGTGCTGTGCGACACCGTGGAAACCGCCGGAAGGCTGGGCATAGGGCCTGTCACGGTGCACCCCGGAGTACTGGGGCCGATACAGAGATATGACCGCGAGAGAGCTGTCAGGCTCACCGGGCAGGGCCTGGGTGAGATAGCGGAAACCGCGGACGACTGCGGCGTGCTGGTGTGCCTTGAGAACATGCCGGACATGAAGGCCTGCATATGCAAGACAGCTGTCGAGATGAGGGAAATGCTGGACGACATCGACATGGGCATGTGCTTCGACATAGGCCATGCAAACACCACGGGCCAGATTCCTGAGCTTCTGGAGATGGCGAAGGATTTCGGGAACATACACGTGCATGACAACGACGGCACTGGGGACCAGCATAGGCCCCTGGGGAAGGGGAACATAGACTTCTCCGTTCTGAAGCGCATATCCTATTGGAGGAACCATATCATCGAGGCTGCGACGGCCGACATGGAGGAGGCGCTGGCAGGCAAGCTGTATCTGCAGGCCATAGTCGGATGAATATCGCTGACTGCCGAAGTTTTGCGCGAAAAGTAAATATAAGGCATTATTATAATCAAGGAAATATAAAGAGGAACGCGAATGAAGGTTCTGGTGCTGTGCATTGACAGAGACGACGACCTCGGCCACAAGGCCAAGATCGAAGGCCCGGTGATAGGAAGGCACGAATGCGTGAGAGCAGCGCTCGAGCTCGGGCTTGCGGACCCGGAGGACGCGGACACCAACACGATGCTGGCGGCCATCTCGACCTATGACGAGCTGGTGAAGAAGGGCATTGGCGCGGAAGTGGCCGTCATCACCGGGGACGTGAACGTCGGCTACCAGTCAGACCTCATGCTCACCAAGCAGCTGGAGGAGACACTGGAGGTCACGATGGCCAGCAATGTGGTCCTCATCAGCAACGGAGCCGAGGACGAATACATATTCCCCATGGTCTCGTCACGCGTTAAGGTTGATTCGGTCCGCAACGTCATGGTCAAGCAGAGCAAGAACATAGAGTCGACCTGGTACTTCATCTGGAAGATAATCAAGGAGGAGAAGACCAGGAAGCAGATCATCGCCCCGATCGGACTGATATTGTTCGCCATAGGGACGATGATGCTCATACCCCTGTTCAGGGCCATGGCCGCGCTGGACGCAGAGCTCACCGTGGACCTGGTGTCCGAGAGATGGCTCAGCGTCGTCGCGTTCATAATGGGCATATACCTCGTGCAGAACGCCTTCAGGGTGAGGGAGTCTGTGCGCAGCGGCGTCAAGAGGGCGAGGCGCTCGATATACCAGGGCGACGTCACTATTCCGATGTTCATCCTGGCGGCCATCATTTTCGTGCTGGGCATTGTCAAGGGCGTGCAGGCCGCGGGCGCGGATCTGAGCCCGTACCCTGAATTCGTGGACGACAAGCTCACCATGGCCCTCATGTTCCTGGACGGCTCGTTCTACTGGTTCATGGCCGCCATGCTGATCTTCGAGTCCAGGAGGCTCGTGAACGCGCTGATACAGAGGGAGATGGCTCCGAGGGGGTTCTGGCTCCTGCCCATGTTCATTGTCGCCACGACATTCCTGGTGCTTGGCGGCATACATTACATGATGCTGTCCATGGACCTGCCCCTGTACCACGGGGACATGGTCATGATAGGCGCCGAGCTCGCCGTGGGCCTGACAGTCGCCATAATTGCCGCGTTCATGCAGAGGCGGATGAAGGTCGAGACATGGGTATCCAAGGAAGGTTGGAGACGGTAAACCAACAGCCGCCGCAATAGATTGTTCTTTGCGGCCGGATGTTTGCTCGGTAGGCCGTGCGCCTTACTGTCAAAGCATGCTTGGCTTTGACCTTCCGAGGGAAAAATGCACGGCGCACGGCGGCCTTCCCCCGCATTAAACTGTCTTCCTGGAGCCGTCCTCCAGAACCGCAACGATGCCTTCGGGCCTGGAACAGAATGCCAGCCCTGAGAGATAGTCAGGCCATCCGACATCCTCGTGCCTCAGGCCGAATATGCCTTCCCTCAGGATGTTGATGTTCCAGTCATGCGTGACATGTATGTCCAGGGTCCCGGGCCGGGCCTCGGCGAGCTTCTGCCTCAGGTATGCCAGCTGTGCGTCCCTGGCCTCGGGCAGGGGCATGAAAATGTCCTGCGGGACAAGGCCGTCGAACCATTGCCTCAGAAAATTGTCGCCCCATTTGTCCGCCTCGGCGAAGCCCTCCACCACTGAGACCTTGAGGTATGAAAGGCCCAACGCCTTCTCCGGATGAACCCTGTCCACGCCAAGTTCCTCCGATACCGCCAAAGCTGTCTGCTCGCACCTTTTCACAGGGCTGTGGAACAGCCTGTAGGCGGGGAAGCGGCCTGCCAGGGACAGGCCGAAATCCCGGGCCTGGTCCTTGCCTGCGGGTGTGAGCCCGGATGTCCAATAGCCCTCTGCGCCGCTGATGTATTGCCTCTGGGCGTGGCGTATGACAATTGCAGCCTGAACGGAATGATCGGTTATCGAATCAAGGAGGTTTCGCATTCATGAGTGAATGTGACACTGAGTAAATAGATTTGTTTAATTCTGTATTCGAACCCAATGTTCGAAATAGCAAGCATACGAGATTCGAAGTGTGGGCATCGGCTTGTGCCCCGGAAGCACGACCCAATGTCCCGCAGGACTTGGGATACTGTAAAAATGTCCGAAGGACTTGGCATACCGGTAGAACTTGGCATACCGGTAAAAGGTCGAACATATTTTATAAGCATTCTTCATTACAGCCCCCATAATATTTTCTGGGCGAGAACATGGAAGTGAAGTTGGCCGGGTATAACATTGATTCATCCATAATCGAGAAAGTGCGGGCCACAGAAAGTCTTAATGATCTACCTCTGTCGCCCGAAACAATTGCAGTGGCCTATGCGAGAATAAGCAGGGACTCATCCCCTGTCACGGAGCTGAGGAAAAAAGCCATAGAGGATGTCGAGGCTGCCAGGAAATCCGCCAAGAGCATCGTGTTCGAGATGAACCATCAATCGGTGGCCGAGCATGCAGTGTTCAACTTCGACATTCTGGACATCTCAAGGCTCTGTGTCGAGTCGCTTGAATGGCACCGGCTCTGCTCCTACACGGAGAAATCCCAGAGATACCAGGAGTTGGTGGGGGACTTTGTCCTGCCAAAGGAGTTCGAGGGAGAAGCCAGACCCTTATTCGAAAGGACGATGAATGACCAGAACGAGCTCTACACGAGGGCCTTCAAAATCCTATTGGATCACTTCAAGGGGAAATACCCCCATTTGCTGGAGAAGAAATGGGATAGGAGGGTGGTGGAGGGATATGCCAAGGAGGATGCGAGATACGCGGTCAGCCTTGCCACCAAGGCCCAGTTAGGATTCACTGCCAACGCCCGCAACCTGGAATACCTGATAAGGCGCATGAGGGCAAATCCGCTCAATGAGGTCAAGACCCTTGGGGATAAGTTCTTCAAACTGGCTGGGAATGTCGCGCCTTCGCTCATCCTCCTCACTGATCCGGTTGAGTACCAGAGGGAATTTGGAAGACCACTGAACGACGACCATTTCATCAAGACCCATCCCAACGCGTCAAGGCTGGCTTCGGAGACCATGGGAAAGTACGGCGAGACAACCTCAAGCATAGAATACCCCGCAAGGGGCGATGTCAAAATAATAGACTGGAGCGAGGGAGCCGACAGGGCAACCTTGCAGGCCATCCTTCATTCGCATACCCTGGCTCCGGCAGAGGCGTGCGATGAGGTCGCCGGCAAGTTGATCCGGGGCGGGGGCGCTGAGGCATTCATCCAGGATTATCTCAGCTATTCGAACCCATGGGAATCGGCCACAAGAGAGTTCGAGTTCGCAGACTTCACCTTCGAGGTCGTCCTGAGCTCAGCCTGTTACGGGCAGATGAAGAGGCACAGGATGTCCTCCCAGCTTGTCCAGCCCTACGACCCTGAGCTTGGATTCACATATCCCCCGTCGGTGGTTGAGACAGGCCTGCAGCCCGAGTTCGAAGAGAATTACAGGCAAAGCTCCGAAGCGTATTATGAGCTGATGAAATACAGCCGGCCAGCGGCCATGTACGCGCTCACGAACGGACACAGGCGGAGGATGCTCATACGGGCGAACGCGCGCGAGCTGCACCATATCTCCAGACTCAGGGAAGATGCCCATGCCCAATGGGACGTGAGAAAGGTTTCGGGGGACATGCTGTCCTTGGCCAGGCAAAAGAGCCCTCTGAGCCTGATGCTGGCATGGGGAAAGGACAGATTCCCGGAGAAGAAAAATGGTCTGCTTGGCAGCTAGTATTGCCGCTTTTTCAAAGCCGGGCGGGCCTGCTCGAAAATCAGTATGGTTGGCTGGGTGAGGGAGCATCGGGGCCGGGATGGATGCCGGTTTACACACCTCCCCGCCCTCCCTTCGGTCAGGCGAGGCTTTCTAAGGATGAGCTTAATCGTCACCAGCCCGGTTCGAAAAACCGGGCCACAACCCCGGCCTCGGAATTCAGAATGAAAGCAATCAGCCGAGGCATGAACGCGTTGGCTGGAACTGAATCGAGGGATGGTTGACTGGGTGCCAAATTCCTGATAATACGTGGCTGTACAGATAGATTACATCCTCAGCAGAAAATTCCGCCTCTCAATCCTGTTCTTCGATATCTGGGCAGGAGATAAAACTTCTCTTTCAACGTCGGCCAGCCTGTCTATGAGCTTCAGTATCGCGCCCCTGGTGGGGTTGCGTATGTCCAGGCCCACGTCGACGCACTGCTTCCGTATGATCGCCATGGCGAAGTCCGTCTCCTGGCCGTAATGCTCCACGAAATGGGAGAAAATATTGTCCATGACCTGGGCCGAACTGAGCTTGGGCTCCTCATGCTTCAGGGATACCTCAGCACCGGCCTTGCTGCCCACCAGGGCCTGGCCCATAGTCAGGAACGCGTTCTCCACGTTCTGGCCAGTCTTGGCGCTGGTCAGGAGGTACGGGCAGCCGTGCTCCGCTGCCAGCCTTCCGAGCTCCGAAGCGTCGAACGCCGGCTTGAGGTCGCATTTGTTGGCCATCAGCACTAGCGGTATGTTGCCCGCTATCTTTTTCAGTTCCGGCACCCAGTAATCCCGCAGCGAATCGAGCGATTCCTTCCTCGTGACGTCGCACACGACAAGGCCGCCGCTCGTGCCCTGGAAGCTCATGCTCTGGACGCGGCGGTACTCCTTCTGGCCCAGAATGTCCCATATCATCAAAACAAGCTCGATGTCCTTGCCGAAGTAATCCACCTTCAGCTCTTTCTTCACAGTCTTGGTTCCGATGGTGGCGATGTAGGAATCGTCGAAGGTGTTGTAAACGTATTTCCTGATGAGCGAGGTCTTCCCGACGGACGAATCGCCGAGCAGGCAGACCTTCTTGACTAGTTTCCCGGCCATCGCAACACCGTCAGGACTTCATCTCTGGAAAATACTTGTCTACGACGGCCTCGCCCAGCAGCTTGAAGGCCTCTGACACGTTCTCGCCTGTCTTGGCGCTGCCGAACATGAACCCGCATTTGTACCTGTCGAGCTCCTTGCCCAGCATCTCCGCGGTCATGGAGTGCTTGAGGTCGCACTTGTTTGACACGAAAACCATGGGCACATCGCCTACCACATGGCGGACAGACTGCACCCACTCGTGTATGCCCTCGAGCGTGTCCGGCCTTGTCGAGTCTATCACTGCCAGCACGCCGTGCGCCCCGTAGAAGTATGCGTCCTGCAGCAGGGACCGGAAGCTTGCCTGGCCCATTATGTCCCATATCATTATGTCCATGGAGGTTTTTTCGTCCAGGATGTTTATCGTGCGCTTGGTTATCTTGGTGCCGATGGTCGTGATGTAGGAGTCGTCGAACATGTCGAGGACGAATTTCTTTATCAGGCTGGTCTTGCCCACTGCCGAGTCCCCGACCATGCAGATCTTGACCTTCAGCTTCCGGTCTATCATCCTTCACCTCGTCTGGGCTATTGATTTTGTGGCTTTGAAGTGCCCCTTGTCGAACAGCAGGGAATGGTAGTCCCCGTTGTGGTTCACCGACCGCATCTTGACGCACCTTATCTGGCGCTGCACGCTCACGTCCCCGATCTCGGCCATCCTGAGATAGATTATCCCGTCGGCCAGGAAATCCTCGCCATTGTTGGCGAACTTCGCAGTATCTGGAGTCATCTCGGTTATCAGTATGGTCGTGACATTCAGGTCCCTGAGCCATTCGAACAGGTGGAACAACTCTTCCCTGGGATTGGCGAACTTGGCCAGGACGTTCAGCACCGGCAGCGAGTCAATGACCAGGAGCTGGTAGTCGCTCGACTCCTTCAGGTTCTTCGTGTACATCTTGAACACCTGCACCCAGCTCTGGTCCTGGAGCGCCGTGAGCTTCTTCCTTATCAGCCCGATGTCGACTATCTCGAGCTTGCCCTGCACGTCCTTGGGGTCCATACCCATCGATGTCATGTGTTTGGAAAGGCTCTTGGAGCTCTGCTCCAGCGTGACGTACAGCCCGCGGCTGTCGTTCTCCTTGGCATTGTTGTAAAGGACGTTGTACGCGACCGAGGACTTCATTGTGCCGGGCTGGCCGACCAGGAGCACCACGCTGCCCGGCGGTATGCCCCCCTGCATCTTGTCGTCGAAGCCGTCTATATAAGTTTTGACATGTCCGTCTCCCATTGCTAACCCTCCATCTTGGCGGGGCAATAACCCCACCTGTACATGAAGGTGTCCGTGGTTTATAAAATTATGCGAAATTGCCTAACTTTCAGACTGCATGAAGCTCGCCGTCGTACCTGACAACCTGAACGCTCTCGCCTATCCTCTTCAGGTAAGGCGGCCTCAGAAGCGTCACCGAGACCATGCTGTCCGGGTCCAGAACCTGAACTGTCGATTTGTCGTGGGTCACGACTACGGCCTCCCTGATGTCCCTGAATTTGGAAATGGGCCTCATCCTGGGGTCGTCGGACTTCACCCGGACGACCTGGCCGTTGGAGGCGCTCTTCAGGACGGTGACTTTCGAATCAGATTCCTCCACGACATGTATCTTTTTGTTGTAAGCCACGACATCGCCCTCCCTGTGGGTCGGCAGTTTCACCAGGATGGAGTTCCTGTACATGTCCACTCCGTCCTTCTGGCCGACGAGGGACGGCGATTCGTTCACGCTCGCGCCTGTGTAGGAGCGTATCTTGGATGCGATAGCCCTGGCCATAGCCAGCGAGCCCACATAATAGTCGACGCCTCCCTTGACAAGTGATTGTTTGGTTATGAAGGCTTTGTCGTCGAACCCGGAATATTCCTCGGTCATGCGCAGGACCGTGGCGTTCTCCTCGGCGAGTTCTACCTCCGCGTCTCTCGCAGCAAGACCTTCGACCCTCAGCTGTATTATGGCCTCGTAATAGTCGCCGCTCTGCCTGGAGCATGACGTGCAGCAGCCAGGCCGAACGCGGATAAAAACCTCGCGCTCCTGGGCGAGTTCGTCATCCTCGATGGACAGGGCAGCCGTGCACATCACCCTGTGCTCGCCCTTCTCGGGCGGGAGATAAGCAACGCTCCACCGGACCGACTTGACCTGGCCATGCTTCCTGGTGCCGGCCTCCAGCTGCCTGGCTGCTACGTCCTCGGGCAGGACGTTCTTCCATGCCGAGCCGTCCAGGACACGGTCGCATCCGCGGCAAACCTGGACAAGCACATGCTCCGGCGGCGTTATCAGAACCTTGGAGAGGAGGCATTTCCTGCAGAGGTGGCCGTATAGTTTTTCCTCTGAACCGCACTCGACGCAGAACAAGGCCTCACCCCATGCAGAAGAATATGGCGAAGGGTATTCCGGAAACCTCCCCGACCGCATCCCGGTGCACGCAGCCCTCCTCCACGGCGATCCTCACTGCCTCGCGCCCGACCAGGTTTGCAGAAGTCGCGCGGGCCAGCATGCCGCGGAACTCGTCCTCGGTCACTTCATCGCCATTGAAGAAATCAGTGGCCAGGTCCATGGCCGTGTCAGCGTCCTCCAGGCGCTTGCCCAGCAAATCCGAATCGCAGGCTGCCAGAATGAACTCCGCGCCCTTGGTGTGAAACCTGGCCGTGATCATAGCTCATGCACCATCTTGTACAGGGGCCTGCCATCCCTCTTGCCGACCTCGAATATTTCCCCGTTCTTGCGCATGCTCTCCCATATCGCCCGGACCTGGTCCTCGGATATGTTGAGCGTGACTGCTTCATCAGCGACCTGCTCGATGGTGAAGCCCTGACTGTCCTCGCGGAGGAGCGATTTCATTATCTTGTTCATTGTGAGGCGCCTCTGCTGCTGGCTCTGAGGCACGCCAGTGTAGAGGGTATCGGCGTCCCACTCCAGCTCGCTGCCGCCCCGGCCTATGACCCTGCTCAGGTACTCCCTGACTATCTTGATGGCGCGCTCCGCGTCGTCGAGGTTCACTTCCTCTGCCATCCTGGCGCGGGCGCTCGCCTCCGCAACGCGCACGAAGCCTTCCAGCTGCCTGGCGGTTATGGGTATGGCCTTGTTCTCGCCCGTCTTGCTCTTGCCCCTCACTTCCAGGTAATAGGACTTGAGACGCTCCATGGCCGTGTCAGTCAGAATGGGGAACGTGTGCTTCTTGGCGTAGAACACGTACTTCCTCAGCAGCTCGGGCTCGATGAGGGGCTTCCTGGTCATGTCCAAGCGCTCGTACTTCTCCCTGTCGAAACCCTCCTCGGTATCGGCCTTGCTGTGGTACCGCTCCCTCATCTCGCCGACAAGGTGGGAGTTCAGAATGTGGTCGGCTATGTTTGCATCCTCCTCGGGGTTGGGCTCGTCGTAGATCGGGAATATCAGGTCGAACCTGGACAGCAGCGTCGGCGGGAGGTTTATCTGCTCGGAAATGAGCTCGTTCTGGCTGAACCTGCCGTACTTGGGGTTGGCAGCTCCGAGTATGGCGCACCTGGACTGCAGCTGGGCGTTTATGCCCGCCTTGGCGACCGATATCGTCTGCTGCTCCATGGCCTCGTGCATGGCGCTCCTGTCCTCCTTCGACATCTTGTCCAGCTCGTCAATGCAGGCAAGGCCCTTGTCAGCAAGCACCAGGGCGCCGGCTTCGAGGGTCCAGCGGCCTTCGCCGAAATCGTCCTTCACTGCGGCGGCAGTGAGGCCCGCGCCCGTGGCGGATTTTCCCGAGGCGTATATTCCCCTCGGAGTAATGTCAGCCATGTAGGTGAGCAGCTGGGACTTGGCTGTGCCCGGGTCCCCGACGAGGAGTATGTGGATGTCGCCGCGTATCTTGGTCCCGTCCGGCATCTCCTTACCTATGCCGCCGAACAGCTGTAGCGCGAGCGCTTCCTTCTCGAAGTCCAGGCCGTATATTGTCGGGGAAATGGAATCCTTGATCATCTCCAGGGGATTCGGCCCCGAGGATATCTCGTCTATCCTGGCCTGCTCCTCCTCGCTGATGTCCATGTCATAGGCATCTGCCTCGACGAACTCGAGGCTGTTCACGTTGAGGAATATGTCAAAAGTCGTCTGGCCCTGGACGCCTCTCTGGCGCATGCGGCTGTCCAGGATGCCGTTGAGCACGACCCTGGCGCCCGGGAATATCTGGCCAGTGATGTCGTCCTCCATGTAGGCGGCCAGCGATTGGGGCTGGGCACCGGCCTTCAGGTCCTCGGGCTGTTCCTGTATCTCTATCTTCTCGGTATCTATGAATGATGATAGCTCTTTTATAAGCTTGAACCTGGTGGAACCGGCTGTGCGCCCGCACCCGCCCCCGCCGTCCTCCGTCTTCTCGCATTCCAGCGGCTCCCTGATGTTTGCCTCCTCCTGAGACAATATGGTGACATGGCCGCACCTGAGGCACTTGAACGCCGCAAGCAGGACCTTCGGTCTCACTTCGTTGGCCTTCTTCACCAAGCCCTCGACCGTGATGAACTGGCCCATGTTCTTCGACCTTATGTCCCTGATGCTTAGGCGTATGCCGCTCTCCCCCTTCGGAGGCAGTTCCCTTATGCGGAGATGGATTATGGCATTCTCGTCCAGCGTCTGGGCCATTCTCGCGATGGAAGCTACCGCGAGCTCCCCGGCCCTCAGGACGTTCACGGGAGAATCTATCAGCTGGTCGGCGAAATCCTCGTCATAATGCTCTATGTCAGGGAACTTCACGTAGAGGCTGCGCTCCTCCGGGTATATGCTGGCGATGCTGGCTATCTTTTTGTCGTAGCCGTATGCGCCTAGGAATTCCTCCCATTTCTCCTGCAGCGGAGCGCTGGCTGTCTCTGGCAATTCATGCTCCCCCTTTAACGAGCGAATAAATGCCGCGCTGTATCCGAGTCATGTATTAAATGAGTTTCGTTTCGCCGTATTTAAGAGGCCATGGAGGGATGGCGAAAGTATAAGCCATCCTGCGAAATCACATGCCGCATGGACCCCATCGAGGAGGAAATACTTAAGAGAGCCAAGGACGGGAAGATCGACTGCCACACCGCGCTCGGTATCGCCAAGAAATGCGGTGTGCACCCGAAGGAAATCGGGGCCAAACTGGACGGGATGGGCATCAAGATACACAACTGCCAGTTGGGATGTTTCTCGTAAATACCTTATAACTGAAGCAAGCATTTTTACGAGACCAGCCTAATTTCAATGGCGCATGCAGTAAATTAGGCGCAGTTGAAAACTGACACTTGTGTGGTCTAAGCAAAGTTTTCAATATAGTTATTCATTCATGTTCACGATTCATCCATGATCATTGTTTCCCTTATCGGCCTCAAGAAATCCGGGAAGACGACCTGCGTCGAGGCTCTGGTCAGGGAGTTCAAGTCCCGCGGGATGAAGGTTGGCGCAGTCAAATCCATGGTGCAATCCAAATTCACCATAGACACAGAGGGCAAGGACACGTGCCGGCACCAGCAGGCCGGGGCTGATTTCGTCGTCTCGCTGTCGAAAGATGAAGTTGCCTACATCGAGAAGCGGCCGACTAAGAGCAGGCTGGATGAGTTCATGAGGTTCATCCCGAAGGATACTGACATCCTTATCTGCGAGGGTCTGCAGGACATGGACCAGCGCATAATCAGGATACTGGTGGCCAAGTCCACCGAGTTCCTGGCCGAGACATTCAGTGTAAGGGGCGCCCATGAGAACATTATCGCGCTCACCGGCATAATCGCCAACCAGACCAAGGAGAATCAGAGGTACCCGGTGTTCAACTGCACCTGGCCGGACGAGGTCAGGGAGCTTGCCGACCTGATTCTGGAGAGGAGTGTCTGATAATTATATAAAATAATTATATATTAAATACCTTTTAATATTCGCTCGTCCAGCCGCCTCACCATGGACCTGCAGACCGGTTGAAAATGCTTCAGCCAGAATCCGCATGCCTCGGGATTTGTGGCCTCGAAATCCACGGAGCATCTTGAAAAGCCCTCTTCCGCGCCCCAGTCCATGACTGCCGAGAGAAGAGTCCGGGCAATGCCCCTGCCCCGATGCTCGGGCCTGACATAGGCCCCGTTGACTGCGAATTTCCTTTCCCCGTTTACCATCCAGGCAGCCCCATGCTCAATGGGGGCGATTCTCATGTAACCGACAGCTTCGCCGTCCTGCCGGGCCATCCAAGCGAAGTTTCCCGGCTCGTTCAGGATGGCGCGAAGGTCTTCGGCCTTTTTCGGTTCGAGGTGAGGGATGAAAGAGGGCGATTTGGTCAGATGCAGGGCCTGGGCCTCAACCATGGGCAGCCACACAGGAATATCCGCCTCCAGCATAGGGGAGATGCGAATGCGGTCAGGCAATTTTACAGCAATTGGCTCGACCGGCCTTACGGCGTCGATGCAGATTCCGCCGAAACCGTTCCATGAGAAGGCCTTCTGGGCCTCGGAGGCCTGGCTCATTAGGTTGATTGCATGCGTGATGCATCCGTCCTCGGCCCAGCGTTGCCCGAGCTCCCGGTACATGAGCCTGTATATATCGAAGGCATTCTCATCGGTTGAGCCATGGGCCCATTCCGGGCAGTAGGCGCCCCTGTGAGGGCTCAGGAATCTGTCTATGTAAAAACCTGTCATGAAGCCTATCAGTTTTGAGTTTTCAAGCACGGCCACGCCTAGGTTTTTCCCGACGCAGGATTCCAGCTTGGGCAGCATTTTTTTGGCTGTTCCGAAGTTCTCATCCAGAGCCGGAACGATTTCCCGTTCCCGGCGGTAGGCTGCCGCGAACAATTCCCCGGCCTCGCCAAGATGCGACCGTCTCAGTTCTGTAATCTTCATCTGGTTCACACTAAAGTTTCCGCTCCACCTTCTTCATGACCTTGGCCAGCAGGGCGTCGCCTTCCTTGGCCAGGTTCCGGCATTCCGCCCGCATTCTGTCATTGAACTTTTTATCGGTTATGCTGGGCAGGTTGATCTTCACGTTCAGGAGAGCACCGCGCAGACCGGCATGGGCCATGAGGGCGCCAACGCCCGCGTCGGATGCGGATGCGGCCAGGCCCTTGTCTGCTATCTCATCGGCCAGCTTCATAATGGCGAGGCATTTTTTAGCCGTGTCAAGCGGCGTGTCTATCGCCTCCTTGTACGCGGCCTGGATGGCTTTGTCGCGGATTTTCCGCTCTTCCTTGGACTCCTTCGGAAGCCTGTTGGCCACCACCACGCAATTGAAGGCCTGGGTGTCCGCGTCCACGTTGTACATGAGCGCGGATTTCAGCTCATCGGCCCCGATGCCGATTCTGCAGATGTCCTTGTAGACCTTCAGGTAATCCTTCCCGATGCTGAGGTTGGAGACCATTGCCACCAGGCCCGCCCCCAATGCCCCGCTGAGCGCCGCGACACTGCCCCCGCCCGGAGCCACGGAGTCTGTCTGGACCTCGTCCGAAAATTCCGAAACCGTCATGTCCACGAGCAGGCACTTGTCCTTGAGAACGTATTCGACGACCTTGTCGTCCATCTCGAACTTGCTCAGGTCCCTGAGGCCCATGGAGCGGACTGCGAATTCAATGACCTCTCTCTCTGGGTAGCCTGTGGGCTTGCGCTGCTTCTTCAGATAATGGTATCCGGCCTCCAGCATGGCGGTCTTGGGCACCAGGCCGACAATCTCCGAGCCCGTGACCCTCAGGCCCCTCCCCTCCGCCAGCCTGCGCACTTCGTCGAACACGGCATGGGGAGGCGTGACATGGTAGTCAGTTAGATTGATGGAAATCTGCGCCTGGCCGTATTCCTCGATGTACCAGCCGATCGCGCGGCAGTTCCTGAATTTGCCGGGTATCTCTATCTTGTTGCCCTTCCTGTCGCGGATTATCTCCCCGTCCTTGTAGAACCCTGTCGGACTGGGCCCTCTCTTCACCCGGCCGCTCTCTCGTATCTCCAGGGCTATGTCCGAAGCATACTTCTTGTCCTTGGTGTTGAGATTGATATTATAGGCTATCAGGAACTCCCTGGCCCCGCATGCCATGGCCCCGAATTTCGGAACGAGTTTCGCAGGGCCGTAGTCCGGCTTCAGCTTGCCTTCCCTGAACCTGGCCTTCAGGCCCTCGTACTCGCCCTCCCTCAGGAATGCGAGGCTGCGCCTTTCCTTGCTGGACGCGGATTCCTCGTACAGGTAGACTGGGAACCCGAGCTCCTTTCCGATGCGGGCACCGACCTTCTTAGAAATCTCGACGCAGTCTTTCATCGTGACGCCAGACACGGGAATGAACGGGCAAACGTCCGTCACGCCCATCCTCGGGTGCGCGCCCTTCTGGACTGTCATGTCAATGAGCTCGGAGGACTTCTTCACGGCCAGGAAGGCGGATTCCGCGACGCTCTCCGGCGTCCCGAAGAAAGTTAGAACGGTCCTGTTCGTGTCCGCGCCCATGTCGATGTCGACAACCCTACTGCCCTCGACGCTCTCGATGGCCGCGGCAATCTGGTCAATGACGGATCTGTCCTTTCCCTCGCTGAAGTTGGGCACGCATTCCACTATCTTCTTCATGGGCTCAAGTCCTGCATGCAGGGAATGGAGGCAGCGATTTAAGGATTGCGCAAACTAACAACCTTTATTGATATAGAGCACCTGCAAGGCTGGAAGTTTGCCATGTGCCAGTTGCATGCCTAACGATCAAAGCCGGGGTGCTTTGATAGCCTGTGATGGCAAACGCACGGCATGCAACGGTCTATTTGCGACTGCCATTGCTACCGCAATGCTAATAAGGGAATCCAACGTTTAAGGCCCGTCGAGGGACAAGATGGGACACAATGTACTGAAGGTGCCTACAGGCGTGCCTGATTTTGACGCGATAGTGAACGGCGGCCTGCCTGAGGGCTCGGTCGTCATCCTGTACGGCGACATCGGCGCCGGCCAGCATGAGTTCATATACACTTCGGCTTACAAGCTCGCCACGGTGAAGGAGCACCCGTACATGTTCGAGACCATGCTGGGCACATTCTGCAGCATGGAAGGGATACCGGACCATATCTGCTACATCACATTCTCCAGGACCAAGGACGATGTGCTCCGGGAGGTGCACGAGGGCTTCGACCCCGCGTTCTACAACATGCTGTCCAGGAAGATACAGTTCAAGGACCTCAGCGCGCATTACTACAAGAAAAGCTTGGTCCCGCCGTCCTGGACCGACGGAGACAACGGCGGCACTCTGTTCGCGGGCACGCCCAAGGAGAATGTGCTGGAGGCGCTGATAAAGTACCTGGAGGAGACGCCCCGCAAGTCCATGATAGTGATAGACTCGCTCACAGACCTGGTCGTCTCGGAGAACATAAACACAGCCGACCTGGTCAGCATTCTGAAGGGCATGCAGAGGGCTTCCAAGCGATGGGGAGGGGTCATCTACATCATGCTGACCCGCGGGATACTCGAGCCCAGGGAGGAGCAGATGTTCCTGGACAGCGTGGACGGCGTTCTCACTTTCGAGTGGACAAAGTACCATCTCAGCAGCAAGCGCCAGAGGTTCATGTACGTGGAGAAGTTCATGAGCGTCATGCCGCACCTGGACAAGGAACGGATTGCGCGGTTCCCTACCATGGTCACGGCGCACAGCGGCATGACCGTGATAAACATGGAAACGATAAGGTGATGGCATGGGTGACGAGAAGGTTGAGACCGGGATAGCTGGCTTGGACGAGATGCTGGGCGGGGGAATACCCGGCGGACAGATCATAGCCCTCCTGGGCTCATGCGGCACCGGGAAGACAACGATGTCGCTGCAGTTCATCTGGACGGGGCTGCAGAAGGGCGAGAAGGGCATCTTCATCTCCCTGGAGGAGGACGAGACCGCGGTCGCGAACAACGCTCTCACCTTCGGCTGGAACCTCAGGCCGTTCATAGACAGCAAGGCGCTGACGCTGGTCAAGCTGGAGCCATCCGACGCCAAGAGCACGATAGCCAGGATCCACGGCGAGCTCCCGGCCTACATAAAAACTACCGGCGCGAAGCGCGTGGTGTTCGATTCTGTCTCGCTGCTCAGCATGCTGTTCGACGGCGACTCGGAGAGGCGCCAGGGCCTCTTCGACCTGTGCAAGCAGATAAAGAATTCCGGAGCCACGGCGCTATTCACGGCGGAAGTGAAGCCGGAGAACCCGAACGTCTCCAGGGACGGGCTGGTGGAGTACATAGCTGACGGCGTGATACTGCTCAGGTACAACGAGACCAGCGACGGCTCGGACATCCAGCTCTCGGTGCGGGTCGTCAAGATGAGGCGGGCCAACCACTCGAGGCGCATCAAGCCCTACAACATTACGAACAAAGGAATAGAGGTACATGCGAAATCTGAGGTTTTTTAGTGCAAGCATGATGGGTTCAGCATGCCCCGGCTGATGCGGGCTCATCCGAACCCAAGGCCGGGGTTTCATTTTATCAATACGAATCCAATGGTGAGGCCGAGCGAGCAGGTGAAACGAGAGACCGAAGGTCTCGAGGTAGCCGAAAGGCAGCTTTCGGCGTACCCGAGTTTCTTTTTTCTGAATATTTTTCTTTAGAGGGTGAGCCAGCGGAGCGAGGCCAAAGAAAAATACTCGGTGACAGGGCAATCTCAGGCATTTTGTTGCTCCGAATTTGAAAACCTCGGGGCTTCGAGCATTGTAGCTCAGTGGCACTTTTCAGTATCAATGCGAGAAAGACGAATGGCTTGCCATTCGTTGTTGCCCCGGGGATGTCGGGTACTCGCCTGGCCAGTGCGAGCCAGGCGAAACTGAAAGATCTAGCATGGAATCGTTTCTCTCACCCTTCGGCCAAGTTTGAGAAAACGTATCTGTGCAAGAGCCAACACATTGATCACCCCGGCCTAACAGCCGGGGTTTGTTGCGGAAATAAGCCCGAATACTCAGAGAATAAGCGCACTCAAATGTTTCTACACTGCAACCCCGCCCTTCCGTTCCAAATGTCCCGCAGGACTTTGGATGCCGCTAAAAACAGGCGGGGCATGCCGTTTCGAAACATCCAGCTATTAATCGCCCTCGCCGACCATGTCTATAACCTTGTCGAACTCCTTCTTCAGGGTGCCCAGTTGGTCGGGTTCTAGCGAGCTTGTGCCGATCGGTACTATCAGCGTGGCGTTGTTGACCGAGGACAAGTCGTTAATCTTCTTGATGAACTTGAAGACCTTGTCGAAGCCGTTCTCCACCACCAGGTACTCGAACCCGTCCAGTATTATGGCGGACTTGGGGTTGTTCTTGACGAAGGCCGCGTACATGCGCATCATCTCGAACTCCAGCCTGTGCGGGTTTATTGTCTTCTTGTCCGCGACCGAAGTATCAGTGAGCCATATCACTTCGGCTCTGGCCATGTCATGCTCCTTCTTCAGCTTGTCAGGGAACGTTGTTGAAATGGAAAGGCCCGTGGCGCCGGACTTCAGCAGGGACACGAACATGCTGAACGCCGTGGCATGGTCATTGTCCACTATCAGGTAGTTGTATCCGCTGTCGATCTTCTCCAATATGGTCTTGCAGGAGATGCATTTCACGAGAAGCAGGTCAGAGCCCTCTTCCACCTTGTTCATCTTGCCGCAGCTCGGGCACTTGATGTCCACCTTGGCGGGTCCTACCGGCACGACCTCGACCAGGGCGTTGCCGCACCTTGTGCAGTGCTTTGCCACCTCGGCGCATTTCTCGTGATAGAGCTGGCCGCATTTGCACTTCAGCAAATCGACATAATCCGTTATGGGCCTCCTGCACACAGCGCAGGGCGGGCCCGTGGGCTTCTCCTTGACAGGCGCGGGAGCCGGTGCCGGTGCCTGCTGGGGTTGGGGCTGGGGCTGGACAACGATGTTCACGCCAGCCGGCGTGCGTGTGACAGGTTGCGGTGCCGGCCTCCTGACAGGCCTTCTCTCGGGCGTGGCAAGCTGCTCCTTGTTGAGCTGCTCCAGCTTGCGGTCGTACAGCACCTTGGCCAGGACGCTGAAAGTGACTGCGAGGACAATCGAGAGCAACCACATCAGCCACCCCCCGAGGAATATGTTCGGGGAAATAAATCCGAACATGGAGGGGAAGAAATAGAACACGATGAGGAGTATGATCATCAGCTTGCTGAGTATGTGGAGCCAGGTAATTTTAAGGGCCTTGTGCCTGAACCTCCTGGGATAGGCGAACTTGTAGTTCGCGTACATGCGGGTGGGCATGGTGGACATGAAGTAGCCGCAGATGAACACGAGCGCGAACAGAAACTGCGGGTTCTCGAGAAAATCAAAGGGCTTGAACGCGGTCGTCTCGCCGCTCAGCGGAATATCACTGTACCGGAAGGTCACCGAATAGGAAACGATTTCCCCGGCCGGCGTGCGGACTATCTGTATCTTGCCGCTGTTCAGGTCCGGGTTCTGGAAGCTGCCGAAGCTCACACGGTAGTCAGTGTGCTTGTACTGGTATATGTAGGCGTCCGGGTGTATCTGCCCGGTGCCATATACGGATGCGTGGAACAGCGCGTCCACGAATGCCCTGTTGAACAGAGGGTCATAGAATGGCACGTTCGAGTTGAACGAGTTGAAGTAGAGGAATATCCTGATGGGCGTGAAATTGTCCGTGGGAATGTCCGTAACGGTCGTGAATCCGGTCGCATCCACGCTGATGTCCTCCATCGGGTGCAGCGGGGCAAAGGATGTGGTGAAGCCGGCGAAGAATTCAACTTGGAGGTTCTCAAGATAGTGCTCCAATTCCCCGATATAGCCCTCGGTGTTGCTGAACCTCAGCTCCCTCGAATCAATGGCCCCGGGCGTTGTTCCCGCGTACACGCCGTCATATGCTGCCAGAACAGCCCTCCTGAGGTCGCCGGCCGCATGGCCGTGCAGTTCGTATGTCAGGTGGCCGCCACCGTGAAGGTCAGTCAGGCCCAGCATCTGGTAATCGGTCTTGATTATGACGACATTCTCCGACGAGGCCTGCGCTTCCGCGGTCTGGGGTATTGCCGGAATGCAGAACAGGACCGCGACCGCCAACGCGGCCAACAATGTGAATGAGCGCCTAATTGCCATCAATCTAAGATTGTATTGAGGATTATATAGTTTGTGCAAAGGATGATATAAACGATTTTTGTTATTATAAGAGCAACATGCCCCGCCTGTTAGGGCGGGGTTTTCCTATCTTATCTAGACAGGTGACAGAGCATTCTCAGGCATTCAGTTGCTCCTGAATCGAAAACCCCGGGCACAGCCCGGGGATGTCGGGTACTCGCTCGGCGCGTGCGAGCCGGGCGAAATTGATAGCTCTTGCATGGAATCGTTTCTTTCATCCTTTGGCGAAGTATGAAAAAACGTCTCTATGTAAGGGCTCCCAGAATCCCCGCCCTCCCTTCGGTCAGGCGAGGTTTTTTGGAATACATTGCCTCATAATGCTATTAACAAGCGCACTCAAACGCTTCCACAATGAAACCCCGCCCTTAAGCCAGCAAACGATGGAATCAGACGGGGCATGCTGCAATAACATGTCTTGCCAATAATACGCCGTTTCAAACCGCGTCCTTCACCGCACTCATCATGATGGGAAGGAGTATGGTCGCGTCACCCTCGACCGTGATGAACTTCGCGTCCTTCCTGACCTTGCCCCAGGACACTGCCTCGCGTATCCTCGCGCCGGAGAGGGAGCCGTCATGCTCCACGGCAGTGGTAATGTAAACAGCATAGTCCAGGCCGTCCCTGAACTGGTTCCACCATATCGTGTGGTGCTTGGATATCCCGCCGCCTATCATGAGGGCGCCGGTGCACTTGGCCGTGAAGACGATGTCTGCGAGCTCCTTCTCGTCCTTGAGCAGGTCTATCCTGAAGTCCTTGTGCTCCTGGCTGAACTGCCAGAGCTGCGAGCCGAAGGCGCCGTCCGTGATGCCCGGGACGTAAATCGGGATCTTGTTCCTCGCGGCCCAGTAAAGTATGGAGTCCTCTGTCCCGACCCTCCTGCCGAACTCCCAGGCCAGCTCCCTGGTGGACAGCTCGCGCTTCCCCTCGTCCCAGAGCTCCTGGAGGACAGGCTGCATCATCTTCTCGAGGATTATGCCGTAGCTCCCGTTGGGTATGAGGATATTGCCCAGGCGGTTGATTCCCTCGTCGAGCAGCTTGGCGTCGTCCATCTCAAATTCGCCGTGGTAATAATCCTCCTTTGTGCGGGCAAGGTCGTGGTCCAGCATGCCGCAGGTGGTGACAATCACGTCGAACATTTTCTCCTTGACCATGTCCCTGATGAGGCCCCTTGTGCCGGTAGCGATTATGCAGGCCGGGAAGGACAGGAATTTGATGCAGCCCTTCTTCCCCTGCATTTCCACAAGGATGTCCACGCCGGTAGCGAGCTTCTTCGCAGTGAACCCGCCCGACTGTTTCATCATCTTCACGACACTGCTGACCTTTGCCTCCCTGACCAGCCTCATGTCCTGGACCTTCTTGTCAAGTTTCATTTTTCCGCCTCGGTGTTTGGACCATGCCCCGGAGATATTAATAATGTTTGACGGCGCGCAAGAGCCAATACTGCCTTGCCTAGCTGAACGCCAGGCCATTGATGGCCTGGATGAAAGTGTAGGGCAGTAAACGTGGTAGACCGCCATGCACCGTGCATCTGTGTCCATCTGAAATCAAAGCATTCGGGCTTTGATATTTAGGTGCGTGGCTGCCTGAGAAACTTCCAGCCCCGAATCTGATGTCAATGGTTCAATACGTCAACGCCAGCCACTTAAGGGGCTGGTAGTTTTTGTAGAAACCTTCATATATATCTGGTCTCTCGGGGTATCCTACCCAAGGAGGGTAACTGTTGAAGCTCAGTTCCAAGACCAATCCCAACTTAAAGAACCTCATATTCGATTTGAAGAAGGTGTCGAGGGACAATGACGCGCCCATCTGGCGCACGATAGCCAGGAAGCTGGAGAAACCCTCCAGGGTCTGGGCCGAGGTGAATGTGGCAAGTCTGGAGAGGCATGCAAAGGCTAAGGAGAGCGTCATAATAGCCGGGAAACTCCTGGGCACCGGTATTCTCACGAAGGCCGTTAACGTGGCCGCATTCTCGGCGTCCGAGAGCGCGGTGCACAAGGTCGAGCGCGCAGGGGGAAGCTTCGTTCATATCGGGGAAATGGCAAAGCAGAACCCGAAGGGCAGCGGCATCAGGATAATGGGGTGAACAAGTGCAGGTCATCGACGGTTCCGGACACATCCTGGGCAGGCTTGCCACATATATCTCGAAGCAGCTGCTGGACGGCGAGGAAATCGTTGTGGTGAACGCCGAGCGCATTGTCATCACGGGCAGAAAGGAGCAGATACTGGCGGACTACAAGGCAAGGCGCGACCGCGGCGTGGCGGGCCGGAACAGGTTCGGCCCCTATTACCCGAGGATGCCGGACCGCATGTTCAAGAGGTCAGTCAGGGGAATGCTGCCTTTCAACCAGGCCCGAGGCAGGACTGCGATTAAGAAACTGAAAGTTTACATCGGTGTCCCGAGGGAGATGAAGGGCACCGATTTCACCAGTATAGAAACGGCCCTGGACAGGGGCGCGACCAGGAAGACATACCTGGGCGACGTGGCCGAATGGCTGGGAGCGGATTTCTGATATGACGGCTGCAAAGGTTGTCAACACCAGCGGAAAGAGAAAGACCTCGGTCGCAAGGGCCACTGTCAGGAAGGGCGCCGGCCGCGTGTGGATAAACAAGGTCCCCCTGGAGATATACCAGCCGCAGCTCGCAAGGTTCAAGATAATGGAGCCCGTGAACATTGCGGGAGCCAAGGCCGAGAAGCTGGACATCCATGTCAATGTGAGCGGTGGCGGCATCATGGGCCAGGCGTCGGCCATCAGAACAGCTATCGCCAAAGGCATCGTCCAGTTCCTGGAGGACGAGGAGCTCGAGACCATATTCAGGCAGTACGACAGGAGCCTGATGGTCAGCGATGCGCGCAGGAAAATGCCCAAGAAACCGCTGGGCAGGGGCGCCAGGAAGAAGAGGCAGAAATCGTACAGGTGATATCTTGAAACTCATTAGGTGCATATTGGAATCGGTGTTTCAAGACATGTCTGCTGCGAAGCAGGAGACAATGCCATGATAATACCAGTCAAATGTTTCACATGCGGCAACGTGGTCGGCTCGGCATACGAGCCGTTCAAGGAGCGGGTGGCCAAGGGAGAGGATCCGCAGAAAGTTCTCGACGATTTGGGCCTGGAAAGGTACTGCTGCAGAAGGATGGTCCTGAGCCACATCAACTTGATCGACGAGGTAATGCCGTTCGATTAGGGGAACGGCATTGACATTTTAAAACGGCATGCCCCGCCTGTGAGGGCGGGGTACTGGCAACATTATATTAACGCGTGACAACACCTATATCTAGAATCAATCCAAGCCTTGGCCGTAAGGCCAGGGTAAAGGGCCTCACAAACGTTCACCGGGCCCGACTCCAGTTCAAATCGACGGACTACGGCGAATACGCCGGAAAAAGGATGATAGAGACGAGTCCATGCAAGATCTGGTTATCGCCAAACAGACTCTGCATGCATATGCAAACATTCGCTAGTTTGGCGACGCTGCCGAATACTCTGCTGATATTAGCAGGAGGCGTATTCGGCGCGCTTTCTTTTTCTACGAACATATACATGGCAAAACGAAAAAGAAAGTGAGTCCGTCCAGATTTGAACTGGAGTCAACAGCACCCCAAGCTGCAAGGATACCAAGCTACCCCACGGACCCATTTCAGCCTGGGATATTGCGAGGTGTATAAATCGTTGTTGGGTTGAATGATTTAACACCTCCCCGCCCTTCGCTGCGCTCAAGACGGGGTTTCCTAAGGATGAGCTCAATCGTCACCAGCCTGGTTCAATAAACCAGGCCACAACCCCGGCCTCGGACTTCAGAATGAGAACAATCGGCCGAGGCATGGTGGCGTTAGCTGGAACCGATTACAGGGATGGTTGACCGGAACCGGGTGTATAGACGCCATACTGCCATTCAGCTTAAATACAGGAATTAATTATTCCCATTTCATGGAATTCAACGGCAAAGTGATGGCAATAATCGTCGTGATAATCGTCCTGGTCTCCGTTCTGGGCTTCGGCCTGTGGTGGATGCTGACCTACAACAAGATGGTGAACGAGAGCGAGCGGATCGACAGCCAGTGGGCGCAGGTCACCAACGCCTACCAGAGGAAGTTCGACCTCATACCCCAGCTGATGAATATTACTGACAGCTATCTGAACTGGGAGGCAAGCACCTACGCGAACATCACGAACCTGAGGATGCAGTGGGCCCAGGCCCTCGATTCCGGGGACGAGCAGGGCCAAATCAACGCCTCGAGCGCGCTGGACGCCCAGGCCGCGACAATCATAGTCCAGGTCGAGAACTACCCCGGGCTGAACGGCGTCGTCGTCGTCCAGGACCTGATGTACGAGGTCACGGGCACAGAGAACCGCATAGCCACCGAGAGGATGTACTACAACGACTACGTGAGGGAGTACAACAGCCACATCAAGAGGTTCCCGGCGAGCTGGGTCGCGAACTCCGGGGATTTCGAACCCAGGCGGTACTACAACAGCGAGAACGCGCCGCCTGCACCGTAGGTGACGCATGGCAAGCTGGGCGGCTGCGATATTCCTGACCGTTCTGGTCATCCTGTCCCCGTTTGCCGCTGCCCAGGAATATCCGGAACTTGAGGATTACGTTACTGATCTGGCACATGCGCTGGACGACTTCGAGGAGAAGGACATCGCAGACCTCTGTGACACCGTGTACTGGGAGTGCGGTGCCGAGATCGCCGTGCTTGTGGTCAATACAACTTACCCTTCTGACATCAACACATATGCGACCAGGACCTTCCAGGATAACGGCCTGGGGCAGGAGGGCAAGGACAACGGCCTCCTGATTCTGGTGGTCACCGATACCTCGGAGTGGCGGGTGGAGGTGGGCTACGGCCTCGAGGCTGTCCTCCCGGACGCCAGGGTGGCGAATTTCACAGAGACCTACCTGGTGCCGTGCATGGAGGAGGACCTCTACGGGACAGGGATATGCGACCTGGTCAACAACATGGGCGGCGCCATCCAGGAGGAGTATGACGGAGAACCGCCGAAGGACCCGCACCCCATTCCCTTCATACCGCTCACATTCTGGCAGCTCGTCATCGTCGTGGTTATAATCGCGTTCCTCACAGTTATAACCAGAGGCAGGATTTTCTTCTTCCTGCCGTACCTAATCGGGAAGGGCGGGGGCAAGAACTGGGGCGGCGGGCGCACCGGAGGCGGGGGTGCGGGCGGTAGATGGAAATAATAAAGTTATTATATTAAAATAATATTATATATCAATCCCATATATTTTCCTGGGCCATTCCCCGTGCACCCTGGCGACAGTGTCGTCTGTGAAAACCCCGGCCTCCAGCATGGCCTTGGTCCTCTTCGGGACTGTGGCTGGAGCGAACACCGCTCCCGGGCGCCTCGGGTCATCCAGGAAGTCAGTCTCCATCATGAACCTGGAGCCCTTTTCTGCGGCAGCGCGGATGTTGTCCTTGGACGAGAGAACCGAGGGAAAGAGCCCGAAATTCTCTGAATCCAGTATGGCGGGACCGGAATAATGCTTCACCACTTTGTCTCTAGGAAGCCCGACCGAGTCCGCCATCAGGGCCAATTCCTTCCAGACCTCGGGGCCTGCGCTCTCAGTATGGAGCTGGACGGCACATCCGGCTTCCCTGGCCAGTTCCATGCCGTATTTCATTGTCTCGTTGGAGGCGGCCCATATCTCCGGTGAAACGGGGAAATGGGGGCGGCCTATCTCGCCTATGCCGAGAACCTTGCCCTCCCGGACCAGCTTGGTTGCTATCTCCATGCCCTCCCTCATCGCCTGAAGCGTGGCTTCAGGACCGAGAGAATCCCACAGCCATGCGACATGCCCCGGGTAAGGGCCGAGCATCAGATAGACCTTGACTGACGTTTCCCTTCGGCATTTTTCCGCCAAATCGAGGGATATTTGGTACTGCTTCCTGAAATCCTGGCCGGTTTTTATCTTTACACCTTTATATGGAAGATGACATAAAATTACGTGGGTGCCGCCCGCCTTCTCGAACTCTTTCAAAGCTTCAACGCCTTTTCCCTCGGGCTGCAAATGCAGGTGGTCGTCCAGTATAGGCATCAGAATTCCTGGCCGGTTATGCGCTCGAACAGCTTGGCGTAAAGCTCCGCTGTATCGTCGACCATCTGCGGAGGGAGTTCCTCTATATCGGGCTCGACCTGCCTGAGCTCGCGGGCCTCCATCAGGGCCTCGTGGTACCCTGTCCCGCGGTAGTACTGGCGCACATATTCCTTGCTCAGCTCGACGAACCTGCCGTCATTGTAGGCCTTGGCGTCCCAGAAGCGGTCCTCGTCAGCTGTTCCGAAAGTGTCGATGAGCATGGGCCGGCCTCCCGCGCCGATGGCGAACTCCTTCTTCCCGTCCACGTGCAGGAGCCCCCTGGCCTCCACCTCCCTGGCCATGAGCGAGTCCATCTTGAGCGTCATCTCCCTGGCGGCGTCCAGCTCCTCCTTCCTGAGGCCGAGGGATCCCATGGCTTCTTCGAAGGTCACGGGCCTGTCGAACTCCTCGAACTTGGTCGTCACCTCGAACACCGGCTCGGGCAGCTTCATTCCGTATTCCGGGGTTCCGGAGATGCCGAGTTCCTCTTTGGCCGCCTTTCCCGATTTCAGGCGGTCCCACAGTGAGCCTGCAATATAATGCCGGCAGACGAATTCCAGCGGCAGCATGACGTTCATGCGCTCGGAATCGGGCATGTCGAGTTTATTCACCTGCCTTATGCGCTTCACGTCCATCTCGTTCGGCGCTGGCATGCCCATGAAATGCGTGTCTATACCGTTGGCCTTTGCCATTCCGAACCAGAATGCGGAGGTCCTGCAGAGGCTCTCCCCCTTCCTCGGGATAAGGCTGGGTATTATCTTGTCGAACACGGAGATCTGGTCGGTGAACCTGAACCTCAGGGTGTTCTCATCCAGCTCGTAGACTTCCTTCACTTTGCCCTTGACCAGGAGTTTCATTTCCTCACCCTCGGGGGTAATTCCGCCATCAAATAAAAAGCTTGACCTCAGAAATTATCGGTGACATGGTCCAGGATGCCCTCGAAAATGGCGTGGCCGTCGCCCAGCGGCGAGTCCAGACCGCGCGTCCAGTCAGGATGAGTGTACCTGTGGAACGCCCTCTCCGGATGGGGCATCATGCCGAGCACGTTCCCTGCGGGGTTGCAGATGCCGGCTATGTTCCCCGGCGAGCCGTTCGGGTTCCAGGGGTATCCGGCGTATTTTCCGTCCGGGCCGACAAACCTGAACACGACCTGGTCGTTGTCCTCCAGGCGCTGCAGCATCTTCTCGGCCTGCTCCGAGGGGAACAGCAACCTGCCTTCGGCGTGGGCCGAGGGCACGCGCAGAACCTGGCCAAATTTTAATTTATTTGTAAATATACAATTATAATTATTTTCATATTTCAATAATGTAGGCCTGCACTCGAACCTGGACGACTCGTTGGTCGCCAGAACCGCTTGAGGCTGCGGGCTCATCACTTCGTCAAGGCCGGGAAGTATGCCCATCTCAACCAGCACCTGGAAGCCGTTGCACACGCCCAGCACCGCCCTCTCCTGCCTGATGAACTCGACCAGGGGTCCTGCGAGCCTGCTCTTCATCCTGGCTGCGAATATCGCACCCGCCCGCACATAATCCCCCGAGGAGAATCCGCCCGGTATCATGAGAATGTGATAGTCCATGATGTCGCGTTTCTCGTCTTCCCTGACATCCTGGCCGGTGAGCTGCTTCAGATGCACGATCTCGGGCTTCGCCCCGAGCCTTTCGAACGCCAGGTATGACTCGGTTTCGCAGTTGGTGCCCTCTATCCTGAGCACGCAGACCTTCACTTCGTCGCGCCTCATCCCACACCCCCCATGCGCCTCCACAGGGTCCGGCGCCATGCATTCTCCAGCTCCGCGACGTCGGCCGTGACCAGTATCTCCTCCCCCCTGGCGATGAGCAGTTCGTCCCCGAAAACCTCGCCCGCCATGACTGCCATGTCTCCCAGGATGTCCTCGAATTGCCCGACAGAGTCCTGGGGCACTTCGACCAGCCAGCGTGAATTGGATTCCGAGAACAGAGCTGCTTCCTCAGGCAAGTAGTTGGTGCATTCGAGGTCAAGCTCCGCGCCCAGCTGGCCTCCGATGCACATCTCGGCGATGGCCACGGCCAGGCCCCCGTCAGACAGGTCGTGGCATGACCTCACAAGTTCCTCGTCGATGGCCCTGAGCAATGCGTCCATGCTTCTTTTAAGCATGCCGATGTCCGTATCAGGAACCAAGGAGCTGGATGCTCCGACGAGCCTGTGGTAGGCAGAGCCGCCCATTTCCGGGCCCGTGTGCCCGACAAGGTAGATGGCATTTCCCTCAGCCTTCAGGTCCGAGGTGACGGCCTTCCTGACATCCGGGACTATTCCGGCGCCGAGGACAACGGCGGTGGGCATCACGGAACCGGATTCGGTCTCGTTGTAGAAGCTCACGTTCCCGCTGGGCGTGGGTATGCCCAGCTTAGCCGCTGCCTCGCCCATTCCCCGGACTGCCTCGAGGAACTCGCCAAGGCGCTCGGGTTTCTCAGGGTTGCCGAAGTTAAGGCAGTTGCTGAATGAATGCGGCCTGGCTCCGACCGCGACAAGGTTGCGGCACATCTCGTCGATTGTTGCCTTGCCGCCCCTGTACGGGTCTGTCTTGGTCACCCAGGGATTCGCGGCCGTGCAGATCGCGAGCCCCTGCCAGCTTTCCTCGACAGGCTTGAGGACGGAGGCGTCGCCGTGGCATGCGTGACCCAATTTGCCCTGAAGAGGTTTCAGCACCGTGCAGCCCCTCACTTCGTGGTCGTACTGGTGTATGACCCAGTCCCTCGAGCATATGTTCTCCGAGGCGAGCAGTTCGAGCAGCGCGTCGCTGTGGAACAGTGTCCTGGCCGGAGGGGATTCCGGGGTGTTCTGTCCCGGATTGCGTATCTCCCTGGGGCGGCAGTACTCGGGGCCGCCTGTGAGGAACTTCAGGTCAAGGTCAAGGACGAGCGTCCCGCGGAAGAACACCCTGGCCTTCTGCTCGGGTATGACCCTGCCGACAACATTGGCCTCGACATCGTTGAATCTGAAAACATGAAGCACCTCCTCGAGATTGGCATCGTTCACAGCCAGCATCATGCGCTCCTGCGATTCGGAGACCCAAATCTCCCATGGCATGAGGCCCTCCTCCTTGAGCGGGACATTGTCCAGCTGCACCTCCACGCCGAAGCCTGCGGCATACGCGAGCTCCCCGCACACGCACGAGAGGCCGCCGCCGCCCAGGTCCTTCATACCAGTTATCAAATGGCGCCTAGCAACCTCCAGCACAGCGTGGATGACAGGCTCCTTGGTGATAGGGTCCCCGAGCTGCACCGCGCCCCGGCTCTCAGTCTCGGATTCCCCAGTCAGGATTGCCGATGCGAATGTCACTCCATGAATGCCGTCGCGCCCCGTCCGGCCGCCGACAAGGACGAGGCTGTCGCCGACGCCCCCGACCCTGTTCCTGTAGAGATGCTCCTTCCTGGCAATGCCCACGCAGCCCACGTTCACCAGGCAGTTGCCTACGTATGACGGGTCGAAGAACACGCCCCCTGATATCGTGGGAACGCCTATCCTGTTGCCGTAGTCCCTAATCCCGGAGACAACGCCGTCGAACAGGTATGTCGGGTGCTTTGTGCCCTTCGGAACTTTTCCGGGAAGCGTGTCAAGCTTGCCGAAGAACAGCGGGTCCGCGAGGGCTATTGGCTGGCAGCCCATGCACAGCACGTCCCTCACAATTCCGCCGATCCCGGTGGCGGCGCCTCCGTAGGGCTCGACCGCGCTCGGGTGGTTGTGCGACTCTATCCTCAGGGAGTATGCATTCTCGGAATCGAACTCCATGACGCCGGCATCGCCACGGTCTATGACCTGGGAGCTGTCTATTCCGAAAACGAACTCGCGCAGGATTGCCTTGGAGCTTTTGTAGCAGCAATGCTCGGACCATGCCTGCCCCAGGGACTGGAGCTCGACCTCTGTCGGGTTGCGGCCCATTTTGCCGAAGTAATCGGCCAGCATTTTCATTTCATCGAGGCTGAGCCCTGTGCCGCTCTCTGCGGCCATGGCCTTCAGCTGCTCCTCTGCCGCACCTATGAGCAGGACCTCGCTCAGGGGGAAGGGCGCTTCCAGCTTCCGGTACAGACCCTCGGGGGCCAACCTAGGCCTCCCTGATCTCGTAGGAGTATTCGTTTATCACCGGGTTGGCGAGAAGCGCGAGGCATATCCTCTCGACCGCATCCCTGGCCGAGGCTTCGTCCGGCGAATCAAGGTGCACCGAGAAGAACTTGGAAGCCTTAACCTCGGCCACCTCCGGGAACCCGAGAAGCTCGAGCGCTTTCTTCGTGTTTTTACCCTCCGGGTCTGCGACTCCTTTCTTCAATTTTATCCTGATGTCAGCGATGAACATTTCAACCACACAACAGGGATGGTGCACGGCATAATAAAGCATTCGCAGAATGCATGCTGGGGGATGGGCGGTTAGGGGTTTGATGCGAGTTCAGCAAAAAGCAGCGTTGAATGCAATTATTATTATTTTCCAAGCGACGCATCCGACAATGAACCGTCACGCGTCGACAACTGAATGGGGTGCTATTGAAGTATGCTTTTCTTCCTTCAGCCATCCCTTATAATTCGGGATATATATACCTTTAGCCAGAGGATATTTATAGATAGAATCGTTTCCCCCTTTACTCAACTGTGATGGGGTTTGAATTTGAGAAAATCATACATATCTATCAGACCGGATGTCCGGTCCTTCGATAACTCGGCAGACATGTTCGGGCGGTGCAGGAAATGCGGGTGCCAGCTGGTCGTGCTGCCTGACGACCGGAGGTACGGCTTCTGCTTCGACTGCCTCGACTTCCTCAGCATCTCCAGGAAGACTGACATGATGAACGGCAGGGCTTTCTCGCTGCCCCACGATAACGGTTTTTCCCTGCATTGATTCATCAGGATATCAGGTTGTAATCCTGCAGGAAGGCTATGAACCCGCCGAGTATGAACTGAACCGCCATTGCCGCGAGTATCAGGCCCATAATCCTGGAGAAGGCCTGCGTGCCCATCCTGCCTATCCTCTCGAAAAGGGTCTCGCCGTAGTACAGCAAAATGTAGCTCAGCATCATCGTTATGAGTATTGCCAGGAATACGAACAGTATCAAATACCAGTCAGTGCCCTCCGCAGGGTCCGCGCTCGCATCTGTGATGTATATCATGACCGTGGTTATGGAACCGGGGCCTGCGAACATCGGTATGCCCAGGGGAACTATTCCGACGGCTTCCCTCTGCAGCGCCTCCTCCTTGTCCCTGTCGGTTATCTTGGACTTGGGATGGCTGCCCTGCAGCATGGAGAACGCGATGGTGAGCAGGAGTATGCCCCCGGCTATCCTGAATGCCGGGATTGTGATGCTGAAGAAGTCGAATATGTACGTGCCGAGTAGCGCGAACACCGCCAGCACGCCCCCCGCGACCAGGGTGGTCTTCCTGATGACCGCGTTCTTCTCCCTCCTGGAATATCCGTCAGTGAGCGCGACGAAGAAGGATATGTTGCCCACTGGGTTGACTATGGCGAATACTGCAACGATGACCGTTAAACCCTCTGAGAGTTCCATCCGCGTGCCGAAGCCTGGAGATTGTATTTAATTATTTGCCCGGGTCAATCCGTCAGGAAGAAGGTCAGGGGGGGCAGGGGGCGTGTCCCGCCAGCCATGGCCTTTCTGAAGTACTTGGGAGTTTCATGGGCCCGCACCGCGCCGCAACCGGCAAGTATGGCTGCGCCAGTCGGCGTTGCAGCCTCCATTCCGGTCTGGGTATTCTTCCAGGGTATTCCGTGCTTTTCAAGTATGAACCTTGTCGCGGGCGTGGGCACATCCAGAATACCATGGGAGAATCTCACCGTGCCCGAGCCGACGCCAACCGGACCGATGTATTCCACGGCTGTGATGCCCAATTCAGCCAGACCGGCAGCGGTTCCCAGGACGTCCATCACTATGTCGGATGCCTCGTGCAGGACTGCCTCCGAGCCGTGGCAATGCCGCCTCAGAACCGGATGCACAGAATGGACATGAGCCTCAGCCTCCGTTAGCACAGTCAATATATTCAGGGCGATGCCTGACCACGGGCGGATCAGCCCCGCTGTGTCCAGCGCCATGTCCAGGACATCCCCCGCCTCGGCAGCTGAAAGATGGCCCGGCTGCGTAAATTGGATGCTCAGCCTGTTTATGCCAGACTCCGGGGCATGCCTCACCCGGGTAGGGCCGAGCAGGTTGCCTGCCGCTTCCATTGCCCCGCAAACCCTGTCCGGGTCGGCTCCGAGCCCGATCAGCCCGGCGACTACGATGTCGCCTGCCAGTCCTGCCCGCGTGTCAATCACCAGGCGCATGCGCTGGTCCATGGCTTATATATATTTTATTGTATCAGCGATTATGTTCATATATATTGTAACCAATTGCAGGGCCGATGTGGACAGACGCGCTGAAGCAGGGCAAGGACGGGATATTCGTGGATCTGGACGCGAACCCCGGCTCGAAAAGGCTGGGCATCCGCGGCTACGAGCCCTGGAGGAAGCGCATCACCGTCGACCTGAGGGCGAAGCCGCAGGAGGGGGAGGCAAATGCCGAGCTTGTCCGTTACCTTGCGAAACTGCTGGAACTGCCTTCGGGCCAGATAATAATAAGTAGTGGGCACACCTCCGGTCACAAGAGGGTGCTTGTCAAGGGGCTTGACATGGCCGCCCTGAAGGATAAGCTGAGGAATGCGATTGGACCAGAATGAAACGCTTGACACGCTCGAGGAAACGCTGAAGGAGATGGACGAGGCATCCAGGCTCATGCCCGTAATAGTCGAGGGGCTGAAGGACAGGATTGCGCTCAGGAGCCTCGGTGTGAACGGCAATGTCGTCGTGCTCAACGACGGCACATCGATACTTGCGACATGCGAGAAGATAGCCAAGCAATGGACCGCAGCCATCATTTTCACGGACTGGGACCAGAAGGGTGGGGAGCTGGCCCATGCGCTCGCAGAGGACCTGGGCGCACTGGGGATATCCTATGACACAGAGTACCGCGCCAATGTCTCGATGATTGTGAAGAAGGACATCAAGGATGTGGAGAGCCTTCCGGCATTGATAAGGCGGCTGAGGATACTGACAGGCAATGCCAGGCCTATCTTCTGAGTCTAAAACATACGTCAGAGTGGCGCCGATACAAACATATATGAACATCGTGAATCTGCCGGTGAAACATGAGGCATAATCTCAGGACCGGGGTCATAGGCGTGGGCTCGATGGGCAGGAACCATGCCCGCGTTTGCTCGGAGATGGGCGCGCTTTCAGCGATTGCCGATTCAGAGGCAGGAGTCGCCAAGCCCCTGGCGGAGAAACTGGGAGTTGTTTATTTCTCGGATTACAGGAACCTGCTGAAGTCCGACATCGACGCCGTGACAGTGGCCACGCCGACCAACACGCACTACAGGATTGCCTCCGATGCCTTCAAGGCCGGGAAGCATGTGCTGGTGGAGAAGCCTATATGCTTCAGCATACAGGAGGCCGAGAAGCTTGTTAAGGCCGCGGAAAAGGAGGGCCTTGTCCTGGCAGTGGGCCAGATAGAGAGGCACAACCCTGTCGTCAAGTTCGCAAGCGATTCCATCATGAAGGGGAAGTTCGGGGACGTCGTGTCCATCGCGGCCAGGAGGGTGAGCACTCTCCCGGGCAGGATACGGGACGTGGGCGTGCTCATGGACCTGGGCATACATGACATTGATGTGATCAGGTACCTTGCCCGGAGCCCGGCAAAAAGCGTTTATGCGCTCGCGGGCAAGAGGCAGAACAGGGATTTCGAGGACCATGCGAACATCCTGCTTGACTTCGAGAACGACATACTGGGGTTCGTGGAGGTGAACTGGCTCACACCGATGAAGGTGCGCAGGCTCTCAATCACCTGCCTCAAGAACTTCGTCGAGCTGGATTATATGAAGCAGACCGCGGATGTCTCATCCTCCCAGGTGTCGGGCGCAATCGACCACTCGGACCTTTACAGGCTGCCGATCGAATTCGACATAAGGCACGTAAGCCTGAAGAAGCAGGAGCCGCTGAGGAACGAGCAGGAGGATTTCCTGGACTCGATAAAAAGTGGAAGGGAGCCGCTCATAAACGGCAGGGACGGCACAGAGACCCTCAGGGTCTGCCAGGCCGCATTGCGCTCGATAAAGGAAGGAAAAAGGATCAGGCTGGGGGATTGAAATGCCGGAGATATACGGAAAATCCAAGATAGGCAAGGGAACGTTCCTGGGATCCAGCGTCGTCGTCGGGCATCCGGGCAAGGGCGAGAAGGCGCTTCTTGTGGAGAACAGGATGAACGACGTGAAGGGCGCCGTGATAGGCAGGGACTGCATAATCCGCGACGGCACCATAATATACAGCCAGGCCAAGCTCGGAGACAATGTCCAGACAGGCCATAACGCCCTGATCCGCGAGGACACGGTCATCGGGAAAGGGTCAATGGTCGGAACCCTGACGATCATCGAGGACAACTGCAGGATCGGCGAGCGTGTATCGATACAGAGCGCCGTATACATTCCGACAAACACGGTGATAGAGGATGACGTGTTCGTGGGCCCGAGGGTCTGCTTCACCAACGACAAGTACATGGGCCGGGGCGATGTGAAACTCGCGGGGGCGCATGTCGAGAGGAACGCAAGGATAGGCGCCAATTCAACCATACTGCCCGGAGTCAGAATCGGAAGGGACGCGCTGGTCGGCGCTGGCGCCGTCGTCACAAAGGATGTGGAGCCGTACACGATGGTGGCTGGGATTCCTGCCAGAAAAGTGGGCATGGTCCCGGAAGGGCACAGGAGGAAGTAGCATGATACCCGCGGCCAAGCCGCTCCTGGGGGACGACGAGGCCCGGGCTGTGTCCGAAGTGATAAAATCCGGAATGCTGGCCCAGGGAAAGAAGGTCGCGGAGTTCGAGGAGGGCTTCGGCAGGTTCATTGGCGCCAAGCACACTATTGCCGTGGGCAACGGAACCCAGGCATTGCATGTGGCTTTGCTGGCTGCCGGGGTGAGGTCCGGAGACGAGGTCATTACGACAGCGTTCAGCTTCCTGGCAAGCAGCACGAGCATCGTGCACTGCGGAGCTAAACCTGTCTTCGCAGACATAGACCCGGAGACCTTCAACATGGACCCGGACGATGCCGGGAAGCTCGTCACCAAGAAAACCAGGGCAATAATGCCAGTGCACCTGTTCGGCCTTTCCGCGGATGTAAAGGAATTGCAGAAAATCTGCGACGAGCACGGGCTTGTTCTGGTCGAGGACGCATGCCAGGCCCACGGGGCCCAGGTCGGCGGGAAGTGCGCCGGGACGTTCGGCATCGCATCGGCCTTCAGCTTCTACCCCACCAAGAACATCACGACGGGCGAGGGCGGTGCGGTCACCACAATGGATGATAAGACTGCAGAGCGGTGCAGGCTCCTCCGCAACCAGGGCCAGGTATCCAGATACAACTGCGTCATGATAGGCTACAACTACCGCATGACGGACATCGGCGGGGCAATCGGCATAGAGCAGCTGAAGAAGCTGCCCGGCTGGACAGAGACCCGCATCAAGAACGCCGCATATCTGGACAGGGAGCTGAGCAAGGCCGGAATCAAGGCCCCCCACGTCCCAAGGGGCTACAGGCATGTGTACCACCAGTACACCATCAGAGTCAAGGACCGTGACAATGTGCAAAAGAAGCTCGCCGATATGGGCGTCGGAACCGGAGTGTATTATCCGCAGGGCCTGCATGAGATGGGCCCTCTGGCGCAGTACAGGACGAGGAAGCTGCCCAATGTCGAGAAGGCCTGCAGGGAGGTCCTGGCGCTGCCGGTGCACCCTGCGCTGAGCGGGGCGGACCTGGAGACTGTGGCAAAGGCCGTCGTCAAGGCAGTCTAATGCCCTGTGGGGTTATGTACATGTCTGTCTATACATATATATGTTATTTTAAATAATTCAGGTGCGTTACCCCTGCATAGCCTTGCATAAGGGGACCTAGGTTGGAACGCAACGAGTGGGAGAAGAGAGGGCAAAACGCATTACCCGGAGCCGAGGATGAAGAGGAGCAGCTTCGGGTAATTCTTTATTGCATGGACAGGTTGAAGATCCTCATCATGGAGGAGGAGAACGAGATAAACAGGGCGCAACTGAAAGACCTGGAGCAGGTCATGCTTTTATGGGTTAGGAAGAAAGCCGAGGGCAAAATATAAGGAAAATATTATATTATAGAGTTGATAAAATCATCTCTTGTAACCGAATTTTCTCAGCAGCTCCTTGCGGTCCCTGACGTCGTCCGGGCCTTCGATTCCTTTCGGCACCTTGCCGTCAATGACTCCCATTATTCCGCGGCCTGACTCGGTTTCTGCGATTATGACTTCCACCTGATTGGCGGAGGCGCAGAATATGCCGCACACCTCTGGCACGTTGCGGATGGCGCCCAGCACGTTGATGGGGTATGCGTCCCTCATGACTATGAAGAATGTGTGGCCCGCCCCGATGGCCTTGGCGTTTTCCGCGGCGAGCTTCTTCAGTTTCTCGTCCGTGCCTTCGACGCGGATGAGCTGGTGGACAGAGGCCTCGCAGAACGCTAGGCCGAATTTTATCCCGGGGACAGAGTTCACCATGGCCTCGTATATGTCCTCGGCAGTCTTGATGAAATGCGACTGGCCGATGATGATGTTCAGTTCTTCCGGATTCTTCACCCTGACGACCTTGAGCTCCATATTTTCACCGGTGCATAATGGGCGTCGGATGATATAATCATTCTGGAGGGGCCAAGCCCAATTTAATTTTTTGTTTATTATATAATTGTTTGCATTGATTTGCCGAAAGTTTGCCCTTCCTGTGCGCCCTGACCAGCTTCTTCCGGTATTCTGCCAGCCTGTTTTTCGGGTCTGCGTCGGGAATTATTCTCTCCACGTTCCGGATTATGCGGATCTTGAAAGCGACGGCACCTACAAACATCGAAACGAAGCTGCTGAGAAGTATCATCAGGCCCATGCCCGCGCCCGGCCCCGTTCCCACCAGCCAGCCGAAGGTTCCTGCCAAGCTTCCACCGATTACCATGCCGGGCTCGAAATAGAAGTCTGCGAGCGGTCCGACCAGAACCATGGCTGCCGCCCCAGCGCCTTGGGCGATCACCATTCGCGCCGCAAATACCCTGCCCTGCCTGTCCGCCGGAACCTTGCTCTGCCATATCGCCTGGCTGGAGCCGTTGAGAGTCGGCATCACCATCATCGCCGCGAAGCCGAATATCATCCAGGGTATAGGCGTTCGACCGATGCCGAACCCTATCCCGAATATTGCCGATATGACTATCATGCCGCCCAGAAGCCCGTTTATCTTCCTCCTGGGGCCGCCCCATATTGCGAGGACGAGACCGCCTACGAGCCCTCCGACTGCCAGGACCGACTCAACGGAGGCGAGTATCAGCCTGTCAGAGCCTGTCCGGGCCAGTATCATGGGGATGAACACCACCATCCCGAACGTGGACACGAGGTTGAACACGAAGAATGTCATCTGGAGGCCGAGGAGGGGCTTTCTTTTATAGATGTACCTGAACCCGTAGCCAGCGTCGCTGAACACACCTCCCAGCCCCTTTTTCAGGTCGTCGGCCTTGGGCGGATTGGGTATGCGGACCATCAGGAGCACCCCGATTGCGAAGCAGAACGTCAGTATGTCGATGATTAAGATGCCGCTGATGTTTATAATGGCCAGGAGGAAGGCGGCCATCGGTGGGCCGAATATCATGGCCACAGACTCGACCATGCCGACCAGTCCGCTTGCCCTGGCATAATTTTTTTTCTCGACCATCAGGGTGATGGCGGAGGAGTAGGCAGGCCACTGGAAAGAGCCGAATGTCCCGATGAATATCCCGACGGAGTACAGGTGCCATATCTCCAGCACGCCGGCATTGTAGAGGAGCAGAATGGCCACGGTGCCCATTCCGGCCGCAAGGTCGCCCAGCATCATGGCCAGCTTCTTGTTCCACCTGTCCACGAGCGCGCCGGCTATCGGCATCATCACGACCATAGGCACGAACGTGAAGAAGCCCATCAGGGCGGTTGCCGTGGCCTGGTGTGTCTCGTCCCATATCCATATCATCAGGGCGAACTGCGTCATCGCCGAGCCGAGGACAGAGACAAGCTGCCCTATCCAGACAGCCGTGAAAGCTGCCATGCCCTTTGGCCTCCTGTCCTCTTTCTGGGCTTCTGGCTCGCTCATGTGGTCGTGCCTCCGCCCCCATTGGCCTGAGCAATGGATTTCCCGTCGGTGTCACCTGCCGGGGCTGCGGCTTTTGCCATCAATGCGGCTTTCTTCTTCCTGTAGAGCTCGGCGCATTCCCCTTGGGTCAGTTTTCCCTTCCGGTGGGCCCTCCACAGCAGTTCGCGGTAATCCGCCAGCCTGGCCTGGGGCGAGTCAGCGTCCGGGACTATCTTCTCCAGGTTCCGCACCTTGGGTATTGACAGGGCCACTATGGCCGTGGCCAGGGTCCCGATTCCGCAGATTATCATTATCAGCCTCATGCCCGAGCCAATCTCGTTCCCGAGCAGCCAGCCGAAGGTCCTGGCCAGGAACCCGGAGCCTGCCATCCCCGGTTCGAAGACCATATCGGCCAGCGGCCCTGCGATGACCATTCCGACGGCTCCTGCCGACATGGCGATGAAGCCCCTGGCTCCGAAAACGCGGCCCTGCTTGTTTGGCGCGACCTTGGACTGCCAAATAGCCTGGCTGGAGCCCCAGACGAAAGGCCCTGAGAACGCGAGTATGAACGCTATGACCGTCCACAGGGGCACGCCGAGGACCAGACCGAACGAAACCATCACAAAGCCCTCGACGAGAATGCCGCCCATTATGAGGCCTATCTTCCAGGTCTTCGAGCCGCCCCAGGCAGACATTATTATCCCGCCTATGAGGCCCCCGACACCGGCGCCGGCCATGACAGTCGCCAGGGCCACCTTGTCGCTGGACGTTATCGCCAGGACCATGGGCGCCATCAGGATGAACGCGATGTTGCCGAAGAAGTTGGAGCTGAAGTATGTGAGCTGGAGGCCGAGAAGAGACTTCCTTTTGAATATGTACCTGAAGCCGTACATTGAGTCGCGCCACAAACCCCTCATGCCCTTGCCGATGTCTGTTGCCTTAGGCGGCTGGGGTATCTTGGCCACCAGCAACACTGTCACTGCAAAGCTGAACGTGAAAATATCTATCACCAGGATGCCGGAAAGCCCGACCCAGACCAGGAGTACGGCCGCGATCGGTGCCGCGAATATCTCCGAGACGGAGCCTGCAAGCCCCAGCATTGAAGCCGCCCTTCCGTAATGCTTCTTGTCCACCATCATTGTGACGGCCGCGGAGAAGGCCGGAAAGTGGAAGGACGACAGCGCACCGACGAAGATGGCAATGACATAAAGATGCCACACCTCCAGAATGCCGGAGGAGTAGAGAATCAGGGTGGCAATCGTGCCCATTCCCGCGACCAGGTCGGCAAGGATTATGGTGACCTTGCGGTTCCACCTGTCCACGAGGGCGCCCGCGAACGGCTCCAGAAGCAGCTGGGGCGCGAAGCTGAAGAATCCCAGGAGCGCGACGGTTGTTGCCTGCTGGGTCTCAATCCAGGCCCAGTACATCAGGCCGAACCTCACCATGGACGTGCCGAGTATGGAAACAAGCTGGCCGACCCAAATGAGCGAGAACACGCCCATGCCGGTCTTTCCGTTGGCTGAATTTTCCTTCGAATTCAACATACTTAACAAAAACATCATAAGCTGCGCAGACTATATAAATTCGGTGGGCAATTTTATCCAATATCCAAAGTCCTGCGGGACATTTGGACGCACTCGGGACCGGGAGGACTGGAATTCAGGTAACCAAAGTTCTGCGGAGCATGGTGCCAATACAAGTCCTGAAGCACCAGCATCATCCGAACTGGTTTAATTTCGCCAACCATTTCTCCCGGTAGCTGGCAATCCTCTCCTCGGACGCGCCCTTGTCCCGCGCGTTGCGCAGCAGGCAGTCGATTATCCCGCGTATGCCCTCGGGCGTGGGGCTGTCCTTGGACATCTTCGACTTGCCGAAGCAGTCCTGGAGAATCGTTCTTGAGGACTCGGACGACTGGACCACGTAGGGGAAGTCCGCGATTATCATGTCAAGAACGGCCTTCCCTGTTTTGCGGTCGTCCGACTCGTATATCGATTCCGCCACCACTTCCTCCATCTGCCTGGTCATCGGGTCGTAGCTCGGGTGGTCCATGACCATCATGACTGCAAGGCTTCTGAAGCCTTCCTCGACGCCCAGGCCTGTCTTGGCACTTGTCAGGACATAGGGCTGGAGTATCCGGTACCGGTCTCTCACGGCCTCGGTGCGCATCCTGGCATCCAGGTCTCTGAATTCGTTCAGGATTTTTTCGGCCGCCGCCTTTTCCACGAGGTCCAGCTTGTTGCCCATGTACAAAATGGGGGGCATGACCCCTGCTGTCGTGGCCCTGAGAAGAGGTATCCAGTATTCCTCCAGCTTCTTCACCGTTTCCTGCCTGGACAGGTCTGCGACCAGTATCGCGCCGTTCAGCCCCGCTATATGTCTGGACTGTGTGGACTTGAACCCCTCCGAACCTATGATGTCCCAGAGCATGAACGAAACCGAATAATCGATGCCGTCGAGGGAAATGCTGACAATCTTCTTCGAGACCTTGGCGCCGACAGTGCTGATGTAGCTGTCGCTGAAAGCATTCTGGATGAACCTGTTCATGAGGCTGGTCTTGCCCACGGCCGAGTCCCCGAGCAGGACTACTTTCTTCAGGACCTCTTCCATGGTTCGGCGATAAGGCGGTTCATGGTAGAAAACATTTGCGCTCCGAATCGGAAAGGGCCGGCTTGGGCGGTTATCGTTTCCTGGCCATATCCTCAAAACGCTTTTCCAGCCAGTCCTGTACCGGAGCCGCAAGCCTCTTCTCGCCCTTCCAATCGGCCAGTATCGGGCCGAATTTCCTGTCCAGTTCCTCCAGGAGGCCGACCACGCCCCTCCGCAGCTCCCTTGCCCCGGGTCCGGTGAATATGACTGCCACGACGACCGAGCCCCTGGCCTCGATGAGCACGCGGAGCTTGCCCATGCTGAGGCTCTTGAGGCTGTCCATCTCGGAAGCGTGGAACGCCTCCTGCACGAAGTTCTGTATAGCCGTGAGCATGCCGCCCACCATGTCCCTGTCTATCTCGCCGAACTCGTCATGGGCGCCCGCATGGGCTATGACCAGGCCGCTGGAGTGGAGAATGTAAACCTCTCTGACGAGCGATTCCTGCCACTTCAGCTGGGGGGAGAACCATTCCACGAGCCTGGCAGACATGTCGCCTATCAGGTTGATGGAAAGGACTATGACTATGACCATTGCGGTGCTGACCGCTATCTGGATGCTGGCATCGATAGAGCCGACCGAAGAGAGCACTATCATCTGGGCAATGACGAAGCTGCCCACGCATATCACGGAGGTGAGCATGGCTACGAGCGAGTTCCTGACGAGGAGCTCTTTCCCTATGACCATCTGGTACCTGACAAGGCCGCGCACGGTCATCACCATGGAGCCGGCAATGGCCACGCTGAACACTGCGCCATAATCCCCGGTTCCGGACACGAACAGGCCGAAGAGCATCACGATGTTGAACAGCAGCACCGCGAAGAAGGACATGAGCATGAACTCGAGCTGCTCCCTTCGGATTCTGGATGAAGATTTCCGCATGCTGGCATACAGGCGCCTCCACACCACGAAGGATATGAGGATCCACACGAGCAGGAACACGAAATCCGTGAACCTCTGGACATCCTCGGACAGGGCATAATGCACGGCCAGCTGGGCCAGAAGCGGCCCGAACACAATGACCCGGCCCTTGTCGGTCCTGAGCAGGAAATAATCGGAGCCGGAGCGCTGGACGAACAGGATAATCAGCACGGGAAACATGAGGAGGGCGCACATATAGGCCAGCTCTTCCCAGGGATGCGACTTGCCGGCAACGGACAGCATTGCCCAGGCGAAAAGCCCGGCCGATATTATCAGGGAGAGAAGGGCGGTGGTGACCGTAACCTCGGTCCTCACTGCGAACCGCATGATGAATACGAACAGCCCCAGGCAGACCAGGAAGCAGGCCAGTGTCAGGAGCGTGAGCAGGCCGAACATTGTTCCTCGGAGGAAAAAGGCCGGGGGCGGTAATAAGGGTTTGGGATGGGAAAATTTATTATGCCCGTGCCTGTACTCTGTGCTCGGATGGCGGACCTAAAGACCCGAGTCGGCAGAGTGGAGATGGAGAACCCGACGATGCTGGCCTCCGGCATACTGGGCCAGACAGGGGAATCGCTTTTCAGAATGGTAAAAGAAGGCGGAGCCGGCGCGGTCGTCACAAAGTCCATCGGCCCGGAGCCCAGGGAGGGCCACGGGAACCCATGCCTGATGGAGCTGGACAACGGCATCCTGAACGCCATGGGCCTGCCGAATCCCGGAATCGACAATTTCGGGGAGGAAATGGCCATTGCCCTGAAAGGCGGGGCACCCGTGATCGGCAGCATCTTTGCGGATATACCGGAGAAATTCACGATCCTGGCCAAAAAGATGGAGGGTTTCGGGGCGGGCGCCGTGGAGCTGAACCTCAGCTGCCCGCATGCCGCGAAGTACGGCCTGGACGTGGGCTCCGACCCCGGGAAGGTTGCCGAAATTGTAAAGGCCGTGAAATCCAAGGTCCGGATTCCGGTCTGGGCCAAGCTCAGCCCTATGGTCCCTGACATTGCAGGCATGGCGCTGGCCGCCGAGGACGCGGGCTGCGATGCCATTGTCGCGATAAACACGCTCAAGGCCATGAAGGTCGAAATCAAGGTCGGGAAACCTGTCCTGAGGAACAAGGTCGGAGGTTTGAGCGGACCCGCCATAAAGCCGGTCGGAGTGAGGGCGGTATACGAGATTGCCGGGCGGGTCAAGATTCCCGTCATAGGCGTCGGCGGCATAAACACAGGGGAGGATGCGCTGGAATACATCATGGCAGGCGCAACGGCCGTGCAAATAGGTTCCGGGGTGCATTACCGGGGCACCGAGGTGTTCTCGGAAGTCTGCTCTGAAATTTCGGCCTTCCTGGACCTCCGGGGCTGGACGCTCGGGGACGTCAGGGGCATGGCCAGGGGGAACCCCTGATGGAAATTGTCCGAGTAACTGACATTATTAATGAAACTAAAAATATAAAAACAATCAAATTTAAATGGCTCAAAAACCCCGAGCCCGGCCAGTTCGTCATGGTCTGGATACCAGAGGTGGACGAGGTTCCGATGAGCGTTTCCTTCTCCGGGGAGGAAACAGGCATAACCGTACTGGACGTCGGGGAGGCAACCTGGGCCCTGCACAACCTCAAGACAGGGGACGTAATGGGCATACGCGGGCCGTACGGCAGAGGATTCGACCTGAAAGGAAAGAACATCCTGGCCATCGGAGGCGGTTCGGGTACGGCAGCGCTGGCACTGGCGGTTGCGGAGGCGCTTGCCGACCGAAAGAAGGTGAGGTGCGCGCTCGGGGCCAGGACCTCGGGCGAACTGCTTTTCAGGAAGAGGTTCGCCGCGCTCGGGGCCGAGGTCCACATTGCGACCGACGACGGCTCCGAGGGCCATCACGGGTTCGTGACCCAGCTTGCTGAGCAATTGATTTCCAAGAAGAAGCCTGACCTGATAATAGCCTGCGGGCCTGAGCCGATGTTGAAGGCTGTTGTCGATTTGGCCCTGAAGGCCGGGATAAAATGCCAGTGCTCCCTGGAAAGGTACATGAAATGCGGCATGGGGCTGTGCGGCTCCTGCCAGTGCGGCAAGTACACGGTGTGCAGGGACGGGCCTGTGTTCAACGCGGAGGAGCTGGTCGGGACAGAGGACTTCGGGAAGTGGAGGCGCGATCCAGCCGGAAGGAAGTCTCCTCTCTGCTGAGCGTCTGTCGGTCTTCAGAACAGAAGCGCGACCAGGTTCCCGACAATCACACTGAAGACAATGCCGAAGGTCATGGGTATGATGAACGGGTCCTTGGGCGTGACCCAGATCCTGTCCAGGCCTTTCTTTTTCAGCCCGGCAAGTTCCTCTTTCACATTCCCGGACCTCTTGGGGAACAGTATGAGGACAATCTCGTCGTCGCGCACAGCTTCCATGGGCCAGACGAAGTTCTTGGGCACATCGGCAATGTCCATCCTGTACCCGAGGAACATCTCGGGAAATCCGCGGTCCCCACGGGCCAGGTTCCGGAAGAATCTGAGCGTGGGGCCTACAACCGCATGCAGTATTGCCGCGTTCATGAGTATGAGGAACGTGAAGGGGAACGTCATCTGTAGCATGTCGGTGGTGCCTTCCGGGTATCCGATGAGGGGCAGCGGGTCAAGGATCGGGTAGAAAGGGAAAACTATCGACAGGGCCAGCAAGGCCTTGGCATCTGCGCCCCCGCGCACTATGCCCAGGTAATAGAACATGATGAAAACGCACATGACCAGGGGCACCGAGAGGAGCTGACCCACCTCCAGCGTGGGGCCTTCCAGCAGGACCATCGCCGCGCAGGAAACAGCCGCGGCCGAATAGAGCGCGACCGGCTTCAGGTTCCACTTCCCCCCTTCATGGACCGGCTTCCTGTCCCAGAACGTGTCCAGGAAAATGACCGCTATCGGAACGAACACGAGGAAATGGGTCGGACCGTACGTATTTACCGCAGGGCCGTAATCGGGCACAGTCTCGGCGAGGGCCATCTGAACGGCCAGCAGCACCATCCCGGATATGCCCAGCATGACCCATATCCTGTTCGGCACCCTCCTGGTGCGCCAGTCAGCCACAGAGGCGGCCAGCATGAAAGCCATTGCGATGCAAAGCCTAGCCGCGGAAAGAATCAGGTCCATCGCATTTGTATCCGTCCCAGGGTATAAATACTTACGGAACAGCGTAAGCATTCAGTGATGTGAAGTTACCAGGTCGGGAACCGGAAATCTGGTTGGTTATTGAAAAATCGGGAAGCGGGAATATGATTATTTATTGATGCTAAGGGAAGCGGGATTCGCCGACGAATTCAATGGCTGGTTATACAGCCATTCCGTCCGCTTCCCCTTTCCCCTGTTCCCGCTTCCCGAACTTCACAAGACTGAACTCTTACGGAACGGCTATATGGTAAGCTATTTAACTGATAAATTATTAACGCTGAACAGAACACCATGATGCGCGGAAAACTGGCTGCTGTGATGCTCGCGGTGCTTGTACTGTGCCTTGTCAGCCCGTGCCTTGTTCCGACTGCGAGGGCCTCGCCCGGAGACCTGCACATATTCAAGCCCACGGTTACCACCATGGAGGTGGGCATGGAGTCAAGCGTCTTCTTCAGGTGGGGCGTTTACAACAACGGACAAAATCCGCAGACGCTTCTCATAGACATTTCGGGCGCGAACAACGGCTGGACAGCAACGCTCTCCAACACTGATACATACTTTGCACTGGAACCCGGGGAATTCATCGCGCTCGAGCTGAATGTCACGGCCCCGGACACCAGGGACTACCCCACGGAGACAATAACGCTCGCCGCCACTGCGAGGGATCTTGTCACGGAAGAATACTGGACTGAGGACATGGGCTCGGTGAACACCACCATCAGGGGCGGAGCCTACATACCCCCCACACAGGTGCTGGGCTGGTTCGACGACCCGCTGGGCAATTACGTGCCCGCGCTCGACAACGAATGGGGCGTTTTCATAACCACCGTCATCGTGTGGCTCATAATCGGCGGTATCATATATTTCATCCTCGACCCGCTTGTCAAGATATTTACGAAGAGGACCAAGACGGACCTCGACGACAAGATACTCACAATAATCAAAGGCCCCGTGTTCTGGATTATCTTATCGTACGGCATAATATCCTCTCTCGAGGTCCTGAACTTCTCATGGAGCGTCATCCACGCGCTCGAGCTGCTGTACTCGGTGCTCATAATCATTCTTCTCTGCTGGATAGGCTTCAGGATATTCAAGGACGTCCTCATATCCTGGGGAAAGAAGTATGCCGAAAAGACAGACACACAAATCGACGACATCCTGCTCCCGCTTTTCGAGTATGTTGGAATGGTGGCCATAATAGTCATCGCGATAATCGCAACGCTCAACCTCTTCGGCGTTGACGTCACACTGCTCATGGCGGGCATGGGTGTGGCCGGCCTGGTCATAGCTTTCGCAGCGCAGGACACCCTGAGCAACTTCATCAGCGGCATGTTCCTCCTGACTGACCGCCCGTTCAAGATCGGCGACATGGTCCTGATGGACAACGGCGACTACTGCCGTGTCGAGCACATCGGCATGAGGAGCACCAAGCTGTACAACACCTTCGACCATGACATGATAGTCATCCCGAACAACAAGATAGCCAACGAGAAGGTTGTGAACCTTACTGCCCCGGACCAGAGAATGAAGGTCAAGATATCCATCAACGTGGACTATAATACAGATATCCAGAAGGCCAAGAAAGTCATGCTTGATGTGGCTGCCGCCACGCCCGGCATCATCATGGGGGACGAGTACAAACCCGTAGTTCGGCTTTTCAAATTCGAGGATTCGGCCATTCAGCTGCGGATGTTCGCAATGGTGGATGACCTTGGCAAACAGTGGAAGGTGACAGGGGACATCAGGGAAGGCATTCTTCGGAGGTTCCACGAGGAGGGCATCACAATTCCGTTCCCGCAGCGCACTGTGCATCTCTCGGGCAGCGAACAGGAAACCGAAGACCTCAGGCCCGTCAGGGCTGGAAAATAACCCCGACCGATAACAATTTATACTAACAGGATGCGTATCCTCGAACCCCAGGTGAGAGTTCGTGATTGCCAGACATTCCTTCGTCATAATCATCGGGCAGGCCTCCAGCGCAGTACTGGGAATGCTTGCCCTTTTCTTCATTTCCAAGCTCTGGGGCGGCTATGCCCCCGGGCTGGTGGGCATTGTATGGTTCGGGTTCTCGTTCGTGGGCACATTCTCGTTCATCAGCAACATGGGCTTCGACGCCGCCCATGTCAAGAAGATATCCGAGGGAAGGGACCTGGGCAAGTGCAACGGCACATACATAGCTCTAAAGCTCATACTGACTGCTATCTTGGTGCTATGTGTTGTCGCATGCCTGCTGATATGGGAGCACATGCTCGGAGGCGGCTACTACGACGCCACCAGGCTGACTGTGATATTCATATTCCTGGGGTACTATGTCCTGTTCTCGCTGGCCCAGATTCCGGTCATGACGTTCAACAGCCTGAAGAAGAACGCGATCAGCCAGGCATCCATACTGATGGAGCCCCTCACCCGTGCAGTGCTTTTCCTGGTCGTGGCCCTTGCCGGGATCGCCGGGGCCGAGGTGCTCACCGAGTCCGGGCTGGTGGTGGTCAACCTGCCCGCGAGATTTGACTGGCCTTCATTCCTGCTTCCCCTGCAGGAGTTCATTTCCACCCATGTCGTGGGCGCCTTGGCCGTATCCTATCTCTTCGGCGGCCTGGCCATGTTCGCAGCCGGCTTCTTCTTCCTCAGGAAGTATCCCGTTTCGAGGCCTGATAAACAGTATCTGGGCATGTACCTGAAGTTCGCCGTGCCGCTCATGGTGCCGGTGATATTCATGGTTATCACATCCTATCTGGACAAGGTGCTGCTCGGCTATTTCTGGACTGCCGAGGACGTGGGCTGTTACTTCTCGGTGCAGAGGATATGCACGACAATAGTGATGATTCCGTCGGCCATAGCCATAGTGCTTTTCCCGACCATATCTGCCATTTATGCGAAGGGCCGCGCCGACAGGGGCAGATGCAACCGCATGCTGTGCGCACTGACAAAGAAGTGCGCCAGATTCACTTCGATGGTGACTATTCCCATTGTCGCAGTCTTCATCGTCTTCAGCATACCGATAATAGACATAGCTCTCAACAGCTCGTTCCGCCCGGGAGCGTCCAGCATGCAGATTCTCTCTATATACACCTACATAGCCACGATGTACGTGCCCTACTACATACTCGTCCTGGGTATGAACAGGCCCGTCCATGTGGCCAAGATCTTCTTTGCCAGCGGAATAACCAACATCGCGTTCAACCTGCTTCTGATACCCAGGGGCGGTTTGCTCGCGGGTGTCGGCATCAACGGCCCGATGGGCGCTGCGACAGCCACCCTGATATCCACCGCCGTGATACTCGCAGGCATGTACTATTACTCCGTGCGCTTCACAAGGAGGCCGCTCATGGAGGGCAGGATGCTCAAACACATAGGCGCAGGTTTAATCGCCGGCCTGGCCATGTTCTGGCTCAGCGGCATTTCCGATCCCATGCACTGGTACCACCTCGCAGCCTTCTCATTGGCCGGGCTGGGCATATACCTGGGCGTGCTCTGGGCCTGGGGCGAGTTCCGCAGAAAGGAGCTGGACTTCTTCCTCGAGACAATGAACCCGATGCTGCTGCTCAGGTACGTGAAGAGCGAGATGAGTGGCAGGAACAGGGAATAGGAAAGCGTCAGGTTTTTAAGCTTGCCCTGTTTGAGGGCGACCGTTAACATGCCCATGTTCTGCCAGAAATGCAGGAGCCTGATGACCCCGACCGAGGGTAAGTGGAAATGCAAGAGATGCGGGTATGCCTGCAACTCCACCGGCGAGGAAGGCATACTCACAGAAAGAAACCCTGACAAGGAGATACTCGTCCTGGACGAGAAGGCCGGCACATTGCCCAAGACCAGGATGGAGTGCCCGAAATGCCATCACATGGAGGCCTATTGGATACTGCGCCAGACCCGCTCGGCCGACGAGCCTGAAACGAGGATATACAAGTGCGTGCAGTGCCAGCACTCGTGGCGTGAATATTAGCTCCATCCGAACCCTCTGAATTCAAATGATGTTAGTCGGGGTTCGGGCGTGCTTTTGTCGGGTTGTTTTGGATTGGTACTTTTTTATTTAATTTTTAAAAGCATTGAATGCACAAGGCTATTCCGAAGGCTCAGCGCAATCCATCGTTTGTAATCCTTCTGTAGAGCTCCTTGTTCTGCACGGCGCTTATTGCCTGGTTCATCTCGGTGGGAAGCAGGCCGAGGGCGGTGGAGACCACTTTGCTCTCGTCTTGCGCTAGCGCTCCGACGCCCTCGTTCATTGTGAGGTGCAGGACGGTCCGCATGATCTCCTCCTCCAGCTCTTTCTTGAAGGCGTCCTCCATCCTGAAATCCATGTCTTCTGTCTTGATTTGGATGTAATCGATGGACCAGACCTTCAGGAGCGTTTCGGAGATGGGGTCGTGCCTGTGATAGCTTTCCAGATAGCGCACCAGGTCAGTGCCGATCTTGTTCCTCTTCACGTTGGTGAGATGTATCACCGGCAGGATGATCGCACACGGTATCAGAATGGCCAGCAGTATGTATCCGAAATCCCATTGCTGCTGCAGGCCGAACCCGACCGCGATGAAGATGGAGGTTGTGAGGGCGAATATGAGCAACCACTGCAGGGTCCTGAAAGATACATACTCCATATGCGCTGTCCTGAAAAGCGTGTCTGAGTGCTTTAGCTTCAGTTGATAGGTCTGGGACAGAGCTTCCAGGTGGGCGATGGCCTCCTCCTTTCTGGAGCTCGCCAGGTCCATGTGTATCGGCGCTGCAGGGGCGTAAGATTCCCATGTGCCCTTGACGTTCACGTTGAGCTTCGGTTCCAGAATCTTCTCGAACTCGGATTCGAGGCCTTCAACCATGGTTTCGCTCCCGGTGCCCACTCATTGCCGGATGTTATACCCTCACTTGTATAAATTATTGCAGGGGCGCAGGTGTTTCCGCGGCATCCTTAAGTATGGCGAAAATAGTTCGGGCCGATTGTCGTCCGAACGATGCCGGACGGCTTTGCGCCCGCATCTGGAGCGTCGGTACATCGAATGGATAGAACGCAAATAGATGAAGCCGAGATGAAGAAGCATGTACAGTGCAACATCGAAGAGCTGTATCGCTCGATGGGCACTTCTCTGAACGGTCTGGCAGAGGATGAGGCCTCCAGGCGAATCAAGGAATTCGGCCCTAATACCCTTCCCGAGCAGAAGAAAATACGGATGTACAAGAGGGTGCTGGCCCAGTTCAGGAACCTTTTCAACGTGCTCCTGATCATCGCGGCGATACTCTCTTTCATTTCCGGGTTCACGGCCAAAGACTGGACCTCCGTCAATATGGGTTTCGCGATAATGGGCGTCGTCCTGCTGAGCATCTTCTTCAGCATCTTCCAGGAACAGAGGGCTGAACGGGCCGTCGAGGCGATACGCGATCTCGTTCCGAGGAACGCCAAGGTGCAGCGCGACGGACAATTGAAGCAAGTCTCGGTCGACGACATCGTCCCCGGCGACATGCTCAGCCTCGAGGAGGGGGACAAGGTCCCGGCGGACGCGCGAATCGTATGCGCCTACGAGTTCTCCGTGGACAACTCCACCCTCACAGGCGAATCCGACCCGCAGAAGCGCACGGACGATCCGGGCGGTGGCTCCGCGAAGGGCGACTTGTACAGGTGCCCCAACCTGGTCTTCGCAGGCACGACTGTCTCGTCCGGCACTGCAACGGCAGTGGTGCTGCGCACCGGGGAGAAGACTGAGTTCGGCCGGATAGTTTCCATGGCGCGGGACATCGTAGAGCCGCCGAGCCCGCTGCAGGTGGAACTGGACGGCACTGCCAAGCTTAACTTCATCGTGGCCATTTCTGTGGGCATACTGTTCCTCCTCGCCGCCCTCTTCTTCCTGCAGCTGACCCTGACAGCCAGCCTCCTATTCATGATCGGGGTCATGGTCTCGCTCGTCCCGGAGGGGCTGCAGGTGACTGTCACGCTGTCCCTGGCGCTCAGCAGCCTGGCCATGTCCAGGAGGAACGTGATAGTCAAGCGCCTTTCCTCGGTCGAAACGCTCGGCTCGTGCACAGTCATATGCTCGGACAAGACAGGCACCATAACGGAGGGCCAGATGACAGTCAAGCAGGCATGGATAGGCGGGCGCGCCTTTCGGATAACAGGGGAGGGCTACGAGCCAACTGGCGCAGTCCTCACCGAAGGCGCCAAGGTCACGGTGGCCGACAGGGAGGACCTCCGCGAACTGTGCAGGGTGGCCGCGCTGGACAACACCGCCACCCTGGTCCCGCCGCTGGATAGGAAGAAAGCGCGGTGGACTGCCATAGGCGATTCGACTGACGCGTCTCTTCTGGTCTTCGCCGCGAAGTCCGGGCTCCAGCCCAGGCAGCTGCTGGGCGAGACCCCCCGCATCGGGATGATACCGTTCGAATCGACGCGGAAGATGATGACCTCGATACACAGGGGCGCGGACGGTTCTGTCGCGGCATATGTCAAGGGTGCGGGCCACGAGATACTGGCCCACAGCGTCTCCGCATACTGGGACGGGCATATAGTCCCGCTGGACGAGGAGATGAGGATGCAGATACGGTCCCAGATTGACGGATTCTCGCGCGAGGCTTACAGGGTCCTGGCCCTTGCCCGCAGGACGCTTCCCGGCGAAATGGCCAAATATGCCTCGGATGAGGTGGAGAGCCAGCTCACATTCGTCGGCCTGGTCGCCATACTCGACCCGCCGCGCCACGAGACACCCGATGCCGTGCACAGGGCCAGGAGCGCGGGCATCAAGTTAGTCATGATAACGGGCGACCACGAGCTCACGGCAGAGGCGATCGCGAAGAATGTGGGCATCATCACATCGAGCGACCATTTGGTGATGACCGGCTACGAGCTGGCAAGGACGAACGACGAGGATCTCGAAAAGCTCCTCCGCAGACCCGAGTTGGTCTTTGCGCGCATAAATCCGGAGCAGAAGCTCAGGATAGTGCGGGCTTTCAAAGCAATGGGGGAAACTGTCGCCGTGACCGGTGACGGCGTCAACGATGCCCCGGCCCTGCTCGAAGCCGACATAGGGGTCGCGATGGGCCTGGCCGGAACCGACGTCGCCCGCGAATCAGCCGACATGGTGATCCTCGACGACAATTTCTCGTCCATAGTGAACGGCATCGAGGAAGGGCGGGCAGTTTTCGACAATCTGAAAAAGTTCATCACCTACATCTTCTGCCATAACTGGGCAGAGCTGGCCACCTTCCTCGCATTCGTCCTGCTCGGCACGCCGCTCCCGCTCGCAGTCATCCAGGTCCTTGCGATTGACTTGATCATGGACATACCGCCGTCCCTCTCGCTCACTCTGGAGCGACCAGAGCCGGGAATCATGGACCGCCCGCCTCGCAAACGTGGCGCGCGGCTGTTCGGTGCTCCGAGCCTCGCGCGCTCCGCCTACATCGGCCTGCTCACAGGCGCATTCGCGCTGTTCTGGTGCTTCACCGTCTGGACGGAGGGCGGGTGGAGCTTCGGCACGAACAGCATCGCGGACAAGACGCTCTACCTCAAAGGCACGACCATAGTGATGGTCGGGATCATGGCAGGCCAATTCGGCGCTCTCTTTGCGATGCGGACCACCGTGCAATCGGCCTTCAGGCTGGGCCTCTCCAGGAACAAATGGCTCTTGGTGGCATTGGCCATCGAGCTGTCCATATTGGTCGCGCTTGTCTATGTCCCGTTCCTGCAGCCCACGTTTTCGACCGCGGCACTTTCTCCGGTCGACTGGCTTGTGCTCTTCAGCTTCGCTCCCGTTATCCTGATGCTCGAGGAGGGGCGTAAACTTGTGCTGCGCAGGGTAATAATGCCAGCGAGAGCCGTTCCGGTACCAGTCGTCGTACCGACACAAGCTCCGCCGCTTGCCAAGCCAATCCTCGTGGCGGCAACGGGTGCGGTGTTCACAGAACGGGCGCCTTCCGTGGTTGCTGTGGTCCCCATGATGCTCGAGGACTTCACCCCGCTCTCCATTGCCTCGGCCATCGGCGACAGCGCTGGCTCGCGGGTTCTCGTGATTAGGGTTGCCGACAAGAACACGAAGGACTGGATGCACAGGAGGTTCGATATATTGGCCGGGAAAGCCACTCTGGACTCGGTTGCCCCAATCGAATATTTGGACATCCAGGAGGGCACCGGCAGGGCCGGGGCGAAGGCTTGGCCGGAGAAGTTGGGCAAAATGCTGGAGGAGACGGGCGCTGGCACGCTGGTCCTTTCCGTGAGCAGAGACATTGTCGCAGGAAAGAAGAGTGCCCTGAAGAAAATCAAATGGGTAGAGAAATTCACTGACAGGAAGATACTGCTCGTGAGCCAGCCAATTATTGTCAGCGAAGCCCGGTACGCAAGAAGCCCCCGCATTTTGATACCCGTTCTGGACAAGGTCCAAAAAAGGGCGTTCGAGCTCGCGGAAGTCCTCACTGCCGATTCCATCATACCCAATGTGGACGTCATCGCCGCGAGGGTCATAGAGATGCCCCGGATCAAGCCCCTCTATTCGGTTTACAGGCCGGAATCCCTAGTGAACATGGACAAAGAGCTGTCCTTCCTGAAGGCGTTCCGCAACAAGCCGCTGTTTCGGGCCATCCACCCAAAGGTCCTGCTGGTCCGCGACACAGCCCGCGACCTGGTGGACTTCGCACTTGAGCGGAAAGTCGACATGATAGTTATCGATGGGGATTGGGCCGAGAAAGCTGACGGATTCCTGACCAAGACAGAGCGCAGGATAGCGTCGAAAGCGTCCTGCGCCATCGTGGTCATCATTCCAAAGAAGGGCGCGAGTTAATATTAACTGGACACCAACCAGGCATTGGGCTTTTCGTCATGGCTGAGTCAAAATCCTACAAGTCCGCCATCGGAACAATGTCGCAGCACCTGCACGAGAAGCACATGGTTTCGAACTCCCTCGTGTCCAGGCTGTTCTTCTCCAGTATTTTCCCGTGCACCTTCCCCAGGGCCAGGAGCCGTTCCCCGCTCACCCGCTCGGGTACATGGCCCAGCGCCTTCTCCAGCTTGTCCCTGTTGCCCGGGCCTATCCTGATGCCCCTGAGATTGGGCATCACGCCCATTGCCGAGAGGTTCTCCAGGGCTTCGCGGACTTCTTCATCGGTCTCCCCCAGGCCGACGATTATGTTGCTGGTCACCTTGCCCCAGCCGAAGACCGTCACCGCTTTCTCCATTGCCTTCAGGGTCTTGCTGAAATCCCTGTTGGGGCAGATTCTGCCGAACCGGTCCTTAGGCCAGGTCTCTATATTGATCTTGATCTCGGTGGCTCCGGCCTCGGCGAGCCGCATTATGTCTGCCAAGTCCTCGAAGTAGGCCTCGACGCCGATTGGCATCGCAGGGTATTCGGCTCGGACCGCTTTCACGGCCTTTGCCATCTCGCGGTTTGTTTCTCCCACCGAGCCGGGGATGCCGCTGGTCAGTGCCACGGCTTGGAATCCGGGGTACTTCGAGCTCACGGAGACCATCTTCAGCACCCTTTCGGGCGACAGGAACTCCCCCTTGCCCGGCCTGGGCATCGAACAGAAAGCGCACCCCATGGAGCATTCGCCGCTGAGGTTGAGGAAAGCCTGGTTGGGTGAGTGCGCTGCCAGGGGGAGGATTCTCACATCGCCCAGGAATTTCCTGCCGTCCAGGAGAATTATGAAACCGACAGTGTCCCTGGCAAGCCTGAGCCTGGCCTCCGGGTCCTTGGAAACTGTGAGCTTGACCCTTGATTCTCCGAACTCGAAGGCGTGGGCACCCGAACCGGTGTCCGGGCCGGCCCTGGACAGGCTGGCGAAGCAGGGCATGTCAATTTCTTTCGGGATAAAAATCTCGCCCAGTTCAAGAAGCCGGGCCTTCTTCGCGGTGTCCTCGTATGTCACAGCATCGAAAGAAGGGGATTGGCTATTAAGGATTGTCCCGATATTTGTTTCACCCGAGCAGCGGTCCGGGGACGATTGTGTTTTATATTCTCGTTGGTTTCAGTGGGCCATGGCCCTCAGGTTCGCGAAGGTTACAGGAAGAAACTACCACGAGTGCATCGCGCTGGAGGTTCGGCCGGACCAGGCAGACTGTTTCTATTTCAACTCCAGCAAACCCAATGTCATGTCCCTCGCCGAAGCCTATGTTTTCGGCGGGAACAGCCAGGTCCTGGCAATATACGACGAGAGGACAATGGTCGGGGCATTGTTCTACACCCCGGATGTCAAGCCAGGGAAGGCTTGGCTCACCAGGCTCATGATTGACCGGAGATTCCAGGGCAAGGGTTACGGTCGGAAGGCCATGGGGATGCTGTTCAAGCGGGTGCGGAAGGAGGGGGCCAAGCGCCTGGGGCTATGCTTCGAGCCGCACAACAAGCCGGCCGAGTTGCTGTACCGGAGCCTGGGGTTCAAACCCTCGGGAAAAACGCACGGGCAGACTGTGGCATGGCTGGATTTGTCTCCATCCGAACCGCGGGTTCGGAGAACCGGTGGCCGGTTGAAGGATTGAAACCCCTGAGAATGAAATGCAAGGGCATGTCGGATGTTTTCCGCCATCCGGCATGGCTGATGCAAACAGGCAAATTCACAGCAGCATGCCCTGGCTATACGAGCATTGTAGCTCCATGGCAATCTTATAGCGTCAATGCGAGCGAGACGAATGGCTTGCCATTCGTTGCGAGGCCAGGGTTTTGTCCCAATGGAGTTGCGAGTGCGCGTTTCATAGCGTGCAGAGAATCCCTCGATGCCGCGGCTGATGATAGCATTAAGAGAGCTGGAGGCCGGGGATCCATATTCCCAACTCTAGTATGGATTGCACAGAGACGTTTCTCTCAAGTTTTTGGAAAATGAAAACGAGGGGGCGCGAGGCGGCGCCCCCATTCGCGCCTAGTCCATCATGTAGGCGATGTCGTCCCACGGGTGCCTGTAGAGGCCCTGCTTCAGCCTCTTCTGGTCCAGGTAGTGGCCCATCATTCCGATTGTGCGGCCGAGCACGAAAAGCCCGTTGAGCGCGCCCATCTGGATGTACTCGTCAGCTTCCTTCTTGGGCATCTCGTTCCGCATCATGTCAGCAAAACATATCCCGATGCAGCCGTCCACGTTCAGGATCAGGTTGTCCCTCTTGGATGTGGTTATCTGCTCGACCTCGAGCGCGAAGTCCAGGAGTGGCGTGGCCTTGAAGTGCTTCTTCGCGTACTCCTTGATTATGGTCACCCTCATGTCGGGATTGTGTATGCTCTTGACAAGGTGCCCGATTCCCTGGATGTTCACTCCCTTCTTCTTCATCTCGTCGACGAACTGCTGGGGCGTGAGCCCGCGGTCATAGGCGTCTGAGAACATCTGGGCTGCGCCGTCGATTGCGCCCCCGAACCTGGGGCCGATCGTCAGCATGCCGCTGACGACCGAGGAAATCAGGTCCTTGCCCGCCCTGGCCGCGACGATCGCGTTGTGCGCGCCCGAAACAGCCGGACCGTGGTCCGCCGTGACCATGACGGTCATCTCGATGAACTTGGTGGCGTAGTCCGGGAACAGGCGCTTGAACCAGAGTATGCTGAGCACCCCGCCGATGCCTATGTCCTGCCTGAAGCATTCGGATATCGGCATCTTGCCGTACATCAGCTCCTCACCCCTGTCGTCCGAAATAGTGCAGATGAAGCTGGCCGGCTTCCTGATGACTCCTTCCTTCACTGCCTTGGCATAGTCCATGGGTATCTTCGGGGTAGGGGGCTCGGGCTTCGGCTTGATTACGCCCTTCCTGACCAGCGCCTCGTACGTGGCCTTTATCTTCTGGTCGTAATCGTCGTACGAATTGGGCACTATGGCGCCGGCCTTCTTGAGGGCGTCGTTCTTGGCGTCGGCAGTCTCGGCTTCCGAGCCTGCCTTCGCGCCCGCATGTCCAAATTGAACTTCGGTTTTGAAGGCCTTGGAACAGGTACCCGTCACCCACATGACCAGAGGCTTGGTTATCTGCTTCTTCTTCAGCGCATTGACTATATCATACTCGCCGCTTCCGCCTACCTCGCCCAGGCACACCAGCATCTTTATCTCGGGTATCTTTTCATATCTCAGCAGGTGGTCCAGCAGGCTCGAGCCAGGGTACATGTCCCCGCCTATGGCTATGCCCTCGTACAGGCCGTCCGTGTTCCTGGCTATGATGTTGTAGCATTCGTTGCTCAGCCCTCCTGACTTCGAGACGAATCCCACCGAGCCGGGCCTGTGCAGCTTGGAGTCCACGATGTTGTCTATCGTGCCGCCGGTGTTGCCGATTTTGAAGCAGCCTGCCTTGAGTCCGCCGACTGTCGCGGGGCCGATTATCATCTTGCCCAGCTTCTTGGCTTTCGCCGTGACGAGCTTCATTCTCCGCTCCGGAACGCCTTCCGCGATTATGATGACGGTGCGTATCTGGGGTATGTCCAAGGCTTCCTCGGTGGATGCCGCGGCCGACCTGAACGAGGCGAAATTAATCATCACGTCGACGTTGGGGTGCATCTTCGCGGCCTTCCCGATTGTCTTGTACATGGGCAGGAGAACCTCCTTCTTCCCGAAGAAGAATTTCGCGAATGAATCCGCGCCAGTGGGGTTCACGATTGCAGCCACGGATGGCATCTCCCTGCCTGACGCGTAATCGAAGTCCAGCATCCTTTGGGTGGCATTGACCTGATTGTTGTAGATGAGTGCCTGGGTGTCGCGGTCGAAAAGTTCTGCGGGATTCTTCCTGCCTGCCTGCTTTGAGGCCGGCTTCTTTGCCTTTGCCATGTCACTTCCCTCCCTTGAGAGCCATCGAGACAATCTTGGTCATGTGTGTTTCGGGCCCGTAAACCTGTATCGGCACGCCCAGCTGCTCGCCCAGCTCCCTCATGCGCTTCAGCCCTTCCTGGTAGTTGGGGCCGCCCCTGCGGACATAGATTTTCACTTTGTTCTCCTGCAGCTTCTTCTTGTATTCCTTCAGGGCCTTGATTATGCCCTTGAAGGTGTTGGCCACATCCGTGAAGTTGGCTATCCCGCCTCCGATGAGGAGGAACTTGCCCTTCGGGTTCTTCTTCCTGGTCATCAGGTCCAGAATCGTCTTGGCGTACAGGTAGGTGAACTCCTCGTTGGGGTCTCCCGAGTACTCGCCGTAGTTGGCCATCTCGCTCATGTATCCGAGATCCGTGATCGTGTCGGCATAAATGACAGAGGCCCCGCCGCCCGCGACCATTGTCCAGACCCTTCCCTCCTGGTTCAGGACCGTGAGCTTGAGCGATGCGCCCGTCTGCGAGTCCAGCTCCTCGATGTATGCCTCTTCCTTCGAGGGTATGCGGCCGAAAGGCGCAGGGAAGGCTATGTCGCCCCACTTCTTGCCGCTCTCGAAGTCCGCCGTCGAGTCCAGCTTCGCAGCCAGGTCAAGCGGGATTACCGATTTCTCAGTGACGACAATCGGGTTGATTTCCAGGTATGCGAAATTCAGGTCGGCGTAGAACTTGAACAGCGCCTCGATGAATGCAGCGACATGCTTGCGGCGCTTCTCCGGGACCTTGCCCAGCAGCTTCTTCGTTATCTCCGCTTGAGTCGGGAAATTCCCGACGGTCACGTCCATGCGCGAGGCCTTGGCATCCACGTCTCCGACGTTCACGCCGCCCTGGTGGTAGAACAGTATCGCGTCCCCCGTCCTCGTGGACATTATCGAGACATAGCACTCGTCCGACTCTTTGTGCGGGACCATCGGCTCCACGATGAAATGCGTGAGCTGGCCTGTCGTTCCCTTGTCCAGGGGCTTGCCCTCGGCGTCGAACTTTCCGTATATCGTGATCGGGCCTTTGGACTTGTCCTTTATCCACTTTTTGGCAGTTTCCCAGTTCGCGCCGACAAGTATGAGCTTGTTCTTGCCCCTGCGCTTTATCAGCTGGTCTGGCTTTACAACCAGCTTCTCCCTGGCCAGCCACTTGTGCTGCGCAGGCAGCTTGGCCAAATCTGTCTCCGGTCCGACTGTTATGTACTTGTCCTCGATCGAGAACATGCCGCCGGAATATTCCTTGAAAAGGCGCGCCAGCATGCGCTTGCCGTCCGCCTCCCTAATCGCTTTTTGTGCCATTCATATCCCTCTATTTCAACTTCTTACTCAGCCTATTGGCCACCTCGTCGATGAACTCCTCGGTGTAGACCTTCCTGTTCTTCTTGTCCGGATTTGCCACCAGCATCAGATCGCCAGTCATGATTCCGCTCTCGACAGTCTCGATGGCTGCCTGCTCCAGCTTGTTTGCGAATTCCACAACCTTGGGTGTCTTGTCAAGCTCGCCACGCTTCCTGAGGCAGCCGCTCCATGCGAATATCAGGGCCATGGAGTTGCTGGATGTTTTCTCGCCCTTCATGTGCTTGTAATAATGCTTCTGCACTGTCCCGTGCGACGCCTCGAACTCGTAGAATCCCTGCGGGCTGACCAGAACTGAGGTCATCATGGCCAGAGACCCGTACGCCGAGCCGAGCATATCGCTCAGCACGTCGCCGTCGTAGTTCTTGCAGGCCCACAGGAAGCCGCCCTCTGTCTTCATGACCCTTGCCACTGTATCGTCGATGAGGGTGAAGAAGTACACCAGTCCAGCATCCTTGAACTTCTGCTCCCAGTTCTTCTTGAATTCCTCGTCGAATATCCTCTTGAAGTTGGCGTCGTAGGTCTTGGATATCGTGTCCTTGGCCCCGAACCACAGGTCTATCTTCTGGTCGTAGGCATAGGTGAAGCATGTCTTCGCGAACGATGCTATGGACTTGTCTGTGTTGTGTATTCCCTGGATTACACCGGGGCCCTTGAACTCCTGGATGAGGCCGCGGAACATCTCCTTGCCCTGGGCATTGGTGAAGACCAGCTCGGCCTTTCCTGCTTCCGGGACGCGGTATTCGCAGTTCTTGTACACGTCCCCGTAGGCATGCCTGCCCAGGTGTATGGGCCTCTTCCAGGATTTGACTGCCGCCGGGATGTTCTTGACCAGGATGGGGGCTCTGAACACAGTGCCGTCCAGCGCTGCCCTGATAGTCCCGTTCGGGCTCTTCCATTCCTGCTTCAGGTTGTACTCCTTGACCCTGTCCTTGTTCGGCGTTATGGTGGCGCACTTGACGCCGACGCCGTATTTCTTGATGGCCTCGGCAGCCTCGTGGGTGATCTTGTCCTCTGTTTCGTCCCTCTTCTTCAGTCCCAGGTCGTAGTACTCCAGGTTCATGTCCAGGTGGGGAAGCAGAAGCTTGTCCTTGACCATCTTCCACATTATCCTGGTCATCTCGTCCCCGTCTATCTCGACAATCGTTGTCTTGACCTTTATCTTGTCAGTCATTTCAATGCCTCCTTACTTGCCCTTGAGCATCGACAGCATCCCGCCTGCCAGGGCTATGTCCACCTGGCGGTCTGAAAGCTCGTGCTTCACCTCGAACTCGAAATTCTTTGTCTTGTCCTTCACGATTATCTTGGCCTTCGACTTCAGCGTCCGGGGGATGTTGCTCAGCTCGAGTACATCGCCCTGGCTGATCTTGTCGTAGTCTGCCTCGTTTTCGAAAATCAAAGGCAGTATCCCGAAGTTGACCAGGTTCGCGCTGTGTATCCTCTCGAAGGACTTGGATATGACTGCCTTGACGCCGACGAACATCGGGCAGAGCGCCGCATGCTCCCTCGAGGAGCCCTGGCCGTAGCTCAAACCGCCGACGATTATATTGAACTTGCCTGCCTTCTTCGCGGCCATGGCCCTCTCGTAGAATTTCGGGTCGACGACCTCGAACAGGAACTCCGAGTACTTCGGCACGTTTGAGCGGTACTTCATCCTCGCGCCGGCGGGAATGATGTGATCCGTTGTCGTTTTATCGCCGACCTTTATCGTGACCTCGGCTTCGATGTTCTCCGGCATCTTGACGTTGCGCGGCGGCTCGCCTATGTTCGGCCCGCGGTATATCTTGATGCTGGCCGGGTCTTTCGAAGGCGGGAGTATCATCGAGTCGTCGATTACGAACTTCCTAGGCGCCTTGAACTCAGGGTATGCGACGCCCATGTCCCTCGGGTCTATCAGCTTCCCGGTGAGCATGGCCGCGGCCGCCGTCTCGGGGCTGACCAGGTATGCCTGCGCGTCCTTCGTGCCCGAGCGCCCCTCGAAGTTGCGGTTGGAGGTCCTGACTGACACGCCTTTGGACTGCGGGGACTGGCTGTTGCCTATGCAGAACCCGCAGGCGTTCTCGGCAATGCGGACGCCGGCCGATATGATGTCGGCGAGCGCTCCGTTGTCCGCGAGCATCGTGAGGACCTGCTTGCTGCCCGCAGCCATGACTGCCGAGACGTTCGGGTGCACGTGCTTGCCCTTGAGCAGGGCAGCGATTATCATCATGTCGCGGAAGGAGGAGTTTGTGCAGGAGCCGATGCACACTTGGTTCACTTCCAGCCCCCCGAGTTCCCTGACTTTCCTGACATTGCCCGGGCTGTGCGGTGTCGCGGCCAGGGGTTCTATGGATGAAAGGTCGAGGTCGACGACCTTGGAGTACTTGGCGGTCTTGTCGGCCTTGAGGCGCTGGTAGTCCTGCTCACGGCCCTGGGCCTTCAGGAACTTCTTCGTGACCTTGTCGCTCGGGAATATGGAAGTGGTAACGCCCATCTCCGCGCCCATGTTGGTGATTGTCGCGCGCTCAGGCACGCTGAGAGTCTCCACGCCGGGGCCGTCGTATTCGATGACTGTGCCGACATTGCCCTTCACTGTGAACATCTCCAGCATCTTGAGGACGACGTCCTTCGCCGATACCCAGGGCCTGAGCTGGCCCGTGAGGTTGACCTTGACGACATTCGGGCAGGTGAGGTAGAACGGGTCCCCGCCCATTGCCAGGGCCACGTCCAGCCCGCCCGCGCCGATAGCAACCTGGCCGATACCGCCTCCCGTGGGAGTGTGGCTGTCCGAGCCCAATAGGGTGGTGCCTGGCTTGCCGAACCTCTCGAGGTGCAACTGGTGGCATATCCCGTTGCCGGCGCGCGAGTAAAGTATTCCGTACTTCGCGGCCACGGTCTGCAGGTACCTGTGGTCGTCCGCATTCTCGAAGCCGACCTGGATGGTATTGTGGTCTACGTAGCTGACTGACAAATCAGTCTTCACCCTGTCGAGGCCGATGGCCTCGAACTGCAAGTACGCCATGGTGCCAGTGGCGTCCTGAGTCAGTGTTTGGTCGATCCTGATGCCTATCTCGTTCCCGGGTACGTATTTGCCAACAACCAGATGTTTCTCCAGTATCTTTCTCGTAAGGGACTTGCCCATTGTATCTCCTCCTTTGAGGGTGGGACAGGGTAATTTTTAGCCGTATATAAAGATTATCAATAATACGAATATCAGGTAGTATTACGTAATATATCTCAGTTTATAGGCAATATTTCGCACAAATATATGAATAAGAAACAATAATAATAAAATAAAGATAAAAATGATAGAAAATTACTTATGCTTAATGCGCAATCGGGCATTGATGAATCTCTCCAAGAACGAGAAGCTCGTGCTCTGGGGCCTTGTTGCCTGCCCGGACCTGAACGACATGGAGCTGGCCAAGAGGCTGGGCATGAAATATTCCACGCTGTGCACCGTGAGGAAGCGGCTGCAGGAAGGGGACTATTACCGCACAGTGAGGGTTCCGGTGCTGCAGAAGCTGGGCGCGGAGATGCTCGGCGTCATCTACACCGTGTTCAACCCGGCAATATCCGTCCAGGAGAGGGCCAGGATAACCACGAAGACCATCGAGGTTTCAGAAGAGCTGTTCTACTCGGTGGGCGAAACCCACAAGGGATTCTCGTTAAGCCTGGCTTCGGCGTACTCCGACCTTTCCGTCATCAACGAGACCAGGATAGAGACCTTTGCCAAGGCCGGGCTCCTGGACCAGAAGCATCCCACCGAAGTCATATTCCCGTTCGCGATCAGCCACATACCCAGGTTCTTCGATTTCGCCCCGCTCCTGGCCAGGGCTTTGGACATAAAAGACAGGGACATCATGGTCACCGGGTTCCCCACGGAGATGCGGAAGGTCGAGCTGAGCAGGGTGGAGAAGAGGGTGCTGCTCGCGCTGGTTGAAAAGCCAGACATGAACGAGAAAGATCTGGCAGCGGAACTTGGGCTGTCAAGGTACACGTTCTCGAGGGCGAGGAAGAAGCTGGACTCGGATGGCCTTGTCATGAAGAAAAGGATACCGAACTTCCAGAAGCTGGGCTTCAAGGTCATGACAATATCGCACCTGATGTTCAACCTGAAGAAGCCGTTCGACGCCAAGCTGCTGGCCACAGGCATACTTCAGAACCCTGGCACCATATTCCTGGCCGCGAGGAAGTTCGAGTGCATATCCGTTTCCGTGTACATGGAGTACGAGGATTACAGGGAGGAACACACCAAGGACCTGCAGTACCTCAAGGAGAACGATTATCTCATAGACGTTCCGAACACGGCAAAATACATCATTCCCAACATGGTGGTCATGAAGGATATGGTATTTGGCCCCATGGTCAAGAAGATTCTGGGCTTATGACATCGACAACGGCATGCCCGGCTTATGTGAGCGTTATCAATTCAATAGGGCAGGGGGGTCAACTCGATACCGTCAACCTGGGGGTGCTAATCTCCATAAGCCCGGGGGTAACTGCTTTGGAAAGCGTTAGGTTGACTTGGGGCAAGCGTCTACTGGCTAAGGCTGTGTGCCCGTTTTTAATGTGCAGATATTCCGTAGTGTTTGGCGGTGGATATTGATAGAATTTATTAAAAATTAATAATAGTAGTTAAATAGTTAACATACAATTCGGAAACACGTGAGTTTCGATAATCTAATCCGGGTGAAGAGATGAACCTGCAGAAGGTGAAGATATGGAGCGGCATCGTAGCCCTTGTTTCATTGATCTCTGGCACAATCATGCTCGTGATACTCAGAGATTTCCTTCTGCCTGAGGAATATGGAGCCATAACCTTCGAAACATATCACGGCTTCGGGGCTCTGACCCTCTCGCTCTGGATACTTTTCCTGGCCTCTGCCGGGACCTGGATAGTTTTGATGTTCACGGATACGAATCAACCAGATATCCTGGACCGCAAGACTATGAGCCAGATAATCCTTGTTTCGGGTTCGTTCTGCTTCGTTACAGGCCTTGCATTCTATACGGACTACTATTTTCTCCTGTCGTTCTTCATGCCCATGACCTCCGGATTCTATATCGATTACTGCTACCGCCGGAGGTTTCCAGCCAGCCTCCTCAGGGTCTATACCAATCTGAGCGTGCTCGTAGGTATGATAATGGGATACATTGTAGCCTCCTTCCTGGTCTGGAACAAGCTTGACGATATGACCGGCACCCAAATACTTGGTGGGGATACCTTTTCTCAGGAATTCAGCGTCGTCCGCATCGGCATATTCATTCTCATTTATGTTTTCATGAGCTTTGTCGGGATGCTAATAGGAGAACAAAGACGCATATACCAGTCCTCTCACTTCGAGGAAGAATATCCCATGCTCATCAAACCAGAAATCAAAAACATACTCGCTACTCTTGCGGTACTGGCAATATGTCTGTTGATAATCCACCTCATACCATGGGAAGGCAGGTTCTACCTATTTTGGGACGTGATAGCCGTGTTTTGGGCGATAATCTGGATGAGCCAGTCGGTGTTGAGGTTGATTGCGCTATATGGGAAGGGATAGGGAGAAAAATGCAATGCGAAGTTTACAAAACTGGACATACAGAGCGCCCCGAGCATACGGGGGTTGGCGCAGCCAAGGCTCGGTGAATCAGTTCCGGTCAACAACATCAAAAACACATCCGAAGCTTGCTTCGGATACCGGAAAAGAACGTCCGAATCCCGACTGATATCATTTGAATTAAAAGGGTTCGGATACCGGTAAAATTAATCCGCAACGACCTCGAAGCCGTCCTTGTCGAAAATAAGCGGCAGGTAATTCCTCTTGTGATTTGTCTGGCGCATCTTCACGATGCTGAGCCACAGTTTCACGTCTGTATCGTCCCTCCTCAGGTCCAGGTGGAATATGCCGTCCGCCAGGAAATCCTCGCTGTTCCTGCAGAACTTCTGTGAGTCCTGGTCCATCTCGGTTATCAGGAACGCGGTCACCTGCATGTCCCTGAGCCATTCGAAGAAGTGGAACAGCTCCTCCCTGGGGGTCGAGAACTTGGCCATGACCTCCAGGATTGGCAGGGAGTCAATCACGACCAGGTTGATGTCCATGTTCTTCTTGAGGTTCTTCAGGTACATCTTGAAAACCTCCATCCATGTCTGGTTGGTCAATTGGACGAGCTTCTTCCGTATCATCCCGAGGTCAAGGACGGATATTTCCTTTTCCAGGCCGCCGAGCTTCATGCCCAGGCCGTCCATGTTCATGAGCAGGCTCTCCCGGCTCTGCTCCAGGGTGACGTAAACGCCGTTCATGTCCTCCTTGTTGGCATTGTGGTAAAGGATGTTGAATGCGAAGGATGATTTCATGGTGCCCGGTTTCCCGGCCACCAGGATGACGGAATTCTCCGGGATACCGCCCTGCATGACCTCGTCAAGTCCCTTCACGTATGTCTTGATGCGGTTGACTTTCATCTTTGTGCCCTCCGGGCCTAAACCATACCTCGTTTTATCAATATATAATTAACTGACACAAATGCATCCAATCTGCGGTGCCGGGCCCGCACAACATATATTTATACTCCGGCCGGTATCACGATTTCGAGAAGGTATCTGAATGAAGGGAATAGAGAGCATAGCCAAGAGGGCCATGGAGCTCAAGAAGAGCGGCATGAACGACAAGGAGATAGCCAGGGAGCTGCATCTTTCTGAGAATACAATAGTATGGCTCCTTACAAAAGGCGTGAAGTCCCAGACAGCGCCGACAGACACTCCACAGGATGTGAAGATTGGCTGGAAATCGGTCGGGGTCTTTGGAGGCCGCATATCGATGATGGCCTCAATATTGGCAGATATCCTTTTAGAGGAAGCGGAGAACGGGGAATACGAGATCCAAACCGCGGTCGGGTTGGCTATCAATGGAATACCGTTGGCAACCCATATATCCAACGAATTGGACATAGAGTTCGCGGTTTACAGGCCACCTCAGAAAAAGGAGATGGTTGGCGCTCTTAGTTCCAATTATGCGGGAGTCAAGGGCAAGAACATTGTCGTTGTTGATGATGTTATCGGCACCGGAGAAACAATGATAAAGACCATCGAGGACCTGAAAAGCATGGGCGCCAGTCCGAAACTCATATTGATAATCGTGAACAAGACCCAGATGAGGGACATCGACGGTGTTCCCATCAGGTCAGTGGTCAGGGCAAGCACACTGAGTTAGGCTTCATATCTCCAGGGAAGTAACTACATGCACTGGGTGGACGTTTATGCCGAGCAGCTGCTTGGCAGGGGCAAGAAGCATTTCGTGGAGAGCGGCACATCGATTTCCGGGGAACCGCACCTTGGCAGCGCTGAGGATTTGATAATATCCGACGGCATAGCGAAGGCTATAATCGCCGGAGGCGGGGAATGCAAGGCCATATGGGCCATGGACGACATGGACGGGCTCCGGAAGATTCCGAAGCAGCTGCCCAAGGAGTTCGAGAATTACCTGGGCCAGCCCGCATTCAAATTACCATGCCCGGACGGATGCTGCTCCTCTTTCGCTGAGCATTTCACGAGGCCGTTCCTGGAGAACCTGGCCCGGATAGATGTGAAACCTGAACCTGTTTCAGTCGCCAAGATGTACAGGGACGGCAAGTATGACAACGTGGTCAGGATTGCGCTGGACAGGGCGGCCGAGACAACCCAGATAATAAAGGAGGTCTCGGGCTCGGACAGGGGCGATGACTGGCTGCCTTTCTTCGCGATATGCGAGAACTGCGGTCGGATTCTGACGACTCAGGCCTATGTGTGGGACGGAAAGAAGATTTCATACAGGTGCAAGGGAGGAACAGCGGGAAAGAACTTCATACCCGGATGCGGCCACGAGGGCACAGCTGGAATCAGGGACGGGAAACTACCCTGGCGGGTCGAATGGGCTGCGAGATGGAGCCATCTCGGCGTGACGTTCGAGCCCATGGGAAAGGACCTCATGGCCTCGGGCGGGACTTATGAGACAGGAAAGGCAATCTGCGAGAGGATATTCGACAGCCCGGCTCCGCTGGCTGTCCCCTATGAGTGGATAGTCATCGAAGGGGGCAAGAGGCTCGGGAAGTCAGCCGGCAGAATTCTCACTATCGGGGAGTTAGTTGATATAGCCACACCAGAGATTGCCAGGTACTTCTTCTTCCGGTCTAAGCCGACAAGCCACAAGGACATAGACTTTGGGCTCGGAATCACAAAGCTTGCCGAGGAATATGAAACTGCGGAGCGCACATACTTCGGCCAGGACACGGGCATACCCGAGAAGGAGCTGGAGGATGTCAAGCGGAACTATGAAATTTCACAGATCTCCGGGACACCGAAGAGGCTGAGCCAGGTCTCATACTCCCACCTGATTTCAACTGTGCAGGTAAGCAAAAACTGGGACCACATCCTGGAGAAGCTGGGCCGCACCGACGACATCTCGGGCATGACCCAGGAAGAGGAGAAAAGGCTGAAGGCCAAGGTCCAGGCTGTCAAGACCTGGCTGGCCACCCACGCGCCCGAGGACATGAAATTTCAGCTGCAGCAGGAACACCCAGCCATAGATATCGCCCCGGAAGAAAGGGCGATACTGGCCAGGCTCCTCGGAAAGCTGGAGAAGGCCGAATGGACAGCTGAGAAGATACACGATTCGATTCACACCACTGCCGTGGAATCTGGGATTAAAGCCGGGGCCATGTTCAACCTGATGTACAGGATATTCCTGAACAGGACGAAGGGGCCGAGGCTCGGGTATCTGCTGGCATCGCTGGACAGGGAGTTCGTGGTCGAGAGGGTGCGGTATTTCTCGGAATGAGTGGGTAGCAGGTGTCGGAGCCCTGGGGTCGGGTTGAGCCCCGATTTAAACACCTCCCCGCGAGTATTTTTCTTTTAAGATTTTCTGCGCTGGCTCATCTTCCAAAAGAAAAATATTCAATAAACAAGAAAAATCAGATGAGCCTGCTCGAAAATCTTTGTGGTTGGCGAGGTGCCAAAGCTTTGGGCCGGGTTGTATGCCGATTTTAACACCTCCCCGCCCTCACGGGCGAGGCTTCCTAAGGATGAACTCAATCATCACCAGCCCGGTTTTCCCGGTATCCGAAGCAAGCTTCGGAACGACGTTTACGATAACCGGGCCACGACCCCGCCCTCCAGATATTATTAGAAAACATTCAGGCGGGGTATGGTGGCGGAGGTTCGAACCGCTCGCAGGGATGGTTGGAGGGTGCCGTGGTGAAGGATATGGTTAGAGTATTTGGTCCAACATGTCAAACCAACTTCAAACCTCTGCCTTCGACATCTTCCCATGGGCCTTCCGGGGAATTCCCGGGATATCGTTAAATAAGGAGATGCGGATTCTTGTTTAGAAGCGAGGGAATGAACATGGGAAGAAATAGCATGAAGTGTGCCGCATTGATAATAGTCCTGGCAATGACATTAGTGGCATTCAATAATGTTTCAGCCGGGGAGCCGGAACTTTCAGATTCATGGAGCGCAACATATGAAAAAGGGACATTCCGGCATGGCATGTTTGGCGGTTTCAACGGCGGTTCCGCGGACGATTTTATGGCGATTTATTCAGAAGAGCCATCGAACCTAACCGGTAAATATGAAACATTCCTTGTTCTCTTTGATGGACAGGATGGCGATATCATCTGGGAAAAGAATTTCTCAAATGAACTTGAGCCGGTATCTATCGTCAGTCCGGTAGAAACAGGCGGGAAGGTCAATGCGCTCATTTGCATATTAAAACTAACTGAGATTCCGGTTGCTAACACGAATTACACCACTACAATGAGCCTGGTGGGTATGGTCATGATTGACGGAGAAAATGGTAACATTCTCTGGACCACGAATAATTTCGGGGTTGTAGAAACACAACTAGTCTCGATCGATGGAGAGGATGTCATCCTAGCTGGCGTATTCAACACATTCAACACGATTGAAGGCGGCCTCTACACAATCGAGCCCGATACGGGCCATTACAGATTCACAGGCATCGAATTCGATACCTGGCTTTCCAATTTTTTGATCGACGAAACCCCGAACAGGGACGATGTTGTTATCATTTATGGGAACCAGGCCATCGAGGCTTACGAAATGGGCGCCTGGACCATGTTGTGGGAATACGATTTCTTCGATAACGATGTGTATTACTCAGATGGGTACTCTGGACTGCTGAACGGAGACGGAACAGTTGCTTTCCATGCTGGGAAGGGCGACGCTTACAATTCCTTGATTGTCCTGGACAAAATAACAGGCATGGAAATATCTGCAACCAATCTTACTCAAACAGGGGTCTCACAGCTATCGTTCATGTGGAATGGAGATTTTACCGACGATGAAACAACTGATTACCTTGCGATGGGATTCGCCGACGGAAATTATAGCATGATCGCCATTGACGGCAGCAACATGAACGAGATGTGGCGATTTGACGCAGAGAAATTAATTAGTCAACCGGAATCCGCAAACCTCGAAATAATAGACCTTGACCGAGACGGCACTGATGATGTGCTGGTTACCATGGACATCCGGGTGCTCGCCCTCTCCGGAGAAACCGGGGAAATAATATGGGAACATGAGCTGCCTGCCAAACCAGATTATCTCATTTTAGGGGATTATAAGGACGGGCAGCCGAACCTCGCATACCTCAGTGAGGGCACCGTCTATTGCATGAACCTAGAGATACCGACTTCATCCAATTCGATTTTTGTCCTCATCATTGGAATTATCGCAATACTGATGATTGCCACAGCCGCCATAATGTTGATAAGAAGAAGGAGATAGATGCGTAAAAGTTCCCCTTCAGGACCATTTCAATAACGTTGGAGTCGTTGTAAAGGCCCCGTACAGATATTTGGCTTCACTGACAGCTATATCCAAACAATAGCCAAATATTGGACGGGGCTACGACTAAAAACGATAAAAATCGGAGTAGCCCCGTCCAGATTCGAACTGGAGTCTGGAGATCCAGAGTCTCTAATGATAACCACTACACCACGGGGCTAGTGAGATGGCCGCGGATATTCGCATGTCCATATTAAGCTTTTTGAATCTTTCTGCAAAGCCCCGGACAGATTTTCGGCTTCACTGGAATCATTTTGGAAGCAATAGCCGAAAACAGGGCGGGACTGCGAATGCAATCAGAGAAAAAACAGAGATGTTCCGCCCGTGTTCGAACTGGAGTCTGGAGATCCAGAGTCTCTAATGATAACCACTACACCACGGGGCTATAGAGCACCCGTGGTATCCCGCGTCCGTATTAAATATTTCCTGCATGGCCTAAGGAACAAAATATTAATACCATCATGTGATTCCGTGCCACAAATCTGTAAAAGATGACACGGAGATGTTGAAATGGGCTGCTTTCTTATGGCAATGGGCTTGGGCTCGGTAACGACCGCATTCCGGAACAGGTTCCCGGAGAAGCTGCATGTGGAATGGCTGAACCTGATGCTGTGGGGCGGGTCCGCGATGCTGATCGTGGACCACATAGCGAGCGGCGAGATTGTCGCCAGCTTCCCCTTCTTCACAGCAGTGAGGGACGGGAACACGATGGCGATGCTGGCCGAGGTCGCGACGACCGGCACTGCCATGGTGGCCGCATGCGTCGGCATCTGGCTAGGCATGGTCTGGGTCGCCTCAAAGAGGGAGAACAGGGCCAAGGTTCCTGCCTAACGCAATGTATTTATCGCCGGGCGCGGATGAAGCCCCGTGAAAGGCATAACCAGGTTCGGGGTCTCGCTTCCCGCTGACCTCCTGGAAAAATTCGACCGGGAAATAGGGGGTAGGGGCAAGGGCAACCGCTCGAAGGCCATCGCTGACCTTATCAGGGACAGCCTGGTGGGAAAAGCCTGGGAGGCGGGAAAAGGGGAAGTTGTGGGCGTGGTGACGCTTGTCTATGACCACCACACATCCGAGGTCGTGAACAGGCTGCTGGAGCTGCAGCACGACGCCGATGTGACTATTTATTCGACCATGCACATACACCTGGACCACGACAACTGCCTCGAGATACTCGCCATACGAGGCAGGCCCCGGGATGTGAAGGCGTTCGCGGACAGCGCCAGGTCTGTGCGCGGGGTCGAGCACTCCGGGCTGATGGTGACCAGCAATCTGAAATAGAACTAGATTATCCGCAACGGTGAGAGCATGGATTGGAACGACCCGAAATACGACGAGCTGGCCAAGCAGGATTTCCTCAGGGCGGAAATCGTTGCGGACCTCAGGGCCGGGAAATATGAAAGAGTGCACACCAGGTTCCCGCCTGAGCCGAACGGCTACATCCACATCGGCAACGCCAAGGCCATATGGCTCAACTACTGCATAGCCAGGGACTTCGGGGGAAAGTTCAACCTGCGGTTCGACGACACCAACCCAGTGAAGGAGGAGAAGGAATTCATCGATTCCATCATCAGGGACGTGGCATGGCTGGGCGCGGACTGCGAGGGCCGCGTATTCTACGCCAGCGACTATTTCCAGCAGATGTACGACTGGGCCAGGGACCTCATCAAGAAAGGGAAGGCCTATGTCGACGACCTGAGCGCGGACGAGATAAGCCAGCACCGCGGCAATCTCACGACGCCGGGAAGGGACAGCCCTTTCCGCGACAGGTCGGTTGAGGATAATCTGGACCTGTTCACGCGAATGAAGGGGGGCGATTTCCCGGACGGAGCCAAGGTCCTGAGGGCCAAGATAGACATGGCCCACCCCAACATGAACATGCGCGATCCGCTTATGTACCGCATAATCCACGCCCCGCACCCGCATGCCGGGGACAGGTGGTGCATCTATCCGATTTACGACTGGGCTCACGGCCTGGAGGATTCGATAGAGGGAATAACCCATTCCATGTGCTCCATAGAATTCGAGAACCACAGGCCGCTGTACGACTGGTTCCTCATCGAGCTGGGCATATACAAGCCAAGGCAGATAGAGTTCGCCAGGATGAACGTCTCTTACACCATCATGAGCAAGAGGTACCTCAAGGTGCTGGTCGAGGAGAACCGCATGAGCGGCTGGGACGACCCCAGGATGCCCACGATCTCGGGGATGAGGAGGAGGGGGTATCCGGCAACAGCAATACAGGACTTTCTGACCCGCGCGGGCATCGCCAAGAAGGCCAACACCATCGCGTTCGAGCTGCTGGAGAGCTGCGTCAGGGAGGAGCTCAACAGGACTGCGCCGAGGCTCATGGGCGTGCTCAACCCCCTAAAGATAGTCGTCGAAAACCTGCCCGAGGGCCATGTTGAAGAGATGGAGGCCATCAACAATCCAGAGAACCCGAAGGCAGGGACCAGGAAAGTGCTGTTCACCAGGGAGCTTTACATCGAAAGAGAGGATTTCATGGAAGTGCCTGAGAAGAAATTCTACAGACTGGCGCCGGGCAAGGAAGTTAGGCTGAGGTACGCCTACCTGCTCACATGCGACTCCACGGTCAAGGATTCTGCCGGAAAAATAACGGAGCTCAGGGGCCATGTGGACCCGGCCTCCAGGGGCGGCAACGCCCCGGACAGCAGGAAGGTCAAGAGCACGATGCACTGGGTCTCCGCGACCAAATCCGTCACGGCCGAGGTCAGGCTCTACGATAAACTGTTCACCTGCGAGGACCTTTCCGACCAGCCAGGCAAGTTCCAGGACTACCTGAATCCTGACTCGCTGAAGGTGCTGGAGGGCTGCAGGATGGAGCCGGCCGCGGCCGGGCTGAAGGCCGGAGACAGGGTGCAGCTGGAGAGGCTGGGGTATTTCTGCGTGGACAAAGACACAGAACTTGGCAAATTAGTGCTTAACAGGACAGTTGGCCTGAAAGACACCTGGGCTAAGGTACAGGGACAATCATAATAATTAATAATCGGTGACCGATACCCCGAGTTGTTACGGAGCTTGGGGATATGAAAAACCTGGTTGCAGTCGGAGTGTGTGCATTGTTGGTTTTAAGCGGCACGGTTCCATTGACAAGCGTTGCCCATAACGATTTACTGGCGAATGATGATGTCGCGAATCCGGCGCCCGCCTATTTCTCTCCGGATGAAATCAAAGCAGGACCGCTCAATGACGAACTGAAAATAGCGCTTCAAGACGACATGATGGACATGAACCTATGGAATCCGGACACCAATTCGATATGGAAAACCGACCAGCTCCAGTACAATTTCGAAGGCCTGATGGCCTTCAATCCGGACTTCGAGCTCTATCCGGTCCTGGCCGGGGAAAACCCCACAGGCCCCAATGGCGCCGATGCATGGGTGAGCGGAGATGGAATGCAGATTTCCATCAACCTGAGGCAGGACGCCGCGTTCACGGACGGGAAGCCCTTCACATCTATGGATGTGGTTTTTTCCTATCAGACAGCTGGATGGGATATTTATGCTTCGAACGTCTTGAACCCGCTCTACCATTGGGACGGGACCTTTGCCAAGTATGACGGCGGAACGAGCCACATCGGGGTCGAAGCGAACGGGACGTACAGGGTCGATTTTTTCCTAGAAAACCCGTATTCGATGTTCTGGTACCAGACACTCTCGATGCCCATCTGCCCCTGGCATATCTGGCAGAACCATACAGTTTCACTGGACCCTGGAATGCATCCCGGATATAACGTGACCGGGGAGTCGGGGTTGGACTACTGGTACGGCAACAGCCTCTCGGAAACAGATGCGACCATCGGCACAGGGCCTTTCTACCTTGAATCCTGGGCTCTGGGCAATGGCTCGGTCGTAAAAGCCTATGGGGATTACTGGAACAAGAACGGCACTGTGTCCTGCGGAGGGGAAGAATATCCGTGCTACCCGAAGCAAGTGAGGACCATCATATTCGAGATAATCCCACAACTAGACGATTCTGTAGCTGCGCTCAGAAACGGTTCGGTGCATCATATTGCGGCATCGCTTTCCCCAGCTTATTACAACATGATGAAAATCGATCCGAACATCGGATTCGAGACGCCTGACAGCGATGGATTTTTCTACATATGCTTCAACCTGAGAAAGGGAGCCATGACCGATGTTAATTTCCGCAGGGCCGTCGCGTACTGCGTGGACAAGGATTACATCGTTGACAATATCATGGACGGGTACGGCTCACCGGGAAGCGTGCCAATCTCGATCACATCCCAGATTTACGTGAACACGTCCGTGCCTGACTGGATTGCCGAGGGTAACCTGACGAAGGCGATGATGCTCCTGGATGCATCCGGATATGTTGATTACGACGGCGACGGCTGGAGGGATATGCCCGACCATTCGCCGCTCAGATACGACATACTCACGCCGCCGATGGATTACGACCCGGTACGGGCTAACGCCGGAATCCTCATCGAATCGAAGCTCAGGGCCGTCGGGCTTAATGTGGCCTCAGTGCCAACAGATTTCGACACAATTGTTAGTTCCGGATACGTGTCCCTCGATTTCGACATGTTCATCCTTGGATGGAGCGTGGGCTTGTTCCCGGAAACGTACCTGTGGGACTTCTTCCACGGGGATTCTGATATAGCCCTCAACCCATATGGCACAAATGCCGCTGGATATCACAACGCTTCCGTTGACAGCATGATCGATGCCCTGCAAACCGAGATGGACAACGATGCCAGAGCACAGTTGGTAAAAGACATCTGCGGCGCGACTATGATGGATGTAGTCTATGACACTCTATATTACAAGAAGGGCATCGAGGCTTACCTGCAGGATGCCTGGCAAGGTTGGCTGCCGGTCCTCGGGTCGATTTACAACAGATTCTCCGTGTGCAATTTGACGCCACCCAGCTACCTTTATCCGTCATACGGCAATCTGGAGGTCGGCGTTTATGTGCCCGACAACATCCGTGCGGGCGCGAACCGCACATGCTATGTCCTAGTGACGGACAACGACCAACCAGTCGACAACGCCCATATAGTCGTGCAGACCAACCTGGGAGTCACACTTGACGGATATACCAACTTGGGCGGTTGCGTGGAATTCGATTATCATGTCCCGTTTGCGGAGGGCCAAGCCTTCTTCTCGGCGAACGCAACCAAGGGAGTGGACACAGGCGGGGCGTTCAAGGTTTCTTCCCTGTTCACGGACAAGTCCTTTGCCAGTCTGAGCCTTTCGACCCAGAACGGGGTGGTCTCCCCGCTCGGGAACACCACCGTCACTGCAAGAGCCACAGACAGGGAGGGCATGGGAGTTCCAGGTGCGCTGGTTGACGTGGACACCGCCCTGCTGTTCGGCTCGGTGGATAGCGCCCAGAAGACTACTGATAGCCTGGGATTCGCGAATTTCACATACACGGCTCCCCCGGCTAGTTACATGCCAAACTCCAACAGGTACGAGCAATTCCGCGCCTCGGTTTCCGTGGCCGACACAGTGGTCCAGGAGGTCCAGGAGGCATGCCTTGTCCTAGCCATTGCTAATAATGTAAGGGACTGGCATTCGGTGGACATCGTTAATGTGGACGATTATGTCATCTCGGGCAACAAGGCCGGAACACTTCAGTTAACCACGGATGTCACGGTATCTGTAGTCGATGCCACCGGCGCTTCGGTCATTGGGACGACAGTCTATGTGGACACGGACAATTCGGTTGCAATTCCGGATTCTCCGAGCCACGTCACCAATGGGGCCGGAGAGGTTGTCTTCACCCTGTCAGCGGTGGATGGAACGACCAGCCGAAGCACTAAAGTGGATTTTCATGTAAATAAAATGTACTCGACATCGGACTGCTTCCTACTTTTGAATCACAACGAGACAGACCCGACAGGCGGATACGCAGCGGACATAGATTTCGAAGCCAAAATTGAACATGGCTCATCCGCCACAGTGACTGCCACTGTTTACGACGAGACGGGAAATCCGGCCCCGGGCGTCCCATGCCAGTTCTTCATCCCGCCCACAGCGGAGGGCATACCTGGGCAGTTCCAGGGGGGAGACGAGTGGATATGGTGGGAATACGGTACCGATTGGGACTTGGGCTGGTCGGCCAGTTACATCGGCAGCTGGTACGGGAACAATGCCTCGATGACGGACGGTACCGGCAGACTTGTGGCTACGATTTCCACGCCCTCGTTTATAGCCGATACGCTGATACCTCTGGAATTCGGCATCGGTGGCTACTGGGTGACAGAGACGTTCAACAAGACTGCTAACAACTGGTGGATGGAGGACTATGGAGATTCTGGCAATTGGGTTCCGCCGACCACAGATTGGTCAGACGGGAATTATTACTGGCGAGCCGCCGACTTCACCCTGGTCGACTCCGCAATCCTCTGGAGGGGACCGGCCGCGACCATGACCGATGTTAACCTGGGCGCACCATACCTTTCCTCCGAGGACCAAACCGGAACAATCACCATGACATTCCAGAATGAGAGCGGCGCATTGGCGAATTCCAATGTCAAGATTTCCGAGGGAATAGCAAATCCCCCGCTGCTTGACGAAGGGCCGACGGATGGCGCAGGAATGAGGAGTTATCTTTATGATTCCGGAACCGGCCAGTTCGACGCCGGAATGGGATTCACTTCCATGGTGACTGAACCGGGATACTCACAGTTCCCGTTCACATTCTATCTGCCATACGTTAATCTGCCAGACAAATGTATCCTCACTGTGGAACCTTCCGCGAAATTGGTCGCGCCCAACGGAACAGTGAATTTCACAGCCAGGTTGACGGACATCTTCGGAATCCCGATAGCCGGAGCCACAATCTGGGCGGGAACCCTGTCCAACACCACGGACGCCCTGGGAATCGCGGGATTCTCGAAAACATTGGCAGGTGCAGGCATCCAGAACACAAGCTTCACCGTGACCTTCGGAGGCAAGACCGGGAGTATGACAGCTGGTGTCATAGTGGGGGAGGTGTTTTCACTGACAACACACTTGCCCATCCGCATCAACTCCAACGCGGACTTCGACGAGGCGCACGGGGTAGTGAACTGGGCGACGGGGAACGGGACGCAGGGGAACCCCTGGATAATCGAGGGCTGGGATGTTAACGGGACTGGGTATGGATATTGCATTTATATTGGGAACACGACTGAGCATTTCATCGTGAGTAATTGTTATCTGCATGAGGCAAGTGGTTTCATGTCTCCCTTTTACTTCTTCAATCAGGGACTAATATTGTATCATACAACGAATGGAACTATCGAGAATATTATCGCTTATGGAAACGGTTTAGGCGTTCAACTGTGTTACTCACCAGGAAATGATGTTATCAACAATTCAGTGATTTCGAATGTGAATGAGGGGATATGGATTCATGATTCCAGAGATGTTTTAGTGAGTGGCAACAATGTAACTTCCAACGAATACGGTATTGATATCACTATCTCTGACGGTGCCTTTGTTGTGAATAATACAGCCTCCAACAATAATGTTGGCATATCTGCATCCCAGAGTGATGCGATCATAGTAAACAATATAGCCACCATGAATTTAGAAAGTGGAATTTCTGTCGGTGGTCCAGATAGTATTTACTTTATTAATAATAACACGATTTCAATGAACAATATCGGCATCACGCTGAGTGGAACAATCGGGGTTACCGTCAAGGATAATGCAATGCTCGGGAACAGCATGTTTATCTCCGGTGTTCTGGAACACTGGAACTCACATGATATCGATGTAACCAACACTGTCAACGGCAAACCAGTCCGATATTGGAAGAATCAAGTTGGCGGAACCGTGCCCCCGGGCGCGGGACAGGTCATATTGGCGAATTGCATGAATGTCACGGTCGAGGGCCAGAATCTAATCAACGGCTCGGTCGGAATATTGATGGGGCTCTCTGTAAACAATATAATTACCGACAATAACGCATCCTTAAATAATTTAGCTGGCATATACATGAATTTCCACTGCAACGGGAACCTCATCACCGGCAACATAGTATCAAATAATTATGACGGCATCTGCATGGACCCCTTATGCGATGGTAACACAATATCCAACAATACTGCAAATTCGAATTCCAGGTCTAGTATCTACCTCTTGGTTTCTGATGATAATGTTATTTGTGACAACGTTATTTCCAACTCGGGGATCGGCGTATATCTATATGTGTCTGAATATAATATTATCGCTCGGAATACCTTTTTATACAATGGCTTTGGAATCTATTCATATATTGCGAGTCTTAATAAAATAAATCATAATAATTTCATTAACAACACAGAACAAGCGTTCGACGAAGATTACAACCAATGGGACGACGGCTACCCCTCAGGTGGCAATTACTGGTCTGACTACAACGGAACTGATGCGTATTCCGGTCCTGGCCAGAACGAATCCGGTTCAGACGGCATCGGGGATACGCCTTATTTGTTCACGGGCGATCAGGACAACTATCCATTGATGACACCCTGGACCCCCCCTGTACTTCTGGAGTTCACCATCCCTCTCTCCCCCGGCTGGAACCTCGTCTCAATCCCCCTGGAAATGGCCTCGACAGACATATCCACAGCCCTGGCTTCCATTTCTGGCCAGTACGATGTAGTGAAATATTATTCGAGCACCGACGCTTCCGACCCCTGGAAAACCTACCGGCCAGGGAGCCCGACGAACGATCTTGCGAGCATAGACAGGACCATGGGCCTGTGGATACACGGGACAGCCTACTGTAATCTGACCGTGACAGGCGAAATTCCAGCCACCACCCAGATTCTTCTCCACGCCGGATGGAACCTTGTCGGCTACCCATCCATGACTGAGCAAACAGTGGCCAATGCCCTCTGGGGCACCGGGGCCTACATGGTCGAGGCCTTCGACCCAGGTTCTCCCTACCTGATATCCGAGATAGGGCCGACATACATGATGAAGCCGGGGGAAGGGTACTGGATACATGTTCCCGCTGACACGGTTTGGACTGTGAATTGGTAAGTCCAGCCCCCCTAAGTTGAATGCGGCTCTTTTAATTAACACATCTGAATCGTTCCGAGTGCCGAAGGCCTCGGATGGAGATTAAAGAATCGAGCATCATGCGGCTCGGAACATTTTTGTAACAATTGTTGGATTCGTAAACATATTTTTAACATATTGAGAATCCGGCCCGATTGGGCGATTTCGGAATGAAAACAATCAACACTGGCCGGCAATCGGTAATCCTCAAACACTCAAATTGCCGATGGCGCAAGGTATATCAATAAGAGTTTATTTACCATGAAGCAGTGAGGGCAGGAGAATCCTACCTGTAATGTTACATGGCCAACATAGTAGCGCTCGAGGAAATATTGGACGACATCAAGTCCAAGGAAGGCGTGACAGACGCGATACTTGTGTCCAGAAGCGGGATGCACATTGCCGGCAAGGTGCCGAAGGGCGCCCACGCGGAGACTTTCGTGGCAATGTCCGCCATCATGCTGGGCGCCGCTGAGACTTCCACATCCGAGCTCAAGGAAAAGCTCCGCATAGTCACGATCCTTCTGGAGCATTCCAAAGTCGCCATGGGCGTGGTGAGCTCCAAAGCCGTTCTGGTCCTCAGGACCGGCCTGAGCGATTCGGACGAGAAGCTCATAGAAATCCTAAAGTCGGCTGTGCCGAAATTCGAGAAGGCGCTGTAAACTACCAGCCCCTAAAGTAGCTGGAGTTTATCGCCGGGGCTGGAAGTTTACATGCATAGGCCATGCACCTAACTTATCAAAGCCATTTAGCTTTGATTTTATGTACATATATCTGTACGGTGCATGGCGGTTTCCTACGTTTTTTACTGTTCATGCCGATTCATCTCAGCCCTGAAGGACTGAGCGTTCTCGGCATTTATTCAGTAGAACTACATCTTTTTGAAGCCGCGGCCCACCCACATGGCGACGCTCACTGTGCGGTCCTTGAGGGCGGTGGTTGTCTTCCTGCTTTGGCCTCTGGCTTTGGTTCTTCCAGCTTTTATGGCTCTGAGCACGTCTTCCTCGGAAGAGGCGTCCGAGACTATGGTGAAAGCCCTGCCAATGGATGCCAGCTCGTGAGAGTCGCTGCCAGCTGTCCCGGGAAGACCCATTCTTCTCGCCAGCTTGCCAGCCAACATGTTTTCCCGAGCCGTGGAATGGGCATTCACTGTCTCGACAGCGTCGGGTTTTACCATCAACGTGGCCCCATCGCCGAGGCCTGACCAGAACCTGTAGGGATGGGGCACGACAGCCATTCCGCCCTGGGAATGTATCCTGTCCCTGGTCTCGGCAGGGTCGAGGTCCCTGGGTATCGCCTCGGATATGCCGTAGGCGAGTATGTGGCCGGCTGAGCTGGAAATCTCCATGCCTCCGACGATCACGAGTTTGAATTCGGGCGCAATCTTCCTGGCTTCGATGCTGCCCGCTATAGTGTTATGGTCCGCGATGCAGAGTCCGTCGAGCCCGAGCCTCCTTGCCTGCTTCAGGATCTGCCTTGGCGCGGCATGCCCGTCCGCGGAATGCGAAGAATGCACATGCATGTCGAACTTCATTTTATCTTGGCTCCGGGCCCGACATTCTTGTCCGTGCCTATGGGTCTTCCCCCGACAGTGAGCGGGGAGTGCTGCCCGCCGGGCGACACGTATTCTGCGTTCCTGTCACGGCCTGTCTGAAGCTGGTAAGCCGCGAAGTCGCTTATCGTTATCTGGGGCGCCGGCACGGTTCCGTCCACCCTGTCACCCGGCGTTGCATCGGCCGGGGGCTGCAGAAGGCTCACGACATCGCCCTCGCTGGCTGCAAGGAGCATGCCCTCGGACATCACTCCCCTCAGCTTGGCTGGCAGTAGGTTGCAGACGACTATTATCTTCTTGCCCGGGAAATCCTCAAGCGCATATTGCTTCTTGATGCCTGCGCACAGCTGCCTGGTCTCGCCGCCGACATCCACTGTCAGGACAACGAGCTTGTCCGCGTTCGGATGGTCGTTGGCTGTCTTTATCTCGCCCACCCTGAGGTCCAGCTTCCCCAGGCCTCCGGCTTGGGCGGACTCTGTCGCCTGCTCGGTCTTCCTGGCCTCCAATTTCCCTGCCTCGTCTGGCTCCAGTTTCCTGAACAGAGGCTTGGGCTCTGCAAGCTTCCTTCCGGATTTCGGCGGGACCAGCGCGTCCTCCCATTTCGCATCCAGGACCTTCCCGGATTCGCCCAGCGCCTCCCACAGCCTCTGGGACGAGAACGGCATGAAAGGCGCCATCATCACGGCCAGGGCTTTGGAGAGGCATATGGATGTGTACAGTGTCGAGGCGCAGGCTTCCCTCGATTCCTTCAGCTGCCTCCACGGAGCCTTGGCGTCTATGTACTGGTTGCCGAACCTGGCGAGCTCCATTGCCCGCCTGATGGCATTCTTGAACTCGCATTTTTCAAGGTGCTGGCTTACTTCTTCCAGGGCCTTCTTCATCTCGGTGGCTGCCTCTGGCTCGGGAGTTCCGGCCGGAATCTCTCCGAAGTTCTTCTGCGCGAAGGAAAGTGCCCTGTGGACGAAATTCCCGTAAGTGGCAACCAACTCGCTGTTGTTTCTGGTGATGAAATCGTCCCATGTGAAGTCCGTGTCCCTGTTCTCCGGCATGGTCGTGGCCATGAAGTACCGCATCGCGTCCGGGTCGAACCTGGCCACTATGTCCTTGATATCTATGGAAATCCCGCGGGACTTGGAGAACTGCTCGCCGTCGTATTTCAGGTAGGCATTGGCAGGAACGTCGTAGGGCAGGTTCAGGCCCCAGTCCAGGGATTTGAGAACCGCGGGCCAGAATATCGTGTGAAAGGGTATGTTGTCTTTCCCCAGGAAATAGTAATGCCTGCACTCGGGGTTCTTCCAGAAGCTCTCGAATTTTTTCCTGTCGCCATCGGCCCACTTCACGGCCATGGTGTAATATCCCATGAAGGCCTCGAACCAGACATAGATGCGCTTGTCATCGTGCCCTGGCAATGGAATTTCAATGCCGTAGGTCGTATCCCTGGTGACGGGCCTGTCTTTCAGGCCGGATTCCAGATACTGCTTCGAGAAGTTGAGCACATGCGGCCTCCAGTGGGTCATCGGGGCCATCCATCCCTTGAGGAATTCCTCCTGGGCGCTGAGCCTGAAGAAGAAATGCTTCCGCTTCACGAACTCGGGCGTTGTCCCGCAGGTTATGCACTTCAGGCCTATCAGCATGTCCGGGTCCATGAGCTTGCCGCATTTCTCGCACTGGTCTCCTCTCGCGTTTTCGAAATGGCAGTTCGGGCACTCGCCTTCAACGTATCGGTCTGGCAGCGTGCGGGCGCATTTCGGGCAGTAGGGCAGCTGCATTTCTTTCTCGTAGAGGAACTCCCTCTCCAGCAGCCTGAGGAACAGCTTCCGGACCTCTGCCTTGTGCGTCCCGTCCTCGGTGCTCTCGAAAACGTCGAACTCTATGCCGAAATCCTTCAGGGCTTTCACATTCATCTCATGGTATTTCCGCGCCAGCTCCAGGGGGGCCATGCCCTCCTTCTCGGCCCTGACGGTGACGGGCGTGCCGTGCATGTCGCTGCCCGAGACCATGAGGACCTGGTTGCCTTTCATCCTGTGGTATTTCCTGAATATGTCGGGGGGAAGGTTGCAGCCTGCCATGTGGCCGACATGTATGGGGCCGTTCGCGTATGGCCAGGCAACGCCGATGAATATCCTCTTCATGCGCCTCTCCAATAAAGCCATAGGATTTAAATGTAATCGGTGAAAGCCTCCGGCCCGGGGACATTTATATTGAGCATAAATATTTAATAGAATGAATGATATACACGCCTCCGAGGATGCATCATGAGCGGGAAGGACGAGATTAGCGACATGCGCAAGTATTGTGCAGAATTCCTGGGCACGCTGGCCCTTGTGTTCTTCGGGTGCGGAAGCGCGGTCATCGCTGGAGCCTACATCGGCTTCCTCGGGATCGCATTGGCGTTCGGCATGGTTCTTTTGGTCCTGGCATATGCCATAGGGCCCATCTCGGGCTGCTTCGTGAATCCCGCGGTCACTGTCGCGATGCTGTTGGCCGGGAAGATAAAGCCAAAGCACGCCCTGGCTTACGTGGGCGTGCAGTGCCTGGGCGCAATTGCGGGCGCCGGTCTTCTGCTCGCAGTGGCCTCGGGAGTCTCCGGGTACGACATCGCCAGTGACGGCCTGGGCCAGAATGGGTTCGATTCGGCTTCGCCTGCAGGCTATGACATGACGTCAGCGTTCATCGCCGAGGTTTTCCTCACATTCTTCTTCGTGTACATTATACTGAAGGTCACTTCGAAGTTCGCGTTCAAGGGATTCGAGGGCCTGGCCATAGGCTTCGCCCTGTTCCTCGCGCACATCGTGGGCATTCCGATAACCGGGACCTCCGTGAATCCGGCAAGGAGCCTGGGCCCCGCACTGTTCGTGCAGGGCACGGCAATGGACCAGCTATGGCTGTTCTGGGCCGCGCCTCTGGCCGGGGCGATGCTGGCCGCGATAATCTGGATGTACCTGACCAATCCGAATGAAGCGAAAGAAAAGTTCCGGATGTGAGAGGTCAGCGCAGGCATTCTCGCGCTATGACCATTCTCTGGATTTCAGAGGTGCCCTCGTATATCTCCGTAATCTTTGCCTCGCGGAAGAACCGCTCGACAGCGTAATCCTTGGTGTAGCCGTAGCCCCCGTGAATCTGAAGGGCGTTGTTCGCAACTTCGACCGCAATCCTCGAGGCGTACAGCTTGGCCATGGCGCTCTCCTTTGACAGTTTCTGGCCTGTGTCGCTCAGGTATGCGGCCCTGAGCACGAGGAACCTTGCGGCAGCCACTTTCGTGGCCATCTCTGCCAGCATCCACTGTATCGCCTGGAATTTCCCTATGGGCTTGCCGAACTGCTCCCTCTCCTTTGCGTATTTCACGGCCTCATCCAGCGCACCCTGGGCTATACCCACTGCCTGGGCCGCTATGCCTATCCTGCTGCCGTCCAGGGTCATCATGCCGATTCTGAAGCCCGCGTTCAGCTCGCCCAGCATGTTCTCCCTCGGAATCGGGCAGTTCTCGAACACCAGTTCCGACGTGGCCGACGCGCGCACGCCCATCTTGTCCTCGATAGTGCCGTAGGTGAAGCCGGGCGTTCCCTTCTCCACCAGGAATGCAGTGAGCCCCTTCGTTCCTTTCGAGGGCTCGGTCGAGGCAATGACCAGTACGACATCGGCCTCGCAGCCGGACGTGATGAATATTTTATTTCCATTTAAAATATAATTATCACCATCTAATATTGCCGTGGTCCTCACGGCTCCGGCGTCCGAACCAGCGCTCGGTTCGGTCAGTGCGAAGGCGCCCAGCTTCAGTCCCTTCGCCAGGGGTCTGAGGAATCTCTCCTTCTGGGCATCGGTGCCGAAGCGGTAAATCGGATGGCAGCAGACAGAGTTGTGCACGGCCATTATCACGCTCGTGGAGCCGCACACCCTAGCCAGCTCCTCGATTGCCAGCATGTAGGATACAGAATCCGAGCCTGAGCCGCCCCATTCGCGGGGGACTGCCATGCCCAAGAGATTGAGCTGCCCCATCTTCTTCAGTATGGGCCACGGGAAATTCCCCTTTGCGTCCATTTCCTGTGCGACGGGTTTAATTTCCTTCTCGGCGAAATCCCTGACCATGGACCGGACCATGAGCTGCTCCTTGGAAAGGTCGAAGTTCATCGGGCGGGAGAAACGCTGATACGTTAAAAATATTCCCAGTGCAAAAGACAAAAGGTTAATATGCGATTATCCGTTGCGCCAATGTCCCGGATGCGGTAGTAATTTAGCCTGGGTGAATGCTTGACTGAAGATCAAGATGTCGCTGGTTCAAATCCGGCCTACCGCACTCTGATTATTTTATGATCAAATACGTGCGGTAGGCCTCTCACCGTCTATTGCATATTTATTGTTTCAAGTGAAGACGGCGATCCAGCCTACCGCCTGTGCAAGAGGTGGGAGTGCACCGATATGGAGGCCTCTCTCAGCCTATTAATTCTAATATGAAAGAAGTGAAGGCTTCGATCCGACCTACCGCACTCTGATTATTTTATAATCAAATACGTGCGGTAGGCCTCTCGCCGCCTATTGTTTAGAAAATGTTTAGAGTGAAGGCAGCGATCCGGCCTACCGCCTGTGCAAGAGGTGGGAGTGCATAGATATGGATAGGCCTCTCTCGGGTTTATTTATAAAATGCCAATAGTGAAGCCCTCGACACGGGCTAACTCACTTCGCTCGGATATGTAAAAAACGTGAGTTGGCCCTGTCTCGGCCTATCGCTTATAGAATAATAGAAATGAAGGCCTCGATCCGACCTACCGCACTCTGATTATTTTATGATCAAATACGGCGGTAAGTCAATAATTCGACGATGTTCAAGTCCAGTTTCCATCATTCATGGACAAGGGCAATTTATAATCAGAAGCAGTCATCACAATTCAGTTTGAACATATAAATATTCGCCGTTCTCCTCATTAATTATTATTTGTGCCCTATGGTAATTTTCATGTCCACCCAGATATTGCCATCCTATTGTCCAACAAAGGAGAGGGGATTCCAAGGGAATTTCTCCACTGTAATTATTAACATCAGGAATTGATTGCTTTATTCCCAAACCCATGCCTTCCAAGGAATTTGGGTATCCCGCTACAAAATCTTTGATTTCATCATTTTGTAGAGCCAGACTAAATAAAACTGTACTGTCCATAGTCCAATTTACAATCGGCTTGTACTCATTGTAAACGGAATCTAACGTAAAATCACCTATGGTCGAGTTGTCTATATTGCCATTACCATGTACATAAATCATAATCATTTTATAACAATTTTCCTCACGCAAAAAGTATCTGTATTCCCAGGCACTGCTCTTCCCATTGTCATGCAATACCCCATAGTTTCCAACCGAATACAACGTTGAGTTTGGTAATAGTTTGCTTGCCCTTTCATCAGCTTTTAATTTTCCATCCAGTGCACTGATTTCATTAGATGTGTAGTATTTTATGAAAATGCCGGCTGAGGCAATTACAATGAGGAATACGACAATAGCAGTGATCCCCTTTCTCTGGCTATCGGTCATCTTCAGACAACACCTATGGTTATACAATAGATTATCATCGGTAAATACCTTTTGTCAAGACCATAAGTCGGTTCAAGTCAAGTCGATGTTGCATCAGAGGTCGAACGGAGACACAACGTCGCCCTTCTCCTTCCGGATTTTCTCAATCCTGGCCTTCTGCGCCTCCATGATTTCGAATAGGACTGGGGGTGTGTTCTTCACCCGGTCGCGGTACTGAGCCAGTATCCGGTCGACCTTCGCTATGTGGGCGGCGGCACGGAATGAGAACTGGCTTATGTATTCCTCCCTGGTGTAGACCTGGTTGGACACTTCCTTGAACATGTCCCTGAGGTCGTCGTAGGCCGGAATCAGCCCGGTAGGGGTCTTGATGGCGCCTGCATCGTCATGCACCCTGTAGGCAATCCATTTCAGCCAGATGCGCTTGTCCGTCTTCGAGTTCAGGTAATTGCCGTCAGCGCCCTTGAGGAAATAGTTGGTGCTGAATATCCTGGGCGGGTTCTCCAGCTTCTCCCCGAACTCGAGGTTCCGCTGGATGTAGGTGCCTATCGGTACGGAGAGGAAATCAAGGTTGGACATGGGGTTGAACACCCTGACGCCGCCCTGCCCCAGCGTTGCCGCGGTCGTTTCCGATTCGAGGGACGCGCCCTTCGTGATTATGCCGTGCGCCCAGTCGAATGCCTCTTCGACCGGCACCCAGGTGTCCGAGTCCCTGCCTCCATAAATCATGCCGCGTATCTTGACGCCCATGGGGTCCTCGAGCCTCTGGTCTATGTTGTCCAGCGAGTCCAATGAGATGGTGAACCTGGCGTTCTTGTGCGACGGCGGTATCTCCTTGCCGTTCGGGTCCTTCTTTCCCTTATGCCATTTTCCCGAGTGGTTTATCCCCTCCTCCGGGCAGGCGCCGTCGGCGCCGGACCAATAGAGGCTGCCGTCAGGCTTGACGAGTACGTTGGAGAATATCACTTCCGTTTTAGGGTCGTGCAGAGCCTTCCATTGGAGCCAGTCGTCCTTGGAATTCACGCCGTCGATTATGCCGAACATTCCCTTCTCGACGTTCACAGCCCTCATGCAGTCCCCGGCATTCCGCAGGTAGGCGATGTCGTCCCCGAGTATGGATTCGCCTGGTATCATTGCCGTCGAAGTCTTCCCGCACATAGAGGGGAACGCGCCTGTGAGATAGACCCTCCGCCCGTGCCTGGCCCCGACGCTCATGATGAACATGTGCTCCGTGAGCCAGCCCTCTTTCGAGGCTCGTTGAATCGCGAGGCGCATGGCCAGTTTCTTCAGCCCGATGCTGTTTCCTCCGTACTGGTTGTTGACGCTCAGGACTGTTTCCTCCTTCAGGTCGATGAAGACTCTCCGGTCTTTCAGGTTGCTGCTGACCCTCAGGCCGAGGCCTGCCTCGACTGTCTGGCCCTGCGAATGGATGAACCTGAACATATTTGCTTTGCCACCGAGCCTGACGAACAGGTCGTACCCCTTCCTGTAAAGCAGGCTTTCCGTGTGGGCGACATAGCTTGAATCTGTAAGCTGGAGGCATGGTATGGCATATTCCGAATCGACCGGACCCAGGCTGAAAAAGCAGACAAAGAGCTCCTTGCCTTTCATTATGCCCTTCAGGATGTTATGCACATCCTCCAGGCCTTCAGTCCGGTCCCGGCTGTTTAGCTCGGGTTCGAGGTAATCCAGGTCGTCAACGAGGTAGCAGGTGTTGTTCTTGTCCCTGCCCTGGTCCCCGTAGGCATCGAAGTGCACAGTGTGGTTCTTGCTAAGAGGCGCTTCCTCGTGATTGCGCAGGGCTGTCTGCTTCACATAATTCCAGTCTGCGTGTGCGTCTGTCACGACGAAAACGCTCGACGGCTGGCAGAGCTCGATGCATTTTGCCACGAATTCATGGACTGCGCGATTGTCTATCTTGTACAGCTTTTCAAGATCCGCTTTCTTCAGGCCTTTCTCCAGTATTTTGTTGGCGTTTTCATTCATAAAATCACCGTTGGCTGAGTCCGCTATCTGAGATTGTCTGGCTTGCCGATAAAACCGCAACTATTTAACCTTTTGGAACGCAGATGTTGATAAGTGCAATAATCGGAGGAATATCATCATTATTTCCTGTCGGGTTTGCCGAAGAAGGCAATGGCCTCCGCAAGTTCCTTGTGGTCTTTCGCGTATGCTGCGATGTCCACTCCCGCCATGTAGGCTTCGCAGGCCTGGACCAGTGCAGCCGCGCCTGCCCTGGTCCCGCGCGGGTGGGCGTGGCAACCGGCGCCCATGGTGGTGATGAACTCGGTGTGACCCATTACTTCGATGAAAGGCTTGAGAAGGGTGGGGTTGAGCCCGCCCGAGATTATGGGGCAGCATTTCTTCATGCCGCGCCAGCCATCGTCCCTGAGTATCACATTGCCCGAGGCATCATCCTTGGTCAGCCTGGCAATGTCCTCGTCCTTATCCGATATCATGGCCCAGGACTGCTCGAAGAAATGGCCCTTGCTCCTCATCCTGAGGATTCCCTCGGCTGCGGTTACATCATCTTCTGGCGAACCCTGCATCTTACCGACACCTGCGGTTCCCGTGTGAATGCCTGAGGCCCCAGCAAGTCTGGCGAATTTGGAAAGGACAAGGACGGAAAATCCGAATGGGTTCTCAGGCCGGGTGTAGGCGCCGTGGGATGCCCTGTGGTAGTGGATGAACACATCCGGGAACCTGCGGCGAAGAGTCTGGACAGCCATCCATCCCGCTGTGATGCCGTCTATCAGGAAGGCATAGCTTCCGGGTTCGAAACCCGCGTTCTCTATCATTTCGCAGCGTTCCAGCATGGTCCCGAAATCTGCGGCTGAGACATTGAAAGAGTGAACTTTTTTCCTGCCTGTCTCCTTGACAGCCTTGTCCATGGCCGCCCTGACATGCCGCACCATTTTGTCGTAGGGGCAGAAGTCCTGGTTGGCCTGAGGCTCGTCATTCTTCACGAAGTCGCCGCCCCCTGCCCAGAAGTCATAACAAACCTCGGCGTACTCCGCCGACGTAAGGCCCATCTTTGGCTTGACAATGGTCCCGAGTATGGGGCGGCCGTGCACGTCCAGGTAATCGCGCATGTCATCGATTGTGTAGCTCGGCCCGTCGTACTGCTCCAGCATCGCGGGAGGGAACCAGACATCCATGAGCTTGAGTGCTTTTACTTCCTTCATGCCGAGGACGTTTCCGACAATGTAAGTGAGAATGTTCTGGATATTTCCGCCTCTGTCGAAGAGCCTGGTCGGGAAGGCCATCCACACAAGCTCTTTTTGCGGATTAATGTCGTAAACAAGGGCGTTCATCTCCCTGGAAAAGGGGGTTTCGGTGTTCACCAAGAAATTCGTTCCTGTGGAGGATTCGGCCGCCGCCTCGCAGGCTGCCTGGAGTGGATTCAGCTTGCCGCCCGGAACAAGCCTATAAACTGCCAGCATGTACTCGCCATTGGCGGGGTTGGGAAGGTCAAGATTCACGTATGCCTGCTGATGGGCATTGAGTGTCTTCAGCATCTCTTCCTTGTTCATGGATTGTGATAAGCTGCCACCGGATATTATGGTTTCGGAAATCAAAGTTTCCCGACTGAATCGGGCGCCAGCAATTTGACAATTATCGCCATCTGCGCCCACATCCGATTCTCGGCCTCATCGAAGACCTTGGAATTCGGAGAGTCGATTATCTCGTCGGTGACTTCCTCGCCCCTGTGGGCCGGAAGGCAGTGCAGGAAAATGTGGTCGGGCTTGGCATTGGCCACGAGCTTCGCGTTCACCTGGAAGGGCGGGAAGGTCTTGAGCCTTTCCTCTTTCTCCGCCTCCTGGCCCATCGATGTCCAGGTATCGGTATAGATGACGTCCGCGTTTTTGGCCGCGATGTCCGGCTCCCTCACGATTTCGATCCTGCAGTTGCTCTTCTCCCCCAGCTTCTGGGCGCGCTTGAATATTTCGTCGTTCGGCTCGAAGTTCAGGGGGCAGCAGACCGTCATGTTCATGCCCATCGCCGCGGAGCCCAGCAGCAGCGAGTTGCATACATTGTTTCCGTCGCCTATGTAGAGGAGCTTGAGGCCTTTCAGCCTGCCCTTGTGCTCCTTTATGGTCACGAAGTCGGCCATTATCTGGCATGGGTGCTCCAGGTCGTCGAGGCCGTTGATCACCGGCACGTCCGCATTCTGCGCCAGCTCCTTCATTATCTTGTTGCTGAAGGCGCGGTACATGATGATGTCCACATACCTGGATATGACCTTCGCGACATCGTGGACGCTCTCCCTCTTGCCCACCTGTATCTCGTTCGGGGAGACGTACAGGGCAGTTCCGCCGAGCCGGGAGAAGCCGATCTCGAAGGAGATTCTTGTCCGGAGGCTGGGCTTCTCGAATATCATGCCCATGTGCTTGCCCTCGAGGGGCCGGAACTTCTTGCCCGCCTTCATCATGGCCTTGAGCTTCATGGCAAGGTCCAGAGTCTCGTCTATCTCGCTCCCGAAGTCCAGTATCGATATCATGTCGCGCTTCATGTTCCACCTTTTCAAGCGGATAATTACTTTAGTAGAAATAGGTTGTTGTCTTATTCCTTGGGAACAGGCACGGGATACTCCCCTGTCAGGCACCCGAGGCACAGTTCCCCCTTCCCGCGGCCGAGCGAGGCTAATAAACCGCCCATCGAGACATAGGCCAGGGTGTCTGCGCCAAGGTATTTGCGTATCTCCTCGAGTCCCCGGTTATGCGTCACGAATTCCTTCCTGTTCTTGATGTCTATGCCCAGGTAGCACGGGGAAGTTATCGGCGGGCAGCCTATCCTCAGGTGCACCTCCCTGGCTCCGGCTTTTCTGACAATCTTGACTATCTGCCTCATTGTTGTCCCGCGGACTATGCTGTCGTCCACCAGGATTATTCTCTTGCCCTCGATGACCGGTTTAAGGGGATTCAGCTTGAGGCTTATATTGCTGTCCCGGTCAGCCTGCTTGGGCATGATGAAGGTGCGCTGTATGTACCTGTTTTTTATCAGACCCTCGGCATGGGGTATCCCCGACTGTTCGCTGTATCCAATGGCATGGGCCCTTCCCGAGTCCGGTATCGGAACCACGAAATCCGCTTCGACAGGGGATTCCGCAGCCAGCCTCATCCCGGTTTTCCGCCTCACATCGTACACTAGTTTTCCATCGATAAATGAGTCCGGCCTGGCGAAGTAAACCCACTCGAACATGCAATGCGCCTTCCTCTCCCCGGAGCCCAGGTAATGCGAGACGAAGCCGGATTCTGTTATCTCGATAATCTCTCCGGGCTTGACATCGCGCTGGAACTCGCCGTTGAGGGAGTCGAAGACCACGCTTTCTGATGCCGCGCAGTGGATGTCGCCTATCCTGCCGATGCACAGCGGTCTAATGGCGAGCGGGTCGCGTATGACGAAGACCCTGTGCCCCACTATCAGGGCCAGCGAGTACGAGCCTACAAGCTCCTTCATGGTCTCCCGAATGCCGCCGACAACGTCCCCGGTGGACGCCATCTTGACGGCCAGCATCCTCAGGATGCCTTCCGAGTCCGAACTGGTGGCGAAGCCCCAGCCCCCGGACAGGAGAGTTGACCGCAGCCCATCGGAATTGACTATCTCGCCGTTGTGGGCGATAGCCATGTCCCCGAATCTGGCCTTGATCGTCATGGGCTGCTGGCAATCCTTGGACTGGCCGCCCAGCGTGGAGTACCTCACATGGCCGATGCCTATGTTGCCCAGGAGAGCGGAAAGGTCCTCGGAGGAAATTGCGTCATGGACCAGCCCGGAGCCGCGCCTGATAATCAGACCGTCCGAATAAGTGGCTATGCCGGCCGACTCCTGGCCCCTGTGCTGCAGCACCCTGAGGCCGTTGAACAGCACCGCATTGACATGGCCGCCCGCGGCCGCTATAATCCCGCAGTATTCTTTCATCCAATCCCGAATGGAATCCTTGTATTAAGATTGCATCATCATGATGAGAAAGCCCTCCAGATGCTGCGCCAGTACCGCGTTGTCGGTGAACCCGCAAGCCTCCAGGCTGGCGCCCGCGATGAGCGCGTTGCTGCCGTCCACCACTATATCGGTGGCAATCATCCCTGTGCGCCGCATTATCTTCGCGCCCTTTACGAACCTCTGACCGGGAGGGATGATGGCAGAGATTTCCACGCCCCGCCCCAATGCGTCGGCCAGCTTCTTGTCCAACGCCCCCATGAGCGCGCTTGCGTTCGAGGTCGACAGCATTATCCTCTTCTTGGCCATGCCCGCGAACTCGCCTATCTTGTTCAGGACCCTGTCCTGGCCCGTGACCGTGTAAATCACCTGCGGCATGCCCTTTTCCCTGAGTATGCCGTTGATGGACTCGAGGTCGTCGAATGTCTCGCCCAGCCTCGAGAACATCCGCTCCTTCAGGACCAGCGGGGGCTCGGCCGCGTACTGCCTCGGGCGCCCCTGTGTCATGCTGGCATAGCCCTTCTTCACAAGCCCGTCAAGGACCTTGTACATGGAGGTCCTCGGAACCTGGGCTGTCACGGCGATCGACTCTGCGTCGCTGGCCTGGAGCGCGACAAGGGCGATGTAAGCCCGGGTCTCGTACTCGGAAAAACCCAGAAGCGAGAGGTCGTTCCTGACCTTCTTGTATCGTTCGAGCAACGTGCCCATATCCATGCCAGCCAATTCCTCAATGTCCATAATACACCATCTTTGTAGCGGGTATGACTACAAAACATTTAAACCTTTGTCATGCATGCGCGCGCGCAGTGATGTTATGTCGATGGTCACGAAGGCTACGAGCCTGAAGTCTGGGCTGCCCAAGAAGACCGGCAGCCTGTGCCCCGAGTGCAAGGCAAGGATAACGGCCGAACTCTACGAGGAAAAGGGCAAGGTCATGATTCGGAAAACCTGCCAGCAGCACGGCGAATTCAAGGATGTTTACTGGTCTGATGTGGGCCTTTACAAGATGGCGGAAAGCTGGGCAGTCGACGGAATCGGAGTGGACAACCCCCTGATACCTGTCAAGAAAGGCTGCCCTGACGACTGCGGCCTGTGCAAGGTGCACATGAGCCACACTTCCCTGGCCAACCTGGACCTCACAAACAGATGCAATCTGAGATGCCCCATCTGCTTTGCGAATGCGAACGACGCCGGCTATGTTTACGAACCCAGTTTCGAGGAGGTCACCAAGATGCTCCAGACGCTGAGGGACGAGAGGCCGGTGGCCTGCACCGCTGTCCAGTTCGCGGGCGGCGAGCCCACGATATACCCATATTTCTTCGAGGCTATAGCCAAGGCCAAGGAGCTCGGATTCGCCCAGATCCAGGTCGCGACCAACGGCATCAAGATGGCGACGGACCCCACCTTCACCAGGAGGATGATGGAGGCAGGCCTGCACACGGTTTACTTACAGTTCGACGGCCTGAGGGAGGAGAATTACATCAAGGCAAGGGGCAGGCCCCTTCTGGAAATCAAGAAGAAGGCCATCCAATCATGCAAAGACTGCAGGCTCTCGGTAGTGCTGGTCCCGACAGTCGTAAACGGCATGAACGACGACCAGATGGGGGAGATACTGCAATTCGCCATAGAAAACAGCGACGCAGTGAGGGGGGTCAACTTCCAGCCCGTGTCCTTCAGCGGGCGAATAGACCAAAAGGAGAGAGATGCAGGCCGGTTCACCCTCCCGGACATGGTCAGCAGGTTGGAGAAGCAGACGAGCTACCTCAAAAAGGAAGACTGGTTCCCGGTTCCGGTGGTCACCTCCATCTCGGAATTCCTTTCTGTTCTGAAGGGCACGCCCCAGCTCACTTTCACGCCGCACCCGCACTGCGGACTGGCAACGTACCTTTACGTCGACAAGGACGGGATTGCAACGCCCATCACGCAGTTCGTGGATGTCGAGAGCCTTTTCAGGGATGTCAAGAAGCTTGCCGAGGAAACAGAGAACAAGACCATCAAGGCGGCAGCCTTGATCAAGGCCTACGGCCTGATAAGGAGGCATTTCAGGAAGGACAAGGCACCGAAGGGGCTGAGCGTCAACAAATTCCTGAAGCAGCTGGAGGGCGTATTCTCGACCACAGACAAGAAGGCCACAGCGGAGATTTCCTGGGGCCTTATCATGGTCGGCGGCATGCATTTCCAGGACCTGTACAATTACGACATCGAACGCGTCAAGAGATGCGTCATCCATTATGTGGTGCCGGACGGCCGGATAATACCGTTCTGCGCTTACAACACAGGACCGGAGTACAGGAAGGAGGTGGAGAAGAAATTCTCCATGACCTTCGAAGAATACAGGAAGCGACACGGACCAAACTCGCACCCGGAGGGAGATGTATGCCCGTAGAGAACGTGAACAAGTGCCTGCACTGCGGCCTTTGCGTGGGCTCATGCCCAAAGAATGCCATATTCCTGAACGAGGTGAGGCTGGAATTCAACGGCGACTGCATCGAATGCGGCCTCTGCTCCAGGCTGTGCCCTGTGGGAGCACTTACGCCGGGGGGGAAGTGAATGCACAGGGAATACGATGTGATAGTTGTCGGCGCGGGGCCGGGCGGCTCGACAGCTGCAAGGTTCGCCGCAATGGGCGGAGCAAAAACCTTAATGATTGAGAAGCGCCAGGAAATCGGCACACATGTAAGGTGCGGCGAGGGTCTGGCAAAAGGCCTGTTGGACCACGCGAAGATTCCCCTGGACAGGAGCTGGATAGCCTGCGAGGTGGACGGAGCCAGGATTATTTCCCCCGGCGGAAAAGTATTCGAGGTTGACGAGTCTAAGGCCGGCAATGAGACTGGCTATGTCATCGAGAGAGACCTGTTCGACAGAGCGCTCGCAAAGCTGGCTGCGGAGGCCGGTGCGGATGTCGAGGTCAAGACCTCGGCCACTTCCATCTGGAAAGAGAACGGAAAGATTGTCGGGCTTCACCTCATCAACAAGGGCGAAAAAGTTGATGTCAGATGCAAGATAATAATCGGCGCTGATGGGTATGAGTCACAGGTCGGCAGATGGGCCGGCATCGACACGAATCTGGCGCCCAACGACATCATGACCTGCGTCCAGTACAGGCTCACGAACATCGAGGTCGACGACAAATACACGGAGTTCTACGCGGGAAGCTGCGCACCGGGCGGATACATCTGGGTGTTCCCGAAGAACAAGAACACGGCCAATGTCGGCATCGGGCTCGGGGGCCATATCGTGAAGAAAGGCGGGGACCCCAAGAAATACCTCGACGCCTGGATTGCCAAGAACCCGAAGATGAAGAAGGCCAGGCAGCTGGACATGGTCGCGGGCGGGTGCTCGATAAACGCCCCGCTGGACAGCGTCGTGTGCGACAACGTGATGCTGGTCGGCGACGCGGCCAGGATGATAGACCCCATGACAGGCGGCGGCATAGCCCATGCATGCCTTTCCGGCAGGGAGGCAGGAGTTGTTGCTGCAGAATCCATAAAGCTCAAGGACTACTCGAAGGATTTCTTCCAGAAGTACGAGAAGGCCTGGCGCGATGAAATCGAGGAAAAACTCTTCCGCAACTGGATGGCCAAGGAGAAGGTCCAGAAAATTTCCGATGAAACGTTCGACAAGCTCATAGGCCTGCTGGCCGAGGTCGGCATGGAGAACATCTCGGTGTTCAACATCCTGAAGGCCATAAGGGACAGGTACCCGGAGCTGGTGAAGGAGTTCGAAGATTTATTGTAGAATCCGAAGCCTGCGGCTTCGGAGACGGTGCTGGCCACACCGCTCAACCATCCCTATTTTCAGTTCCAGCCAACGCCATCATGCCTCGGCTGATTGCTTTCATTCTGAATATTAAAGCCGGGGTTGTGACCCGGTTGGGCGAACCGGGTTGGTGACGATTAAGCTCATACTTAGGAAGCCTCGCCTGACCGAAGGGAGGGCGGGGAGGTATCTAAAGCGGCACACAACCCGGCTCCGAAGCCCTGGCACCAGTCAACCATACAGATTTTTCGAGCAGGATGACCAGAGTTTTTTCTATTGATGAATTTTTCTTTTTGGCGACGGTCATCCAGCGGAGAAAAATCTCTCAAAAAGAAAAACTCGCGGGGGGGTGTTTAAATCGGCACTCAACCCGGCTCCCGAAACCGGCACCGGCCAGATGCCCGTACTTCCACAAAATGCTAGAGAGAAACGTCAGCCATACAAGAGCTTGGAAAATGGACCCCGGGGCGAGCCCCGAGGTTTCCCTGTTCTGCAATTGTCCGAAAATGCATTCTATAAGCGCACTCGATGCCAGAATGGTTCCAGACCCCGCCCTCGTCGCCGAATTGCATGCAATTCGGCTTGCTCGCATCGATGTTCATAAACTGAAGGGAAGCTACGATGCTCGTACAGGCGGGGCATGCCGTTAAAACATCGACATGTGTGGCGCCAAGCTGGGCCGGGCAGGATTGCCTCCTCCTCCCAATCCGCTCCGAAGAACCTGGCCTGCCGACTCAAACCTCAACTATTATCGTCTTCCTGTCCTTGAGACGGACCTCGGCCATGTCCAAATCCTCGGCGCCTATCGCATCGGCTATGGCCTTGGGAATGGTTATCATGTACGAGTTGCCGCGCTTGGAAATCTTCACGCGCTCACGCTTCTGGGCCTGGAGGAACAGGTATGCCTTCTCCAGCTCTGCGGGGTGCAGCATCTCGTAGCCGCAGGAGCATCTCCAGCCCTTTACGCCGAGACCGCTGACGTTTATCATCATGGGTCTCGCGTCGCAGCCGCATTCCGGGCACTTCAGAGATCCGTCTTCTAATTTTATCTTTTTCATCCTTTCAACCTCTTTTTTCCTATATGTTTCACCAGCCAGACCTCCTCGCCATTCCAGCGGGAGCAGCTGGGGACAAGCTTCACGAATATTACGAACCTGTCTTTTCTCACCATCCTTCCGATCTCGCCCTTGGCCATCATGCGGTCCGAATAGTCCTGGCCATCCAGTATTATGGCCGTAACCAACTGGGGCGGGATATCATGTCTTGCCATGTCTTTGAGCGCATCATGGCTGGGAACGCATAGTCTGCCTTTATACCTCAGGTCGAACATCCGATGCTTCCTGTGTATACGTAATGTTTAAACAGATAGTTAAAACTTTCGGTGTCGCTCGGTTGGGCTCCTGTTACCTTTGGATGGCCAGCTCTCTTCTTCACTCCGAAAGCTTGCCGTTGCCAACGTCCGAAGGACTTGGCATGGAGGAAGACCCCATCGCCTCCTTCATGGCCTTGACGCATCTCTCCCTGTGGGCTATTGCCTGGGGATGGTCCCCGGCGAGCTTGAGCGCGCGGTCGTAGCACTCCAGCGCGTCAGCCTGCTTGCCCAACTTGACGAGCGCGATTCCGCGATCGCACCATGCGTCCACATGGCCCGGGTCGAGGGCCAGGACCTTCTCCAGTATCTCCAGGGCCTTTTTGTGGCTGCCCTTCTTCAGCAGGATGTTGGCCTTCCCGTACAGGGCCTCGGCATGGTCCGGCCTTATCTCCAGGACGCGCTCGAAATGCTGCATGGCGTCCGGGTAGTTCCCCCTGACTCCGTTGACAACGCCGGAGATGTAAAGGGCATCCACATAGTTCGGCCTCAGCCCGATGGCCTCCTTCAGCAATGCCAGCCCCTCGTCGTACAGCCTGGACTTTGCCAAGTCCACGCCCTGCCTGAACAGTGTCTTGGCGTCCTCGAGTTTGACTTTCTCCTCCTGCAGGAACCTCCTGGTCTCCTCCATGTCCGGGCCGAGGGCAGCGAGCCTCTCGTAGCAGAACAGGGCGTCCTCGTACCTTCCCAGCTTGTTGTATGCCGTGCTCTTGGACCGCCAGGCGTCCTCGCTGTTCGGGTTTATCTCCAGGACACGGTCGAAGCATGCAACAGCCTCGCCGTACTTCTTCTGGGTGCCCAGGATTATGCCCTTGACGCTCCAGGCGTCAGCGTAATTGGGGCGCATGCCAGTCACCCTGTCCATGGTTTTGAAGGCCTCGGCATACTCCCCCTTTGCGGCCAGTATCATGCCCTTGCTGAAAAGCGGGCCCACCCAGTCCGGCTTGAGGGCTATGGCGCGGTCGAAGGATTCCAGGGCCTCGCGGAACTTCTCAATCCTGGAGAGAAGCACGCCCTTGGTCATGTGAGTGACCACGTCGTCCGGAGCCTTGGCCAGCCTGGCATCCAGCGCCGCAAGAGCGCTGGCGTAATCGCCCATGGTGGCCATGCGCAGCGCGCCGTTCCTGGCCGCGGCGCTATCTGCCACCAGCTTCTGTTCGGCAGGCAAGGCGTGCACCGTTTCGAGTAGCGGCTGGCCCCTCGCGGCCGGCCCGAACACGACACCGGTGCTGGGAATGTTGACGAGCGGTATCGGGCGGACCTTCCTCTCCTTCATTGAAGTGAGCAGTATCTTGCGCTCCATCCACGCGTCCGCATTGGTCGGCTTCAGCTCTATGGCGGTGTCAAAGCAGTACAGTGCTTCGTCGTCCTTATTTCCGGCCATGGAAAGGGCTTTGCCCTTCTCGAACCAGGCATCAGCGAACTGGGGCTTGAGCTCGACGGCGCGCGTCAGGGATTCGATGGCCCGGGGGATGTCGTCGTCCATCAGCTCGGCCTTGCCCCGGTTGAACCAGGCAATCTCGTAGTTCCCGTCTATCTCGAGAGCCTTCCTGTAGCATTCGACGGCGTCCTTTGTCAGCGCGCCCATCCTGACCAGGGTGTTGCCCCTGTTGTTCCAGCTCACGGGGCTGTTGTCTATGGCTATGGCCCGGTCATGCGCCTCCAGAGCCTCGGAATACCGCTTCAGGTGGGCGAGCCCCAGACCGCGGCCGCTGTGCGCTATTGCCAGATCGGGGTCCAGTTCCAGTGCCCTGTCGAACGAAGCCAATGCTTTGGCCCAGAGCCCCAGCCTGAGATGCGCCGAACCCGAATTAGCCCAGACCTTCGGATTCTTCGGCTCTATGTATATCGCCTGCTCGTAATACTCGACTGCCTCGTCGAATTTCCCGGCAATGTACTTCGCATCGCCCGCCGTTACCCAGGTCTCGACGCGGACCGCCATCCTGCGCTCCGCAACGAACGACATCGCGCCCAGCAGGGAGATGCCGAACCCGAAAAGGCCGACAAGCCAGTCCCGGCCGCTGTAGTTCAGCGCCCCGAGTTCGTGAAGGGGCATGAACAGCATCAGGAGCATGCCGAAAAGCCACAGCGAATAATACCCGGCCAGCCTGCCCGCCTGGACCTCCCTGACAACCAGCATGCCCACGCCGATGACGGCCACCAGGGCACCGGGAACGGCGAAAGCCAAGAAGACGCCTAACTCTGCGCTGCTTGATTCATAAATGAGCGTGGAATAGGAGACCATCAGGCAGCCCGCGAGAATCACGGTCACAAGGAGGAGTATCCTCGGCTCCATCTTCAGGCGGTTGGCCAGGAACAGGCCCAGACCCGCAAGGAACAGGCAGACGAGCGCAGCAATGAAAAATATATTGAACATGTCCACCTGGGACTGCTCCCAGCCCCCCAAGGCGAGTGATATTGCCACGAGAACCGCGGTTGACGCCTCCATCCAAATCACGGCCCTGGACAGGGAGGTGTCCTTCATGCGCAGTTTTGCGCCCGATGGTTTGCCCGGCTTGCCTGGCTGGTCGCTCGTCATTTTGCCTCCGAGTCAGAGATTGCCGGTGAGGTAATAAGCGTTGTTCCGGATAATTACACGATGGACCGCACCCCGTTCATGGATTACTCTTTTATGCCATTACATCTTTCTGGGCACTGTGTTCAAACAAAAGAGCATCCTTGACATCCTCGGCTCGAAGAAATTCGCTTTCTCGGCCGAGATATTCCCCCCGAGGAACGGCAAGAGCCCGGACATAATCCTGAAGAAGCTGGACGCGCTCAGCAACATGCAGATAGACTTCATCAGCGTCACCAAGGGGGCCATGGGCTCGATGCGCGGCGGCACTGTGCCGATAGGCTATATGATTCCGGATAGGTACAAGATGAACGCGCTGGTGCATTTCAGGTGCCGGGACATGAACCGCAGGGAGGTGGAGAACCTCCTGGTGGACCACATGTACTTCGGCACGAAGAACATCCTGGCGGTGCTCGGGGACCCTCTCCCGGGTGAGCCGAAGAAGAGGCTGAACCCGAAGACGCACAACAGGTACGCGAGCGACCTGGTGAAGCAGATTGCGGACATGAACAGGGGCTACTACCTGCCGCTGGAGGCGGACACATCCGAGTTCAGGCAGGGCATGAGGACAGAATTCTGCATAGGCGTGGCCTGCTATCCCGAGCCCGAGGACATGGACAGGGAACTGTTCATCATGGAAGAGAAAGTCGGGGCTGGCGCGGATTTCGCCATCACCCAGATGGTGTTCGATGCAGACAAATATTCGGGCTATGTCGAGGAACTGAGGAATAGGAAAATAAACATACCTGTCATCCCCGGGATAAGGCCTGTCACTTGCACAGAGCACGTGAAGGCGGCAGAGGAGCATTTCAAGGCAAAGGTTCCGGGTTCCTTGAAAAAGGAACTGAAGAGCGCCGAGGGAAGAAAGGCCGAGCGGATATGCCTGGACTTCACCACAGACCTTATCCGGGACCTAAAGGAGGCTGGCGCGCCCGGGGTTCACATGTTCACCCTGAACGACGTCGAGATGTTAGCTGATATTCTTGAAAATATATAGATGTATTATTATATTTAATATAAAATTTGCATTTCATTGCATGATGCGTTCAGCATGCCCCGCCTGTATTATCATTATGTCAGCATGAGGGCGGGGTTTCATTTTACTCGCTTCATGGGTGACAGAACATTCTCAGGCATTTTGTTGCTCCTGGATGGGAAACCTCGGGTGTAAGCCCGGGGAGGTCGGGTACTCGCCTGGCCATTACGAGCCAGGTGAAAGCATTTTGGGCGATGTTCCGACTCTGGCAAGGATTCGTCTCTCTCAACCTTTTCGTTGCCGAAGTTTGATGAATCGTCCCCGTGCAAGAGTTGAAAATATTGTACCCCGCCCTCTGCGACGAATTGTGATCGTAAATGTTCAGTGCAATTCGTCTTGCTCGCATCGATGAATGCAAATGCTACATAGCTACGATGCTCGTACAGGCGGGGCATGCAGCTTGGAATATGCCTGTTTCAATATGCCATGGCGATTGCATTTCCGACAATCGCCATGCTTTTCGGGTTGAACCTCAGGATATCCTCATGCCAGCCACGGCCCTCTCGACCATTCCCTGTACATCCATGCCCGCCTCGGCCTCGAGTATCTGGTTGAGGGAAGCGGCCACGCTCGGCTTCGCCGGCACAATGCCGCAGGGCCCCGCTCCACGGACAGAAAGCTCGTAGGTCCCGATCTCCTTGGCCTTATCGACTATTTCCTGCTTGTCCTTACCGACAAGCGGCCTGATTATCGGAATGTGCACGGCCTGCTGCTCGGCCCTCATGTTCCTGAGAGTCTGGCTCGCGACCTGGCCCAGGGAGTCCCCCATGACTATCGCGTCGGCCTGTTCACGCTGGGCAAGAGCCTGAGCGGTGCGCATCATGAAGCGCTTGCATAAGACGCAGCGAATGTTCGGAACCCTGGTTTTCTCTATTTCAGAGAGATTGGCCGCGCCGTGGGGGGCCGTGAACAGGGGAATCGGCTGGCCTGTGAGCTCCCGCAGTTTGGAAATTAATTTTTCCACTCTGGCATTGGACTCGTAGTAGGGCGAGCCGTCCATGTGGAGCGCAATTATCTCGGCTCCGGTCCCGGCCATTGCATATGCAGCCACCGGGGAGTCAATGCCGCCTGACAGGAGCACGACCGCCTTCAAGACCCACCTGCCACGAGCTCGCCTTTCTTGATCACGGTCTCGACCAGATTCACGCCGAAATGGTAGGGTATCTGCTCGTAATTCGAAGCGTCCAGGACAATGACGTCGGCCTGCTTCCCGGCCTCCAGGCTTCCGACGGTCCCGGCTCTGTTGATCGCATGGGCCGCGTTGATGGTCGAGGCTGCAATGGCCTCGGCAGGCAGCATCCTCATCTGGTAGCAACCCATGGAAATGATGAGTTGCATCGATTCGGTCCAGCAATTCGGATTGAGGTCTGTCGCAAGGGCAACTGGCATGCCCGCATCAATCATCTTCCTCGCGTCGGCGTATTCCTTCATCATGAGCGAATAAGGTGTGCCAGGCAGCAGAACGCCGATGACCCCGGAATCGGCCATGGCCCTGATGTCCATGTCGGTGGATTTCAGCAGATGCTCGGCCGAAACGGCCATCATCCTGGCGGCAAGGCTGGAGCCACCCAGGTTCTCCATCTCGTCAGCATGAATCTTCAGGCCGAGTCCGGCCGCCTTAGCCGCGGCCAGGATGGTCTCGGATTCCTCCAGGCTGAAGGCCCCGGAATCGCAGAACACGTCGCAGAACTCGGCAAGGTTCTTCTCTTTAATCTCGGGCATCATGGCTGCCATGGAATTTATAAAATCACCCCGGCTGGCATGGAACTCCGAAGGCATCGCGTGCGCGCCCATGAATGTCGAGATGATTTCAATAGGGTGTTGGCTGCCCAAATCCTTTGCCATCTGGAGCATCCGCATCTCGGAGGCAGGGTCCAGCCCGTACCCGGATTTGGCCTCGACCGTTGTCGTGCCGTGGAGCAGCATGGTGTCCAGGCGCTTCAGGGCCTGGGCGATCAGGTCTTCGTTTGTCGCTTCCCTGGTCTTCCTGACAGTGCTGAAGATGCCGCCACCAGAATTCTGTATCTCCATGTAGGAATGGCCCTTCAGCTTCATGGCCAGCTCGTTCTCCCTGGAACCGGCGAACACAAGGTGGGTGTGGCAGTCCACGAATCCGGGCATGACGACTTTTCCGGTGCAGTCGATGGTCAATTTCGCATCGTGGCCCCTGCCGTCGTCAGCCCCGACCGCGGCTATTTTGCCATCGGCTATCCAGAGGTCCCCGTTCTGGACTATGCCCAGGTCTTTCATGCCCTCCTTGGTCCTGGGTGATGTGTTATCTCCGGTCAGGGTTATCAGCTGGCTGGCGTTCTTCAGAAGTATGTCGGCGGCTGTCATGCTGTTCGAAATGGCGTGGGGAATTATAAGGGTTTGGAACTGTATAAAAAAGTATGAGAGAAACGATTCTATGCGACCCATGCTAGAGTTGAGAATATGGATCCCCGGCCTCCAGCCCTCAGAATGCCATAATCAGCCGGGGCATCGAGGGATGCTGTGCACGCAGTGAAAAGCGCACTCGCAATACTTTTGGAGTAAAACCCCACCCTCACAGGTGGGGCATGCTGTAATATTCTGTTGCGAATGCGTCTATTTCAGCCTTTGATGCATCTTCACCACAGACTCTACCGCAGACTTGGCGTTCTCGATGCGGTCCTCGGCCTGCAGCCTCGTCATACCGGGTCCGGTGATGCCCAGGCCCACAGGCTTGTTGAACTCCAGGCTCAGGTCAGTCAGCTTGCGGCTTGCCTGGCCCATTATGACCGCGTCGTGGCCTGTCTCGCCCTCTATTACCGCGCCCAAGGTGACGACGCCGTCAATGTCCTTCCTGGCCAGCAGCTTCTTCACCGCCAGCGGCATGTCGTAGACGCCGGGCACGTGAATGACCTTGGTCACTTCCGCACCGAGGAAATCGGCATGGCTCTTGGCTCGCTCGAGCATCATCTGCGTTATATCGTAGTTATATTCGCTCACCACTATTCCTATTTTCATGTTTTGACCTCCTTTCATTTTTTCCTTTTGATTCTAATCAATTCTCCCGGCGTCGGCGAGCCCCTGGCGCTGGCCTGTGCCTGCCATTTTGGTCAGCCGCTCGGGCCTGAACAGCAGGTCGTACGCGTTCACCGCGTGCTCCCTCGCCCTGTTGGACGCCAGTTTCTTCAGTTCCTTGTGGCCTTTGGCCTCGTCCTCGTGCACGAATACCTCGATTATGTGCCTGTTCGTCATCAGCTGGACCTGGATGAGGCCTGCGGAAGCTTCGTGCGCGCAGACCTTGTCAATCGGCTGGGCTCCGGGCATGCCCAGGGCAATCACTATGTCGCATTTCCTCTCCTCGAAGAGTTTCTTGCAGGCGACTGGCAGGTCCTTCACTCCGGGGACCGTGTACCGTTCAATCCTGAATCCGGTGCCAGTGGCTTTGAGTTCGGCAATCGCTTCAGAGGCCATGTCAACACGGGCGAATGTGGTGTCTGCGATTCCTATTATTTTCATATTGAACCTCCAGCCAACCATTGTGCGTTTTTCGAGCAGGCAGGGGAGGTTTCTCCGAGACGAGACCTCGTCGAGGCGCTGCCGAGTCTTTGACTCGTGCGCGTTTTTGCCACCATTTTTTTCTTTGCTGACCCGAGCCAGCGGAGAAAAACGCCCAAAGAAAAAAACGGAGCGATACCTATCAGTTTCATCTGCCCTCCACCTTCTTCAGGCGCTCTTCAGCCAGGTACCAGTCGATGACTTTCTGCATTATCATCCTCGAGCCTGAAAGGTCGTGCTCCAGCTCGGGGAGCCTGACGATCTTCGCATTGAGCCCGCGCTTTTTCAGCTCGGCCATTATCTGGTCCTCGTTATGCGCCTGGTCGAATCCCAGGGCTATGATGTCGGGCCTAAGCTCCTCCACCACCCGGAACATGTCGCCGTCATGGCCCAGAACGGCCCTGTCGACCATTCTGAGCGAGGCGATCATCTTCAGCCTCATGTCCTGCGGCGTCATCGGCTCGTGCTTCCTCTGCCTGGCCGTATTGTCCGTGGCCACGACCACCACAAGCTCGTCCCCGAGCTTCCTGGCCTCTTCCAGGAAATGCAGGTGCCCCGGATGCAGTATGTCGAAGACGCCTGTAGCCATCACCCTGACCATTTCTTCCATGCCTCCTGAACTTCATGGCCCTCGAGGAATATAAATCCATTGTCTTGGGCGAACATCCTGGCATCTGGCTTGGGCAGCGCCTTTCCGTCGTCCGCCATCATCTCGCATATGGCTGCGCTCGGAGGGAGCCCGGCCATAAGGCACATTGCCGTGGACAGCTCTGTGTGGCCGTTCCTGTCCCTGAGAAGCTCCTTGGACGTGCGGAGCAGGAACACATGGCCCGGGACCCTGAACGCCTTGGTGAAGGATTTCAGCGGGTTCTCCGCCTGCCCGGACTCCACATCCTGGACAAGATTGCCGAACTCGGCAATTGTCAAAGCGCGATCGATGTCAGTTATCCCTGTGTAGCATTTCCTGTGGTTAATCGTGATCGAGAAAGCGGACTTGGTGTCATAGGGCAGGGTGTCGGGAAGGGAGTTCCTGAGGACCGGGTGCACGGCCTGCGCCGTCTTGAAGACATCGACAAGGAAAGGCAGGCCTATCTTCCCGGCCACCGCATCTGATACGGTGGCGCAAATCAGACCTCCGCCGTTCTGGCGCATGAACCTCACGCTCTCCTTGGTCACAGTTCCGGAAGCATACACGATGTCTGTTTCCTCCTCCCGGCCGTCCATGTCATAGATGAAGACTGGCTTTCCTGCCCTCAGGTCCGCGCAGGCTCTTTCAATCGCGTGCGACATAATGCACTGGGATTGGTGAGAAATATTAAAGAATTTGTATGTACAAATTTAATTGTATATATTCTATTTGACAGCAGGACTTATACAAGCAGCATGCCCTGACGAGGCAAAGCCTCGTCTGTGCCGCAGCGAGGTGTCGCCGCTTACCCCGCCTGGACAATTGATTACATGTTCTAGGGCGGTGTTCCAATATCTCAGTTCTAACACATATTCGTCTCTCTCATCCTTTTAATTTAAATATATGGTATCCGATTTGGACCCGGGAAAATGGCTATTTCCGACGGTGCAAAGGTTACGATTGAGACATGCCTCAATGTCAAGAAGGGCGAGAGCGTTTTAGTGCTCACTGACAATTCGAAGGAAGCAATAGCCCAGCATGTCTTTTTAGCAGCGCTTGATGTGGGCGCCGACGCTATACTGACCAAGATTCCGGACCTCACGCATGACGGGCAGGAGCCGCCCGTCTCTGTGGCAAGGCTGATGAAGGAGATGGATGTCATCGTGATAATGACGGAGAAGACCATGTCGCATACGGCCGCCAGGAGGAGGGCGACAAGGGCGGGCGCGAGGATTGCCACATTGCCAGGTATAACCGTCCAGATGATGGACGAGGGCGGCATGACTGCGGATTTCAGGGAGATAAGGAGGAGCATATTCAGGGTGGCTAGGAAGCTGCGCAAGAGCCGGGCTCTTCGTATCGTCACCGAGATAGGCACAGACCTCCGCATGGACATTCACGGGAGGAACTGGATAACCGATGACTCAGGCATATGTCAAAGGAGGGGGGAGTTCACCAACCTTCCGGCCGGGGAATTGTTTATATGTCCTGTGGAGGGCACGGCCGAGGGAACGCTCATCGTGGACGGCAGCTTCATTCAAACGGTCCAGACGCCAATCAAGGTCTCGGTGAAGGACGGCATTGCCGACCGTATCACGGGCGCTCACGATGTCGTGAAGGAGCTGAACAGGGGTGGCAGGGATGCACGAAACATCGCGAAGTTCGGCATGGGGCTCAACCCCAAGGCCAGGCTCATAGGCAGCGTGCTGGAGGACTCCAAGGTCCTGGGCACCATCAACATCGGATTCGGGGACAACTCCATATTCGGCGGGAGCGTGAAGAGCCCGGTGCACATACTTGGCATAATCAAGAAGCCGACCGTGACCATTGACAATGTTCTGATAATGAGGGCCGGAGAATTAAAGGCATAACCTGCCCGTTCAATGCCACATTGGAATTATCTAGTGGTGACTATGCAACCCTTCTCTGTGATTATCACCGTGTGTTCAGACTGCGATACTATGCCGCCCTTCACATCGCTCAGTATCGGGTAGGTGGCTATTGCCCCGCGCCTCAGCAGTCTTTTCAGGATTCTCTCGGACTTCTGTTCCCTCTTAGCGACCCAGCGTTCGGAGAAAGGCAGGAAATGGAACTCGTCATGGATCTGCTTGACCATGTCGTCAAGGTCTTTGTCCCCTGTCTCCCTGAGCCTCAGCAGCATGTAGATGTTGCCACACTTCCGTCCAGCCACCCTGCCCGCGCCGTTGGTCGCGAAGGGCTCGATGGCCACGGCCATTCCCGGCCTCAGGTCCGCGCCCGAGTCGTCCTGTATGTTCGGGACGCTCACACCGGCGTGAAGGTTGAACCTCTCCAGGCTGTGCCCGGTGAGATTGCTCACAGGCTCGAAGCCCCTTGATTTTATAGTGCGCTCCACCATGCCGCCGATGGACCTGACCAGTATCCCCGGGGCAATGGATTCCAGCACGATTTCGAGCGCGTCGTTCGCCGCATTGGTAAGCTGTTCCCACTTCCTGGTGGACACCTCCACGGTTATGGCAGTATCGGCTATGTAGCCGTCCACATGGACGCCGATGTCCAGTTTCACGAGCTGGCCCGGCTGGAACCTGAGCGGGTCCGCCGAGTGAGGCGTGTAATGGGCGGCGATGCTGTCGATGGCCAGGTTCGTGGGGAAGGCTGGTTTCCCTCCGAGCCTTGATGTTTCGCATTCCACGAATTCGGCCACATCCAGAAGCAGGGCTCCGGCCTTTATCATGCCCGCGGCTTCGGTCCTCACCGAGGACGCTATCTGGCCTGCCTTGACATAGCTGTCGCGGACATCATCGTTCATAAGTTCTCTCCATCTCTTCCCTGGACAATGCCCCCTCCCTCAGTATTTTCGGGTGTCTGCGCGTGAAGTCTATCAGAGTGGTCGGAAGTCCGTCCAGCCTGCCCGAGTCTATGTAGACGCGCACGCCTTTGCCGAAAAGCCCGACTATCGATCCGATGTCCGGAAGCGGGGGTTGCCCGTACGGGTTGGCCGATGTCGAGGTAATCGGGCCGATCGCATCCACCAGTGAGGAAGTTAGTTCGGAACAGGGCAGCCTCACTGCAAGGGTGCCTTTGTGGACGAGGCGCTTCGGCGCCGCCCTGAGGGCCGGAAGAACAGCCGTGACCCGGTTGTCATGGGCCTTCATGTAAGGCTCGAAAGCCGGGGGCACGGCGCAGAATGATTTCAGCTGCATGGGCGAGGCCATGACAGTGAGGGGCATTCCTTTTGGCCTGAATTTCAGGGCCAGGACACTCTTGATCCCGCGTTTCGACAGGATGCTGGCGCCCAGCCCGTAAAGGGTGCTCGTGGGATACACCAGGATTCCGCCGGATTCCGCTATCGGCCTCATCTCGGTCAGGAATTCCTCAGGCAGCGGTTTGTGCGTGGGCCACTTGAACACTCTCATTTTTATCCGTATCTCCCGATAATTCTCAGTTGCCTGAGGCTCAGGTCAATGTGCTTCCCTGCATCGCCTTCCACGCATGGCCCGTGGCCCGGGTACATATTGTCCATCCCGAGCCCGGAGAGCTTCTCGACCGAGGCCAGGAGCTGGTCGTAATCCCCTGTCTCAAGGTCCCACCTTCCCACGCCCCCGTCCGCGAAGACAGTGTCCCCTGAAAAGAGGCTGTTGCCTGATATCAGGCACATGCTGCCGACAGTATGGCCGGGCGTGTGCAGTACCCTTAGGGACTCGCCGCCGCCCAGGTCAATCGTTTGGCCGTCCGTGAGCTTGGCGACTGGCATGGGCAGGATCCAGCCCCCGAAGATGGTGGCTCCGGTGGATTCCTGGTCCCCGGATATTAGGGCTTCTGCGTCGGCCTCGTGCGCAAGAATGTCCCCGCCGAACTCGCCGTAGAAGGACATGGCGCCTCCCACATGGTCGATGTGCCTGTGCGTGAGTATCACATGCTCCAGCCTTCTCCCGCGCAGCAGATGCTGGACCTCTTCTGAGCAGTAGGCGATGTCCGGCTCCCACCCTGTGTCCACCAGGCAGGGCTTCTCCGCGTCCAGGAGATATATGTTGCCGCTGAACCCGAAACCCTCTATGGCGTAAACCTTCACGGAGGGGGAAATGCCGCGATGTGTATAATAAATTATAACTCCGACGCATTGATAATTTTAAATTCGGCAATGCCTTGCATCCTGCCATGTGCCCCGAACTGTACCTGAGGGCGGCAAGCGTCCCGGAGGGATTGGAATCCAGCATGAAGGCCATAGGCGCCTGCCGGGAAGGGATAGACATCATGGCCCCCAAGATGAGGCATTTTGTATTCATGGCCAGGGACCTGGACCCGAGAGGCGCGAATATCCTCAAGCAGGAGATGCTGGCCGTGGGCGGGGAGGCGGCTATTTCCTACCATGCGATAACTGACATCTCGAAGCCCACGGACTGCCTGCTCTCCGGCACCGAAAGGCAGTTCGGCATAGCCATGCGCAAGCTGGAGGCCCAGCCTTTCGGGCTGAAGCCTTTGGCCGCGGAACTGGCTTGCGCCCTCGGGAACATCACATGCCCCGTGCCCATGAGCTTCGGACCCCTGAAACTGAACAGGACCAGGGTGATGGGCATAGTTAATGTCACTCCGGATTCGTTCTCGGGCGACGGCCTGAAGGACGCTGGCGCTGCCATAGAAAAGGCGCAAGCCATGGAAAAGGAGGGCGCGGACATAATAGACATCGGCGGCGAGTCCACCAGGCCCGGAGCTGAACCTGTGAGCCAGAAGGACGAGCTTGCTAGGGTCATACCGGTGATAGAGGCTCTCTCAGGAAAGCTGAATGTGCCTATTTCCATAGACACGAGGAAGCATGAGGTGGCAGCGGAGGCACTGAAAGCCGGCGCGTCCGTTGTCAACCTCGTGGGCGGCATAAGGGACGAGAAGATGGCCGGGCTTCTGGCCAGGAGGGGCGTCCCAGTCATACTGATGCACATGCAGGGCGAGCCGTCCGGCATGCAGGACTCGCCCCAGTACAGGGACGTGATGGACGACATAGTGTCCGAGCTCAGGGCCCAGGTCAAGCTGGCAGTCGGGGCAGGAATAGACCCTCGCAAAATCGCCGTAGACCCTGGCATCGGCTTCGGGAAGACAGCCGAGCACAACCTGGACATAATCAAGCGCCTCAGGGAACTCAGGATTTTGGGTTTGCCGATACTTATCGGGGTTTCCAGGAAATCCTTCATCGGCAAGGTGCTGGGCGCGGAACCGGACGACAGGCTGGAGGGCAGCCTCGCTGGCGCGGTATTGGCAGCTGCCAAGGGCGCTGACATCGTCAGGACGCACGATGTGAGAGAGACTGTCAGGGCAGTCAGGATGGCTGGCGCCGTACTGGAACAAAGAGGCATTTAACATATTCGTGGCGAGGCCCGAATTCCCGATAGTTATATCTATCCGAACTTCCTATTTATCATCATTCGCTAGCAATTCAAAAATGTGGGCTGCAAACCATTTTTGGTCCTGAACTAAAAGGCGGAAGAAGTTTGGAGGAGATGCGCATGATAGCCGGAAAACAGAAAAGAATCGCATTATGCTGGATATTGGCTTTCTCGCTCATGATTCCGGGATTTTTTGTGAACGTCGCCGGGGGAGGAACAGACGCCGGAGAAGAGGTTCAAGCCTCCCAAGGAAATTCGATACATCTCAAGTACGCAGATTTCGACCCGCTGGTCAACCTTCCGACGATACCCGATGGACTGATGAGCCAGCCGCCGACAATACCCAACACAAAGATGCCTTACATCGTTCAGACATATGGCTCAATAACCGAGGACTGGAGGAACGAGCTGAGCGCGAACGGCGTGGAGATAGTCTCATACATCCCGGACAATGCCTATCTGGTGCGCCTGAGCGGCGACCAAGTAGAGAAAGTCAGAAGCCTGAGCAGCGTCAGATGGCTCGGCGATTATCACCCGGCATACAAGATGGACCCTACATTGAGCCAGGCCAGCGGCTTGGTTGACATTTCAATCACACTGTTCTCGGGCACCACGAACGCCTACGTGGTCAAGCTCCTGAAACTGGTGGGCGGAGAGGTCCTGGGCATAGCGCACAACGATAAAGTCAACGTGGTCAACCTGAGGATAAACTCGTCCTACATCGACACTCTAGCCTCGTTGCCGGAGGTCAAGTACATTTCCCAGATTGAAACCATCAGACCCATGAACGACACCTCGATACCGTTCGTGCAGAACAGGGGTTCGACCCCCATATTCACACACGGCATTGCAGGTCAGCAAGAAGTCATCACTCTCCAGGACTCGGAAATCAATCCAGCCCACCCTAATTTCAACGGCAATTTATACGGAACTACCGGCATGGGCCCGAAGGTTCTTGCTAGATACGTTCCTGGCGACTCTTCCGGAGTGCTCGGGGTGGGCAGTTACCATGGAGGTCATACATCTGGCACGGCCGCCGGTGACGCAGCCCCACGCAATACATGGGACGCTTCCACATATGACGGCATGGCAGTCGGCGCGCAGATAGTGTTCCAGGACATCGGGAACGCCATAGCGACTGCTGTTTATCCGCCGACCGACTACTATCACGATTCATACGAATATTCTGAGGTGAACTACGGCTCCAAGATACACACCAACAGCTGGGGCGGTGCGGGTCCATACAGCGATACAGAAGCTATGATTGATCAATATATTTGGGACAGCCAGGACTTCAGCATATTATTCCCGGTAGGGGCTAATAACGGCCCGCCCATCGACTCCCAGGCCTCGTCCAAGAACATCGTAAGTGTCAGCGCGACGAACGATGCTGGCACGGCATTTGCCAGCTACAACAGTGTCGGCCCTACCGCGGACGGCAGGCTGAAACCCGACATCACATGCCCAGGCGGAGACTTCGCTCCGGGCATTAATTCGGTAAACAATGCAGGCGGATACACGACCATGGCTGGAACAAGCTCGGCATGTGCATTGGCTGCAGGCAGCACCGCGTTGGTCAGGGAATACTACCGCGAGGGCTGGTACCCGACAGGGACCAAGATAGCGGCCAACGGGTGGAGCCCATCAGCGGCGTTGATCAAGGCCACCCTCATAAACGGCGCCATAGCCACGGGTGGGACAGCCATACCCAACATATACGAGGGCTGGGGCCAGCTGCACCTGGAGAACAGCCTCTACTTCTCGGGCGACGCCATCAAGACCGCGGTCGTGGACAATGCCAACGGCCTCCTGACCAACGATTATATCGAGTACCAGTACAGCGTGAACACCGGCCAGAGGCTGAAGGTCTCGCTGGTCTGGACTGACTACCCCGGAGACCCGACCGCGTCCAAGATGCTTGTCAACGACCTGAACCTGCTTGTCACTGTTCCGGGCGGGACCCAGTACAAGGGCAATGTGTTCAGCGGAGGATGGTCTGCCGCCGGAGGCTCTAATGACACACTCAACAACGTTGAATGCGTCTACATCCAGACACCTACAGCAGGCGTGTACACCA
>CAYHBA010000009.1:0-84309 GCA_964354755.1 uncultured Thermoplasmata archaeon
CTATTGAAGGGGTATATGGCGAGCGTGAAGAGGAAGATTGTCAGGAACACCGCCGCGAACACGTTCATGAAGCTATGGCGGTACGCTGTGAACTTCTTCCTGCTCCCTTTCATAATTCTGCATGTCGGTGTCGCCGATTACGGGCTTTACCTGCTGGTCGGTGCATTCGTGGGATATTTCGGATTGCTGGACCTCGGAGTAGGAGCTTCCCTCGTGAAGTATGTAGCTGAGTTCAACGCGAAAGGCGATAAAGAGATGATAAACAAGATGGTCAACTCGACCTTCGTGTTCTATCTCGGAATCGGTGTGGCAGTATGCATCGGGATTATGGCCATCGGTTATTTCTTCGTGGATTTCTTCAAACTTGAAGGCGGGAGCGTCCAGCTTGCGCGAGGAATCGCGGCCATGGTAGCGATAGGCGCGCTCACGTCGTGGCCGATACGCAGTTTCAGTACCTCCATCGAGGGTATGCAACGTTATGATTTGAACGTCCTGGTGGATTTCATCACGGTCAGCATCAATGCGTGTGTGACGATATGGTTGCTACTGAGTGGATATGGCATCATCGAGCTGATCTTCTCGGGAATCGTGGTTGGGGCGATTGGGCAGATATCCAAGGTCTGGCTGGTGCAGAGGATGATGCCGTTCCTCAGTCTCAGAAGAGAGTTCATGGGTTTAGAGACGATGAAGAAGATATTCAAGTTCAGCTCGGTTGTGTTTATAACGCAGATTCTTTGGATGCTATTGATGGGGTTGGACAGGTTGATAATCGGTTTGTTTGTTGGTATAACCGCAGTAACATTTTATTACATATGTAGAACCCTTTATGATCTCGTGAACACATTTGCTACGTTATCAGTCAGTGCTACCTTTCCCGCAGCTTCCGAACTTGTTGCACAGAAAGATGAGAAAAAACTCACATCTTTAATATATCGTGTTGGAAAATATCGCGCTGCCATTGTCTTACCTTTAGCCATTTCCATAATAATATTTGCGAAGGATATCCTCCGAATCTGGATGGGTGCAGACTACATCTGGCTTGAACCTTATGTTCAGCTCCTTATTTCCTACTGGTTACTCGGAGCAGCTTGGGGTGTACTGAGTAATGTGCTTCTCGCCAGAGAAAAAATGAAGACGGTTCTTCACATATCTCTTGTAAACGCAGCAATTAATGTATTCTTTTCTATCACACTCACATACTACTTCGGATGGGTGGGGGTAATTCTCGGAACCATACTTAGTTGGCTCATCATTGCGCCATGGGCAATGAAGGCTTATCTTAGAGAAAATAATATTCCAGCAAAGGACTATTTACACAAATCTTTATGGCCCGCTTATGGCCCTGCGGGAGCTATGGCTCTGCTCCTCTTGGTTCTGAAGTATTTCATACCCAGTGTAAATGTTCTGGTCGTGGGAACCATAGGATTGGTAGGCTTGGTTGTATATGGCTTTTTATTTTATAAAGGATTGAACACAGCAGAGCGGTTAGAAATACGACACGTATCATCAAAATTTACACATAGAAGATAAGATAATATTAATCCTTTAATGCTTCTTCAGATTATTATACTGGCAGCCCTCTGATAATTCTATATTATAGATATCAATTGGAAACAGATTAGGCTAAATCTATTACTTCATGGTCCAAGCGATGCAAATATATGATTCTTAGATTAATTTCTTTAAAATTTTCGCTGGATTTCCACCAACAACAACATTATTTGGGACTTCCTTTGTGACAACTGCACCAGCTCCAATGATAGAATTGTCACCAATTGAACTTGTCTTTGGAAGAATCATACATCTTGCACCAAATCTTACATGTTTTCCAACATGTAATTGATAATTTATAGTTTTACGAAAATCAAAATGATCATGGTCATGCGAGTAAATAATAACCTCCTCACTTATCTCTGTATTATCATCAATTTGGACTCCACCAGTAAAATCAATTTGTACATTTTTTCCGAAAAATATATTATTTCCTATAACCATTTTCGACTCATCATTTTCCGAATAGAATATTACGCCCTCTCTTATATAGCAATTATCACCAATTGAAATATTATTAGGCTTTACAATACTAACCGGTAATTGAACCTTAAAATTTTGACCAACTTTGTGGAATTTATTTTGAACTCTCTCTTGAAAAGCCCTATGTTGTGCCTTGGTTATTAATGAATCTCCAATTTTTTTTATTTTCCATAATATTTTCCACATTATATCCACTTCCATATGCGGTTTCTTCATATCGTAGATAGTAATCTATTCCGAGGTTGAGTAATGTTGCATAGGTTTTATTCATTGTATTTTTTACCAAATTTCCACTTTCTCTCACATACATAAACATCTCATTATTTATATTATTTGATAACCTTTTACTCATCGTGCCCAATCAGTACATATATTTCATATCCATTATACTCTTTTTCTTGCGAGCGGAAATGTTTGGGTCTGCAATTGGTGTTACAAAGTCATAGATATGTGATTGGTTCGTAATTATTTATAGTGGTAAAGTATGAAAATCTTAGGGTTATCCATTCAATTTTTGAAAAACTTCGTATGTTTTTTTCGCTGTCAACATCCACGTATGTGTTTCCGCGACATATTCTCTGCCTTTCTGACCCAATGAGAATGCTTCATCTGGATTATCAATTATGTGTATAATAGCTTTTGCAACTTCTCCTATGTTACCATGTTCTACTAATATTCCACATTTTTCTTTTTCTATAAACAAATACGCTGGCATTCTTGTTGCCACAACTGGTTTTCCGCATGCAAGATATTCCCACATTTTCATTGCTCCAAATTTAGATGGATTTAAAAGACTAACACATACATCAGAGGCAGAAATATAAAGCGGTATCTGGTAATAATCCACACGACCAGTAAATATAATTTGATTTGTTAACCCCAATTCGTTTGAAAGGGATATTAATTTATCTTTTTCAATGCCGTCGCCTACAAGAAGTAATTTTACATTGTTATTTTTTTCATATACCTCTTTAAATGATTTAATCAATAAATCAACACCTTGCCAGTTAAAGAATAAACCGATAAAAAGAACCACATGGGTGTTTTCAGGGATGTTGTGTTTTTCTCGAATGGTTTTTTTAGCATTATCTATTGGTTTAAAAATAGTGGTATCAACACCGTTTTCAATTGTATAAACTTTATCTTTAGATATTCCTTTTTTGTAATAATAGTCTGCAATTTGTGAACTGACTGCAATAATGGCATCTGCATTATTTGCCACCTTTAAATCACGTTTTTCTTTTTTATTGGCAATTCGAATTTTTTGGTTACCATGCAACATTTTTTGTTCCTCACCAACAAGACCATTAACCTCATATACCAATTTAATCCCAAAAATGTGTTTAAGCCATATTCCAAGTATTCCTGCATAATGATTTCTTGTATATATTATCTCAATTTTATACTTTTTTATCATCCGTGCAAATAGTAGAGCTTGTCGAGCAATGCCCCCTTTCGTTTTAAAAAACATGATTCCTTTCATTTGGGTGTTTCCCGAATATTTTATAGGGACAAAAATAGTCTGATTGAGTTCGGACAGATGTTTTATTAACTGATATTTATGGACAGTTGATCCCGTCATATTGCTCATGTTAAGTTTATCTAACATTAGGACTTTCATGTTTTTCACTATTGCTCCTTTTATATTAACCGGTTAAAATCTTCAAGATTATAAACTCTTCTCTTTATTTCAATATTACTGGCTGAGGATTCTTCTCAACAAAGAAAAAAATGATAATATCTGAGATTAGGTGATTATCCAAAGTCAATATCATTGAATGTGATAAACACTGATTTTTTGATTATAAAAAATACAATAACTCGTTTGCATTACACTTTCTGCAAATATCGAATGTGATATTTCATAATTATTCACTCCCAGTGTTTCTATTTGATACGTTTTTAATATTTCTTGAGCGATATTACTATTTACGGAAGCACGAGAAAGTCTGCCACTTTCCCAAATAATTCGTTCATTCGTTTTCTCAGTGTCTAGAATCGGTGATTCAGAATAAAATTGAATGTCAAATAATGATCTACTTTCAATTGAAATTTGATTCTGAGTGGCAAACCCATATACAATTTGCGATGCCGCCTGCCCCGGAAATCGAGTTAATCCTGTTATAGCTGACATTCTTTGAACAATTTGATCACTCCCAGTGATAATTCCTGGTTCTTCTTGGTTAAGCCATAATGCGGCATCATAACCTTGAATCTCAAGATATTTTGCATCTACTGTTCTTGGTTCAGATAATATGTCAAACTCGTAAATTTGTGCATATCCTGACATAAGAAATGAGGTAATAAGGATGGTGACAGTAAATACGTAGAAAATTTTCTTTCTTTTTACTAATGCCCTATAAATCAAGAGCAACCCATAAACTCCCAATATTGTAAAGAATATTATTGAAAATGTAGAAATATATTTACCAATCAGCATCAATGGTGCAATTAATATGGCACAGCCCAGAATAAAAATATCATGCCTATCTTTTCCACTTTTCTTCGCAAGTAAAAATAATCCTAATAAAAGGAACAGCGTTAGTGGACCCAAATTCCTTCCAAATATTGCCACACCTGTAATAAACATCTCATTTATTTGATTTAATCTAGTAAATTCAGAATATACTTCGCCAAACCATCCTAATAATGGCGATATATACATGATGATAACACCAGATAAGAAAAGAAGCACAAAAATATTGCGATATTTCTTATGTTTTGAAGGGGGAGTATTAATCTTCACTTTTAATTTTATATTTACCAACATTGAAGTTAAAATATAGTACATTAAAAACGGGATTAAAATAATGAACATCCTGTGAATCGTTGCCATGGTGTATATTATAATTACTCCTAATATGGTATAATTTACAGTCATACGTTGAATTGCAAGGATAAATATCCAGAGAAATAAGGGGATTAATACAACCAATGTGCCTCTAGTGGATAGTGTCCATGTTGTAAATAAAAGCAACCCCATTGATGTGGAGAAGAACAATGCTACTGAATATTGAAACCAGAAATATTTCTTAAAAACACCCGATAGCATGAAGGCACCAAGAGCAGCTAAAATTCCTAAAAAAACATTATATATCCATGCTGTCCCCTCGATGCTAATGCCTGAAAGTTGTGAGAAAGCTGAGATGAAAAACGGGATTCCACTCGGATAAGACAAAGGATATATACCAAAGTAAGAGAGAGGGTTAAATATCCAAGCTGCATGACCTTCATTAACAATGGCTCCAGCAAGGGAGTGAATGAAATATGAATCCCAGCCGATTTCGTGAGGTGTGGTCGGATATCTTATTAGTATATTTACCACAACAATAAACAAGATTGAAGAAATAATTACTCCTGGAGATGGAGTCTTGGGTTTTTCATTTGTCTGCGCTATGATTCTCCCCCCAAGAATGTATTTATGCTTTTTGTTCTGAAATATTTCGCTAATTCGGGGTCTGCCAATCTCGGCATCTTCGTTATTAAAGCATGATAATATCCCCATAGATAAGCAATTGCAAGATTGACATGTCCTTTGCTGATTAGTAAGAATCCCTTTGCCAGAACGATTAGAATATGTAATCTTCTAAAATAATGTGCCTCTCCATATTTATAGTATCCCTTCCACAGACCTTCTGCTGAACCTACAGGTCTTGATTGGTATGCCTTTAAATCCTCATATCCTATCGTTTTCCAACCTTTTAATTTTGCACGAGCAGTAGAAACACTATCTGGGCCTATTACCAATTCATAGCCATTTGTTTCTTCGAAACACTTTTTACGCCAGATACGGGCTGCCCCGGTTGGATGGCTCTTTCCTCGTTTCTCTTCAATATATTTTCTATCTACTTTACTCCAAATTGTACCGCTGGCAATGCCAATACTCTCATCATTTTCCATGCGTTCAATTAATTTTTTAAAATAATCCGTTTCCAGTCTCATATCAGCGTCTAGGAGTGCAATATAACCATATTCAATATTATTTTTTTGTGAATATTTAATTGCATTTTCAAATCCAGTCATACAAACTCGGCTGTACTTGAAACCAATGTCCCTCGGTGCCGGTTCCAGCCTAATTGAATGAATCCAACTATATTTTTTGGATGCCTCAGTAATTATCTTGGGGGTTGAATCAATACTGCCATCATCTACGATAATCCAAAGTACTGGAATAATTTCTTGAGATGTAATTGATGAAATAAGTTCCGGAAGATTGTTTCCTTCATCCTTAGCTGGTGTTATCAAGATGAATTTTTTAGTCATTTAAATCCTCTATTTTCTTTTTGTTTGATGATTTGCGTAGAGTTTCAACCATATTTAACCTTGTGATATACTTAATTAGATCATGCTAATTTTTTTCGATTTTCATCAATCTCTCTTCAACCATAGGCGGTATGCTTTTAAACTTCCTCCCATAAAACCTTATACCTTTCCTTCTGAGATAATCCCTGAGGTCATCGGTGACAGGGCAATGGGTTCCCTGGAACTTTGATGTTCTCAGGTTCAGTAAGGCTGCGCTATCTGGGATTCTGACATTATCGAAGGAGAGGAAGATATACTTTGTTTCGGAATCTTTGTGCTGTTCGATGGCACTTCCGTCGAACTCTTTTTCTGTCTGGAAATAAAATAAGTTGGCTTTAATTTCCCCCCGGTCTATCTTTATTTTCAGGGTTTTTTCTGACTCTTGGATATCAATATCGAATCCCTTGTATTCCAGCAGGGTGGCGTATTCCATCATGACGCCCTTCATGATTGTGTTCCTTTCCGAATCTGATATCTTCGGGGGATATTCCGGGCTCTTCTTGATTACCCTGGCCGGGACTCCGGCTGCGATGCATGCATCTGGTATATTCCGGGTGACCACGGAGCCAGCTCCAATGATGCAGTCCTTGCCAATGGAAACTCCTGGGGTTACGATGGCCCTCATGCCGATCCAGACATTGTCTCCTATCGATATCGGCTCGAATGTGGATTTGTGTCCTTCAAGGACGCTGAGCCAGTATCCATGGGTAATTAGCAATGTATCCGGACTCAGGCCAACGTCGTTCCCGATTTTTACCGGCTTTGCAATGTTGATGAAATTGTTGTGCATGGTGCATCTGTCGCCAATCTCGCAATAAGCCGTGGGGTCGTTTCTTCCGCCACCGCCTATGGTCAGGGGGGTTGCGTATGTTGTTGAAGAGTAGAATTCATCACCTATCGTGATGCTTCGGCCCCGGAAACTGGCTGTTCCCAGAAAACCCAAATTACCTATCTGGAACTTGTCGTAGACAAAGATATCGCAGTTTTTGTTTATAGTGGTTTCTTTCCCGATTCTTATCTCGTTCGAGCGAATCTTCACGCCTTTCTCCAGTGTTGAGAGCTCCCCGATGCTCAGAATTTTTCCGACCAGTTTCACATCATCTTTGATTTTTACATTGTTCCCGATTACGATGTCTTCTCCTTTGATGACTACATTGCTTCCTATCGTGACATTCTCGCCGATTTTGGCTCCTTCGCTTATCTGAGAATCAGCTGGTAATTTCAAGCAATCACCTTTATTTTGAGTTTTTCAAGCCACTGCGCCTTATTTCCCTGATGATTTCCAGGGCTTCCGCATACCTCACTCCGACCCTGTGGCCACGTTCGATGACCAGGCTTCTGGTGTATTCCTCTTCTAGAATCATCGATCCCTTGGCAAATTGCGATTCAAAACATTTAAGAGCTTTAATTTTAGCCAATAAATGTTTTTCTTTAATTTCATAAAATAAGTTCAATCTGTTTCCAGAAATAACATTCCAGGGGAAATCATATCCGTATAAAGAAGAGCAGCTTCTAAACGCTCTTATACATTCATGATTTATTACTTCATGGTCCTGATGAACATCATCGGTTGATGGAAAAATAACCATGTCTGGTTGAAATTTATTTCTGAATTTAATCAGATACTCTAGAATTTCCTGTCTATGTTCTGGGAAGTCTCTCACTGGATATCTCTCCATTGTGATGTCTTTTTTGGGAATTCCCAACACCTTCATTGCTTTGATGCATTCACCGGCAACAACATCCTTTGGAAATCCCTTCGGAACGGATTTTTCAGCGATACTGAACGAGAGGAATTTCATCACATTTTCCTTGTTTTCAGCCAGTACAGCTATTGTGCCTCCTATGGCAACACACGCATCATCTGCATGGGCGGAAATTATAAGGATTTTCATTGCTATGTCTCCATCGCAACAAATACTGCCTATTATATAGTTATTTGGTTTGCGAGCCAGTAATTGAAATGAGCCTTGAAACAGTCATGCTATTCCCTCAGGAAAAGTTATATACTGAAGCAAAACTTGATGTGCTCAATACGGGTGTAATCTCATGAAAATTGTGTCCATCGTTGGAGCAAGGCCAAATTTTATAAAACTGGGTCCTCTCTCTAAAGAGATAAAAAAACAGGACACTGAAGTCATCCTCCATACAGGCCAGCATTATGACCATGAGATGTCCAATCTTCTTTTCAACGACTTGGGAATACCTCAGCCAGATTATAATCTTGGAATCAACCAGGGGGACGCCATCGAACAGATATCCCGCATGCTGGTTGAAATCTCTCAGGTTCTTGCGAAGGAAAAACCAGATATCACCATCGTTTACGGGGACACAAATTCAACCCTTGCCGGAGCAATGGCATCCATTCACAACCGGATACCGTGTGCCCACATAGAAGCCGGCCCAAGAAATGGGAGCATATTGATACGTGAGATGTTTAACAGATTGATTGTTGACAAAATATCCACATTGCTATTCTGTGCTACACGGCACAATCTCCAGACTCTTGCTAAAGAAGGGCTAGGCGACCATTCTTTCTTTGTCGGCGACCAGATGTATGACGCATATCTGCAAAATATTCCCCTCGCTAAAAAGAAAAAATCAATTTTGGATAAACTTGGACTTACTGAGAACAATTATCATCTGGCCACATGCCACAGAGCCGAGACAACTGATGATAAGCAAAGATTGACCGCAATCGTGAATTCATTTGTTCATTCTGACAAGCCAATACTCTTCCCGGTCCATCCGAGAACAGAGAAAATGCTGAAACATTTTGGTCTGCTGGATATCTTGAACGCTCACGACCACATCAAGATAACAAAATCTCTCGGTTATCTGGAATTTTTGATGTATGAGTATTATGCTGACAAGATTCTAACGGATTCCGGTGGGGTGCAGCGGGAAGCGTTCTTTATGAATAAACCATGCATCAATTTTTTTGATGAGACTGCATGGCCAGAGATTGAACAGGGAGGTTGGCAGATTGTCGTTGGATTGAATGAGTCAAAGATAATAGATGCAATAAATTCGTTTGCTATCCCCGATAAAAAGAAGCCGGATATTTTTGGCAATGGCGATGCGTCCAAAAAGACATTGGCCCTCATTAAGGAACTTGATTTTAATACATGGGATAAATTCGATATATGACTGTGGAGGTTTCTGTTGATATGAAAATCATGGTTGGAATGCATCATCCGAAGCAGTTCTGGATATTTAAAAATTTCATCCTGGAAGGTAAGAAGAAAGGATGGAAATTCATAATTCTTGTTTCTCACAAAGATGTGATTGCACGTTTGCTCGATGCCAATGGCATTGAATATATTCAGTTCGGTTCTCACAAATCCACAAAAAGAGGGCAATCTTTTGAAGCATTAGTGTATGTGTTTAAAACGTTGAGATATTCAATAAAATACAAACCGGATGTGTTTTTAGGAAGATGTTTCCCGCATTTTGGAATATCGTCGAAGTTAATGAGAAGGCCATTTTATGTTGTCGAGGATAGTGCTGGCTCCAATGCTTTAAGACGGATTCATAAATTCACACTTCCCATGATAAAGAAAATATTCACGCCTACGAGCTATAATTCGGACTTCAAGGAAAAACAGATACGGGTACCATCATACGATGAATTGCTTTACCTACACCCAAAACGCTTCACACCAGATAAAAATATTTTGAAAAAATATGGTTACGAATCGATTGATAAATATGCAATATTAAGATTTGTGGCTTGGACAGCTCATCATGATTTCGGGGAGAGCGGGATTGACCTTAAAACAAAGAGAACAATTATCGATATTTTAAAGAAACACAATTACAGAGTTCTCATCTCAAGCGAAGGGAAGCTGGAAGATGAATTTGCCGAGTATCAAATTAAAATCCAGCCGGAGGATATGCATCATATTCTCGCTTATGCGACCATTTTCATAGGTGACTCTCAATCCATGTCATCGGAATCCGCCATTCTAGGGACCTCAGTTATCAGATCGAATTCATGGGTTGGTACAATCGATGACGAAGGAAATTTCAAGGAACTTGAAAAGAAATACGATTTAATGTATAATATCTCGAAGGCGGAGGATGTTATTATCAAATTGAATGAGCTGTTAGAAACAGACGATTTGAAAAGCAAATGGCTATCCAAAAGAAAGGTGATGTTGAAGGATAAAATAGATTACACTTCGTTCCTCCTATGGTACTTCGAGAATTTGAACTCTAAACAACTCATTTCTATTGATGAAGCCACATTTGCAAAATTTAAATGAAAATAGTGCTAGTTTAAGGCTTATACCCTTTAGCTGCTCTTTGTTTTATAATCTTGTCAAACTGTTCTTTCGTGTAATTGTGCTTCAAATGTTCCGAGATATCCCTAATAGGCTTCGCTGGAATGCCAGCAGCGAACACAAATGGTGGTATGTCCTTGTTGACCACTGCTCCGGACGCGATTATTGAGCCCTCACCGATTCGCACACCTGGGAGTATTGTCACGTTGATGGCAATCCAGGCATTGTCCTCGATGATGACGGGTGCAACATATGATTCTGATATCTTTTTATGGTAAACCATCGGTTTCGAATGGGTTAAGATGAAATTCTGACCGGCAATCGATACATTATCTCCAATGATTACAAAATAGGGATAAACATCGTCGATGGTGACCATTGGGCCGATATGTGTGTTCTTTCCAATCGTCACGCCTCTGGCCCTCTGGAGATTCGCTCGGGAGCTGCTGAATGGCGTTACTCTCGAAACAACCTGCAGAACATGGTCGAACAGTCTGTTTGTCAGGAATCTGAACCGCGGAAGTGCTCCCTTGAAACCGTGCTCCTTGGCTGAACGAGCCAACGCTTTGAAGAACGGCCTCTCGATGTGATATGGGAGAGGCTGTCTCTTGAGTTCCAGGTATTTTTTCATGGATATTCAAATCACGTTCTAAACGTAATTGCCTCCGTTGACATTGATGCACTGGCCTGTGATGTATCCGGCTTCCTTCGAGGCTATGAACATGACCGTTGATGTGACTTCATAGATGTGGCCCCATCTCTTCATCGGGATTGTCGGCAGTATCTGTTCTCTGACGTTCTCAGGCAAAGCCAAGAGCATTCCTATCTCGATGTAGCCGAGAACGACGGCATTTACTGTTATGTTCTTGGTGGCCACTTCCTTTGAAACTGATTTTGAGAAACCTATTACGCCGGCTTTAGATGCGGCATAGTTCGACACACCGAATCCGCCGACCTGGCCCACGACGGATGATATTGTGATTACCCTGCCGAAGCCGTTGTCCCGCATCAATTTGATGGCGTTCCTGGTGCACTTGAATACGCCGGTAAGATCCACGCTAACGACATCGTCCCATATCTCGTCACTCATCTTCCAGACTACGCTGTCCTTGTAGATGGCGGCATTGTTAACGAGGATGTCCAGTTTGTTGTATTTTTTCTTTATCTGGTCGAACATGCTCTCGATGTCATCGCTTTTCGAGACATCCCCCTTAACCAGGAGCGCATCTGAGCCCATTTTGACAACCTGATTATAGACATCCTCCCCGCCCTGCTTGTCCGTGTTGTAATTCACAACGACATTGGCGCCAGCTTGTGCGAAGCTCAGTGTTAACTCGCGTCCGATGCCTTTCGAAGAACCCGTGACCAGAACGACCTTTCCCTTGAATTGCGTTTCATCGATTATTGCCATGTGCAGTCCTCTTGTGTATTTCCAGATAATCCTTACACGATATAAAGCTTATTTCATTCTTTTTGGCTGTTAAAATGACTTCTTCAAGCAGCGAGACAGCGTGCTTCCCCAGGTTGTGCAGCTTGATGCGGTGCCTGAGCTTGTCAGCAAATACCTTCTGTATCATTGTTCTGCCGCGCTGCTGATGCTGGACCGCATCCAGGTCCACATCCATTGCCTCATTGGGATGGACGATGAAGACAAGCGGTTTATTACTCTTGCGGGATTCTCGTGCCAGGAACCTTTGGAGCATGTTGTTTATTGGATTGATGGCGCGCATCGAGGTTCCGGTGAAGCCGAGGAGGAACGCCGAGATGGGTATCTCAAGTATGGGCGAATCTCCATGGGTGTAAGGATCCTTCCTGGATGGGTGGTATGGCAGCCTGGGCGTGAAAAGCCAGTTCACCTTGTTCTTGGCTCCGAAGGTCATGGGGCCGTCGAAACGTTGGGAGCAGACTGACGAATCGACAAGGAACCCGGTCTTCTCCAGCGCAACTATCGTATCGCTGTTTATCCGAGCGGCTGGCGCTCTGAAAGAGATTATCGGATTCTTGTTGGCCTTTTCGATTACAGACTTAGCCTTCTGCATTGTCGCGACCTGCTTGTCCAGCGGCAGGACATCGTACGCATTCTCCGATTCGTGGCTCCACCCATGGCACCCCACCTCGTGCTTCCCACGCGCCTTCACGATGTCCACGACTTCCGGCTCCAGCTCCACGATGTCGCCGGTGAAGAAGAAAGTGGCGTTTACATCATGTTTATCGTAGAGGTCCAGCAATCTGGGGAGCCCCTGGTGTAGTACGCGCTTTGCGACCTCAGGCCGGTACTGATTGTGCTCGAACGAGAAGCACTCCACATCATTGGTCATGAGGAAATAGGTCACCCAATCCCCCCGCCCGCCTGCGTGTGCCCTTGGTCGTACAGGTTTGCCATCTGGTCGCATTATTCGGTTCCCGGTATAATATGTTTCGCCATGGGATGCAATAATGGAGTTGAATGCAGCTCCCAGCGTTTTCAAGCACAAGTGGATGCATGGTTGGAGTTCGGAACCGGAGTTCCGATGCCGATAAAAAGCCTTGCCGGTGGAAACGGTGAGATTACCGGCCTCCGATCGCCCATTCGAAATGTTTAAATACGCCGGCAGCCATGTATTCCGCGGTGAGTAAGTCCTCCCTGAAAGGATGACGGTCATGTAAGTGGCCTGTGACAAGTAAGGGAGGGATTGCCATTTTTCTTCACTTTATCTCTTCGGTTTTGGTTATTCTGGCTTTTATTATGTCGAAGTAACTCGTGTCGCCCCATTCGTATTTGGCAAAGATTGCCCCGCTGACGTAGTCCACGGCCTGGAGGCAGGGCTCTTCCTGGCCTGTGACATGTTTGAAGCTGATGTGAATTTCTATCATTCCCAGTTTGATGCGGGAGGATTTGATTGCCGCATCCAATTGCTCGTTAAGGCGAATCTGGTTATGTTTTGACAGGGTTCTGTCCACAATCACGCGGATCTTTCTGGCCTTGACCTCGGCCACGCGGCTTATCAAACGGACTGCAACCTCATTGTAAATCGGCGAGGTTTCACGTTTCTTCCGAGCCATCTTGCACAGGCACACATACCACAACTCGTTATCCTGCGCAGCCAAACCTCTGAGGACCGCTCTGCGCAACCCGGGAGATGATTCGCTCCATTTCAGCTCCGGTAAGTTCTTGAGCGTGGTCCCGAGCATTCCCTTCCGCGCGCGTTTCAAAACCCGCAATATATCTCTCTGGTTGCCTGTGACAAGAGCGCACATGACGAAATATCTGGAGGATCTGTCGGAGAGCCCGAAGTCCCCGGATTCGTCAACATAAACGCTCAGTTCTCTTTTCATCCGCAAGCCTCAGTTCCGACAGCATCATTTTCTCTGTTCAGGGATATTCAGATTGGACTGATTAATGGCTTTGGCTTATTAAGGAGTAGCGGGGGGTTGGGTGAAAGTATTAATGGTGCCGTTGTCCCGCGCCGTGACCTTCACGCTGTGCCCCTTCTTCTCCAGCTCCCAAATCGTGTTCTTGAAGATACCGCCGACCAAGGTCGGCGTCGCGGCGACAGGGTCGCCGCAATGCACGTGCGCCGGGTGGCCGATGTCCACCAGTACCTTCACGCCCCCACCCCCGCGCCCGTCAGGCCGGAATCCGGGAATTGGCTCACGCCCCCGCTCGACTGCGCGTGCCCTCGGTCAGAAGTGTTTGCCATCTGGCGTCATTATTATGTTCCCGGTATAATACCTTTCGCTACGGGATGCAGTGGTTGTGCCGGATGCGCGTGTTGAACCGATTCTTGGCGTTTTCCCGCAGAGGTTCGACCATGGCCCGGGAGCGATTTATCGCTAAATGTAGGGGCCATGTGGCTCGCTTCGATTTGCCGGCAAATGGTGAATGCGAAAGCTAAATCGCAACAATAACGAGCATTCGCCCTGGGAGGTCATGTTGTCAGCATATTCTCCCAAAGGGTAAGGCCGGTAATCGGCAGTCTGGAAGCGATGAGATTACCGGGCCAAAGATATTTATATTATGACTTATATTACGTAATCATGGATATTTCAAAACAACGCAGTACAAGTTATAACAGCATCTCCCGGAATGAATCCGCACTGCTGGGCGTGGTCCGGGAGACGGGACTGACCGTGTTCGGAGTGCGGGAAGCCCAGGCCATGACCGGCTGGGGGGCCACCAGGGTCCATAACACGCTTCACACGCTGGAGAGGAAGGGCCTGGTCACGCGGATTAAGAGGGGGATGTACACCCTGGCTGAATGGGTGGGAGAGAAGGCCTACGAGATAGCCTCGGAGGCTGTGAAACCGTCATATATCGGTTTCTGGACCGCCCTGTCGCATTACGGTCTCACTGAGCAGCAGCCGGCCGCGGTGCAGCTGGTGACCGTGACCCAGTCAAGGAGTTTCAGCATAGCCCACATCCCGGTGGAGCTGACAGTCTGGCTTCCTGGGAGGTTCTACGGTTATGCGCAGAGGGACGGGTATGTCATGGCCGACATGGAGAAAGCGCTTGTGGACTCGCTCTGTCAACCAGAGAAATGCGGGGGCATGGAGGAATATGCCAAATGCCTGAAGAATGCCTGGCCCTCTATCAACAGATCATTGTTCAGAAGACATCTGCTGAGGTTCGGGAACCGGTCCATGATATCAAGGGCCGGCTATCTGCTGGACACTCTGGGTCTCGAAGGTCTTGAAGGTCTGGAGAGGCACGCCTCCAAGGGTTATGTGCCGCTGGATCCGGGCGGTGGTAAAGCCGAGAGGTACGACCACAGATGGAAGGTCATGGTCAACCGGGAGGTCCCGCAATGATATCCAGGGCCCAGCTGGCTTCCATAAACCGGTTTGGGGGTATGAACCTGTACCAGCAGGAGAAGGATTACGCGCTGAAGCTGTTCCTTTTCAATTACTTCAGAAGGTTCAGGCGCGCTGTGTTCAAGGGCGGGACATGTATCAAGTACCTTTTCGGCACGGAGAGGTTCAGCGAGGACCTTGATTTCAACCTGCTCATGCCCCCATCCGACTTCGGCGGCGAGGTGAGGACAACCCTGAAAGAGATGAAATTGGCCGGCATGATGTCGGGTTTCATCAAAGAGGAGGTATTCGACGATGCCTACACCTGCGAGATATGGTTCCATGGCCCGCTGTATGACGGAAAAGGTGCTTGCGCTGAGGGAAAGGCGGAAGGGAAGGGACCTCTATGACATCTGGTTCCTGCTGCAAAGCGGCATAGCCCTGGACCCGCAGCTGTTCAAAAGAAAATCCGGCAAAGCTGTTGGGAGAGGCATGGTGTCAAAGGCGGAGTACGAGAGGGACATGATGAAGCTGACCCGAAACCCGCCCGGATACGCGCAGTTGAGGAGAGAGGTGGAAGCGGCCCTGAGCGTTCTGGAACAATAGGGTGCAGTTTTACATGTTCCCGGGCCGTGACCTTGACCCGGTGACTTTTTTCTCCAGCTCCCAGATCGTGTTCTTGAAGAAATGCACCTGCGCAGGATGGCCGATGTCGAACATCACCCTCACCCCACCATCCCCTCCACCACCGCGCCCAGCACGTCGTTCACCATGACGCGCTTCCAGGGCTCCTCCAGCGCGGAAACCGCCGCCTCCTTCCTACCCGCACCTTTCAGGCGCTGCGCCTGGACGCCGGGAAAAGCCGCACGCATGTGCCCTCGGTCGTACAGGTTTGCCATCTGGCCGGATTATCCCGGTTCCAGTATTTGAGGGTTTGCGCGGGAAACGCCCACGGATGGGGGTTCCGGGCTGTCCGAAAAAATCGGACAGCTGGAATCGCTCTCCATCTCTGCACAAATCCGATACTGTACTTTCAACTTTTGCAATAAAGCTGATATTATACTTTCAACTTCCGCAACATTTATAACGCCCCGGAGCATCGTATGCCTGTGACCGACATTACCACGCTCAGGGAGATACTCGCGGACGGCAAATTGCTCCTGGACCAGGAAGAGGAGCTGGTCGAGAGGGACATGGCCCGCCTTCTTCTTTCCAGGGCCAAATACGACGTGATTGAGGCCGTGACGGGTGTGAGGAGGTCCGGAAAGAGCAAACTCCTTCTGTGGGTGGGAAGGCAGCTCGGGAAAGAAGGGAAGAATGTCCATTACATCAATTTCGAGGACGACAGGTTCATGCCGGGCGAGAAAGACCTTCAGAACATCATTACCCTTATCGATCTCGACAATTCTGTTCTTCTGATCGACGAGCCCCAGAATATGCCGAATTGGGAGAAATGGGTCAGGAGGATGCACGACCGGGGCATCAAGGTCTATGTGACCGGTTCGAATTCCAAGCTCCTGGGGAGCGAGTTCGCCACCGCACTCAGCGGAAGAAAGAAGGAACACGTAGTGTTCCCATTTTCGTTTCCGGAGTTCCTGAGGGGCAGGAAGGCCGTCTCCCTGCCCAGCGACCAGAGCATCAGAATGTTCGAGGACTACATCATGAACGGCGGCTTTCCGTATTCTGTTGTCTCTGGCGACCAATCAGTGCTTTCCGACTACAGGAGCGATATAATCGAGAGGGACATTCTCACAAGGCATAGGATCAGGGATGCCAATGCATTCAAGAATCTCTACAGGTTCGTCATGTCCAACCCGGGCCTTTACATCTCCCAAAAATCGATCAAAGGTTTCATCGACATCAGCCATGTGACCCTGAGAAAGTACCTGGGCTATCTCACAGAAGCCTATGCTGTGATACCGCTTGAAAAATTCAGCCATTCGCAGAAAGAGCAGATGCTGAATCCGAGGAAATTCTATCCAGTCGACAACGGCCTTTTGATAAGGAAGACCGACAAGGGGAAGTTGCTGGAATCGTGCATGGTCCAGCACATCAAAAGACATACAGGGGATGTTTTTTACTGGAAGGACCCTCATGCCAGGGAAGTGGATATTTATCTCCCCGAGAAGAACCTTGCGATCCAGGTGGCTTATGAATTGAACGCAGGCAATATCGCCCGAGAGGAAAAGGCACTGGAATCGGCTATTGGGGCCTTTGATGCCGAACCGCTGATCGTATCGCTGTACTCCGAGGCAAAATCGAAGTATCCGACAATGAGGGCCACGGAATTCGTTGAAAACATTCGTTCGATTGTATTATGATACCGGTGTCGACAGACCTGCAATATCGTCCAGTTATGCTCGAACGAGAAGCACTCCACATCATTGGTCATGAGGAAATAGGTCACTCCCCCGCCGTCGTCCGCCCTCTCCTGTCCAGCGTTCCGAACCGCCGTTCGGATGTGGATAAAAGCCGCGCTCGGGTGCCGGTGAAATCCGCCCGCCTGCGTGTGCCCATGGTCGTACAGGATTGCCATCTGGCGTCAATATTCGGGTTCCGGTATAAAACGATTCGCCCATCAGGAACACGCCCTGTCGGGGCGGCTGCCTAGGTAACGGTCTCGAAATCGGCCCTTGTCCGGCGGATGTCCTCGGTGTCGAGGCCCGAAATCATCAATTTGACCTGGACCAGGAACTCCTCCGCGTCCGACAGCATGGCCCTGGCAGGCTCTCTGGACTGGGCCAAGGCGACATAGTACTGGGTCTCTATCCGACCTTCCTTCGCCCGGGATACTGTGTCGAACAATTCCTGCCTTTTGAAGAGCTCTTTGAAAATGAGAATGGTGCCGGCATGATTTTCCGACTTGATTCCGCACCTGAAAAGGAGGGCCAGCAATGAATTGTACATGGCATAGTACGACATCTGAATGGAGTTCTCGAAGAGTTGATGTTCCAGCAGCAGCTTTGCCGACCTGTCGCAATCGTCTGCTTTCCTGAGATATGAATCGCACATGTCCCGGGACGGTTCCACCAGTTCCAGGACCCTATCGGCTTTCAGCCGGGATAAGAACCCCGCTCTTCCCATAATACTCCTCGACCCCTCTAAGCAATACATGGTGTTTAATGATTTCTTTGATGAGGTCAGAATCAATAGCGAATTCACCGATCTTCACCTGTATCTTCGAGTTGACGGACTCCAAATCGTTTTTCACCGCACCATCTATGGTCTCGACAAAAACATCTATGTCGCTGTCCTTCTTCGCATTGAATTTCGCGTGGCTGCCGAAAAGGATCACGAGCTTGGAGTTCGTTCTCGCCAGCATGTCTTCAAGTATGACGCTCAATCTCGGATAGGTCCGCAGGAGCTTGATGAATTTGTAGCGCTCGGCGTTGAACACGTAATTCCTGGCCTGGAAGCTCCTTTTTATGAACATGACCTTGTTCTTGCCCTCCATCCTGAAATCCAGGACATTGTCCATCACCAGTTCGTTCACTCGTCTGTGAACGGTGGAATGGGGGATGCCCAGTTCATCGGCTATCCTTCTCACATGCATTCCACCTCTCAAGAGGGCCAGTATGATTTCTGAAGAGGTATCGTCCCTGTTTTGAACCATATGTCCCATAATTGAACCATTGTATTTAAAAGTATCTTACAATCCTTATAATATTCAATCATTCAGGTCGAAACATCCCGGTGTCGACAGACCTGCTATATCGTCCTGTTATGCTCGAACGAGAAGCACTCCACATCATTGGTCAAGAGGAAATAGGTCACTCCCCCGCGCCATTAACGTCGCTCGCCATCATTCTATTGCCACCCCGCGCCGTCGTTCCGAAGCTTTGCTTCGGATGGAGGATAAAAGCCGATGCAGGCAAACACTTTCGCCGATCTCCCTGCACTGTTTATATCGACCAAACGGCATTACACTGCTGAGGAAGTGAGTCCATGGACCCGAAAAAGGCATTGGTGGTGTTTCAGGGAAAGCAGATCCGAAGGACCTGGTTCAACGATGAATGGTGGTTCTCGGTAATCGATATCGTCGAGGCGCTGACAGAAAGTCAGAGGCCCAGAAAATACTGGAACGACCTTAAGACAAAATTATTGGGTGAGGGATTTGAAGTGTCCGAGAAAATCGGACAGTTGAAAATTCAAGCTGAAGACGGCAAGTTAAGGGCAACAGATTGTGCTACAACGAAAAACATGTTCAGGATAATCCAGTCCATACCCTCGCCCAGGGCAGAGCCGTTCAAGCAATGGCTGGCCCAGGTCGGTTACGAGCGGGTGGAGGAGATTCAAAATCCTGAAATTGCCCAGGACCGCGTGAAGCAGTATTACGAAATGAAGGGGTATCCAAAGGAGTGGATCGAGAAGAGGCTCCGGGGAATCGCCATAAGGCAGGACCTGACGGACGAATGGAAGGGCAGAGGGATCGAGGAGGACCTGGAATTCGCCATCCTCACCAATGAGATAACGAAAGCCACATTCGGAAAAACAGTTAAAGAATACAGGGAATTCAAGAGCCTCGGAAAACCCAACCAGAACCTCAGGGACCACATGACGGATTGGGAGCTCATCCTGACCATGGTCGGCGAGAAGGCCACAACCGACATCACGGTAACCAAGGACTCGGAGGGGCTTGAGGAATGCAGGGAATCCGCGGCAGAGGGCGGCACCATAGCGCGGAACACCAGGAAGGAAATCGAGAAAAAGACGGGCAAATCCCTTGTGTCGGATGAAAATTATCTACCGCTGGAAAAAAAGGCAAAGCGTTTAAAGAAGCATGAAAATCAGAAACACTGACACAATGTCACAAGGTGGGATTTTTCTTCAGGGACCGGATCAGTTCGGTGTACTTGTCCAATGTGAAATCACGGCTCACCCCACCACCCCCGTCCGCCGTCCCGAGCCGCGTTCGGATACCGGAACAAACCGTTCCAAACCGCTGTTTGGATACCGATAAAACGTCTCGGAACCGCGTTCCGATACCGACAAAACCGAACAGCTGTTCGGATGTGGATAAAATAGGATTGCCATCTGGCCGGATTATTCGGTTCCAGGTATAATATGGTTGCCCACGGCCAATAAACTCTCTTCCGAACACATATGCGGGTATACCATAAATTTTATTCAAATAATTTCGGTTATACCATAAACCTTTATATACTACGGCGGCATTTATGCGTCCATGGAAGAACTGTTGGAGCGATGGAACCCCTGGTGGTCCGAGGATACGGTCCCGGAGATATTCAAGGGAGTCAGAAGGGAACTGTACCTGCCGGAACTGCTGAAACAGGCCGGCGAGGACAGAATATCTGTGGTGACGGGGCCCAGGAGGTCCGGCAAGACCACGCTGCTGTACCAGGTCATAGACTCATTGCTGGCTTCGGGCGTCCTGCCGAAGAATATAATGATGGCACAGCTGGACCATCCCGGCCTGAACGCCGATATCGGGGCCGTGGTGATGGAATACAAGAAACACATGAAGGTCAGGGAATCCGAGAAGGTCTATCTGTTCTTGGACGAAGCCCAGCACGCCGCGGACTGGGCCAAATGGGCCAAGGCCATACACGACACGAAGAAAGCCAAACTTTTCATATCCGGTTCCACAACCGCGCTTCTGGAGAAGGATGCCCATGCCAGCCTCACGGGCAGGTGGAGGAAGAACCGTGTATGGCCTCTGAGCTTCCCCGAGTTCCTTGAATTCCGGGGTTTGAAAATCCGCGGCGCCGAGAGATACCTGGAATCCGCATACCTGAAGGAATACGCGGCCACCGGCGGTTTTCCGGAGGTTGTCCGTGAGGAGGACGGACGCATGCGCACAAAAATGCTGGTGGAACTGTTCGATGACATAGTTCTGAAGGATGCGGCAAGGACCAGGGAACTTCGGGACATCGCGTCGTTGCGCCAGGTCGCTGTACACATGGCTGGTTCGTTGGGAACTCCCTTGAGCGTGAACAAGATGAGGAAAACATTCAAGATATCCATGGAAGCGATATCCGGCTATATTGATGCTTTATGCAGTGCGTACCTGTTCTTTCCCTGCCAGTATTATTCAAGGTCAGTCAACGAGAGGACATACAACCCTAAAAAATACTACATTATCGACACCGGCATGGCATCAGCCGTTCTCGGCAGGGTGAATTACGGTGCTTCGGTCGAGAACATTCTTGCCCTCCATTACATGAAAAGGGGGGATGTGTGGTACTGGAAGTCCGGTGGAGAGGTGGACTTTGTACTCGGAGATGCTCAGGCAGTGGTGGAAAGCAAGTTCAGAAGCAATGTTTCCGTGGACGATGTCAGACCCGGGCTTGAATTTGCCAGGATGCACGGCATTGACAGGCTGTACGTCGCAACCGAGGAACAGAGGGAAGAGATTAATGACAAAGGTGTAGTGGTTCAATTCGTTCCTTCGTCAAGAATTCTTTTGGGCATGGAAAGTCCGGAGATATGAAGTGGCGGTCGAAGCATCCCGGTTTCGACAGACCTGCAATATCGTCCAGTTATGCTCGAACGAGAAGCACTCCACATCATTGGTCATGAGGAAGTAGGTCACTCCCCCGCCCCCGCGCCGTTCACGTCGCTCGCCATCATTCTATTGCCACCCCCCCGCCGTCGTCCGCCCTCTCCTGCCCAGCGTTCCGAACCGCCGTTCGGATGTGGATAAAAGCCGCGCTCGGATACCGATAAACCCGCTCGGAAGGGCGGAATCCCGAATCACCCGCTTCCCGAGCCGCTGTTCGGATGCTGACAAAAACGCCTGCGTGTGCCCGAGGCCATATAGGGTTGCCATCTGGCGTCAATATACGGTTCCTGGTATAATATTTCTCGGCCGGTATTATTGATATGCCTCATCGACCCAGCGCGTCGTCAAGTTCTTCCCTGGAAAACCCGGCTTGCCTGAGGATTTCTATAAGGGTTCCCTTGGGCAGGTCCTTCTTGTGAACAGGAACAACAACTCTTCTTTTAGTTTCAGCCTGATAAAAAATCTGATGGCTGCCCTTTGAACGTTCCAGAACAAAACCTTTCGATTCAAGAATCTTGATGATCTTTTGTGGTGTTAGCACCGGTAGCTTAGGCATGCGCTTCCAGCCTCAACGTATATTCGAGGGTGCCCTCGTCGGTTGGAATTTCCTCTCCGTGTTCACGAAGGCTTTCCAGATAGAGTTCTATGGCCTCTTTTGCCATCTCTATTGCCTCTTCTACGCCCTCTCCATAAGTGACACAACCCGGAAGGGACGGTACCGTAACTGTGTAGCCACCCTCCGGCTCTTTTCTGAGCAGAATTCTGTAGTTCATAAAATATACAAGGATGAAATGGTATTAAAAGGTTCTTATACCTTCACCATGACGGTGCCAATTAGGGAATTGGATGGATCGGGAATGTGTTCGCCCTCAGCGATGATATCTTCCATGCATAATTCTATTGCTTCTTTGATATTATCCATAGCTTCTTGGACAGTTTCCCCTTGACTAGAGCATCCCGGAATTGAAGGGCAAATGACCACATAACCACCGGTTTCATCCGGTTCAAGTATTACTTTAAAATCATAAACTTTCATGGCAAACCTCTTGATTAATCATATAACTTCTACATTTATTAAATTTGCTATAACCCTCTAATTCGCTTCGATGACCATAACGACGGCTTCCTTCAGGTTCTCCCTGGCTTCATCTAGCGTTTTTCCCTGGGTGTTGGCGCCGGGAAGCTCCTCGACATATCCGATCCACCAGTCCCCTTCCTTCTCGAACACCGCTGTGAATTTTCCTTCCATTTAATACACACTCTGTATGTAATTAAGTATCAAGCAGTTATTAAACTTTTCCTCTGCGAATGGCATTGAAGAAATGCACCTGCGCTGGATGGCCGATGTCGAACATCACTCTCACCCCACAATCCCCACCACCACCGCGCCCAGCACGTCGTTCACCATGATGCGCTTCCACGGCCCCTCCAGCGCCTTCAGGGCCCCTTCCGGGGAAGTGGTCCGGACCAGGGCCTCGGCCCTCTCCATCCAGATTATGGGGGGCAATGTATCCATGGGTGAGAGATAGACCGAGGGAACGCCCAGCACGGCCGCTTCCTTGGCCATGGTCGCGCCTTCCCCGATGTAGCCCGAGGACAGGGCCAGCAGGGAGTGCGCGTCCTCCGGCTGATGAACCGGGATGCAGCCCTCCGGGGCTTCGGTTCCGTTCTCGTTGCAGGCCACAACCTGGCCCTTGGAGGACAGCGCCTTCACCAGCGAAGCCTTCCCTTCCGGAGACAGGCCTCTGACGCCCGAATCGTGGTGGGCTGTCCAGCCTATGAACCTGACCACGTGGTACCGGCCAGAGAGCCCGTGCCTGGCCAGGACGTTCCTGTCCGGAGAGAAGGGATGGAGGTAGGCCATCTCCTTGCAGCCCGGATAGGTGACCTGGTTGGCAAACATCCCGGCAAGGCATTCGGGCGTGATGACACGCGTGGCCCGCCCCACAGATATCCTGTTTACGAAGCCGGAGCCGGGAGTGTCAGTGAAGAGGATGCAGGGCTTCTTCAGCTTCACGGCCGCTGCAGCAACATAGGGGTTGTGAACGCCGACGAGCCTCTCCGCGCCGAAAGCGCGCGCTGCGTCCGTCACGAACCTGGCAGCCTTGAACAGGTTCAGGGGCCGCCATCCGTCCGGCCTTGTCTCGTAAGGGATTTTGTAGGCGTCAAGGAGCCTCAGTGTGACGTCCTTGTCCCGCGCCGTCACCGTGACAGAGTGCCCGCGCCTCTCCAGCTCCCAGATCGCGTTGCGGAAGAAATGAACATGTGCCGGATGCCCCATGTCGATAAGTATCTTCATCGCCTGTAATATCCTGGTTCCGGTATATGAGGGTTTGCGCAAGTTGAATTGGATCCGAGCTATGAAAAGCTGAGATTCGACGATGGCCCGGCATCTTTATGAGAGCTAAATCAGGGCTATGAATTTCAAGCAGATTCCCGGCAAGAGGTGAATGCGGCGACTGAATCTGAGCGGGAAAAAGCATTCGCCGTGACTGGCCATGCAGTATATATCACAGTCAAAAATGCCGGTAATCTCCGGAAACATGTTGTGCGAGATTACCGGAAGAAGTGCACGTGGGCGGGGTGGCCCATGTCGATAAGTATCTTCATCGCCTGTCTTATCCTGGTTCAGGCATAATCAATAATTTAATATGCCTGTGGCAGCATATTGGTACAGAGACCTAGGTGATTTGGGCATGAAAACGTTTCCGAAGGTTCTGCTGAGTGCGCTAGTTGTTATATCAATGCTGCTGCCGGGCATGGCCCTGGCCGACGATTCGCCGGACACGGTTCAGGACGACGCAACCGCGCCTGTTCCTGCCGCTTCAGATTTCCCCTTCAGGACGACATACCCGTCCCTGGCAGTTCTGTACGCCTGGTACGACACGCTCATAACGGAATACCCGGGCCTTGTCACGAAGATAGACATAGGCAACTCCTGGCAGGGCAGGGACATGTGGGTTCTGAAGATCACCTCCACGGAAGAAGGCGTCACTGGGGACAAGCCCGACGTCCTGGTGGAGGGCAATATCCATGCAAGGGAATGGTCAACATCCAATGCGGCCGCGTACTTCGCCTGGCTCCTCCTATACAATTACGACACGAACGACACGATACACTGGCTTGTGAACAACAGGGAGATTTACATCCTCCCGATGGTCAATCCGGACGGCTATTACTACGACGGGAACGGCAATGAGGCCGCCCAGCAGATGTGGCGAAAGAACAGGAACAATTCCGCTGCCAGCCCGTACGGCGTGGACCTGAACCGGAACTGGGACATAGATTGGGCCAGTGGCAATCCTACAAAAACGGCCGATGACTACCACGGCATGGCCCCCTTCTCGGAGTACGAGACCAAGTGCATCCGGGACTTCATGCTGGCCTATGGAATAGACACGTTCCAGTGCCTGCACAGCTATGCCGGCGTCCTGCTCATCCCCTGGTGCTACACATCGGGCACCTGCCCGCACGACACCTGGTACAGGGGCACGGCCGGCAAGATGACAACGCTCACGTCGCTCTACGGCGTGAACGGCAGCCATTACGATTACGGCCAGGCATACGAGATGATAGGCTACACCGCTCCTGGCGGCTCGATAGACTGGGCCTATGAAGCAATGGGCGCGCAGGGCTTCTGCTTCGAGGTGGAGACCGGCGGAGCCGGCTTCTATCCGGATTCGGCTGACATCATGATAATCAACAACGATATAGACGACGCCCTGGTCTACCAGGCCAGGGTCGCGGACACTGACATAGGCGACGGAACCACGAACCTGTTCCCGCCTGTGCCCTACATCGTCTACGGCAACGTTTACGACGGGACAGGACCCATTGCCGGGACATTGGTCACAATCACGAACACTGCCACATCCGAATCGATTTCCATCGTAACAGACTCCAACGGATACTTCGAGCTGGACTTCGGCAGACTCACGACAAGCGGCTACACGACGGCCCAGACATTCCACATATCCGCGGACGTGTATTCGGGGAATTTCACGATAGACAGCACCTGGGGCAAGAAGATAATACTGGCGCCCGTGGACTCGCCCACCGACCTCACCGTAGACTGGTGGGGCTCAGGCAACGCAATTCTCTACGCGCAGGGATTCGAGGGAGACGGCACGCCGACGCTGCCTGAGCTGGGCTGGTCAACCGGAGGAGCAAGCACAGACTGGCAGGTCGCGCACCCCACCGGGCTCGGCGGGGACTACGGGAACCCGGACCCGACATCGGCATACGAGGGCAGCTTCGTCATAGGCAACGACCTCACGGGCCTTGGCAGCTATCCGGGCGATTACCAGCCCAGCATAGCCGCGAATTCGAATTGGATACGCTCCGCGGCGATAGATTGCACGGACGCGACCGATGTCACGCTCAGCTTCCAGCGTTACCTCGGCGTCGAGCAGCCCTCGTACGACCACGCATACATCGAGGTCTCGACCGACGGGACAACGTTCAGCCAGGTGTGGACGAACCCGGCCACGATAGCCGACTCCACCTGGTCCCTCCAGGAGTACGATATATCAACCTGGGCCGATAACCATGCGACCGTGTACGTCAGGTTCGAGATAGGCTCGACCGACACGGCCTGGCAGTACTGCGGATGGAACATAGACGACCTCCTGGTCGAGGGCAATGTGAACACGGGAACCAATGACAACAACCTGCTGAACTGGACGCTCTCGGCGGATGACGGGGCGGGCAACGGCGCAGTCACGCAGTACAACATCTACAGGTCGGCGTCGCCATCTGGCCCGTGGAACTCGGCAGCCCTGCTGACCACAGTCCCCGCTGGCACTGCGACCTACACGGATATTGGCGCAGGCGAGACTGACGGCATCACCTGGTGGTATGTGGTCAGGGCGGCGACCGCAATGGGCAGCGAGGACTCCAACACGGTTGCGGTCCCGGAACCCGGAGCGACCCTTACCCCGTACGAGATAGACCTAACCGGCAAGCCGGCCAACAGCTGGGTCTTCGTGTCGTTCCCACATACTGTCACAGGCCAGATAAACACGCTTCTCAACGACGCTGCGCTTGGAGACGGAGGCACAACATGGACTGTCGCCAAATGGTACAATGTCCAGACTCCCTCAGACCCGTGGAAGACCTACAGGGTCGGAAGCGCGGTAAACGATATGCCGAACATCGACAACACCAAGGGAGTATGGCTCTGGCTCACGGCCAACGGCGGGGACCAGAAACTCACTCTGGCTTCGGCAGGCGATTACTCGGCAACCTCAGTGGCTGTAAACCTCTACACAGGCTGGAACCTGGTCGGGTACCCGAGCGCAACGGGCAGGGCGGAATCTGTCACGCTGCCGGCAGCAGCGGACTTTGTGGCAGTGTGGCAGGCAGCGACACCGTACATAACGCAACACGCAAAGGGCGCGACCCCGATGTCCCACGGAAACGGATACTGGGTCCATGTCACGGCTGACTGCACCTGGACTGTCAGCCCATAACCCTCCGGTCCAGAGCCTCAAGCCAACAATTAAATAACGGCATGCCCATTTCTCAGCCATGGGCATCAGGTTCGCCTGTCTTGGGCTGGCCACACTTCTTCTGCTTACGGCAGCACCGGGCATGGCCCCCGCGGAGAGCCAGCAGCGGCCACTGGACGGAGCGGCCAGGATTGTTATGACCGCGCCTGAAAACAATCACATCAACGAACTTGGGGAACCGGGCGCAGGCATTCTGTCGGCCGAGTCGAGCGCGATCCTGCTCCAGGCCGATAGCGGTCGGGAATTGCCCCGCGGCGACCCTGGCTCGGGCTGGACCTACGACATCCTCATCTCGGACCAATCTTGGAACGCGTACAACGACGGATTCCAGTCCATGGAGATGGACCCGGGCAATGGCAATGAGCTGTATGTGTTATACGAGTCCTGGACAGACTACCAGTCCCCGGGCACCTTCCAGGGTTACCTGGTCCTCAGGAGGACAGTGAACGGCGGCGAGACATGGTCTCCCGAGATATGGACGTTCAGGTATCCCACCCTGATAAACGGCGTCTACCCGGACATGAAGGAGCCCGACATCGCAATAGGCAATGACGGGAGGATATGGCTCACATACACCGTGTTTGCATACGACGGCCCGGCCAGGAACATTGCGGACATGCAGATATTCTGCCAGTACATGTACATTTCCAGCTGGGGCACCGGGCCCTGGATAGGAGTCATGGTCTCTGCGGCTTTCGGAGCGCCTTACAATTACCACAGGCTGCCCACGATATGCGTCCAGAGGTCCACGAACAAGCCTTTCATCACTACTCTGACTTATGATTACATTTCAGCCACCCAGACATCGCTTGTGGCATGGCAGTATGTCGGGAGCCCGACCACTGTCCCGTGGGACGGCTACCTTGTGGACGGACCTGTGAACGCGAATTACCTGCAGCATCCGTGCATGGACTCGGGCGCCAGCTATCTGTACATCACGGCGATGTACTATTACGAGGCAGGGGGCGTTTTCGACATGGTCGTCTACAGGTCCACGAACAGCGGCCAGGACTGGACCATGGTGGGCGATTTCTACGACGATGCGAACGTGTATTCGTTCTACAAGCCCAGCATAGCCTCCACCAAGACCGGAACAGATTACCTGGTCTGTGCGGGCACCTACCTCTCCGATCCGTCCAGCGCCCATCTCGGGCAGATAGGTTATGCCTACTCGCTGAACGGCGGCACCTCATGGACGGCCTACCTCATTACCATGCCAAATTACCAGCGCATGCCCTATGTCCAGGAGTACAATAAAGAAGCCTTCCTGATGAGCTACAGGCAGGAGGACGGCGGCGGGCAGTATTCGACCAGGTTGCTGTGGGGCGAAGTCTCTGACCTGTCTACATGGAACGATTATGGCACCGCGAGCGACTCTGGCTCGTTCCAGGCAGCGAACTGGTTCGCCCATGTGGTGATGCAGCCGAGGCCGGGCGGAGACTATGTCGCGGTTAGCTGGAGCGACCTGAGGGACGCTGCCGGGCCGATAACGGAAACATCCCAGACCCACATTGTCTACTCCACGGAGGGAGGCAGGATGACTGTCGACACGGACCCGACAGGCCTGGAGATATGGGTGGACGGCGCAGGATACGGCACGCCCGCTGAACTGAACTGGCCGGCCGGATACGAGCACGAGGTGGAAGCCCCGAGCCCACAGGTGTCCGGGCCGGACACATATTTCTGGGTTAGTTGGAGCAACGGCATGGCCCGGCTTGACTATGTATGGTCCTATTCAGGCGACGATTCCTTGGTGGCGTATTACCAGACCAGCGCCCATCTCTCCATACCACTGCACCAGGGCTGGAACCTTGTCTCGGTGCCGCTGGTCCAGACGGACGAATCCATTTTCTCGGTGCTTGCCTCTATAGCCGGAAGCTGGGACAGAGTGTATTATTACAATTCCACGTACTCCAAGGACTGGGTGTCAAACAGCATCCCGAGGCCCGACGGACTGGACACGCTGTTCTACATCGACCGCAAGATGGGCTTCTGGGTGAACATAACGTCGCCCAGCGGCGCCACCCTGGAGCTGGACGGCATGTGGCCGTCCGCGACAAGCATGAACCTGCACACGGGCTGGAACCTAGTGGGCTATCCCTCGCAGACCCCGAGGCTGGCATCGGCCACACTGCCCCCGCAGGCAGACTGGATTTCCGTTTTCTCTGCGACCCCTTCCTACATCACCGATTACTCGGACAAGACCCAGGTGACCATGACCTATGGAAATGGGTACTGGGTGCATGTAACGGCGGACTGCACGTGGACTGTGCAGCCGTAAAGTTGAATCGAATCCCAATCGTTCCGAACGCCGAAGGCTTCGGATGCCGATAAGATTCGACGATGGCCTGGCAATCGATTTGTTGATAAATCCAGGCCATGAATTGCTGGCATATTATGAGCAAAAGGTGAACACGAAGACTGAATCCGAACTGATGGAGTGTTCGCCATGAATCGGCAATTTACTAACATGAATGATTCAAAGTTATGCCGGTAATCAGCATGGTTCAAACAATGAGATTACCGGTGGACTGGATTTCCATTTTCTCTGCGACCCCTTCCTACATCACAGACTACTCGGACAAGACCCAGGTGACCATGACCTACGGGAACGGGTACTGGGTGCACGTGACCTCGGACTGCACGTGGGTTGTCCAGCCATGAAAATCACCAACTTTAAATATCCTGGATTGGATATTGTACCTGATAGTCAGGAAGTGATTCCCCGATGAGAATATTTGCCAAGCTCTCAGTCTGTGCGATAGTTGCGTTGATGATGATGCCCGCCATGACGTTGGCATCTCCCGGGAAAATTTCAGGAAATGACTCTGATATGCCCCTGGTCCGGATGGGCCGCACAGGTCTCATGCCTCCTGAAATCCCAGACAGCGGGACTGTCCCGGCCGAGCAGCCCCAATGGACTTCAGGGGGGCTCGTCTACATAATCATCCAGAGCAGCCTGTACGCAAGCATACCCGACAGCATCGACCTGCTCGAATACGACATCGAGAACCACAGGCATGCGTCCTACGATGTCGAGATAATGTCGGATTCATGGACCACGCACACACAGGTGAAGACAGCCCTGCAGAACGGCTACTCGGCGGGTATGGTGGGCGCCATACTGGTGGGGGACATACCCACGCCCTGGTTCAGGATGCTGAACCCCGAAACCTGGGGCGCAGACTACTGGGAGACATTCCCGATAGACCTCTACTACATGGACCTGGACGGGACCTGGGGCTGGGGAGGCGGCGGAAGCATGGCAGACCCGTTCAACACCCACACTGCCGGAACTGGGGACCTGGAGCCGGAGATTTGGGTGGGCAGGCTATGCACGGGCACGCTTCCTTCTCTGGGCACTGAGGCAGGCCTCATCCAGGATTATATCGACAAGGCTGACGATTACTCGATGGGCCTGACCGTAAAGCAAGACAGGGCCCTGGTCTATGTGGACGACGACTGGTACGACTATGCGGACCAGTGGAGCGGCGATGTCGGGCTGGTTTACAGCAACAGGACTCTGGTCAAGGAGCTTACTGACACCGTTAAAACCGACTACATGCCTAGGCTGGCCCAGGACTATGAATGGCTGTCCCTGTTCGCCCACACCGGAATTTCTTACCATGCGCTCAAGAACGGCGCGGGCTGGGATTATATCGACAATTACGAGATTGAGGCGGCGAACTGCCAGGCCCTGTTCTACAACCTGTTCTGCTGCGGCGCCTCAAACTACACCTACGACGGGTACATCCAGGGATATTACGCTTTCGCGAATTCCGGTCTCGTGGCGCTCGGCTCGGCAAAGACCGGCTCGATGCTCGAATTCGACGATTTCTACCAGCCCATGTCCGAGGGAGCCTGCATCGGAGAGTCCTTCAAGGACTGGTTCATTGTAAACGGCGAGACAGGCGCCGCTGAAGAGTCCCGTGCATGGTTCTACGGCATGAACATAGCCGGCGACCCGACACTGGAGACGGGGGGATACGATGAGCTGCCTGAGCCGCCGACCGGCCTCACTGTCGAGCACTGGGGCCCTGAGTACAATTACGCCGCCACGACGGAAACCAGATACATGAGGGGCGTAGCTAGTGAAGCCAGCGTGAACGGCCTGACAGGTTACTCGCTGGGCACTGCCAACTCGGCCGCCCAGGGGAACTGGGCGCCCGGGAACAACATGCCGATCCACCTGGGCATGAGGGTGTGGAAGAGGTCGTCGGCTGGCGCAGAGACTGAAATCACATCCGGCTCGACCGTTGCGACTGTCAGCCGCACGGCCACAGGCTCAGGGTACCAGGCAGCGACATGGACGCCGCCGGTCACAGAACTGGCCACGACGGATTCGATGGTCATACGGGTCTACGGGGACACCGCATACCCGCCGACCTCGCTCAGGGCCGAATTCACCACCGAGCAGCTGGGCGCGGACAGGCTGGATTCCGGGCAATGGACAGCGCAGTACTGGACTAGGTATGCTTCGGTCGCCCAGGGCGGCTCGGACTGGTTTTGGGGCACGGCGACCTATGACAATCACATCAACGGTTTCACTGACAGCGCCATCACGTCCAGCAGGGACCCGCACAGGGACAACACGCTGAACTGGACTTCGAGCCAGAGCCCAGATCTGGCATTCTATAACCTCTACCGCTCTGACGCGGAGTTGGGCACTTACGGCCTGATAGACACTGTCCCGGCAGGGACATGCACCTACTGCGACACGGACATGGGCCAGGCAGACCCAGTCCAATGGTGGTACATTGTCAGGGCTGAGGATGCAGCAGGCCAAGAGGAGCAGAACACAGACGCGGTACAGGAACCTGCCGAACCGTTCACGTACGACAGGAGCCTGGTCGGGCTTTCAGCTCCCTGGGTGCTGCTCTCGTATCCGATAGATGTCACGGGCAGCCCGGGGACCGTGCTCAACGATGCGACATACGGCGACGGCATGACGACATGGACAGTGGCCAAGACCTGGGACAACCTGAACAAGAGATGGCTCACCTACAGGCCTGGCAGCCCGGTCAACACGTTCAACAACGTGGACAACAAGATGGGCGTATGGCTGCAGATATCCTCCAACGGAGGGGACCAGATGTTGACAGTCGGTGAAGGGGGCTATCCTGGGACTGTGACGATCACACTGTATACCGGCTGGAACCTGATAGGCTGGCCCTCGGCAACGCCCATGTCCGCGTCTCTGATACCGTTCATCGACAGGGTCGCGGAGTACCAAAGTGCGCCGCCTTACATAATCGACAGGATGCCCGGGCAGGTCACGATGTCGCAGGGCAACGGGTACTGGGTGCATGTGACGGCGGACTGCGTATTCGCGATAGACCCATAGTTCTCATCCAATCCATCACGGGTGGTGCAACTAACAATTAATGTTATATATTCAGTATGACCTATTCTACCAATAAGTATCTTTAAGCGTATAGGAGAAAATTTCATGAGGAGGAGAACCGCGTTTTGGGCAGCGTGGGCCGAGAGAAATGAAAGATTGCACTCCATCTGGATATTTTCATTATCTCTGATACTGGTCTGCGGATTTGTTTTCCCGCCGGCAGGCATCCGCGCAGGCGAGCAGGCTCCGGATAATTATCAATATTACAGGATAATATTCAACAGCCCTTCGGACCTCAGCATGCTGGAGGATGCCGGGATAGAGCCGCTGGTCTCGGGCGAATGGGGCGCGTACATGCGGCTGGAACCTGACAGGGCGGCGCAGATTCCGGGCCTGGAGGAGATACCTAGCAGAACCATCATCCACATGGAGGAGCAGGGCCTGGACGTGGATACATCTGAGGGATTTTCATTGACTCCCGATTGGAGCAACCCAGGTTCTGAGCTGAAACTGGTGCAGTTCGTATGCCCTTGCCCGGGCAAATGGGTCGAGTCGGTGGAGAGAATATCGTGCCCGATACTGCGCAGCATCGGGGACAATACAATCGTCGTGAGGGCCACTCCCGGACAGGAGAAGAGAATCGGCAGCCTGGACTATGTGGAATGGACTGGCCCCTACGAGCCAAGGTACAAGGTTTTCGAGAACCTCATACGCATGACCGGGAACATGCGCATCACGGTGACTGCATGCCCGGACATTCAGACTGGAAGGCTCATGACAGAGCTTGCGGACCTCGGAGCCACAGATATCGAGGATACCCATTTCGGGGCCGCGACATGCTCCTTGGACGCATGGCTGCTTCCCGCAGTCGCGCGGCTGGACTCTGTCTTGCTCATCGAGCATCTGCCCGAGATGAAGACGCTGTGCAGCGCGTCCGGCAGGGTCGTGCAGGCGCACGACCTTTGGGTGAACACGGTTTCCAACCTTCCGCTGAACATAACCGGCCAGGGGCAGATTGTCCATGTCCAGGACACCGGTCTTGACGCATCCTACAGGGACTTCACCAGCGGTCCGCTGGGAAACAGGATCGGCTATACGGAAGTGACAACGGATTCGCAATACCACGGCACATTCATGACAGGCATAATCGCTGGAAACGGGTACAACATGGAGGTTTACCTGGGTCAGCCCACAACGGACAGGATTTACAATTCATTGGCCGCATCGAATCCGGCAGGGATGCCGGACCGCATGGGCTTCGCCGGAAGGGCTCCTGAAGCAACCATTTACAGCCGCGCAGGGCTGTCCAGCGCCGAATGGGCTGCCGGGTATACTTACGGAGCCAGGATATTCTCCAACTCATGGGGACCGGCGACCATTAGTAACAGTTATGATGGGACAGCCGACACCTTCATGAACTCCAATTCGGGAGCGCTGGTGCTGTTCGCCTGCGGAAGCGACGGCCCTGCGGCCAACACTGTCAGCGGCTACGGCAACGGCAAGCTCGTGCTCTCCGTGAGCGGTTTCGAGAACGTCAGGCCGGTGCAGGGCGAGGGCTCGGACGACCCTGACCAGATGAGGCAGATGGACTCGCGCGGCCCGGTCGCTGACGGCAGGGTGAAGCCAGATATAGTAGAGATTGGGGGAAATGTGTACGGACCCAAATCGGACGACGCCACCGAGGCAACCATTGCAGGACTATACGATACGCTCAATCTGATAAACACCGATGGCGACGCAATCGGCGATTACATAATGCTGTCAGGAACATCTGTGGCAGTCGCGGCCGCGTCCGGGGATGCTGCACTTGTGCGGGACTACTTGGTCGATGTCAGAGGGATACCTGCTCCCCATGCCAACCTTATAAAGACACTCCTCATCCACGGTGCCGAGGACATGGGGTACGGATACCCGAGCTTCGACCAGGGCTGGGGCAGGGTGAATGTGAGAAATTCGATTTGCCCGGCATTCCCGAACGTGCTCCAATGGTACCACAATAATGCTGGAATCGGCTCCGGCTCCTGGAGCGCCAGGACAGACGGCGGATTGCAGACATGGGTCGCTGACGACACTGTCCCGTTGAAGGTCACGATGGCCCACTGGGACGCAGTGGGCTCCGGGACTCTGACCTACGACCTGGACCTGGTGGTCACATCCCCCAGCGGAGCAAGATACGAGGGAAACGCCTTCAAGGAAGCATGGTCCATACCTGTATACACGCCCGCAAACTGGTCCGATGCGCACTTCCCGTCCTGGATGGGCAATGCCTCCTATGACTGGGACACTGCCGATGACGGCGGGGACGACATCAACAATGTGGAATTGTTCAGAATCCAGAATCCGGAGAAAGGCCAGTGGAACGTCCAGGTGGTATGGAAGTCATCGACTGCCAGGGCTTTCACTCTTGCCATGACGGGCGGCTTCAATGCGAGCGCGGACATCAATGCAGCGAGCAATCTGTACAAGGTCAGCATGCAGTTAGACAGACCAAGGGTCGTGCCGGAGCGCGATGATTTCGGCGAGGCAATATTCACGGCAGCGCCGAGCGGCTCTATTATTGTGCCGTACTGGATCAACAACGGCGGGACAACTAACGACACATACGCGCTCACCGCCCCTATACTGGCCTCAGGTTTCACGGTGGCATACACTCCGACAAGCCCCATGACAATCAATGCCGGAAAAAGAGCCCACGGCTTCGCCACGGTGTCGGTGAGCGGCGCAGTCGCGGCAGGCACCTACACCATTGCCCTGAAGGCTTTGTCCGGTGGCGATTCGACGGCTCCTGTGGCACAATCGACAATAAAGTTCCAGGTGGACGTTCAGACAGTTGAAACGGCGCCGCTGATGAAAATCGCTGACGCCCCCGTGCACGAGGATTCTCCCTCTCTGGTTTCATGGAATTCCAATGGCACCGATTATGTAGCCTGCGCTTACCGCCAGGAAGGGAGATACGGCAGTCGCGTTTACTTCAAACTTTCATCGGACGGCGGCAGGACCTGGGGAGCGCCAGTTCCTGTCAGCTCGCCTTCCTGGTCGCCCACATGGGTCACGATAACAAGAGCTACATCCGGTACATACGCGGGGCGCCTGGCCATTGCTTGGGACGGATGGACAGTTTATGCAGGCACCACAATAGACACACATTGTGCATATGTCAAGGTGGCTTACGCGGATGCGCCATACACTTCATGGACCGAGGTCAATGCTTATTCCCAGGGAGAGGGCAGGAGCGTGGGCAACACATATCGCGCATTGAACCTGGTGTGGCATGCTCCAACCAATGCATTCATGATAATAGTTGAAACATTCGGTTACACTGACCAATACATGTCTACGCGGGATGATATTTCCGTCGGATATAAGACATCGATCAACGGCGGGGCAACATGGTCCGCAATGGGCTGGGTTGACCCGAATGTGGTGATGTGCTACTACTACTTCCCCCATGCTGTTGTAGATATATTGGGAAATATAGGGGTATGGTTGTACGTTCCAGATCCCGATTATCCCCAGGAAAGAACACTGGCATTCCGGTATTATAATGGTGCCTGGGGTACTTTCAAGTATGCCTGGGACACATTGGACAACCTTATGAACCCCCAAGGTGTCGCAGCGCCTCAAGGCGCAAACGGCAACCGCAACTACTGCGCAGTCAGGAAGGGTGCCAACACAGACGGGAACATGGACCTGAAGGTGATTTGGACTGACGATGGAGGGAACACGTTCAATACAAACAGCGGTGCCGGATATACCACTGGCGGTCCATATGTAAGCAGGAACGACTACGGCAGCCGGTTCCTGATGGATGGGGATTACACGAATGACGGATATATTTGGTGGACCTACCAGCGGCTATTGAATTATGACCCATACGTCCAGCCCAACATCGTCACGGTGAGGGACACTATATACGGAACATCCCCTGATCCGTTAGTCAATTACCTGACATGCGACTCCTATTCCAAAGGCAAGCAGCGGACAGCGAATCTCACGGAATCTCCGGGAAAGGTCCTGGTAGCCTGGAACCAGATGACCAAGCAGGCCGATACTGACGTTTATGGCGCATTGATTTACAACGGGTTCGACACTGCACCGGACACTATAGGGCCGGTGGTCGGGGATGTGACCACGGACAAGGTGTTCTGTAATGCCGGCGACGATATCATTGTCGCTGCCAACCTGAACGATTGGTCCACAGGCGGAAGCAACATCCTGGTCGGTGAATTCTCAACAAATCATGTGGTTTGGGCCGCCATGGGGTGCGCTGACGGGGGATATGATTCCCCAGCCGAGGCAGTCATCAGCAACATGGGGACAATTCATACCGCGGGGTGGGCCGAAGGATGGTACACCGTGTGGGTCAAGGGCATTGACAGCCTGGGAAATTATGGCGGAGAGGCTACGACGCGGATTTACGTATCTGGGCAAAATGCGACCCAGCCAACACCGTACGCAATCGACCTGACAGGAATGAATCCAGGAAGCTGGGCATTCATCTCCTTCCCGACTGATGGCGGAGGCGACCTCCGGCTCCTGCTCAACGATTCCGTTTACGGGGACGGCATGACATCCTGGGACGTGGCCAAATGGTTCAATGTCCAGACGCCCATGGACCCATGGAAGACGCACAGGAAAGGCTCCACGGTCAACGACTTCATCAACGGGGACAGCAGGATGGGCATCTGGCTCCATCTCACTGTCAATGGCGGGGACCAGAAACTGAGCCTCGGAATAGAGGGGAGTTGGGTGGAGTCCATACCGATCAATCTCTATGCCGGCTGGAACATGGTTGGTTACCCCTGCGCCACCCCTCAGCTGGCTTCCGACACATTGCCGGTTGAGGCAGACAGGATTTCAGTTTACAATAATATCACGCCGTTCATTCAAGATTATGCCGACCTCACTTTGGTCACGATGACCCACGGCCACGGTTATTGGGTGCATGTGACCTCGAACTGCGTCTGGACAGTGACGAATTCCACCACCCAGCCAACGATGGATTTCACTAAGACCGGCCCTGCAATGGCCAGCCCCGGAGAAACCATAACCTACACGCTGACCTATCAAAACATCGGGACCGACTGGGCCACGAACGTCATCATAACAGACATCTACCCCGCTGACACATTCTTCGTCTCTGCGTCTCCGCCGCCCACCGTCATGGACAACATGTGGTTCATCGGAGATGTGGCTCCCGGAGCTTCCGGTTCAATAATGATTACCGTCATGATAGACCCGGGCGCGTCAGGCTCGATAACCAACGTTGCCTACCTGGACTACGACTACGGCAGGATATGGTCGAACTGGACCACGATACTATCTCCAATCATCATGCAATTCAGCAAGAGCGCTCCTGCTACTGCCCAGCCAGGCGATGTAATAAACTACACATTGACCTACATGAATCTCGGCGTGGCCTGGGCTTACAATGTCACAATCACCGAAACGTATCCACAGGAGGTGGATTTCATCCTATCAATTCCGGCTCCCAGTATTGGAGACAACATCTGGATCATCCCTGCGGTTGGCCCTGGAGGCAGTGGGTCGATCAATGTTACTGTCGGAATTCTCGCGGGAACAATGGAAGGCACACAAGTCAACAATTCTGCCTGCCTGGAATATGAGAATGGCGCGGGCTTCCCCTTCCCCGAAATATGGGCGACCGCTACAACCCTGATTATCATTGACACAGGTCCAGTGCGCAACCTGAACACGGGTGAGTATTTCGACACAATCCAGGCCGGTATCGACGACTCGAACACCCTGGACGGCCACACGATCGCAGTCGACCCCGGGACGTTCACGGAGAACGTGCTCGTTGACAAGTCCATTGTCTTGGCTGGTGCAGGCAGCAACCTCACGGTGATAGACGGCATGGGCTTGGGCAACGGAATCACAATCACAGCGGACGGAACCACAGTCACCGGATTCAATGTGACGAATTGCAGCTCCGAATCCGGCCAGACAGGCATCCTTGTTTGCGCGAATGATGCCAACATTTACGATAATTCGGTAGTCGGCAACTCCCGGGGAATAGTGGTGGGCGGGCTTCCATCGAATACCACCGCCGTCATAGACACAACAGCGGATTTCGAGGCCGGCATAAAAAGCAGCTCCTCGGAAAACTATGAAGCCGAGACCAGGTCTGACAACCTAGCGGTGCAGAACGGGACATTGACCCTAGGCAACCGCTTCGGCGATTCGTTCACATTCCCGAGCTCCGACGCTCTGACATGGAAATGGAACGGCCTGAACCCAGACGGAATGATCCTTGCCACCGTCAGGGACGAGGAAATAGCCTCAAGCGCGCTCCATCTGTACGCCATGAACACAGGCATCAGGGGCGGCACGGAGAGGAACCTGAATAGTCAACTGGCGGGCAATTTTGACGTCCGCGTGCATGCATGGGGCATAAGCGCGGCCGAGGTTGACCAGAACGAGTACATCGCCATTAAGATGTGGCAAAGCTCCGCAAATCTTGCCCAGATAACATTCGGGTATGACACGTCGAATTATATCCAAGCGCAGACGATCATCAATGGAGTGAGCACTCCCTGGGCGCAATATACGACAGACGTGAACATGTTCTTCAGGATTGTCAGGAGCGCATCCTACCTTTCGATTTACTACAAGGCAGACGCGACAACAGATATTACATTGGACACGGGCTGGTCATTGGCCATACAGTCCGCTGTAGGTACAGCCACCGGCCCGATGTGGGGGCTACTGGAGGTCCTTACATCTCAGTATTCCAACTCGCAGATTCACGGCTACTTCGACGACTTCTACATCAAGCAGGGAACCATGTCCAACGGCTTCAGGACAGGCGGGACATGGACCTCGGCACTCCAGCCCCTGGCCTATCCGGAAGCTTTGAATTCCACGACAATATATTACAACAATGCCGGTTCGCAGAACTACATCGACAGAATAGAATGGCTTGTCAACAGCACAGTCCTGGCGTCCTATGAAACCAACGTCGAATCCGGGAGCAGCCTGACGATTCACGAATCAGACCTCACCGCAGGTTCATATTCCGGTATAAACGGGGCATATCAAATCAAGCTTTACCTTGCCGGGAATGGCAACGGCTCCGTCATCATCGATAGAATCGAGATGAAAGCGCAATCAGCCAGTCCGTTCTATGACAATTCGATATACCATAACAGCATCGTCGCCAACAACATTCAGGCTTGTGATTTCTCGGGGATGAATTTCTGGGACGACGGCTACCCGTCCGGGGGCAATTACTGGTCCGACTACACGGGCACAGACATCTACTCTGGCCCGGGCCAGGACATCCCCGGTTCGGACGGCATCGGTGACAATCCCTACTATTTTACAGGCAGCCAGGACAATTATCCGCTGTTCACCGGAAATGCCACGCCTGGTCCTGTCCACAACCTGAACACCGATGAATATTTTGATACGATCCAGGCAGCGATAGATGATTCGGACACGCAGAACGGCCACACGATAGCGGTGGCAGCAGGAACGTACGACGAAAATGTGATTGTCGATAAACAGCTCACCGTTCAAGGAGCTGGCTCAGCCTTTACAATTATAAATAACGGAGTGGAAATCTTATCAGATTATGTGAGCCTTTCAGGCTTCACCGTGCACTCCGGCGGAAACGGCATCGTTCTGGACAGTGTCAGCAATTGCTCAATCGAATTCAACTCAATTTCGGATTGCAACAATGGCATATACCTTTATTTTTCGACAGGCAACTTCATCGCGAACAACAATGTTATAGGCAATGTCTTTGGCATCTCCCTCTACTACTCCGACGGCAATACGATGGCCGGCAACGCAGTCAGTTCGAATTCCGACAATGGCTTCCATATTCGATACTCAGACAACAACATATTATTCAATAATTCGGCTTCATACAATTATGGTGGTATCTACCTCGACGTATCCTGTAACAACAATCTGACTGGCAATAACGCTTATTCGAACAGTTATGATGGAATCTATGCTCATACCTCCAGTCATTACAATATAATCCTCCGCAACACAGTGACCTCGAACGGCCGGGGCGGCATAACTCTCTATCTTTCCAGCTACTGCACAATCTCAGATAATACTGCCACGAACAACCAGTATGGTTTCACATTATCAACCACCTGCAATTACAACCTGATCGAAAACAATACGGTTTCCTTGAACTCGGTGTATGGCATTTACCTATACGCTTCACACAACAACACAATCATCAATAACACCGTATCAAATAATTTGGAGTATGGCTTCTTCCTCACAGCCACCTGCAATGGCAATGCCATCTATCACAACCGCATCCTGAATAACGCGAACCAGGCCTCGGATGACGGCTCCAACCGGTGGGATGATGGGTATCCGTCAGGAGGCAACTACTGGTCCGACTACAACGGCACGGACATCTACTCGGGCCCGGGCCAGAACGAACCCGGTTCGGATGGCATTGGCGACACGCCGTATGTTTTCGAGGGTGGCCAGGACGATTACCCATTGATGACTCCGAATGGTTCCGTTTACGACCCATATCCGATCTACGGTTATGTCCGCGACTACCTGGGGAATGCAATGGCCGACGTAAATGTCACGGTCACGGACTCCGATACAGGTGAATCCCTAATGACAGTCACAAACATACTCGGCCAGTACTCCGTCGACCTCTCTTCCCTCCCCAGCGGCTACAGCGATGGCGACTTCATAGAACTGACAACATCGAATCCCTCTGGCGGTTACAACAGCACATACGTGGACATCGGACTGGGCGGCGAACAGGTGGACATAATATTCAATGCCTCGGACACCACGGCACCGGCCCACGCCAACGAGAGCCCTCCGAACAATGGCACATCCGGGAACAGCACACCGGTGATCTCGGTGGACGTGACAGACCTCCAGTCAGGCGTCAACGCCTCCACAATCCGGCTCTACATCCAGGGATTCAGCGTGATGTACGACCTCCAGGCCATTGGCGGAGGTTACAGGGTATCGTACTGGCATGAGGCCGGATTCACATCCGGGACCGTGGTCAGCTGCAGGATTGTGGCCCGGGATTACGCAGGGAATTTGCTGGACTGGACTTGGTCCTTTACCGTTCCTTGACCTCGCACTCTCTCTCCCCGGTCTCGCAATAAGCCCTGAACCTCTCGATCCACTGCGGGTCCTTGGGCGCTGACTGTATGAATTCCACGAACTTCTTCAGCCGCGCGGCCGATTCCCTGGTCATGTGATGTTCCATCGTGCATGCATCCTTCTCGGCAATTTCCCTGCCAATGCCCAGTATCTCCAGGAAATCCGCGATGACTTTGTGCCTGGCCATAAGCTCCTTCGCCATTTTCATTCCCGCGGGCGTGAGCCTCGCCCCGAGATATGGCTCATATTCCACCAACCCCTCATCCTGGAGCTTTACCAGCATCTGGGTGACCGACGGAGGCCGTACGCCCATGTGTCCGGCAATCTGACCGGTTTTGGCCAGTCCGCAGTCTTTCTGGAGAACATGGATGGTTTCGATGTACTCTTCCCTTGTCAGTTTCCTCATCAAACCACCTACAGAACAATCAGGCTCAGGGCCATTACGGCCATTCCGAATATCACGCCCACCACCACGATGTGGCTCTTTCCGTAGCTGTAAGCGGCCGGGATTATCTCGTCCACCGAAATGTAAACCATTATTCCGGCGACCACGGCAAGCATGATCGCCAGCAACGAATCGCTCAGGAACGGCATCAGGATGAGGTAGGCTATGACCGCGCCGATGGGCTCCGCGATTCCGGAGATAAAGGAATACTTGAATGCAGTCTTCCTGGAACCCGTGGCGCAGTATATGGGCACTGAGACGGATATCCCCTCCGGGATGTTGTGCAGCGCTATGGCGAAGGCAATGACGATCCCCAGGTTGATGTCGTTCATGGCAGAGGCAAATGTGGCTATGCCCTCTGGAAAGTTGTGTATCGTGATTGCAAGAGCCGTGAAAGTGCCCGTGCGCATCAATGCGGACGTGCAGACTGAACCCCTGTTCCCGCCATGCTTTCTCCTGTGGTCAGAGAAATGATGGGGGTTCTCCATCTGCGGGATTATCAGGTCGATTATGGCTATGAACACCATTCCGGCGAAGAAAGCCAGTGCGGTCCTCACCTCTCCTATCTCGCCGAGGGCATGGGGAAATAGCTCAACGAACGAGATGTACAGCATCACGCCACCCGATATTCCGAGTGCCAGGGGAAGGAAAAACCTTCTGGGGCGTTTTATCACGAAAGCCAGCAGCCCTCCTATTGTGGTCGAGAGGCCGGCCAGCAATGTCAAACCGAGCGCCAATGCGACATCCGACAGAGCATCACCTTTAGGTTTACCTAATCGTTAGGTATACCTAATTCATACATAATGTTTTCCATTGATTGGGTGTATTGCCTATTCCTTCGAAGGATTTACTGTCGCCGCCATGATTCCCGGATTCTGAGGAGGCAAGGTCGAGCGTATCTCATCGTCATTGCCAGGCAGCCTGTTCACGACATTCCAAGAGCTCTCGTTGTTCACATGCACCCAGTAGCCTGCCCCTGGTACCATCGTCACGTTGGCTAGGTCTGTGTAGTCTATTATGTAATACGGGGAAACACCGTCATATTCGGCAATCCAGTCCGCGCCTGTCCCAGCCAGGGCATCAGAGGCCAGTGCCGGCGTCATCGAGGGGTATCCGACAAGGTTCCAGCCGACATGGAGCGGAATGCTCGTGTTGCCCGGCAGGGAACCGTAAATGGTCAGCGTCGTATCGACAAGTGCATGGAGCCAGAAGCCCATGGTGTTGTCCACATCGGTCAGCGTGTTGGTCGGGCTTCCCACGCGGAAGCTCTTCCACGGGTTCTGGTCCTGCGGGTCGTACCAGAGCACCCTGTCCCATTGCCCGTCTATCGAGACCAGGAGGTTGGGTATGTACGTGTCCAATGGCACAAGGGGCGTGGACAGCAGGTTCCAGCCTGCGTGCACGTTAATCTGGAAGGAATTGCTCACAACATCGACCGAGGCGACAGCATCGAATGTTCCGTTCGTGGCAGTTACCGTTCCGGTGCCGGGAGTGAGTTGAGCTGTGAGCAGGCCAGTGGCGTCGACCGAGCCTATGTCGGTCGTCCAGACGAAGACAGCGCCAGCGATCGGGTTGTCGAATTGGTCGTAAGCCGTCGCCGTGAATTGCAGGGAGCCTCCGACCACGACAATGGCCGTGACAGGGGTTATCGCAATGTGGTCGACGGCCGCTATGAACACTGTTACATCTGCCGAGTCTGAGATTGAGCCATTTGTAGCAGTAACAATGCCGACTCCAGGAGTTGATTGGGCTATGAGCAGCCCGTCGGTGATCGAGCCTATATTGGCGGTCCAGATGAAGCTTACATTCGTGAGCATGTTGCCGTATATGTCGAATCCTTCGGCCTGGAACTCGAACACTCCGTTCACCACGATGCTGACCGGATTGGGTGTGACTATGATGTGGTCCAGCGGACCGGCAATAATCTGGACGGCTGCGGTTCCGGTGACGGAGCCGCATGTCGCATTGACCCATCCTGTGCCGACATTGGTCTGGGCCCAGAGGTATCCGGTCGAATTGACAGAGCCGATGTCGGTGCTCCATACGATGACTGCGCCCAGAATCGGGTTGTTGTACAGGTCGTATGCGGTCGCCGTGAATTGCTGGAACATCCCAGCCGTTATGATAACCGGGTCGGGCGTGACGATTATATACTCGGCCGGGCCGACAGTGACGTCGACATTGGCTGTTCCGTTTATGATTCCGGAAGTTGCAGTGACCGTTCCTGTTCCTGGTATGGTCGGGGCAGTGAGCAGTCCTGTTGCGGATATCATTCCTATGTCTGTCGACCAGGTGAAGCTCACTCCCAGGATCACATTGTCGCCCGCATCGTAGGCCGTGGCATTGAATTGCTGTGTGCCGCCGACAGTCACGGTGGCTGGGTCGGGTGTGACGATTATGTGGTCGATGGGCACATCCACGACGGTAATGGTGGAGAAGCCAGGTATCGGGCCGATGCTTGCTGTGACTGTTCCGGCGCCAGGGGCTGCCTGGGCTGTGAACAGCCCGTCAGAATCGACAGAGCCAACGTCGGTCGTCCAGGTGAATGTTTCACCTGTGATGACGTTGTTGTATGCGTCGTAAGCCACTGCATTGAACTGGAGAACGCCGTTCACGATAACGGTGACCGGGTCCGGAGTGACGACGATGTGGTCCACGGGTCCGGCGATGACTGTCACGATAGCGACGCCGGTGACTGTGCCGTTGGTCGCGGTCACGTTTCCTGTTCCGGCCACTGTGTTGTTGAAATTGTAGGCCCAAACGAAGACGACCCCAGGTATCATGTTGTCATACGCATCATAGGCTGTGGCTGTGAATGCCTGGGTTCCACCAGCGATTATTGTGACAGGGTTCGGGAGGACGATGATATGGTCCACTGCACCGACTATGCCAAATACCATGGCCGTTCCGCTGATTGTGCCGTTCGTAGCGGTGACTGTCCCGGTTCCGGACAGCAGCGTGAAGTATCCGGTCTCGTTGATTGTGCCTCCCGTGGCCGACCAGACGAAACCGACAGGTATCGGGTTGCTGTATATGTCGTAGGCTGCCGCATAGAATTGCAGGCTGCTTCCGATAACCATGGATACAGGGTTTGGCGTTATAGTGATATGGTGGATCGGGCCGACTGTCACATTCACGGTCGCGGTGCCTGTGACCCATCCCGAAGTGGCTGTGACTATTCCGGTGCCCGGAGCGGTCTGGGCAATGAATGCTCCCATGGAATTAACCGTGCCGACATTCGTGGCCCAGACAAATGTCAGGCCGGAAATCGGATTGTTGTAGGCATCGTATCCTGTGGCAGTGAATGCCTGGGAGCCGCCCACGACCACCGTGGCTGGATCAGGGGTGATGACAATCAGGTCCAGCGGTCCGGCGATGATATCCACATTTGCCAGGCCGGAGACTGTGCCGCTCGTGGCTGTGACCGTCCCTGTGCCGGGCGTTGTCTGGGCTGTGAGCAATCCTGAGGAGTCGACCGCGCCCACATCAGTGGACCAGATGAACACAACACCCGCAATGGGGTTGCCCAGCGCGTCATATGCTGTGGCAAAGAACTGCTGCGTCTGGCCGACGACCAATGTTGCCGGGTCCGGGGTGACGGAGATGTGGTCTATCGCCACGTCCACGACTTCCACGGTAGAAACACCCGAGACTGTGCCGTTGGCGGCAGAGACGGTTCCGAGGCCTGGAATGAGCTGGGCAGTGAACAATCCGGTGGCATCCACAGTTCCGACATCCGTGTTCCAGCCGAATGCGGCTCCTGGAATTTCATTGTTGAATGCGTCATAGGCCGCAGCCGTGAACTGTAGGCTTCCTCCGACCATCACGCTGACGGTGGTCGGCATGACCAGGATATGGTCTACCGGTCCGGGAATGACAGTGACGGTCGCCATGCCTGTGGCTGTGCCGTTAGAGGCTGTCACCACGCCTGTTCCGGGGAATGTCTGGGCTGTGAACTGCCCAGCTGTATCGATAACACCGGCATTGGTGTTCCAGGTGAATGTGGCCCCGGGGATCGGATTGCCATAGGCGTCGTAGGCGAAGGCAAAGAACTGCTGAGAGTTGCCCACAGCGATGGTCAATGTATCCGGAACTAATATTATCTGTGTTATTGGACCGGCGACCACGGTGACAGTTGCAGAACCTGAGACAGCGCCGTTTGCAGCATTGACGGATCCGATGCCCGGAGTTGTCTGCGCCATGAGCAGGCCGTCGGAATCGACCGAACCTATGTCAGTTGTCCATATGAAAATCACGCCGGCAATCGGGTTGTCGAACTGGTCATAGGCCGTCGCAGAGAATTGCTGCGTGGTTCCCACAACCAGGGTGGCATTGGCTGGAGTCACCTCTATGTGATCGATCGGAACATCCACCACATCCACTGTTGCAACGCCGCTGATAATTCCGCTGGTCGCGGTGACCGTTCCTGTGCCTGGCATTGCTTGGGCCGTGAACAGGCCTGTGCCGTCCACAGTGCCGACATCCGTGGTCCAGGAGAATGATATTCCTGTGATTTCATTGTTGTACATGTCATAACTGGTTGCCGTGAACAGCAGGCTACCCGAAACCATGACACTCACAGGGCTCGGAGTGACTGTGATGTGGTCCAATGCGCCAATCTCGACAGTGATGTCCGCGGAATCGCTGACCGAACCGTAAGTGGCAGTGACCGTTCCCATGCCTGGTGCGGTCTGGGCCGTGAACATGCCTGTGCCGTCCACTGTGCCGACGTCGGTTGACCAAGCGAAGCTGAGGCCCGTTATCACATTGTTGTATATGTCATAGGCCGTGGCCGTGAACGGCCAGGACGTTCCGACCGCCAAGACAATGGAATCGGGAGAAACAAGGATGTGGTCCACGAGCCCGGGTATGACAGTGACGTTCACGGTGAAGTTGGCAGTGCCGTTCTGGGCTGTTATCGTTCCCGAGCATGCAGTTGTCGATGCGGTGAAGAAGCCGTACTGGTCTATTGTTCCGGCGTCCGTGCTCCAGCCGAACTGCGCGCCAGGAATCTCGTTGCCGTAAGCGTCATAAGCCGTAATGTTCATGAGGACTGAGTCTCCCGCGGCGAGTATTACCGGGTCAGGGACGAATATCACGGAGGCCAAGGGTCCTGGAATTACAGTCACGGTTGCGAAGCCCGAGACAGCGCCGAATGAGGCTGTCACGGCTCCGGTTCCCACCGCGGTGGACGCGGTGAAGAAACCTGTGCTGTCCACCGTTCCCATATCCGTGGTCCAGTTGAAGGCCGGCACGGTGACTGCATTGCCGTATTTGTCAAAGCCCGCCGCAGTAAAGGCAATTGTGCCTGTCACTGCGACTGTGACTGGATTGGGCAAGACTATGATGTAATCGACCTGCCCCGGGACCACATTGACTGTCGCATTGCCTGACACTGTACCGCTCCATGCCGTGACGATGCCGGTGCCGGGCCAGGTCTGGGCCGTCAGCATGCCTGTCGCGTCGATTGATCCGATATCGGTGGTCCAGGTAAATGCAGCACCCGGTATGGGGTCGCCCCATTCGTCGAAGGCCAATGCCGAGAATGACTGGGTTCCGCCTACTGGCACTATGGCCGTGTTCGGAAGGACAATGATCGAGGCCACGACAGGCGGGATGACTTCCACGGTCGCGTAACCTATAACGCCTGACACAGTGGCACTAACAGTGCCTGTTCCCGGCACTGCCTGGGCCGTGAACAGCCCGCCAGGGGTTATTGAGCCGACGTCGGTGGCCCATGAGACAGGGAATCCGGTCCGCTCATTTCCGTAGGCATCGTATGCCTTTGCCGTGAACAGCTGGGTCTTTGTTATGGGTATGGTCAAAGAGGAAGGCGTGACGATGACATAGGCGACAACTCCAGGCATGACCGTGACCTGGGCGGTTCCCGTCATGTTCCCGAAGGTCGCGTTGACGAATCCGACGCCCGGCACTGTCTGCGCGGTCAGGAGGCCTGTCTCATCGATTACGCCGACAGTGGTGGTCCAGACGAATACTGCTGTTATCTGGTTGCCGTATGAATCATATGCTGCGGCCGTGAATGAGACCATGCCTCCGACCTCGACGGCGGCCGGCGACGGGCTGAGCGTTATCGTGGCGACCGGGCCGATCAGGACGAATACGGTTGACGTTGCGCTATGGGCGTTATAACTCGCCGTCACCCAGCCTGAGCATGGCACCGTGGCCGCGGTGAACAGCCCGGAAGCGTCTATCGAGCCTGCATTGGTGGTCCAGACGAATATGGCGCCGGGGATGACATTGCCGTAGGAGTCGTACGCAGTTGCCGTGAACTGCTGGCTCTGTCCGACGGTCATTGTGATTGTCGCCGGCGAGGTCACTATGTGATCGACCGGGCCGGGAACGAGCGTGACCGATGCTGTGCCGTTCAGGCCGCCATAGCTTGCCCTGACATAGCCGACTCCGGGGAAGAGCTGTGCGTGGAATGTCCCGTCCGGGTCCACGGTTCCCAGGTTTGTGGTCCAGGTGAACACGGCAGTCGTTATCACGTTACCGTATGTGTCCCTCGCCGTAGCTACGAAGATTTGGGTCTGTCCGACCGTGAGAGTGACAGGCGAAGGCAACACTGTAATGGACACGACAGGTCCAGGAACGATAGTGACTGTGGATAGGCCGCTGACGGGCCCCGCCGTCGCCCTCACCCAGCCTACGCCCGTGGTGGTCGACGCGGTCAGCAGACCCATGCTGTTGACATAGCCGACATTGGTGGTCCAGGCGAAACTTGCGCCCGTGACGATGTTTCCATAGGAGTCATAGGCAGTCGCAGTGAATTGCTGGGTGCCGCCGGCAGGGACATTGACCGATGCCGGGCTTACGATAATGAGCACTATCGGGCCCGGGACCACCGTGACCGAAGCTGTACCGTTTATACCGCCAAAGCTTGCCATGACAAAGCCGGTGCCCGGAACAGTCTGGGCTGTGAAGAAGCCTGCCGAGGTCACTGTTCCGACATTGGTGGTCCATGTGAACACGGCGCCCGGAATCGCATTGCCATAGGCATCCAAGGCTGTTGCCGTGAATGTCCTCGTTCCTCCGACTGGCAATACGACGGTAGAGGGAGCGATGACTATTGATTGGACAGGCCCGGGCACAACCGTGACCATGGCCAATCCGCTCGTGAGCCCGGACGTTGCCGTGATCCAGCCAGTCATCGGCGTCGTCACTGCCGAAAGCAGGCCGGTCGCGTCGATGATGCCGGCATCCGTGTCCCATGTGAAGGTGATCCAGGGCATCGGGTCCCCGAGCGGGTCGTATGCGACAGCGCCGAATTGCAGCGTTCCTCCAGCTTCAACTGTTCCCGGATTCGGCGTGATTACGATGTCAGCCACGTATATGGCCATAACCTCGACATTCGAGGAACCGGAGATAGAACCGCATGTGGCCGTGACGAGGCCCGTGCCAGGGAACGATTGCGCCGTTAGGAGACCTGTAGAATCTATCGTTCCGATGTCAGTCGACCAGACCACTGTTGCGCTTGGGATGGCATTCCAGTAGAGGTCAAACACTGCTGCGCTGAACTGCATGGTCTTGGTCGCGTAAACAGACGCTGGGTCGGGCGTGACCACGACGAAGCACGGGTCACCGGCTATAACGTCAACTGTCGCCGAAACCGTGACAGTGCCGTTTCCGGCAGTCACTGAACCTGTTCCGGGCGCTGTCTGGGCCGTGAACCAGCCCGAGGCGTCAATGGCGCCCATGTCCGTGCCCCATGTGAACGCCACGCCGGTTATCAGGTTGGCGTAATAGTCGTAGGCGGACGCCGTAAATGACATTGACTCGCCCACCTTGAGCGTCGCAGAGTCAGGCGTTATTATGATGTGGTCAATCGGCCCTACTGTGACCTCCACGTCAGCGAACGATGAAACGCCGCCGCTGGTCGCGGTCACGGTTCCGAAGCCGGGCACTGTCTGCGCCGTGAACAATCCGTCCGTAACAGAGCCGACATCGGTGCCCCAAATCATAGGCGCTCCGGATATCACATTGTTATAGGAGTCATAAGCCGTAGCCGTGAATGTCATGGTAGTTCCGACTGGCACGGTTGCAGTGCCCGGGAACACGACTATGTGGTCTACCGGTCCGGGTACGACAGTGACATTGGACCAGGCGATGAATATTCCACTTGTCGCGGTGACTGTGCCCGCGGCAGGCACTGTCTGTGCCGTGAACAATCCGCTCCCATCCACTGTGCCGACATCTGTGCTCCATGAGTAAGCTGGGTCGGCCACCGGGTTTCCGTAAAAGTCATAGGCCGAAGCCGTGAATTGCTGGGCCGTGCCCACCGCGACTGATGCGGGATTCGGGGTGACCAGGAGGTGATGGAGCGGGCCGACAATCACTTCGATGTCCGCGTTCGTACTCACCGAACCGCTGGTGGCCGTGACAATGCCTGTGCCGGGCGTGGTCCTGGCAGTGAACAGGCCCGAGGAATCGACAGAGCCTATGTTTGTGGTCCAGACGAACAGTGCGCCCGGGATCAGGTTGTTGTACTGGTCGTAGGCCGTTGCGGTGAACAATTGGGTGCCGCCCACTTCGATAATCAATGTGTCCGGCGCTATCAGGATACTGTACGCGGGCCCGGGCGTGACTGTCACCGGTACTGAACTTGACGCGGCACCGCTGGTCGCAGTCACGTTTCCAAGCCCGGTGACTGTCTGGGCAGTGAACACGCCCAGGGTCGTTATTGAACCGACATTCGTGCTCCAGGTTATCGGGGCTCCGACCAGCTCGTTGCCGTATTGGTCATAGACGACTGCCATGAAGGATTGCGTGCCGCCGACTTGGACTGAGGCTGAGGGGGGCGAAATCGCAATGGAGCTGGCCGGGCCGGTGATTATCGTGACCAGGGACGAATCCGAAATCGGACCGACCGCTGCCGTGACAGAGCCCATGCCCGGGTATGTTCGGGCAGTGAAGAGGCCCGATGAGTCGACCGTGCCGACATTGGTGGTCCAGGTGTATGTCAATCCGGTTATTGGATTGTTGTACTGGTCATATCCCATGGCATTGAAAGCCTGGGTCTGGCCCACGACAACGGTGACCGGGTCCGGGGATACGATGATGTGGTGGAGCGGGCCGTGAACTATTGTCACGGCCGCCGAACCGGAGACAGAGCCGCTTGTGGCTGTGACAGTGCCGACAGCGGCAGTGAACTGGGCTGTGAACATTCCCGTACTGTTGACAATCCCGACATCGGAGGTCCATGTGAACAATGCTCCGACGACTGTATTGTCGTAAATATCATAGGCGGTGGCTGTGAATTGCTGGGTCTGGCCTGCGACAACCGATACCGGATCGGGCAGGACTATTATGTAGATTATTTCCCCGGAAATCAGATTGACATTTGCGTGGCCGCTGACATAGCCGCTGGTAGCGTTCACGACTCCTGTGTCGGGGATGGCCTGCGCAGTGAACAGCCCGGCTGCATCGACAGAGCCAATGTCGGTGGTCCAGGTGAATGTCAATCCTATGATTCCGTTTCCGTACTGGTCGAAGCCCTGGGCTGTGAATTGCTGTGTCTCCCCGACCACGACTGTCGCCGGGTTCGGCAAGACAATTATGTGGTCAAGCGGCCCGGGCAGCAATGTGACTGCTGCCTGGTCTGTTATCGTGCCGTTGGTTGCCGCGACCCATCCAGTGGCCACAGCGGTCTGGGGAATGAAGTTTCCTGTTTGGTCGATGGTGCCTACATTCGTGGTCCAGGCAAATCCGACGCCTGTCAGCGGGTTGTTGTACTGGTCATAGGCCGAAGCCATGAAAGTGAAACTTCCGCCGATCTGCACGGTGACAGGGTCCGGCAGCACAATTATGTGGTCCAGGGAACCGGCAATCACAGTCACGGCGGCCGAACCTGAGACCGAGCCGATAATCGCCATGACATTCCCTGTCACGGGCAATGTCTGGGCGGTGAGCCTTCCGGTGGAGTCGATCAATCCCACGCCGGAAGTCCAGGTGAACACGGCGCCCGGAATCGCGTTGCCGTATGCGTCATATGCGGCAGCCGAGAACTGCTGCACAGCGCCGACCTGAACCGTGACGGGATTTGGAGTCACGACGATGCTGGCCACGGGGCCTGGAATCACATTGACAGTCGCTGAGCCCGATACAATACCGCTCTGCGCAGTCACGGTCCCGGTTCCGACTGATGTCTGGGCCGTGAAGAGGCCTGCGGAGGTCACTGTCCCGACATTGGTTGTCCAGGCGAATGAAACGCCTGTGAGTGTGTTGCCGTACAGGTCATACCCTGTCGCGGCGAAGGCCTGCGTTCCGCCCGCCACGACATTGGCCGGGTCCGGCGAGACGATTATGTGGTCGAGCGGTCCCGCAACTACGGTGACAGCAGATATGCCCGTGACAGTTCCGTTGGATGCGGAAACGGTTCCGGTTCCGGGAGCTGTCTGCGCCGTGAAAAGGCCGCCTGCATCGATGGTGCCAATGTTCGTTGTCCAGGTGAACCCGACTCCGGCAAGCGGGTTGTTGAAGGCGTCATAGGCGGTCGCTGCGAATGCCTGGCCTGCGCCCACCGTCACAGTTGCCGGGTTCGGCAGCACTGTGATGTGATGCACGCTTCCGGCTGTGACCGTGACATCCGAAGAATCGCTGAACGCGCCGCTGGATGCGGTCACGGTTCCGGCTCCGGGCATTGTCTGGGCCGTGAAAAGGCCTGTGCCTGTAACTGTCCCCGCGTCTGTGGTCCAGACAAAGGTCGTGCCGGGAATCGGATTATTGAAAGAATCATATGCAGTTGCGGTGAACTGCTGCGACGTGCCTACAGCCAGAGTGACGCTTGCAGGAAGCAGGACAACATAGCTTATCGGCCCCGGAACCACGGTCACATCCGCCGAATGACTGGCAGAGCCGCTTGTCGCGGTGACTGTCCCGACTGCCGGCGTCGTCTGGGCCGTGAAGAGGCCGCCGGCCGTTATGGAGCCGACATTGGTCGTCCATGTGATCGGCGGGTTGGAGATGACATTGCCGAAAACATCGAAGCCGATGGCCACGAAGTTCCTTGTCCCGGCCACCTGGATTGTCAGCGGGTCAGGAATGACAGTGAGATGGTCCACCGGTCCGGGTATGACGTTCACGATGGCCGAACCTGATATTCCCGCGGCAGTGGCCGTGACCGAGCCCCACATGGCCACGGTCCCGGCGGTGAACAGACCGGTCGAATCGACAGTGCCGGCGTCCGTGCTCCAGGTGAAAGCGATTCCAGTCAGTATGTTGTTGTACTGGTCATAGGCCGTGGCAGTGAATTGCTGCACTCCCGTGACCTGCACGGAGACGGGACTTGGCAGGACGATTATATGATGCAGGCCGACTGCAATGACCGTGACACCAGCGGAACCCGAAATGGCTCCGATGGTGGCCGTGACCGTGCCGGCTCCGGGTGTCAGCTGTGCCGTGAACTGGCCGTTGGGCTGCACGGTTCCGACATCTGTCGTCCAGGTGAATGTGACGCTGGGGATTGCGTTGTTATAGGCATCGTATGCGGCCGCGGAGAAAGCTTGGGTCCCACCCACAGCGATGGTGATGGGATTGGGGATGACAATGATGTGATCGACCGGTCCCGGCAGGATATTCACCGTAGCCGAGTGGCTGACAGAACCGTTGGCAGCGGTGACATGTCCGACGCCAGATACGAACGGAGCGGTGAACAGTCCTGTCTGGGTAATGGCGCCCACATCCGAGGTCCAGGCGAAACCCACCCCTGAAATGACATTGAAATAGAGGTCAAAGGCTATGGCCATGAAGCTGACTGTGCCGCCCACGGTCACGGAGGCCGGGTCAGGCAGCACGGCGATGAAGCTGACAGGGCCGGCTATTACATTGCCGATGGCCGAGCCCTGGACAGTGTCGTTGGCTGCTGTCACGTACCCGCTGCCCGGTGTCGTCCGGGCTGTGAGCGTCCCCGTGGCATCGATAGTGCCCACATTGGTCGTCCATGTAAATCCGACTCCTGCGATGACGTTGTTGTAATGGTCGTATGCCGTTGCGGTGAACGCCTGCGTCTGGCCTACGACGACAGTCGCGAGGTCGGGCGTCACTGTGATATGGTGGACCACCGGGCTGACAATGTCGGCATTGGCAGTGCCAGTGATTGTGCCGTTCGCGGCCGTGACTATTCCTGTCCCGGTGAACATCTGCGCGGTGAACAGTCCGGTCGCGTCGACGGAACCCACATCAGTGGCCCATACAAAGACCACGCCGGTGAGGATATTGTTGAAACTGTCGTATGCCGTCGCAGTGAACTGCTGGCTTTCCCCCATGACCACCGAAACAGGGCTCGGAGTAACTGTGATATGGTCGACTGTTGCGGACACGACGTTGACAGTGACGTCTCTGGAGACTGTTCCGTTCGCGGCCATGACAAGGCCTGTCGCAGGCGAGGATTGGGCCGTGAAGAAGCCTGTCTGGTCAATAATGCCGACATCGGTCGTCCATGCGAATGCCGTGCCCGTTATCAAATTGTTGTATGCGTCGAATGCCTCGGCGTTGAACTGCATCACGCCGTTGAGTATGATGGTGAGCGTGTCCGGCATCACGACGATGTGGTCTATGGGTCCGATCAGGATATCCACATTTGCGGTTCCCTGGACTGTGCCGTTGGCTGCCCTGACGTACCCGGTTCCCGGGATTGTCTGGGCTGTGAACAGTCCGCCCGCAACAGAGCCGACATTGGTGGTCCAGGTTAAGCCTACGCCCGCAATGACATTGTTGAACTGGTCATAGGCGGTTGCCGTGAATATCTGGGTGCCGCCGACCACAATGGATATAGGATTCGGCAAAACAATGATGTGGTCAATGTTCGCAATGAGCAATGTGACGCTCGCGGAACCGGAGACTGAGCCGCTGGTCGCGGTCACGTAACCTGTCCCGGGGGTGGATTGGGCAGTGAACTGGCCTGTGGAAAGTATAGTCCCGACATTGGTTGTCCAGGTGAATGTGACGCTGGGGATTGGGTTGTTATTGGCATCGTAGGCTATGGCTGAGAAGACAATGGTCCCGCCCACAGCCATGGTCACCGGGTTTGGAGCCACTACGATATGGTCCAGGAGCCCGGGCAAGACGTTGACGGTCGCAGAATGGCTCACCGAGCCATTGGTCGCTGTTACAAAGCCTGTTCCGGTGACAAGGCTGGCCGTGAACAGCCCTGAAGCCGTGATGGTTCCGACATTCGTGGTCCAGGCGAACCCGACGCCCGATATCGCATTGTTGTAGGAATCGAAGGCTATGGCCAAGAATTGCTGGGTGTCTCCGACCACGACATTGGCCGGGTCTGGAAGCACGGCAATATGGTGCACAGGCCCCGGAACGACGTTGACTGTGGCCGAACCGCTCAGAGTTCCGTTCGCGGCCGTGACCGTGCCCAGTCCCGGCAGGGTTCTTGCGGTGAATAGGCCGTTGGTGTCAACGGTCCCGACATTGGTCGTCCAGATGAACTTCACTCCCGGAATGATGTTGTTGAACTGGTCATAGGCTGTCGCGGTGAAGGCCTGTGTGCCGGCGACAGTGACTGTCACGGGGCTGGGCGTCACGATGATATGGTCCAGCACCACGCTGATGACATTGACAACAGCTGTTCCGGTGACTGTCCCGTTAGTCGCCCACACCGAACCGATTCCGGGTGTCGACTGGGCTGTGAACAGCCCTGCCTGGGTGATTGAACCGACATCTGTGGACCATGCGAACCCGACGCCGTATATCGCATTGCCCAACGCATCATAGGCGGTCGCGAAGAAGGGCTGGTCCCCGCCGACCACCACATCCGCGGGGTTCGGGAAGACGACTATCTGGTCAATGGCCAGAGGCACGACATTGACTGTAGCTGAACCGGAAACAGTTCCGCTGGTTGCAGTGACCGTTCCAGAGCCGGGTATTGCCTGGGCTGTAAAGTACCCGGTGGCATTCACAGAACCGACATTGGTGGTCCATGCGAAGCTGATGCCAGTGAGGACATTATTGTAAATGTCATAGGCCGTTGCTGTGAATTGCAGTGAACTGCTGGTAACGATGCTCACCGAGTTGGGCAAGACGGCGATATGATTGAGTTGACCGGCGACAATCGTTACGGTCGCCTGTCCCGAGACAGCGCCGCTTGTCGCCCTGACCCAGCCTACTGCCGGGGATGTGAGCGCGGTGAAGTATCCGGTCGAGTTGACCAGGCCGACATTCGTTGTCCAGCCGAAGCTTATTCCCGTTATCAGGTTGTTATACGCATCATATCCGGCGGCCGTGAATTGCGCGAAGGTTCCGACGGTCACCGTTGCCGGGTTCGGTAAGACAACGATGTGGTCAAGGGCGCCGATCTGAACATTGATGTTGGCATATGCGCTGACAGCACCAATGGCCGCAGTCACAATTCCAGTACCGGGCACTGTCTGGGCCGTGAAGAGGCCCGTAGAGGTCACCGTTCCGACATTTGTGGTCCAGGTGAAAGAGGCGCCTGCGATTGAATTATTGTAAACGTCATACGCAGATGCAGTGAATTGCCTGGATGCGCCGACTGCCAGAGAGACAGTTGTCGGGGATATTGAGATGTGATGGACAGGTCCGACAACGACCGTGACATCTGCGGAATAGGTGATTGTGCCATTCATTGCTGTGACCATGCCAACCTCTGGCATTGTCTGGGCTGTGAACAGCCCGTTCGCGCCGACAGTTCCGACATCCGTGGTCCAGATGAAACCTACTCCGGAGATTATGTTGTCCCATTGGTCATAGGCGATCGCGGTGAAGGTCTGTGTCTGACCTACAACTACTGACGCTGGATCGGGGATGACAAGGATGTGGTCGATGGAGATGTCTATGATGACGACCCATGCATTTGCAGAAACAGTCCCGTTTGCGGCCGTGACATTTCCGCTGCCCGGTGTTGCCGGGGCCGTGAGCATGCCTGTTGCATCGATTGTTCCGATCTCCGTAGACCATGTGAAACCGACGCCTGGGATTTCATTGCCATAACCATCGTATGCGGTCGCGGTGTATTGCTGCTGGCCGTTGATTATGACCCAGACGCCGTTCGGCGAGACCAGGATGTTTGCAATCGCGCCAGGTATGACATTGACAACCGCTGTTCCTGAAACGGTCCCTGCGGTCGCTGTTACCCATCCAATGCCCGATATTATCTGGGCCGTGAAAAGACCGGTGGCATCCACGGAGCCGACATTCGTGTTCCAGGTTATTGTCACGCCCGTTAATGGATTGTTGTACAGGTCGTAAGCCTGGGCCGTGAACTGCTGCTGTGTGCCCACTACGACCCATGCCGGGTCCGGGGCGACCCAGATGTGGTCTATGGGGCCTATGATGACATTGACATTGGCGACGGCGATGAAGGAGCCGGCCTGCACTGTGACAGTTCCCGAACCAGGGACTGTCTGGGCGGTGAATAGTCCGTCCGTCACGGAGCCGACATCTGTGGACCAGGAGAATACGACTCCTGTCTTGACATTGCCGTAGGAATCGTATGCCGCGGCCATGAAAGCGAGCTGGTCGCCTACAGTAAGGTTAGCCCATTCCGGTGCAATCGTGATGTGATCAGTGGGGCCGGCCACGACATTCACTGTCGCGGAATGGCTCACTGAGCCGTTCGCGGCCGTGACTATTCCCGAGCCTGGTGCCGTCTGCGCAGTGAAGAGGCCTGTCGAACTTACAGTTCCGACATCTGTGGTCCAGACGAATCCGGTTCCCGGTATTACATTATTGAATATATCGAATGCAACGGCAGTGAATTGCTGGTTCTGGCCCACTTCGACCGTCGCCGGGTCCGGAACCACGATGATGTGGTCCATGGCTCCGATGACTATCGTAACGAAAGCAGAACCGGAAACAGAACCCGAGGTTGCAGTTACAGTCCCCGAGCCGGGCACTGTCTGGGCAGTGAGCATTCCCGATGAATCCACAGTCCCGACATTTGTGGTCCAGGAGAACACTGCCTCCGGGACGGGGTTTGCGTACTGGTCGAACGCGCTGGCACTGAATGCCTGCTGTTCGCCGACAATCACTGTCACGGGGGACGGGGAAACTGCAATGCTGGCCACGGGGCCGTGCACTACCGTTACCACGACATCCTTGCTGACAGAGCCGTTTGCCGCCCTCACGTATCCTATTCCGGGCGTAGTCTGGGCAGTGAAGAATCCGCCTGCCGTGATTGTGCCTACATCGGTCGTCCAGGTGAAACCCACGCCAGTTTTCACATTATTGAAGAAGTCATAGGCGACCGCTGTGAAGGCCTGGGTGCCGCCGACCATTATGGTCAGCGGGTCAGGCACGATCACGATATGGTCCACGCCTCCGACTGTCACTGTCACAGGGGCCGTTTTCGAGACAGAGCCGTTCGTTGCGGAAACTATTCCCGAGCCGGGTGTTATCTGTGCTGTGAACAGTCCGCCGCTCGTTATCGAGCCGGCATTAGTGTTCCAGGTGAACACGACTCCGGGTATGGCATTTCCGTAGATATCGTATGCGATTGCAGTGAATAATTGCGTCTGGCCCACGCCGATGATGAGCGATGCGGGGGAAATCGCTATGCTGTTTATGGCGCCTGGCACAACGCTCACGTTTGCCTGGCCGACCACGATTCCGACCGTTGCCCTTACCCAGCCGTTTCCCGGGGTGGACTGCGCCGTGAGCAGCCCCGCAGAATTGACAACGCCCACGTTTGATGTCCAGATGAATATTGCGCCCGTGACCTCATTGTTGAACTGGTCATAGGCATGGGCGGTGAACTGCCTTGTCTGGGTTACTGTTACAGTGGTCGGGTTCGGCGTCACAGTGACATGATGGACAGGTCCGACAATGACCTGGACAATGGCCAATCCGGTGACCGTTCCGTTCGTGGCCGTGACGATTCCGGTGCCGGGCGTCGTCTGGGCCGTGAACATGCCGCCTGAGGTCACCGAGCCCACATTGGTGGCCCAGGTGAATGTCATTCCGGATATGGCATTGCCGTAGCTATCGTAACCTGTTGCGGCGAAGGTCTGTGTCGCGCCCGTTGCGAGAATGACATTGTTCGGAAGCACGACGATGCTGGTGACAGGGCCCGGGACGACGGTGACGCTGGCCGAGCCTGTGACGGTGTTGTTCCTTGCTGTGACCGTGCCCACTTTCGGGGTTGTCTGAGCTGTCAACATGCCGGCGGGGGTTATCGTTCCCACATTGGTGGTCCAGATGAAGTCCACGCCGGGCAGGACATTGTTGAACTGGTCGTAAGCCACGGCCGAGAACGCCATGGAGGTGCCGACCTGGAGCGTGACCGGGTTAGGCGTCACTACGATGTGGTGAATCGGACCCATGACCACTGTCACGTTCGCCGCTCCTGAAACCGAGCCGATGGTCGCCGTGACCGTTCCGGATCCGGGCGTTGCCTGGGCCGTGAACAGGCCTGATGGGTCCACAGCGCCGACATCGGTCGTCCATGTGAATCCAACTCCGGTGATGGAGTTGCCGTAGGAGTCGAATGCCGCTGCTGTGAACTGCTGCTGGGTGCCCACGATGACATTCACCGGGTTCGGCGTCACTGTGATGTGGTCGATGCTGCCTGCAATGACCTGCACGGTTGCCGAGTCTGAGACTGAGCCGTTTGACACGGTCACAGAACCGGTGCCCGGGGTTGTCGGAGCCGTGAACAGGCCCGCGGAATTTACCGTTCCGATGTCGGCTGTCCATGTGAATCCCACGCCTGTGATTTCGTTGCCCCATGAATCATACGCTGTTGCCGAGAATGCCTGGGTGCCTCCCACCGTCAATATGGCCGTGGAGGGGGATATTGTGATGTAATCGAGCGCGCCAACCGTGACATTGACTGCCGCCGTGCCGCTGATTCCGTTGCTGGTGGCTGTCACAGTTCCCGCTCCGGGGAATGTCTGGGCGGTGAGCCAACCCGCGCCGTCCATTGTTCCGATATCTGTCGTCCACACGAATGATGCCCCAGCGATGATGTTTCCATAGGAATCGTATGCCTGGGCATTGAATTTGAATATCTCTCCGACGGGTATCGTCAAAGCGGCCGGGATGACTATGACGCTGTCCACCGGCCCGGTGACAACCTGCACATTGGCCGTGCCTGTGACGGTGCCGTTTGTCGCCGTGACCGTGCCTGTTCCGGGGAATGTCTGGGCCGTGAACTGGCCGGATGAATCTATGTATCCCACATTCGTGTTCCAGGAGAATGTCACTCCCGGAATCACGTTGTTGTAGGAATCGTATGCGACGGCCGTGAATGCCTGGGCTCCGCCGACTTCGACTGATGCGGGGTTCGGTGTGACCAGGATGTGATGCAGCGTTCCCAACACGACATTGACGACCGCAGAACCCGTGACCACGCCTATCCTCGCAGTGACCGTTCCTGTCGCGGGCACTGTCTGGGCAGTGAAGAGGCCCTGGGAATTGACTATGCCCACGTCAGTCGTCCAGGAGAATGTCGCCCCGGGAATGGGATTGTTGTAGACATCGAATGCCTGGGCTGTGAATTGCTGTGTATCGCCTATTGTCACGGTGGCCGGGTTTGGAGTGACTATTATTGTGTTCGCCAGTCCGGGGACGACATTGACAGTCGCATTTCCCGAGAATGTGCCGTTGACGGCCGTGACTATGCCAGTGGCCGGAGTGGTCTGCGCCTGGAACAGCCCTGCGGCATTCACCGAGCCCACATTCGTGGACCATGAGAATATTACGCCGGAAATTTGATTGTTATATGAATCGTACGCCGTTGCCGTGAAGAGCCTGGTTGCGCCGACCGACACTGTCGCCGGGTCGGGAGTCACAGCGATATGGTCCATCGGCCCGACCACCACATCGACTGTGGCGAAGCCACTCTTTGTTCCGTTTGTGGCAGTGACAAATCCGCTGCCCGGAATTGTCTGGGCGGTGAAATGCCCGGTGGAATCGACAGTGCCGACTCCGGTTGTCCAGGCGAACTGGACTCCCACTATCGGATTGTTGTAAATGTCATAGGCAGTCGCTGTGAAGGCAAACTGGGTGCCCACCTGGACGGATGCATAAATCGGCGTCACAATGATGGTGTTGATGGCTCCCTCCGTCACATAGACCGTGGCGGTTCCAGTTATCGCGCCGGAGCTGGCGCTTACGAACCCTGTTCCGGGCGTGGTCCTTGCGGCGAACAAGCCGGCCGAGTCGATCGAACCCATGTTCGTAGCCCATGTGAACGCGGTTGCCGGGAGCGTGTTGTTGTAAATGTCATATCCGACGGCTGTGAATTGCTGCAGCTGGCCGACAAAGACCGTCGCAGGATTGGGAGACACTGCAATGTGATGCAGGGCACTTGCCATGACATTGACAATGGCCTGGTCAGATATCGGGCCTATGGCGGCCGCGACAGTTCCCGAGCCGGGCGATGTCTGCGCCATGAGCATGCCTGTGCCGCTCACCGTTCCGACATCGGTGGTCCAGGTGAATGAAAGTCCGGCAATCACATTGTTGTAAACGTCATAGCCAGTGGCAACGAATTGCTGGTTCGCTCCCACAATGACGTTCACTGGGTCAGGGGTCACGGAGATGCGGTCCAGCGCCGCAGGTATTATTGTCACCAGGGCAGTGCCCGTGATGGCCCCGGATGTCGCCTGGACGGTTCCGGAGACTGTCGATGTGCTTGCAGTGAGAATCCCGGCCTGGGTTATGGTCCCGACATTGGTTGTCCAGGTGAACGTCAGCCCCGTGATTGCGTTGTTGTAAGAGTCATATCCTGCTGCGAAGAATGCCTGGGTGCCGCCGGCAATGACGGAAACCGGAGACGGCGTCACGAGAATTGCAAAGAGAGGTCCGGGTTGGACAGTCAGCGTCGCAGTGCCCGTCACAGAGCCCGATGTCGCGCTGACAAAGCCTGTTCCCGCGGCCGTTCCGGCGGTGAAATACCCGGTCGAGTTGACAGTCCCCATGTCCGTGGCCCACGTGAATGTCACGCTCGGAATCACATTGTTGTACGAATCATATGCCACGGCTGCGAAGGAAATGTGACCGGTAACGGCCACGTTTGCGGGGTTGGGCGTGACCAGGATATGGTCCAGTGCGCCCACATCGACATCAACCTGGAGCTGCTTCGAGAAGGAATACTTCACAGCGCCCGAGTCGTGGATGCTTCCTGACACAGGGAACACGTAGGTCGCCTGGTTTGCGGGAGCCTGGAGCCCGAATGTGAATGTGAGACAAAGGTCTTCGGCCCAGAAATAATTGCCCGCTCCCGAATATGAGAAGCGCAGCGTAGAGCTGGCTGATATCCACTGCGAAGCCCAGTTTGCAGGAACCGATATGCCTGACGGAGTTCCCCAGCCTGCGGGGATGATGATGTCTATCACATCGCTTCCAGCATTGTAGAAATAGCCGTCAGTTCCGATGTTCGTGACATTGAAGAGCATGGTCACCGGGGCGTTGGAGATCATGTCCGTCGGGAACAGGGAGAAGTCAAGGATGGGCGCATTCTGCGCAGTCACGTAAACCGCATTCGATGTGGCGTATTCGACATAACCGCTGGTTGTGGTTCCGTAGCCTGTGGCGCCGTTGTTCAGCTGGTATGTGCCAACTCCGGTCGGAGTGACAGCCACCGTGAAGCTGATGGTGGCCGATTCCCCGGGCTGGAGCCCGCTCATCGCCCAAGTGAGATGGTCGCCGAGCCATACCGCGCTGCCCTTGGACAGCACGATGTTTCCTATCCAGGTAATGCCTCCCGGCAGCGTGTCGTTGACGGTGATCAGGTTTATGGCCAGGCTCGGATGCCTGTTGACGATGGTCATGGTCAGCCGCACATTGGTCGTGCCAGCCGCCGGAATGATGGACATGTCTGCGGTCTTCGTGATGTTGAGCGCCCCGCACACGGACAGAGCATCGTCCATGGACAGGGGGAGCTTGAATCCAAGATCGTCGGTGTAATTCAGGCTGGCCCAGTTGCGTATCCACGTGCCCTGAGGCGTGCCCGCCGCTATGGTTGCGGTTATCTGGAACATGTGATTGCCCGGCGGCACATTCGCGAATCTGAACCTGCAGGTCTGGCCCGTGGTCTTGCTGACGAAGTATGGCGCGGAAGTAGGCGAGGTCTGGGATGTGTCCGCGAGGTACGTGACCTGCGCAGGCAGCGTGTCGTTTATCCAGACATTGGTCGCTGTGTCCGCTCCCGTGTTGTTGAAATAGATCGGATAGGTGAGCACATTTCCCGGGTCGGAAATTCCGGGGCTCACTGCCTTGCTCAGGACAATCCTGGTGTTGGAAACCGTGAAGTTGGCGTAGTTTGAGCCGGAGATCCCCTGATGCTTGATGTTGTTGTCGTTCAGATATTCGGCCACAGCCCGGTTGGGGATTACTGTCCCACCGGCTGTGCCGTTTAACACTCTTACTCTGATGTTGAATGAGTAACTCCCTGGCATCACACCGAGAATTTTCCAGGAATATGTCAGGCCGTTTATCACGGGCGAGACGGGCGCCGAGCTGGACACGAAGGCCAGGTGAGAATCCAAAGTGTCGTTGAGCCAGACGTACAGCGCCATGCTGGAACCAGTGTTGTTATACCATACGGTGTAATTGACAAGGGAGCCGGGCTGGGTAGAAATCGTGCTAGTCTTCTTGGTCAGCATCATGTTCGGTTCCGATATGTTCACCGAGGCTGTGGAATTCGTTTCCGGCAGGGGATTCCCCTCCGAGTCTGTGTAATCGACCGAAACCTGGTTCACGAGGACCTGGCCCTCGACCACCGTGTTGTCGATCTCCACCTCGATCCAGAACCAATGGCTGCCCGGGGCAACATTCTGGAAATGCCAGGAGTAGGTGTCGCCGATCAAGGTCCACGGCACAGAGGCATTGGTGTCGACGAAAATGACCGATGACGGCAATGTGTCGTTCACCCAGATGTCGCTGGCATTGCCTATGCCCGTGTTGTTGTAGTACAGTTTGTAGAGCAGGCTGTCCCCGGCGGAAATCGTTCCCTTGGTTCCGGTGGCGGATGTTCCTCCCAGGCTAATCACGGCCTGGGCTATGTCCTCGAATATGGCTTCCAGCTGGCTGCTGGACGGTGCGTAAACATAGGAGCCGCCGCTTGTGTTGGTAATGTACCTGATGGCGTATTCCGATGTGAACGGGTAGCGTACATCGGTTTCGATCATGTATCCGCCAGCCGAGGAATTCGTCGCCTGCGGGGCTATTCCGAGACCGACCGCGAAAATCGGGATGGGCGCGTCAGCCAGTCCCGAACGTGTCGGGTCTGTGGTGCCGCCCGTGCTCGCCGCCCCGTTCCATCCCTGGTTGTCGCAGTGCCACATCAGGTCCATCCATTGCACTGTAGTTGTGGATGGTCGGTATCTTCGCACGTCCCTATTGGCCCCACCCTGGTTTTGGTAATTGAAGGTCTGGCCCCAGGCATTGCCTCCCATCACGGCCCATGTGAACTGGGCAGAGGTATGTCCGGGAAGAGAGCCCGGACAATAGGTGATGCTTCCGGACTCATAGGTGTCCGCATAATACTGGTCGTCGCCGTCCGTCATGAACATTGATGCGCGGACATAGTCAACCCCCGGAGTGCCTGGCCTGGCAGTACCGCCGTATCCTGCAGGGTTCAAAGAGTAAGCGATCGTGCTGCCAACTGCGTCCCACAATGGCGTCCCGCCGGTAGCAGTCCAAGTATCTATCTGCGCTTTAAACGTGGCCCTGTTCGCGGCAGTCATGTAAGCGTAATGGAGGATCCTGTAGGGCGGTATGTTCCCCGAGTAATCCGAGGAAAGCCTGAACAAGGCGCATCTGTCCAGGTCGCCGAACTGGTCGATCATGGTCTTCGCTGCATTTCTGGCATCGATTATCTTCTGTCCGCCCATGCTTCCTGTCGTGTCCACACATATAACGAAATCGACAGGCATGGTGCTAATAGCTGTGGTGTTTATCTGGGCTATGTCTATGACGCTCGGGTCGTTATAGGAAGTGCCGATGATGTATGTGAATTCCTCCTGGTTGACCTGGGCACTCGGCGGAACAGTGACGTTGATCCATAGGCTTATCATTCCGCCGTTCGCGGCCAGCGTGTTCGTGTCCGGAAGTGTGTTGCCGTTGGTGTCTGTAAGTGGAACCCAGTTGGTCCCCAGAATCTGGACTCCCCACCCCAGCCTTGTAAGTGTGTCAAGGTCCACGGAATCGGCCAGTGGCTGGAGGTTCGTGACATTCACCTGGTAGGAAATTGTGTTGCTGATTGTACATGAGCCCCACTGGTTCGGGTCCACCACAATGTCCTTGAATATCCTCTCGACTGTCTTGTCCGAATCGACCTGCGGCATGTAGAACACCCTGGTGTCTGCATAGTCCCAGGTCTCGGGCATCTTGTGCCCGGAGGGAATCGTGTAATTTGCAAAGGCCCTGTTGGTCAGGATGACATTGTTGGCCAGGCCGGCATTGAGGCTGACTGTCACGGTCACCGTCCAGATTCCGGGGAGCAGATTCGTGAAGCTCCATCTGACAACTCCTGCCGTATGGACTCCCCCGCCGGTGGCGCTGACGAATGTCACGCCCGAAGGCAGCGTGTCGTTCAGCCAGAGCCTGGTCGCGGCTATCTCTCCTGTATTGTTGAAGTATAATCTATATGTGATGACCTCTCCGGGCTGGGCCTTCTCCGGTGCGAGCTTCATCACTTCCACGCTCGGCGCCCTCACGGTGACGGCGTCCGAGTCGACAAGGGAAGGATTCCCCGTGTCCTCGGCCGTGACTGTCTGGATTGTCCTCGTGAACAGCCTCAGGCCGGTGAACGTGTATGTCCCGGAATCCGAAACCAGGAACGTATGCGGCGAAGGCAGGGTGGCAGGGTATGGGTCCGAGCTGGAGAGCGCCACTGTATCGGTGTAATCTGTCTTTACATTGCCGTCCGAATCATAGACAGTCACTGTCACGTTGAACTGCTGGCCAGCATCCACCGATGCCGGTGAATTCAGGATTATGTATGCAGCGAGGCCCGGAAGCACAATCACGGAGGTGTGGTCCTCGAGCCCTGCATAGTTGCCCGTCACAGTCCAGGTTCCGACCTGGCCTGCGCTGTAGACGCTGAAAACCATCGTACCCAGCGGGTCGTTCTCAGCGAATACCGTCCCCGAAGTGACATTCCATCCATTGCCGTCAGAGTCGAACGCCGTTGCAATGTAATAGACTGTGTCGTCCGCGGTGATTGTTGCGTTCGCTGGTGTGACATCTATCAGAACCGGCGCCCCGTGAATCACGTTTATCGTCGCGTTCCCGGATATTCCGGAGTAATTCGCAAATACCCTCCAAGCCCCGACAGCATTGGCCACGAAGTAGCCTGTGGCGCTCACAGTGCCGCCGCCGTTGACCGCCCATGTCGGCAAGATTGCGACCACATTGTCATAAAGATCGTAGCCAGTGGCGGTGAACTGCTTCTCGGAATCTGCAGTCATAGTCCATGGGTTGGGCAGGACAATGATGTGGTGAAGCGGCCCCTTGATCACGTTCACGGTCGCCGTGCCCGAGACAGTGCCGTTCGTCGCAGTGACCGTGCCTGTTCCCGGTGTTGTCCTGGCAGTGAAGAATCCCGAGGAATCCACCGTTCCGATGTTCGTCGTCCACACGGCATTCACCGATGGAATGGGGTTGTTATAGGCATCGAAGGCCATGATGGCGAACAATTGCGTTTCTCCGACAATCAGCGTGACCGGGTTTGGAAGGACCATCAGTATGGCCACAGGCCCGGGCACCACATTGACCACGGCTTGTCCGACGACAGAGCCGCTGGTCGCTGTCACGGTGCCCACGGCCGGAGTCGTCTGGGCTGTGAACAGCCCGGCCGAGTTCACGCTCCCCACATTGGTGGCCCAGGCGAACGAGATGCCTGTTATGAGGTTATTGTAAATGTCATAGGCCGCGACAGTGAATTGCTGCGTCTGGCCCGCGGCAACGGTCGCCGGATTGGGAAGGACTGTTATGTGATGGAGCGGCCCGACAGCGACTGTGACCTGGGCGATGCCGGAGACAGAGCCGCTCGTTGCGGTCGCGGTGCCAATGCCGGGCACTGTCCGGGCCGTGAAAAGGCCTGCGGATGTAATGGTCCCGACATCAGTGCTCCATGCGAATGCCGCTCCCGTGATCAGGTTGTTGTATGCATCGTAGGCTGCGGCCGTGAAAGTCTGGGTTGCGCCGACAGTCACTGTTTTGGGGTTTGGGGTCACAACGATGAGGGCGACAGGCCCGACAATGACATTCACTGTTGCGCTGCCGATAATGGCCCCGATCCTGGCCCTCACGTATCCAGTGCCCGGGACTGTTTGGGCCGTCAGTATCCCCGAGGAGGTTATCGAACCCACGTTCGTGCTCCAGGTGAATACGACACCGGTGATTGCATTGTTGTAGCTGTCATAAGCGACAGCAGTGAATGCACTCACAGAACCTACAATGACATTGGCCGGGTTGGGGAGGACTGTAATATGATTCACTGGTCCGACAACGATTGTGACCGCGGAGAAGCCTGAAACAGTGCCGTTAGAAGCCCTTACCTCGCCTGTTCCTGGAACTGTCTGGGCGACGAAGGAACCGGTAGGACCGACAGTGCCCACATCGGTGGTCCATGTGAATCCCACGCCGGAAATGACATTGTTGTAGGCGTCATAGGCCAAGGCGCTGAAAGTCTGGGCCGTGCCGACAGTTATTGTTGCTGGGTCGGGGGCGACATAGATGTGGTCCAGAGGGCCCACGATAATTGTGACGCTCGCAGAGCCTGAGATGGTCCCGCTATAGGCCGTCACCACACCGACACCGGGCGTTGTTCTGGCAGTGAGCACGCCACTGGGGCTGACTATGCCCACGTTCGTGCTCCAGACGAATGATGCACCCGTGACAACGTTATTGTAAATATCATAGGCGGTCGCATTGAATGCCTGGGTGCCGCCCACGACCACAGAGACGGGGCTCGGCGTGACAACGATTCTGTCAATGGCGCCTGGTATGACGCTGACCGCCGCGGTTCTGCTCACCGTGCCGTTGGCTGCCATGACAATTCCGGTCCCGGGCACGGTCTGGGCAGTGAACAATCCGGAGGAATCGATTGTTCCGACATTCGTAGTCCAGGTGAAAGTCAAGCCAGGAATCAGGTTGTTATACGGGTCATAGCCAGCAGCGGTGAATTGTCGGTCGTCGCCCACCATCACAGTGGCCGTGGCGGGAATTATCACGATATGGTGCAGGAAGGTCGGGACAACAGTCACTGTGGCCGAGCCGGTAACGCCGCCGTAGGAGGCATTGACCCAGCCTGTTCCTGTGGTTGTCTGGGCTGTGAACAGCCCTGTGTAATCCACTACGCCTACGGTCGTGTTCCAGAGGAACACGGCGTCGGTTATGGGATTCTCATAGGCATCGTATGCCGTGGCCGCGAAAGCCTGGGAGTAACCCACTTCCACGCTGACTGGCGAAGGAGTCACGTAAATGTGATGCAGCACGCCGTGCAGTATCTCGACATTGGCGGAACCGGTGATGCCTCCGTACGAAGCGTTGACAAAACCGATTTTGGCAACTGTCTGCGCTGTGAAGAACCCGGTTGAATTCACTACGCCCAGGTCCGTTGTCGTTGTCCAGGCCAATGATATACCCGTTATCAGGTTGCCGAAGGCATCGTACGGAGCTGCGGAGAACTGCTGGGTTTCGCCCACGGCCAGGGTGAGGTTGCCAGGCGTCACGACTATATGGTCTATGGGCCCGATAACCACGTCAACAGCGGCAGTGCCGGTGATGGCCCCGTATTTTGCCTTGACCCAGCCCGTCGCCGGAAGTGTCTGGGCCGTGAAGAGCCCTCCGGTCGTCACCGAACCGACATTGGTTGTCCATTCGTATGTGATATTGGTGATTGGGTTGTTGAAAATGTCATATCCGTTCGCTGTGAACTGCTGCTGGCTGCCGACCGACACGCTTGCCGGGTTCGGATTGACAGTGATGTAGTTGAGCGCAGCCGGGACCAGGGTGACGATGGCCGTGCCCGTTATCCCGCCCGATGTGGCCTGTACATTGCCAGTCCCGATGGTGGTCCGCGCGGTCAGCAATCCCGTGCCCGATATGGTTCCGACATCGGTGCTCCAGGTGAAAGTGACCCCGGTCAGGACGTTCATGTACACGTCATAGGCCGTCGCAGTGAACTGCCTTGTCGTGGCAACCACGACAGTGACAGGATTCGGCGTCACTGAAATGCTGGCGATTGGTCCGGCAGTGACAGTGACAAATGCAAAACCCGTAACTGTGCCGTTGGTCGCCGAAACAGTGCCTGTTCCGGGAACTGTTTGGGCCGTGAAGAACCCTCCGGATGTCACAGAACCGACATTCGTGGTCCATGTGAATGTGACTCCGCTGATTGAATTATTGTAAGCGTCATATGCCAGGGCGGTGAAGGCTCTTGTTCCGCCGACAATCACGCTTGTCGGGGAAGGCGTGACATTGATATGGTGGATGTCGCCGATTAGGATGGTGACATCCGAGTGTGCGGAAACCGCGCCCGATGTCACTGTCACCGTGCCGGCGCCAGGTGTTGTCTGGGCAGTGAAGAATCCCGTGGAATTCACAACGCCGCAGTTAGAGATCCAGAACAGCATGGCTCCGACAATGAGATTGTCGTAAGAATCATAAGCCAGCGCTGTGAACTGATATGTCTCTCCGACCTTCAATGTTATCGATGATGGCGTCAGGTCGATGCGGTAAACCTCTCCCGTGATTACGGTCACCGAAGCCAGCCCGGCGTAGGTTCCGTTCCTGGCCTCCACGTATCCTGCTCCCGGCGTTGTCTGCGCGGTGAAGAAGCCTGTCTGGTCGATTGTACCGACATCCGTGCTCCAGACGAATACGACGCCCGGAATGACGTTGCCGAACGAATCGTACGCTTGGGCGCTGAATGTCTGGGATGTTCCGACTGCCACGCTTGCGGTTCCCGGCGTGACGGTGATATGGTCCAGGTTCCCGATGGTTATGGTCACGTATGCTGTGCCGATAACCGAATCGTATGTCGCCTGGACTGTTCCGGTTCCGGGAGTGGTCTGCGCTGTCAGGAGTCCGCTGCTGTCGATGGTTCCGACATTGGTGGTCCAATCGAATGTCGCTCCCGTGATTACATTGTTGTATTGGTCATAGGCTGCCGCGGAGAAGAGCTGGGTGCCGCCCACTGTGACGCTGACAGGGTCCGGAGAGACAGAGATGCTGTACGTGCTGCCGACAAGAATCGTGACGCTGGCATAGCCGCTTACAAGGCCGACGGTGGCAGTAACCGTTCCGATGCCCGGAGCGGTCTGGGCCGTGAAAAATCCGCCGGAAGTTATTGAACCGACATCCGTCGTCCAGGTGAATGTCACACCGCTCTTGACATTGCCGTAAAAGTCATAGGCTATTGCCGAAAACGTTCCGGATTCGCCGACAACGACCGAGGTCGGATTAGGCGAAACGATGATGTGGTCGACCGGGCCAGAGGTCACCTGGACATTGGCCGTTCCCGTGACTGTGCCGTTCTGCGCAGTGGCCACACCGTTACCGGGAGTGGTCATGGCCGTGAAGAAGCCAGTCGCATTCACAGTGCCGACATTGGTCGCCCATGCGAAAGTCAATCCAGTCAGAACATTATTGTAAATATCGTATCCGGTGGCCGTGAACTGCTGAGTGCCACCCACAGGTACCGACACCGAGGCCGGCGAGACAGCGATGTGGTGCAGCGCGCCCGGGACAACATTGACAACCGCGGAGCCTGTCACGCCCTCGTACATCGCATTCACCCAGCCAGTGCCGGGCGTGGTCCTGGCGGTAAACAATCCGCCGTAGTTGACTACACCCATGTTGGTCGTCCAGAAGAATGTGGCGTTGGGGATAGGGACGTTGAATTCATCGTATGCAACTGCTGTGAATTGCTGCTGGGTGCCTACTGTTACAGTGGCGGGATTGGGCGTGACGACGATATGGTCGACAGCATCGGGGCTGTCCTGAGGGTATGTTGCCAGGGGGTTGGGTTCCTGGTCCCCGGGATTCGTAATCTCCCCAGTTGTTTCTCCGTTAATCGAGAAATATCCTTGGGTAATGGCTTGACCGATGTTCCCGGCTTCGTCCAGAGCTGTTATTTTAATTAGGCATGTTTCTGAACTGACATCCGGCACCACCCAGTCATATTGACAGTCATTGCGCTCGCATTCTGTCACGGATGCCCATATAAGGCCTCCGTCGGGAGAGAAAAATATTGATATCGGCCTTGAGGCCATGTGTCCATCCGCGGCTGTCCAGAGAATGGGAATTTTCGAGCCTGCAACCAGCGAGGTTTCTGGCATGCTCAGCCGGATATTTGGCGGCGTCGAATCAATCGAAAACTCCGAGCCTGAAATTCCCTGATAGCTGGCCAGGGACTCGCCCTCGGCCGTGACCTTGACCAGGCATTCGTCCGAAGTGACATAAGGCAATGTCCAGAGGAACGAACCGTCGTTCGGCTCGTCCTCCCCTATCATGACCCATGAATCCCCCATGTCCACCGAGTAATAAATGTCGGCGCTGGCCATGGCTTCGGGAATGTCCCAGGCAATGCTCAGGATGGTTCCTCCGGCCATAACTTCACCGCCAACGGGGGAGGCCAGTGTGGACCGGACAATATTCTTCTCAGGCGCTGCCGGCAGGTCTGCGGCAGAGTCCGGAGATGCAGTCATAGAATATCCGGCCGTGAGGCCGGGCGCCACTAGGGCGATGGCGAAAACCATCGCGAATAGTCTTCGAGCGAGCACAATACTACCTCCCGAATTATTTTATTGAGGAATATAGCATACTTATAATATTTAAAACTATACTATCTTGTCACCATTATCCACACCAATGCACCATTACATTTTCGTAATGAAATTCCGACGCGAAAATTATATGCCCGGAATTGCATCCCGCGCCATGGATTTCCCCTACCCCAGGCTCCAGTTCGGCATCAGGTTCTGCACCATGATGTGCCTGCTCGCGGCTATGCTGTTCCTGCTGGCGATGCCGGATACCGACAGAACCTGGCTCGCCTTTTTCGGCTTTGTCTTTTTCCTGGCAATTGTCCTGGCCACGCTCACGCCCATGACCACGGGGCATGAGGTCAATGACGGGGGAATAGTCCTGAGGCAGGGCATCCTATTCAAGGAATCCATCCCTTTTCGAGACATCCGGTCGGTCCAGAGGCTCGAGACCCGGCTCTGGGCCTGGGGCCTTTTCCCTGCAGGCTCATGGAGCCGCATAGTCCTGGCCAGCGGGAGCCGGAACCTGGTTGAGATCAAACTGAAAGAGAAAAGAAGGTTCGGGATGCTGCTCTGGCGCTCTTCCGGGGAAATAATAATCGACCTTGTCAAGCCCGATGAGTTCGTGAAACTGGCCAACGAGAAGCTAATGGGATAAATCTGCCTCTCTCCAGTCCTGGCCCACAGTCCTGGAGCCCAGCTTCGGGATTAAACCCATGCGCCTCTTGTGCACGCTCCTCTTCACGAGCGACCTGACATGAGTTACCTGCTTGGCGTCCACCCTGGCGCCTTTCACTATCTCGGTGTCCTTCATGCCCAATTCGATGCCAAGAAGTATCCTGTCCAGCGTGGCGTAGTCTATGCCCAGCTCGCCTTCGTCCGTCTGGCCTTTCCACAGATCTCCGGACGGCACCTTGGCAATCACTTTGTCCGGGATGCCGATGCGAGCCGCCAGCTCCCTGACCTGGGTCTTGTAGAGGTCACCCAGCAGGCACAGGTCTGACGCGCCGTCCCCCCATTTCGTGAAATAGCCTGTCAGCAGTTCGCTCTTGTTGCCGGTCCCCAGGACGAGGAATTTTCTCCCGGCGGCCAGATTGTAAAGCGCAATCATTCTGGCGCGCGATTTAATGTTGCCCAGCTGGCTCGGGTCCGAGACCTTCAGTGTCCTTGCTGTCGAATTGACAATATCATTCATCCTGACATTCTCAACATGTATGTGCCAGGCATCCGCCATTTCCCTGGCATCCGCCATGCATTCGTCCGGGGTAGTTGATTCCGGCATGAGGACGGCCAGGACCATGTCAGGTCCGAGGGCATCGACTGCCAGCTTTGCCGTGACCGAGGAATCAAGGCCCCCGCTCATGCCCACAACGACTCCTTTGGCTTCAGCCAGGCTGACATGGTGCTTCAGAAAAATGGAAATGACTTGCTGGGCGTCGGGCTTCAGGACGGGGCGGAGCATGAAAGCGGAATCGTCCAACTTGCATAAAAAGATAAGTATTTGTATTATATCGCGTACTCATAAACACTTCAGGTGAGGAAAATGAAATCGAAGATTTTCGCTCTATGGCTGAGCGTAATGTTGATGGCGAGTGCAATAATCATGACCGCGAACATAAATGAGAACGTGGAAGCGAAATCTATCGTGAAGGACGATGTTTCGCACATCGTCAGCACGCCCTTCAGAATTAATAATGACACGGATTTCACATCCTCCCCAAAAGTCACGGGCGGAGACGGGTCCATAGGTACTCCATGGATAATCGAGAACTTCGCTATCGATGGAACTGGCGCAGGCTATTGTTTGTACATAGGGAATACGACCGACCATTTCATAGTGAGAAATTGCTATCTCAACAATTCCAATGGATTTGGTTCCCCCTGGGATTATTATGGGGACGCTGGAATAATTTTGTACAATGCCGCCAATGGAAAGGTGCACAATTGCACCATGTTCAACAACGCCCAATTCGGTGCTTTCGTCTCCAGTTCCAATAATATCACTATTTCGAATTGCAATTTGTCGAGCACCAGCGAAGGAGTCACCTTCTACAATACAATCTACAGCACGATAGCCAACTGCAGCATGTTTGATACCAGTGACGGCGTCTGGTTCACCCAGGCTACACGATACAACACTGTAATCAACAACACCGCGATCGGTGGCTCGAGTTCTGGCATCCTGCTCAACCATGCCTTGTGCCGGAACAACACGATTATTTACAACAATGTTTCCTACAGCGACGAGGGCATTATGATTGAACATTCAGACAACAATACTATCACCGGCAACATTGCCCACAACTGTCCTAGTTGGGATGGGATTTGGGTATTAGACAGTGAGAGCACAACAATCGCCGATAACGTGGTAAATGGCACAATCTCCGGCATCTCGATTTCCAATGCTGACAACACTTACATTTCTGGTAACTCGGGAGTGAACAACGACGTTCTCATCCAGGTTGAAAATTCAGATGGATGCATTATAACCGATAACAATGCCTCGTGGTGCAATCAGGTCGGAATATATTCGGGTTCTGCATGCAACTTCAATACAATATCCAACAATGAAGCATGGAACAATGGCTGGCATGGCATATACTGGACAGCAGGCCAGAACAATGAGATATCCGGCAACACTGTGTCCGGGAATCTGCAGTGGGGCATTTACCTCACTGTCGGCAACAACGTATTGGTCAATAACACAGCCGAATACAACACTGACGGTGGCCTGTACGTGCAGTCCTCAGGCAACACAATTTCCGGAAACTTTGCATCAAATAACCTGGGCGATGGCATACGGTTATTGGCCGGGTCATTGAATACAATAAGCCTAAACGAAGTAAGAGAAAATGGCGGGTACGGCTTCTATCTCACCGGTTCGAGCAACACACTGTATCATAACAACATAATGAACAACGTTAACCAGGCTTATGATGACAGCATTAATTTCTGGAACCTTTCCTACCCATCCGGCGGCAATTACTGGAGCGATTACGCAGGTGTCGATTCAAATAATACCGCAGCACAAAATGTACCGCCGGCTGACGGCATGGGCGACACACCATACACTGACATCGACGGTGGAGCGGGGGCAATGGACAATTATCCGCTGATGCAGCCGTTCAACACCACAAACAATCCCCCTGTGATAATCACCATTGACAACGTTGGCGCCTTCGAGGATGGTTTATACAGCGTGGATTATAATGCAATTGATTTAGATGGTGATGCACTTGTTTGGGCATTGGACACAAATGCCACCTTGTGGCTGAGCATTGATATGGGGACTGGCATTCTCTCTGGAACTCCTACTAACAGTGATGTTGGCTTGTATTGGGCCAATGTTACAGTAAGCGACGGAAATGGCGGCATTGACTGTGCCAATTTCACGCTGACAGTTGCCAACACGAACGACGCGCCGACCGGTGCAGACAGCACTGTGACGATGACAGAGGACTCGACATACTCGTTCGTCGCAGCGAACTTCGGGTTCAGCGACGTGGATATTGGAGACACATTATCAGCTGTGAGGATAGACACAATTGCGACAGCTGGGACGCTGCGATACATGGGCATAGATGTGACTGCTGGCCAGGTAATCCTGACAGCCGACATTGTAAACCTGGCCTTCACACCGGCAACGGATGAAAACGGGGCAGGTTACGCGAGCTTCACGTTCAGCGTGCGCGACAGCACCAGCGTATATGATGCGACGCCGAACAATATAACGATTGATGTGACAGCGCAGAACGACGCTCCGACCGACATCGTGTTATCAAGCAATACGATAAATGAAAACCTACCCTCTGGCACTGTAATAGGCTTCTTCACAACCATTGATGTGGATTTAGGGTCCACGTTCACATATTCATTCGTGGCAGGTGCCGGGGATACAGGTAACGCTCAATTCCAGATAGTCGGAAGCCAGCTTCACTCAAATGCTATTTTCAATTACGAAACCCAGGCCAGTTACAACATCCGTGTCCAGACGGATGATGGCAGCGGCGGGACCTATGTAGAAGTATTCATCATCAATGTGACCGATGTCAACGATGCCCCGACCGGTGCAGACAGCACTGTGACGATGACAGAGGACTCGACATACTCGTTCGTCGCAGCGAACTTCGGGTTCAGCGACGTGGATATTGGAGACACATTATCAGCTGTGAGGATAGACACAATTGCGACAGCTGGGACGCTGCGATACATGGGCATAGATGTGACTGCTGGCCAGGTAATCCTGACAGCCGACATTGTAAACCTGGCCTTCACACCGGCAACGGATGAAAACGGGGCAGGTTACGCGAGCTTCACGTTCAGCGTGCGCGACAGCACCAGCGTATATGATGCGACCCCGAACAATATGACGATTGATGTGACAGCGCAGAACGACGCTCCGGTCCTCGGTGGTGCAGGCGGTCCTCCTTTGACTTACACCGAAGGAGACGGTCCAGTTGTCATCGACAGCACTCTGACATTGAGCGATACGGATGACACCAACCTGGAAAGTGCCACAATCCAGATAACGGGCAATTACCAGAACGGGGAGGATGTTCTTGCTTTCGTGAACACCGTTAATATAGCCGGAAACTGGAACGTGGGACTTGGCCTGCTGACATTGACAGGCACTGATACGCTTGCCAATTACGAACTCGCACTCGAAAGTGTCACATACAGTGATGCCAATGAGAATCCCAGCACCCTGGCCCGCACAGTGAGTTGGCAGGTCAACGATGGAATCAGTAACAGCAACATTGCGACCAGCACAATAAACATAGTCGCGGTGAACGACGCCCCGGTCCTCGGTGGTGCAGGCGGTCCTCCTTTGACTTACACCGAAGGAGACGGTCCAGTTGTCATCGACAGCACCCTGACGTTGAGCGATACGGATGACACCAACCTGGAAAGTGCAACAGTCCAGATAACGGGCAATTACCAGAACGGGGAGGATGTTCTTTCTTTTGTGAACACCTCAAATATTGCCGGAAACTGGAACGCTGGACTTGGCCTGCTGACCTTGACCGGAACTGACACGATTGCCAATTACGAACTCGCCCTTGAAAGCGTCACTTACAGTGATGCCAATGGGAATCCCAGCACCCTGGCCCGTACAGTTAGTTGGCAAGTCAACGACGGAATCGCGGATAGCAACATTGCGACCAGCACAATCAACCTGGTCGCGGTGAACAATGCCCCGATGGCAGCAGCTGATGGTTACACCATAACAGAGGATGGAACATTAACCGTGATAGTTGGGATCGGCGTACTGGCCAATGATACAGATGCAGAGTCCTCGCCATTGACGGCCGTTCTTGATGCGGATGTGAGCCATGGGACCCTGACGCTGAACTTGGACGGGTCTTTCATTTACACGCCAACTACGGATTACAGCGGTCCGGACAGCTTCACATATCATGCCAATGACGGCATGTTGGACTCAAATATCGCTACCGTGACAATTTCAGTCACCGGTATAAATGACCCACCAGTTCTAGGAACCATCTTGAACAAGGCGGTCGATGAACTCACATTGCTTTCATTCGCAGCAACGGCTACTGATCCGGACATACCCGCCAACACACTGACATTCACGCTCGAGGGAATACCGCCTGCAGGTGCCAGCATTACGAGCGGAGGCGCATTCTCATGGACGCCCACGGAGGCCCAAGGTCCCGGATTCTACAATATCACCGTTCGCGTTTCAGACGGAACCCTATTCGATAACCAGATATTCATGATAACCGTAAACGAGGTGAATGTCGCCCCGGTCGCTGCGAATGATGCGGCAAGTGTGGATGAGGACAGTAGCGCAAACACCATCGACATCCTGGCCAATGACCTGGACGGCGACGGAAACACGCTGACGATAATTGCAGTGACACAGGGAACTCACGGGACTGCCACGATAGCCGGCAACACGGTTGAATACACTCCGACAGCCGATTACTTCGGCACTGACACCTTCACCTACACGATAAACGACGGCAACGGGGAGAATGCAACTGCCACGGTGACTGTCACCATAACCAATGTCAATGACAATCCCACAGCAGCGGACGATGCCGCCACCATATCCGAGGATTCCGGGGCCAGGACGATTCTCGTTCTGGGCAATGACGGCTTCGCCCCGGATGTCTCAGAGACGCTGACAATCATTGCGGTTACCCAGGGCGCTCACGGGACAGTTGCCATAACGACAGGCGGCACGCGCCTGACATACACACCCACAGCCAATTACCACGGGACCGACACATTCACATACACAATATCGGACGGCAACGGGGGGACAGCCACAGGAACAGTGACCGTGCTGGTCGAGAACGTCAACGACACGCCTGTGATAACGACGGACGATGTCTCAACCGCAGTGGGCGGAGACAATTACACAGTGGACTATGACGCGACCGACATTGATGGGGGCACTCTGACATGGACGCTGGTCACAACAGCGGATTGGCTTGAAATCGATGCTGCTACCGGAGTGCTGAACGGCATTGCCGAGGTCGGGACCTTCAGTATCCAGGTAATTGTCAGCGACGGCAACGGCGGCTCTGCCAGCAGCCACTTCACGCTGACCGTGACCCAATTGGATTCCGATGGCGACGGCGTGCCGGACGGTTCCGATGCCTTCCCGCAGGACCCGAACGAGTCTGCGGACACTGACGCTGATGGCACAGGCAACAATGCGGACACTGACGATGACGATGACGCTGCGCCTGACGCAGAGGACGATTTCCCGCTTGACCCTAATGAAACCTTGGATACGGACGGTGACGGAACCGGCAACAATGCAGACACTGACGATGACGGGGACGGAGTCGCGGATGCTGACGACCCGGAGCCGCTGAACCCTGCGATAACGGGAAACGAGTACGACGGCGGCTGGCCATATTGGGATGTCGTCATGTCAATCATGGTCGCATTGCTGATAGCCCTGATATGCCTTGCAATTGTCTGGTATCTGAGAAGGCGATGATACAGCCCGAAGGTCGCGCTCCCGGCGCGACCTTCTCCCTCATGAGCCAGAGCCACGAGTCCCTCAGCCAGAGCGACTGCCTCCCCAGCTGTTCCACAAGGTCCGGTTCCATGAACCGAAATCTGGATGGCTCTATTTATTTATTGGGGGAGAGGAAAAACGAACCATTAAGGCCTGCAACAAACTTTATTAGTATGTTGTAGCGTATGGCTTGTTGCGGGGATAGTCAAGCCTGGCCAACGGCGCGGGACTTAAGGTTCGGTTGTTCAGCCGAAGAAGATATCCCGTCCTTAGTGGTTCAAGGGTTCAAACCGAAGATGAACGGCTACCATTTGCTGCAACGTCTTCGTGAAACTCCCTTTCCCCGCATTATTTTTCCCTGATTTCGATTTCGTGCGTTATCTTTGCCACCTTTCCGACCATCGCCCCGACGGAACAATACTTTTCGGCGGACAGGGTCACGGCCTCCTCCAGCGCCTTCCGCTTCAGATTCTTTCCCACAAAAACGAATTTCATGTGGATGGAGGAATATACCTTCGGGTGTTCGGCCGTTTTCTCAGCCTCAAGGTCTATCCAGAAATCGTCCAATGGCATTCTCTTTTTCTGCAGTATCCAGACTGCGTCCATGGCAGTGCAGCCGGCAAGCGACATCAGAAGAAGTTCCATAGGGGTTGCCGCCTGGGGGGTGCCGGTCTCCGGTTTGCTGGGGCCTATAGGGACCCAGACTCCTGTTTCTGCCTTGGCCTTGAAATCCATGCCTTTTTCCCATTTGAGGAGGGCTTTCATGGCGCCCAAGATTGCCCGGCAACGTAAAAGCCTTGCCCAACGTGAAACCGTTCACTTCAATTTCCGGACTTTCTTCTCCAGCTTCTTCCTGATCTTTTCGTAGGTAAGCGGCGGGCCAGTGGTTATCTCGACATCGTCGATGAACACGGCATTGTCGATTCCCCACTCCCCAAATTTGGCCCTGTCCGAAGTGTCAATGTGCCGGAACAGGACTTTGTCCCCGAAATCCTTCGAAGCCCGTTGTGCCCTCTCGAAAGTTATGCTTCCGGCCGGGCACCAGCCGCTGTTGAATCCCGTTACCGTGACCTTTCCGGAAACGCCCGAAGGCCTCTTTTTCTGCCTTATCCATCTCGGCGGCTGGGCATCATCCGAGAACCTCTTCCAGAGAAGCACTCGCATATTCTCCTTGTCCGCGACCTTGTAGCCTTGTTTCTTGAACCACGATGCCTTCATCCAGAACGGCAGGGAGACGCCCCAGGCAGCAAGGCCCTTGGCTCCCAGGCCCCTGACATCCTCTTCGGCGGCTTTCAGCAAAGCTTTACCCATGCCTTTTTTCTGGAAATTGCCTCTGCCTTCCTTGTACCCGTGGACCCAGACGCAGAGCACGAAGTAGAGGCCATGGCCTTCGGCGAAAGAATCCTCGATGGGGACATACTGAATCATTCCTCCGACATTCCCATCATCATCGGCCGCCAGCTTCACGCGGGCGCTGTTCCTCATCCTGTCGAACCAGCATTGTTTGTGGCCTCCGGATTCAGCCATCTCGGGGGACCAGTCCTCGAGGCATTTGAAGTACAATGGCTCGTGCTCTTTTGTGAGGTCGATTATCTTCATAAGGGCGGAAAGGGGCGGACGGGATTAAAGGGTTGCGGTTTTGCTTCGAGTGTGCAATGCGAAGTTAGAGAGAGACGAACCAGTGCCAGAGTTGGGAGCGGCGAACATTGCTGTCAATTGCAGAGAGACAGTTCGCCGGCGCTGACGAACACTCTGCTCTGAGAGTGTGAGGATCCGTGTTCGTCGCGCATTTTTTATTTTCATATTATTATTTAATCAGTTGAAAATAAAAAATGGGAGCACTGGGACTTCCATACCATCGCAACAGAATGACCTGTTGCTCATCTTGGAGATATATGTTTTTCCGGCCGATGAATCGGCCTCCTTGCAGCCGAGAAATGCTGATTTTCTGCTTGTTATTTCTCGGCGCAAGTGAAACTTGGGCTCTGTAATTAAATGTCCAGAGTCGCTCCAAGTGATACTTTGAACCCAGATCAGCGGGTATCTGCCGCAGGGAGCCCCGCCTTCCGGCGGAACCTTACCTGCAAAGACCATCTACGGGTCATCGCTCCAGTTATTCATCACCGGATCCGGACGTCTCCGGGACCCTCAGAATACCCGTTGGTAATCATCCCTGTAACTGGAGCCCGCGAGGATACCAGGCTACCCCATACTCCCATGTGGCGAAACTCAATCCGGTCAGGGCCAGGCCTATGCCTTCCTCATCTTCTGAGCCCTCTTTCGGCGCCTCATCTTCTTCTTGCGCCATTTCCAGCGCTGCTGCCCGCGCTTTTTCCAGACCCTCGAGCTTCTCTTCATGTATTTCCTCGCAGTGAGGGGGGAATGGTTGGGTTATTAAAACGTTTCCGCTGGTGTGGAACACAGGATTGGCTGAAACAACATATTTATATATGGGGGTGCTCATATAATTCATCATGGCGACAAAACGCCCGCCGGAGATATTGTTGATTAGTCTTGTATCATTTTTAATTGGCGGATTCTATTTTCTGATCGGCGCAGCTTTCCTGGGCCTGGCCGGTATTTTCAGTAGCGCGGTCGGAGGAATATTCAAAGGCATCGGATTACTCATTCTTCTTCTAGGGTCAATCCTCATTCTCATGGCCATCGGTCTGCTCATGATGGCCCATTGGGCCAGAAAGTGGGCTGCCGACTTCTACGGTCTAATGGCGGGGCTTGCTTTGCTACTGGCATTTTTCAACATTTATATGGCAATATCCTTCGTTGTCTATTTGCTTTTTTATTTCTATCTCAAGAGCTCCAAAGCCAAGAAGGCATTCGGTGAATTCGGGTACGAGCCGCCGAAGGTTCATGAATTCGTGTCCAGGCAATGCCAGGCGCATCACCCAAAGGAAAGCTTTATGACAATGGCCGAGACAGAACCGGCCAAAGAAACCTCGATCAAAGTGCCTGAGAACATGGTACTCTGTCCCCAGTGCGAAACGCTAAACCTTAAGAGTGACAAAACCTGCAAGATGTGCGCCTCAACCCTTGAGGAGTGATTCCCAGGGCTTTCCCACCAAACATATAAATATCCATTTGCGGATGAATCTGGGACATTATGGCTCAAGCAGTCGAGATACGAAACCTTTCCAAACATTACAAGAACATAGTGGCTCTTTCTGACCTGACCCTGGACATTCAACAAGGTGAAATTTTCGGCATCATCGGCCCCAACGGCGCCGGGAAGTCAACAACCCTGAAAATCCTGACGACCCTTCTCACTGCCACATCCGGAACTGCGAGCATATTCGGCGTGGATGTGCTGGACAAGGAGAACATCAGGAAGATGGTCAGCTACCTGCCCGAGGAGGCCGGAGTCTACAAGCAGCTCACAGGGCGCGAGTACCTGGAGTTCATGGCTGGCCTCTTGGAAATGCGGGAAGGCGAGACACAGGAGGAAGTGGTGAATCGTGGTTTAGGGCTTGCCGGCTTGGGGGAGAGGATAGACGACAGGACCAAGGAGTACAGCAAGGGCATGCGCAGGAAGCTGCTCATCGCCCGCAGCCTTATGACCAGGCCGAAGCTCGCGGTCCTGGACGAGCCTGCGAGTGGGCTGGATGTGAGGTATGCGTACCATGTCCGAGGAATAATCAAGGATTATGTCAGGAACCAGGGCATAACTGTACTCCTGTCCAGCCACAATATGCTCGAGGTCGAGTTCCTCTGCGATAGGGTATGCCTGCTGGATGAAGGCAAGTTGCTGGACATCGGGACGCCCAAGGAACTCACGGCAAAATACGCCGCCCGGAACCTTGAGGAAGTGTTCATCAGGGCCACAGGGACGGTGCCTGCGCCCCCTGGAGGTGGCTTCTGATGGTCAGCCCGCTCATGAGGATTATCAGGAAAGAGGTCACTGAGATGATACGGGACAAGCGACTGCTCCTGGGCATGATAATCGTTCCGCTGCTCATGTTCCCGATGATGGGCTATGCGATGAGCGCCTCCGTGTCGTCGGTCGAGGATTCGATGAACCACATCGACCTGGGCATCGTCAACCTTGATTCGGGCAATAGGTCCGGTGAATTGATTAGCTACATGGTGGCGCAGGGGATTAACGATTCATATTATTCGCCGAACGACCTTGAAATGATGGTGAGCGGTACAGAATATCCAGTCGACCTGTTCATGGTCATCCAGCAGAATTTCACACAGACGATCGAGACAAACGGCAGCGCCATGGTTGTTCTCTATACACCGTTAAAAACATATTCGATTTCTGAAGGCCTTCAGTCCGATGGCGTCACTTCATTGGTTTACGGATACACGGGGTCGGTTCTGGACGAGCGACTGGGGCAGTCATACCCTGGCATAAACGCATCGGATGTGAAAAATCCGGTTGTCGTGAGCAGCCTCTCTGTCGTCGACGGCGAAGTCGTTCAAAACAGCCCGTCCGAAATTACCAATCAAATGATGACCCAGTCAATCATGATTCCGATGGTTCTCATGATTCTCCTGATCATGGCAGCCCAGCTGGCAGCTACTTCCGTCGCCATGGAGAAGGAGGAGAAGACACTGGAGACCCTGCTCACGACACCGGTGCCCAGGAGCACGATACTGTTCGGTAAAATTGCAGGTGTCGTGGTCATATCTGCCATAGCCGTTGTGGCCTACATGTTCGGTTTCTCCTATTATTACACCAGCTTACAATCAATGTCCGCAAACGGTTCGGCGGTAGACCTTGCCGCTATAGGCCTGGCTCCTTCCCCTGCTGGCATAGTTGTGCTTCTGGTCACGCTGTTTCTCTCGCTTGTTTCTGCGCTGTCCGTGGCCGTGCTGGTTGCATCTTTCACAGAGGATGTGAGGAGCGCCCAATCTCTGCTCGGCATCCTGTATGTCCCGATTTTCATTCCTGCGCTCATACTCATGTTCGTGGACCTCGGCCAACTTCCCGCGATTGCGCAGGGCGTCATCCTGGCGATACCCTTCACCTACCCAGTTCTCGCAGCCAAGGCAATGTACACGGGCGAGTTCGCAGTGATACTCATCGGCATCCTTTACCAGATTATTTTCACAACCATTGTAATCTATGCCGCATCCAGGCTCTTCTCCTCCGAGAAAATACTCACGGCAAGGTTCCGCCTGAGAAAGGGGAAGGGGTTCCATTCCGGAAAAAAGTCCGAAACATAAATATTTATATGCATGGGCCTTATATCATTGTGCGATGTAGGCCAGCATCGGCCTGCACATCATTTTTACGG
>CAYHBA010000010.1:0-80069 GCA_964354755.1 uncultured Thermoplasmata archaeon
CTACATCCAGACACCTACAGCAGGCGTGTACACCATCCGTGTAACTGGTGCAGCCATCGCCCTGGGGCCGCAGAACTTCGCTCTGGTGGTCTCGGGCGCCCTGGCCGATGGTTACGGAAATGTGTTCCTGGACAGGACGGTTTACGATGACAGTGACACGATAACGGTGAGCGCCGAAGACACGAACAACCTGGCTACGAGTATCGATGTCATTCTGACGACAAGCAGCGGCGACAGCGAGACCGTATCGGTCCCTGTCACAACCCCAAATTCAGGTATTTACAAATACGGCACTATTAATACTGGCATCGGAATGGTTCACACCGGCGACAGCATTCTTCAGGTGTTCCACGGGGATATCATCACCGCGACCTATGTGGATTCCAGCCCGGTCCATGATTCCCATGCCTACGCCAACGTGGACTTCAGGGGCCCTGTCATCACGAACGTGCATGCGGACGGCATCCTCCCGACCGCGGCCGTCATCCACTGGGACACGAGCGAGAATGCGAACTCCGTTGTATATTACGGAAACACGACATCGCTGGGCTCTACATCGACAATAACAGCATTAGCGATTAACCATAAGGTCATTCTGAAGGGCTTGTCCCCAGCCACTGTCTACTATTACGACGTGGAATCGACAGACTGCAGGGGCCGTTCTACACGTGACAACAATGGGAACACTCATTACAAGTTTTCCACCGGCAGCCCCGGGACCGGAGGCAACCTTGTCCTGCTGGTCGATGACGACGACGGCACTGTCTCGGAGAATTCCGGCACGCCTTTCGAGCTGGATTGGATGGACAACCTCGCCAATTATGGCTGGACCTACACGCACTGGGACTTCAAGGTCTACGGGACGCCCTCGCTCGCTGACATGAACTCGCACACTATTGTGTGCTGGTATGTGGCGGAAGGCTACCCGCAGGTCGGAGCGTCCGACAGGGCCGTCCTGGGCCAATACCTGGACCAGAGCGTGACCCCGATGGGCACACCCCCCATGCTGTTCCTGAGCGGTCAGGACATAGGCTGGGACATGTGCGACGCGGCCGGAACAGACAGGGACGTGGCATGGTACCAGAACTACCTCAGGGCCACGTACATGGGGGACGATGCCTCCGGCGGCGGCGGTACTGAGCCCGGGAATTTCAAGATCATTGGAGTTGCTGGAGGCCCGTTCGATGGTATAATCGCCGACCTCGAAGTCGAGGCTTACGACTACCCTGTCGGAGTTCCGGGCAGGTTCTGGCCCGACGACATTTCTGCCAGAGCCGGCGGTACTGCCGTCTGGGACTACAGCGTTAATGCCTGCGGCGGGACCTGCGGAGGCGTATCCCAGACGGCCGGCGGTGCTGGTGGCCATGCCAGGGTAATCTACGACGCCTTCAGCCATGAAATGATATCCTCGACGAACAACGGCCACAACGACTACATGCCACCAGCAATAGACACGAAGAGGGCCGAGATACTAGACCGAGCCATACAATGGCTGCTCGGAGGCAACCACCCGACCATAGAACTGACTTACCCGACAGGAGGCGAATCTGTATCAGGCACAGTGACCGTCACATGGTCGGTCGTTGGCGCGGACTCCATCGACTTGTATTACAGCCCCAACAACGGACAGGCATGGACTCCCCTGGCAACTGGTCTTGCCGGCACATCCACTAGTTATGCCTGGAACACGGCAGGTCTGCTCACAGGAAACGAATACAGGGTCAAAGTGGTTGCGAACAATGTAGCCACATATGCGACGCTCACTGACTACAGCGAATCTGGTGCATTTACCGTGAACGGAATTGACAATATGGGGCCGAAGTGCATCGCAGGCAGCGTGACAGCGGACAGGGAGCCGACCATAAAAGGCAACACCATGTGGTTCAATGCCACGGTCACGGATGACGGCAGGGGCCAGTCCAATATAGCGCAGGTCGAGTTCTTCATCGATGTCCCGGGCCCCAACGACGCAGGCACGGACATGAACCCGGCCGACGGCAGCTTCAACAGCATCACTGAGGGAGCCACCATAACCACCGGTTCAGGCACTCTGTCAATAGGCACGCACAAGCTGTACGTGCACGGCAGAGACGCAGCCAACAACTGGGGACCATTCGCGAACACAACCTTCCGCATAATAGGTGACATCACGACACCGTATGCAATCGCGGACGGACCCATCAGCAGTCTGACAAATGTCGCAGCCTTGACAATCACCTATCAGTATTACAACAGCCCGACATCGGTGGACATCTATTACACGACCAATAGTGGAGTCTCATGGACATTCGCAGGCAACGACGCATCCGTCAACGGCAACTATGCCTGGACCTGCCCGGCATCCGGAACCTATGGCTGGATAGCGGTCGGCCTGGGCACAGGCGGTGAGACACCCCCATCCGGAAGCGCTCTTCCGGAGGCGGAATCTTATATTCTGGACATTACACTGCCATCCGCGCCTATACTGAACACTGTCGATAACTGGGGCCCATCTATATCATACGGCACAACCGCAACCGAAACCCGATACCTCAGAGGTATCGTTAACGAAGCCTCGGTCAACGGCCTTACCTGCTACTCTCTAGGGACAGCAAACTCAGCCACGGCAGGCGACTGGGGACCGGGTAACAATGTAGCCATCTACCTTGGAATGAGAGTGTTCACACGCACGACCGGAGGAACCGAAACCGAGATTAGCGGAGGAGGCCTAGTGGCGACTGTCAGCAGGACCGCCAATGGTAACGGCTTCCAGACAGCAACCTGGACACCGCCGGAAACATTCTTGAATTCAGGCGAATCCATAGTTATTAAAGTGTACGGAGACACAACAGCCAACCCGACCACGCTCAGGGCAACCTTCACAACCGAACAGCTCGGAACCATGCGGTTTGAGGCAAACGAGTGGACAGTCCAGTACTGGACAAGGTATGCTAGTGCAGCCCAAGGTGGTTCGGACTGGTACTGGGGCGATGCAACATATGATAACCACATCATCGGATTCCAGTACACGCCTATGACTGCCAGAGACCCGTATCAGGACAACACCCTGAACTGGTCAGCGAGCGCGAGCGGCGACGTAGACCACTACAATATCTACAGATCTGCCACACAGGGCGGAACCTACTCACTGCTCAACACTGTTCCGTTTGGTACTGACACATACATTGACACAGGCTATGGCGCCATGCCCGACGGAGATAGCACGCTCTGGTGGTACAAGGTGAGGGCGGTCGATGTGGCCGGCAACGAAGAACAGAACGACAACGCAGTGCAAGAACCCTTACCACTACCACCCTACGAGATTGACCTGACAGGAATATCCGCAAATAGCTGGATGTTCTGCTCGTTTCCGATAGATCTATCTGGCAACATACAGATAATACTGAACGATGCGACTCTCGGAGACGGCCTCACGACCTGGACAGTGGCCAAGTGGTACGACCCACAGGACAAAGCGGACCCGTGGAAGACATACAGGGTAGGGGGAACTGCCAACGACCTAGTCACGATTAACAACCAGATGGGCATTTGGCTCTGGATAACTGCAAATGGCGGGGACTTCATGTTGACAACTGGTCTGGGTGGCACCATTCCGGTCGAGCCAGTGAGCATCAGTCTCTACGCGGGCTGGAACATAGTGGGTTATCCGTCCCTGACTGAGCAGACCGTCGCTAATGCTCTGGTGGGCACAGGTGCGGACCGAGTGGAGGTGTTCCAATCTGAATCACCCTACATCACAGAAGCCGGCCCGACTTACATGATGAAGCCGGGAGAAGCATACTGGGTGAGGGTGCCCGCAGACACGGTTTGGGTAGTCGATTGGTGAACCATTGTGCGAAGTATTAAGTAAATAATGAATTATATTAATATCAATGAAAGGCAGCATTGTGTGTCTGTTATCGTTGATGTTGGTTCTCTCAAGCCTCGGGTTTGACGCGGCCTCGCCTCTGAACGCTGGATCCGCCGGACCGCTGGTGCCCCCATATCCCGTGGAAGGCATGGCAGTCATCGAGGGGGACTGGAACGTCACAGGCCATGAAGTGTTCCATAATGCAACCATATACCTCACAGGGAACCTGACAGTCAAGGGCACCGGAATCCTGGAGTTCGTGAACACGACTCTCGTCCTGAACATCAGTAAAAATGGCCAGTACAGGATTTCGGTGGAGGGGAAATTCTCAATGGACGACCTGGACCGAGACCCCCAGACAGAGGAGGACGCCAGCCGTATCATGTCGAACAACACGGCGCTCAGGTACACCATGGTCGCCCAGTCGGCATCCAGGCTCTATTTCAACAACAGCATCGTGATGCACTGCGGCTACAGCGGCCTCAACCCGGGGCTGAACGTGCTGACGGCCACAGCGACCTTCGAAGGCATGACGTTCCGGAACGACTATCACGGCCTAATGCTGAGGTCGAGCGGGGCCAAGGTCAACAACAGCCGGTTCGAGAGCTGCCTGTACGGAGTTTACGTGTACTACTGCAATCCGAGGCTGACCAATCTGGCGATTCTCAATTCCACCACGAGAGGCATTTACCTCTACTATTCCACGCCTGTGCTTTCCGGATGCATGCTCAGCGGCAACAAGGTCGGCATCTATGCGCAGAACTCCAACCCAAACATCGTCGGCTGCGACGTCGCTGGCTCGGCCAATGCCGGGGTCGTGACCTGGTACGCGTCGCCGCTGCTCGAGAACTGCCAGCTCTCGAACGCCCTGGACATGGACGTGCAGATGGGCTCGTTCCCGAGACTATTAAACACCACTGTCAACAAATCAGCCGTGAAGGTCGGCCTCGGGCTGTACGTTTCCGTGGGCCAGCATATGAGCGTCGAGGTCGTGAATCAGACAGGGGCGCCGCTCGAAAGCATGTACGTGACAGTGCTGGACTCGGAGGGGAACCCGGCGTCCAGCGACATGACTGACTGGTCAGGCACGGCATCGAACCTGGCCTACAGGGAATGCTTCATCACCCGCGAGGGCCTTGTCAACATGGATAGCCACAGGATACTGGCGTTCTCAACCGATGGCGGGAATGTCACGTTCGGCGAGAATCTCACTGCGCTCGGACCCGATGCTGCCGCAAGAGTTGTCGCGGTCCAGAACCCTGAGGGCGTCGAGATATGGAACGGCGGGGAGACAATCACGGATGCCAGATATGTCTCCGATACGTCGGTGATAGTGTTGGGCGACCTCAAGGTGCTCGCTGGTGGAAGCCTAGAGCTCGATAACAGCACGCTCATGACATTCTCCCAGTTGACGAGAAGCATCCAGTGCGCCTCCGGCACCATAGGATTCTACCAATCGGATTTCGCGTCAATCGGAACCTCCGCAAGGCTTACTCCGGCCCTGACGTCTGTCACTGTGGACGCAGCCAGCACTCTCACACTGGAAGATTCGGAGTTCAGATGGCTCACGGATTTCACCGTGCGGAGCCTGAACGCGGCAGTGAGCAACCTCTCCGTGGAATACGCATCCACCGTGGGATTCAAGGTCGACTCCTGTTCCCCTAATATTGACGGCCTCAACATAGAATGGGCGCCAGTGGGCCTTTACCTCGTCAACGACCATGCCATGGTTTCCAACCTGAAAGTCAGCAGGTCAAGGGAATACGCCGTATATGCCAGCCAATCGTCCGCCGAAATAGATTCAGCATTCCTGAACAACTCCAGCAAGGGCCTTTTTTCGTATTGGGGCACCATTCATTTGGCCGGAATATATACTATGGATTGTGAATATGGAATACTCAGTTCGTACACGAACCTGATAATTGCGGACTCTTCATTCTCCCAGTCCATCGGGGCTGGCCTCTACCTGACAGGAGGGACCGTGACCTTGAAAAACGTCCTGGTCGCTGACTCGGGGATAGGGATCCATGCCGATTATGTCAACCTGTGGGCAGAAGGGGCTGACATTGCCGGCAACGGGCTGGGCGTCGAGGCTGTCAACTGCGCGCCTGTGCTGCTGAACTCCTCGCTCTCGAATTCCTTGGACCTGGATGTCGGGAGAGGGGCATCCGCATCGGCGGTGAACTGCACCCTGGACAGGGCCAGGACCTCGGTGGAAAGGTCAGGATGGATAGACATAGGCAACTGGACGGATGTGCAGGTGATTGACTCGTCATACCAGCCGGTGCCGGGCTGCAACGTGTCAATAAGGGATTCGCTTGACAGGGTCTCTGCTTCTGGTTTGACTGACATCTCTGGAAAGGCAAGGAATCTGGCTTACAGGGAGACGAGGATGCTCTGGAACAGGACCGAGGAGCTTGCCTCGCACACGATACTCGCGTTCGGCGGGGCCAATGGATCCCAGGTGGGCACCAATGTCACGCAGCTCTCTCCGGGCGGTTCGGCCGCTGTCGAAATAAATGAGAGTTCTGATAATTGGATAATCTGGCCGTCCTACAAGACCGTGACTGCGAGCATGAGATATGCCGGACTGAGCATAATAGCGCACAGCGGTGTGAGCGTCAAAGACGATGCCGAACTCAGGCTCGATAACAGCACACTGTGGTTCTTCAACAAGCCGAAATCGAACACGGCCATGGACATCCACGCGGGAAGGTTCGACATGGAGGAAAGCCAGCTTATGCCGCTGAGTGCGGCAGCCCCTCTCCAGCCGACAAGAATGTGGCTGACATACTGGCAGGGCTCCGCAGGCGACATCGATTCTTCGCGGATAAGCGGCATCAAGCAGATAACGACATACGTCGACGGACTGGCCATGCGCAACAGCACCGTATCGGATTTGGCCGGTACTGGCCTCCAGGTGCAGGGCTGTTCCCCGACTGTAACAGGCACATTGTTCAGCCAATGCTGCGACGGCATATGGTCGGACACTGGTTCGCCAAGCATCGAGGACTGCAGGGTGCTCGAGTGCGTCCAAAACGGGCTTTACTTCAGCGGCGGCAGTCCCGTCCTCAGGAACGTCAGCTCCGGGCTCAGCCTGAACGGCTTCAGCCTGGAAAACAAAACATCGGCTGTACTGGACGGTTGCTCGGCCTCGGACAATGACTGCGGGTTCTATATTGACGGGGCATCGCCCTCCATGCTGAACTGCACATCCCCGAACAACACTGGCCCGGGGGTTCAGATGCAGGATTCGCAGGCTGTCCTGGAAGGATTGCTCTCGGAGGGCAATGGCGCCGGGATCGATTTATACAAATCCTGGCCGCTGGTACTCAACTCGACCCTGCGCGGCAATGCGAACGGCATGTATGCCCGCGAATCAGGCCCGTTCATTGACAACTGCACGATAGACTCGAACGATGTGGGTCTGAATATAATGGGGGATGCGAAGAATGCCCAGGCAACGGCATTCTCCTCGGGAAGGGCAGTCGAGGAATCGAATTTCGTGGGCGGCGGCACCACTGAGCACATATCACTCGCGCTGCCCGCCAGGGCAGTGGTCACCCAGGCGCAAATGGACATAACAGGGTCCGAGATAGGGAACGACGCCGTGCTCACTGACAAATATTGGCAGTACTGTCCCGCCATCTGGGGCGGCATGCTCGTCTGGCAGGATAACAGGGACGGGAACTGGGAGATATATGCCTACAACCTCAGCACCGACTCGGACGGGGACGGCATACCCAATTACCTGGAGACGCCGCCCCTGGTATATGACGAGGCGCTGACTAGGATTACCGACGACCAGGCCCTGCAGGGCGACCCGGACGTATTCGGCGATACTATTGTCTGGACAGACGAGAGGAACGGTAATGCAGATATATATGCCTACACTTTTTCCAACTCGACAGAATGGGCCGTATGCCTGAATCCGGAGGCGCAGGCCAAACCGTCCATTGACGGCGACAGGATAGTATGGCAGGATTACAGGAACGGCAATTATGACATTTACATGCTCAACATATCCACCGGGGAGGAGGCGAGGCTCAGCTACAGCCTGGACCATGACATGTCTGCGAAGATACAGGGGAACTACGCTGTCTGGTACTCCTGGCACGGCTCGCCCCCATCTTATGATTATTCGGACATCTGGTTATTCGATTTCAGGTCCTGGCGGGCTGTAAACGTGAACAATGACGATCCGGTGCAGTACGACCCGGACATCTGGGGAGATACAATAGTCTGGCATGACGACCGGAATGGAAACTGGGAAATATATTCCTGCGATGTCAAGACGCTTGTCCCGCGGAGGCTGACATATGACCCGGACGAGGAGCAGAACTTCATGCCCAGGATTTACGGGGACAGGGTGGTCTATTACTTCCACCACCGCATCACCGAGGTCTGGAGCGTCAGGATGTATAACATGACCACTGGCAACCAAACAATTCTTGAATACCAAACCGACGGAGATTCGTGCCCGGTGATTCACGGCGATAAAATAGCCTGGGTGAACAAGTCCCGCAACCTGATGGACCTTTATGTCCTCGACCTCGGCCTGGGCGGTTATCCGGAGGATGTTGCCGTGGATATCAACATGGACGGCTCCGCCGAGTTCCAGCGAACCGGTGCATTCAACGGCACGGCAGTCCTCAACGGCACAGGTCTGGCAAGCGCACTGAACAACAAGCTGAACAGGGTCGAGGGGGGCGACACGGCAATACCGATATCCGTGATGGCGAACGGAACAGGGCAGGTGACGCTCGGCCCCGTATCGGTCATGTACGATGTGCCGACATACATAAAGTCGACCGAGATAATCAACTCGGCGCTGTCAGGCGCATACTGCTACAATTCCGCGCCGGCCTTCATCAACTCTTCGTTTGCGAACAATACATCGGATTTCACGCTGGACTCCGAGGCCAGGCCAAGGGTGCTCAACTCAACCTTCTCGGAAACGGCCCTGCAGTTCATGGACTCGCTGTCCAACCTGAGCGTGCAGAATTTCCTTCACATCCGGGTGGAGAACCTGACCGGGCAGCCCCTCGATGCCGGGGTGACAGCCCTTGACAACGAGCACCTGGCCGTAAACGCCAGCACAGGCGTGGACGGTGAACTCAAGTGGAACGTGCTCACGGATGCCAGATACAACCTGACAGGCAGAACGGAGAACATCACGACCTTGACCGTAACCATGGGCACCGCCATCTTTGCAGACAATCCGAGGGACGTGAACATGAATGTCTCCCACTGGGAAGTGTTCGCTACGGATTCGGTGGGCCCTGCGGCCGATTCCCTGCACCCCCAACCGGGCTGGACATTCTCCGGGCTCAGGCCGGAAATATCGGCCGTCATAACAGACAACCTGGGATTGGATTATTCCTCCGTCAGGCTTTATGTCCAGGGCTTCATGGTCTTCTATTCCGGCGAGCCTGTCCCGGGAGGATACAATATCTCGTACATGCACCCGATCGACTTTTCCGATGGCGAAACTGTGACGTGCAGGATATGCTGTCGGGACATACACGGGAATGTGCTGGACTTCTCGTGGAATTTCAGGATCGACACGGGCGCGGAGTATTTTGCCATGCAGCTTCAGTCGGGCTGGAACCTCATTTCCGTGCCTTTCGATTCGTACGACATGACCATCAGGAGCAGGCTGTGGTCTATATCAGGAAGCTACGACTCGGTGAAGGCCTTCTCGCTTGGCTCCTGGCTGAGCTACAGGCCCGGAGCCGAACCCGGACTGAACACCCTCGGCAGCATTGACAGGACAAGAGGGTACTGGGTGCATGTCACAGAACCCTGCGTCCTGCAGGTCTCGGGCGTTCGGTCGGAGAGCACTTCCATCACTCTGAATGCCGGCTGGAACCTTGTCGGGTACCCGACGCTCAACGGGTCGGTGACTCTCTCGGGCGCCCTCTGGGGCACGGGCGCGGACATGGCGGAGGGCTTCGACCCTACAAGCCCATACATCAAGGTGCTGGAGCCGTCCTATATAATGAAGCCTGGGGAGGGATACTGGGTGCACGTTCCAGCGGATACTGTTTGGGTCATCAATTGGTAATTAAGCGTCCCGACCAGTAAACGAATGGCTGGTCGGGGACCGAAGAACGAGAACGTAAACCTTATTACCGGGCTTTCGCATTCACTTGGGTGACGAATGAATAATAACATAAGTTTCTGTGCCCTCCGTTTTTAGTAATCAATCCATAAATTATAAATATTATGCTTTACATAGTGTCATTAGCTGAACTAAGAGGAGAGAGATGAAACGAATTACCGCAATATGGATTTGCATGATTTTATTATTCAGCTCAACATCGGTTTACATCGGTGCGAGCAACAACCTAGAGGACATTCTTGAATCAGCGTCAGTAGTCACTCCTCTGTCACAAGGACCAGGACCCAAACCAAGAGCGCAAGTGTACTACACTGACCGACCTACATTCAACGCTGACACAGGTCCTCTGCCGTTCTTTGAAGACTTCCAGGAAGCTTCCGATAATATTAGTGATATCGGCCCAGGGAGCTTTGATGCACCATTGGATGAAAACACGAATAACGAATGGTTCGAACCGGGCGATATAGAACCAGGCATTCAGTTTTGGGATAACCCCGTCCACTTTCCAGGATTGGGTGTTAATGGTCCCCCTATTATTCCATCAGTAACCGTTTTAACCCCCATTTTCGCAGACTCTATGGACATCGTTTTCTATAACAATGATACTTGGGCTGTTGGTATGGATCTGCAGAGCTACTTCAGTCCAACCACTTTCACCATAACCATTTATGGAGTTGGAGGTGCGATACTCGACGTTGTCCAAGCTCCGGCCAACAACGCGGGCATATTCTGGGGGGTAATTTCGGACGAGCTCATAACCCGAATCAACCTCTATTCGGCGACTACTACAGACGGTGCTGACAACATCGCATTCGGAACACCCCTAGTAACGATCGATCATATTGATGTGACACCAAATCCCGCTTTTGTTATTGTGGGAGAATCACAACAGTTTACAGCAACTGCTTATGACGAGTACAACAATGTGATTCCTGGCGTCCCTTTTTTCTGGAATACCAATGTCGGTTCTGTCAATGCGACAGGATACTTCACAGCGCAATCAACTCCTGCAACAGGTTCTGTAACTGCATCAAATTTTCCTGTTTGGGGGAGTGCAAGTGTCACGATTGTAGAAGCTATCTTCAACATTAATCTCAGTCTTGGCTGGAACCTCATCTCCATTCCTCTCGAATTAGGAAATTCTTTGATTACAAGCGTGCTGGCTTCTATCAATGGTCAGTGTGATGTTGTGAAATATTATGACTCCCTGGACATAAACGATCCCTGGAAAACCTACCGGCCAGGAAGCTCAGTAAATGACCTGACCGACATTGATGAAACAATGGGATTCTGGATTTACATCACACAAGCCAATGTAACATTAACCATTAGTGGACTAATACCCGCATCAACAACTATTCCATTATATGCTGGCTGGAATCTGGTCGGGTATCCGACACAAACGACAGAAACTGTTGGTAACGCGCTGTGGGGGACTGGCGCGGATAGAGTTGAGGTATTTGATCCTGTATCACCTTATATCAAAGAGGTCGGGGCGACCTACGTGATGAAGCCGGGCGAGGGATACTGGGTGCATGTTATGGCTGATACGATATGGACAATTAATTGGTAAAATCTTATTAAATCATTTTTATACAAGGATTCTCTGCCTTGGCTTCGGCCAACTGCCTGTTTGTCCCAGCCAGCCGCCCAAAACACTTCCTCCAATCAACTCAACCATACCCCGCCTGTACGAGGATTGTAGCTCAATAGCAATTTATAACATCAATCGGAGCAAGCCGAATTGCGGCAATTCGGCGCAGAGGGCGGGGAGGTGTTAAAATCGACAATCATCCCGGCCCCAGGGCTCCGGCACCGGTCAACCATATAGAGTTTCGAGCAGGGTTGGGCGAGGTTTTTCTGGGAGCTGACATTGGCGAAAGAGTCAAATAGTAATTACAACATGTATGTACTTAGGGTGCTTACACGGAGTACAGATGGAAAGGCCAGGAACTCAAACTGTCCAATGCCGCATACCGAGAACTGTTCAAGCATGACATGGACCTGTTCGATGTTCTGGACATCCTGGAGACCGGCTATGACTGCGAACGTTCCAGGCGTAAGAAGGGAACATTCGAGCGATGCAAGAGATCCGGCAGCAAAATCAGAAAGGTGGTGGCCGTGGAGAGCATCCAGAAATGGAACGACACACCCGTATGGCTGATAATCCATGTAGGAGTGATGAAATGAAAAGAAATCTGAGCAAGGAGAAAATCAAGTGCCAATGCGGCGAATGGACAAAGCCGAAGGAATTCAACATTGACGGCTTCAAGATGCGTGGATCGGAATGTCTTGCCTGCGGTGAAACCTACTTCAACCCGGAGGACGCGAACCAGGCCCTCATCTACAACAAAATCAAGAACGAGGTTCTCACTGGAAAGGTAGCGAAATCAGGTAATTCAATCGTTGTTCGTCTGCCAAAGAGGCTCGTTGAAGCGCTGAACCTTACAGCCGGCGAAACAGTCACAATATCTTTCGAAAACCCGAAAACCGTGAAACTCGTGTGTGGCTGAATATTTACAGGAGCTCAGGCATGCGAGCAAAGGGCTGGCGCGAGCCCAGGCCATCGCAAAAAAATTCCAAAGAAAAATACTCGGGTACTGGATACATGTACCAGCTGACACAATCTGGCTTGTGGACTGGTGAAATCAAGATTCTGCCAGAATTTTATCGACCGCCTTCTTCAGGCCCCCATCACCCTCTGCCCTTACGAACCTCAGCCCCATCTTCTTAGCCACTTCCCTGTCACTCTCGAAATCGCCCACGAACCATGAGTTCGGGTAATCGATGTCGTATTCCGCGCTGGCCTGCTTGAACAGGCCTGTCTCCGGCTTCCGGCATCTACATTTCTCGTCAGGCCTGTGCGGGCAATAATATATTCTCTCGATCTTGCCGCCCGCAGCCTCTATCTCGTACAGCATGTTGTTGTGTATGACCTCAAGTCCTGCTTCGGTCAGCAGGCCCCGGTTAATGGCCGACTGGTTTGTGATTATGAACACCAGGAATCCGGAGCCGGACAGTTTGGCAATGGCCTTCTTCGCGTCTTCGAGGAACACGAACTTGTCCCATGAGGTGACATAGCTCCCCCTGTTGAGGCGATTTATCACGCCGTCCCTGTCCAGGAAAACAGCCTTAGCCACGCCTGGCCATCTCCTCTTCCTTCATCATCAGGGTGGTGAGGTGGTCCACGAGCATGTGCACGTCCTCGATTTTCTGCATGTTGTGCACCGGAACGACCAGGCAGAGGTCCACCATGTTTTTTATCTTGCCCCCGTCGAAGCCTGTTATGCCAACTGTCACGCCGTCATTCTCACGGGCGTACTTTATGGCTCTCAGCACGTTCGCGGAATTGCCGCTGCCGGATATGCCGACCACGACGTCGCCGGGCTCGAACAGGTTCTTGAGCTGCTCGACGAATATGTCCTCGTAGCATGAGTCGTTGCCCCAGGCCAGCATCTGCGGTATGTTGTCCGCGAGAGAGAGAGCTTTAAACCTGGGCCTTCCTTCGACAATCGTGCCCTTCGCCAAATCGCTCGTGAAATGCGACGCAGTGGAGGCGCTGCCCCCGTTCCCGCAGAAGAATATCTTGCGGTTGTTCTCCCTGGCCTCGAAGAATATTGAGGCCAGCTTATCGAAGAAGTCTGCGTTGTTCTTCTTTATCTCGCCCAGGACGCGTATCACGTCCTCCAGGTACTCACCGATGAATTTCTTCCTGAACTCGCTCATTGTCTCACTACCCGTTGATTATGGATGCTCCCTTCTTGTCGAAATGGAAATCCAGGGGGCTCAGACCCTCAGCCACCAGGGCCTTGGTGAGGGGTCTCTGGTTGGCCTTCTCGCAGAACAGCATCATGTACCCGCCGCCCCCCGCCCCAGTCAGTTTGCCGCCCAGCGCGCCGTTCTTCTTGGCTATGTCCATGAGCCTGTCTATCCTCGGGTTGGTGATGCCCTGCGCGAGGTTCTTCTTGGTCTGCCAGGAGTGGCCCAGAAGCCTTCCGAACTCGACGAGGTCGCCGGACTCTATGGCCTTCTTCACATCGTAGGCGACCTGCTTGATCGCATGCAGGGAATCCACAACCTTGCCGGTCTTGTCCTTCGTGGACTTGTCCTGGGACCTGAGGATCTTCGATGATTCTCTCGTACGGCCCGTGAAGAACAGCATCACGTCCGTCTCCAGCCGCAGCCGCACCTCCCTCGGTATCTTTAGAGGCTCCACCTCTGTAGTCCCGTTTTTATTGAATTTTATGAAATTGATTCCGCCGAACGCACTTGCGTACTCGTCCTGCTTGCCTATGGGCATCCCGAGGTCATGGAACTCTATCTTGTATGCGAGCTCGGCCATCTCCTTCTTGCCCAGTTTCAGCCTCTCGAGCTGGTTGATGGTGTTGATCGTATTGACCGTGACTGCGCCCGAGGAGCCGAGCCCCGTGCCAGGAGGTATCTCCGAGGCCATGAAGATGTTGAGGCCCCTCTGCACATTGAAGTGCTTCAGCACGGCCACCGGAATGTCCAGGCCTTCACCGTACTTGAGATGGTAGGCGTCCGAGACAGTCTGGTTGAGCTGCAAATCGGAGGAAATAATCTGAATGCGGTCGTCCAGCCGCATCTCGAGAATCGTGTAGATGTACTTGTTTATGGACGCGCTGACCACAACGCCTCCGTACTTCTGGTAATAGGATGCGAGGTCAGTTCCGCCTCCTCCAAAGCTGATCCTGACTGGTGAGCGGCTAATCAGTGTCATTCAGTTCCCTTTTCGCGCGTTCCAGGCCCTCCGGTGTGCCGATGTCGTAGAATCGCCTGGGCGTTAAAATTCCAAAGAGGCGGCCCCTATTTATTAGTTGCGGCAGAATCGCCTCCTCCAGGGAGAATTTCCTGCCCGGGGCGAGGTCCAGCACCTGTCTTTCGAAGGCTGAGAGCCCGGCCTCGAGGCAGTTCATGGACCCGGGGGGATTCCGCTTCACGTATTCCAGCACCCTCCCGTCCGGGCCTAGCCTGACATTGTTGGGGGCAATCCTGTCCGCGTTCTCATAGACTGTGATGACGCCCCCGGCGCTGTTCCTTTCCATGCAATCAGAAAGGACCCTCAGGTCCAGCGGGAGGTAGCTGTCCCCGTATGCCAGGAAGAATGATTTATCCAGCAGATGCCTTGCATTGAGCAGTGCCCCACCAGTGCCCAGGGGCTCGGGCTCCTCTGAATAAAATATCTCGATTCCGAACTTGGCCCCGTCGTTGAAATACGCCTCGATGTTCTCGTGAAGATGGCCCGTGCAGAACACGAACCTCTTTATGCCCGAGTTCCTGAAATGCTCCAATATGACCTGCAGGAACGGCTTCCCGTGGACCGGCACCATGGGCTTCGGTATGTCAAAAGTGAGGGGCTGCAGCCTCGTGCCCAAGCCGCCGCAGATGATTACTGCCTGCCTGATTTTCATTCCCTACCCCTTATACACATAAGGATTTGCAAGGAGCCAGCGCACGGTCCTTCGCACCGTATCCTCGATGCCGACCTTCGGCTTCCAGCCCAGAGCCCGGATTCTGGAGGTGTCCAGGTGCACGAGCGGTGAATCGCCGACCCAGCCTCTCTGGCCGCCTGTGAATCTGTACCCGACGCCTTTCAGGCCCATCTCGCCGGTTATTATGTCGGCCACACTCCTGACATTGATGAAATCCTCATGGCCCAGGTTGAAGATGTTGACCCTGGCCTTTGCCTCCTCGAAGCCGAGGAAGAAGCCGTCCACGCAGTCGTTTATATAAAGGTACGATTTGCGCGCGGTTCCGTCGCCCAGTATCTCCAGTTCCTTCGGGTCATGTTTCAGTTTCTTCACGAAATCAAATGTCACGCCGTGGGGATGCCTCTCACCCTGGATGGACACGAACCTGTACATCCAGGCCTGGATTCCGTAGGCTTCGCAGAAGGCCTCAATCAGGCCTTCGCATGCAATTTTCGAGGCTCCGTAGAAAGAGGTCTGGCGCGGATGGTAGGTCTCAGGAGTGGGGAACAGGTCTGGCTCGCCGTATACGGCTGCGGTGGATGAGAAGATGATTCTCTTGACGTCGTTCTTCCGCATTCCTTCAAGAATGTTGTACGTGACCACCAGGTTCCTGTCAATGTCCCGGAAGTTATCCTCCAGCCCGTGGCGCACGTCCGCATTGGCCGCCAGATGGAACACCGCGTCCGCCCCTCTGAGTGCCTTGACTGTCTTGTTCAGGTCCCCGAGGTCGAATTTCTCAAGGGTCACTGCCTCGGAATCCACGTGCTGCCGGATGTTCTCCAGGAAGCCTGTGCTCAAGTTGTCGATGACAGTGACGTCATGACCCTGGCCCACCAGCCTATCAACCACATGGCTGGCGATAAAGCCGCATCCTCCGGATACGATGGCTTTCATTGATTCCCCATATCCCTGTTCGTTTAATTAATTTCGCATGTTCATTTTTGGGCAAGCTCCCTCAGTTTCTGTATGCTGGCAACCGAAACCATCTCCACATTGATTTTGCAGAGGTTCTCCTTTGCCCCCTCTTCCCTGTCCACTATGATGATGGCGTGTTTCACGATCCCGCCCAATTCCTGCACTGCCATGATTGCCTTGATGAGGCTTCCGGCAGTCGTTACAGTGTCCTCCACGAACACAACTCTGTCCCCGGGACTCAGATCCCCCTCGACCAGCTTGCCCGCGCCGTGCTCCTTCCTCTGCTTCCGGACCATGAGGAAGGGTATTCCCGTCTCCAGGGACAGGGCGACTGCTATAGGCACAGCGCCCAGCTCCACGCCTGCTATTTTATCGCAGTCGCCAAGGTGGGATTTCATGGCCTGCGCGACCTTCCTGAGCAACTCAGGCCTCGTGGTCACTGCCCTCAGGTCGACATAGTAATCGCTCTTCCTTCCCGAGGCCAGGGTGAAGGTTCCCAGCTTGAAGGCTCCGGCTTTCACTATCTCTTCTTCCAGCAATTCATCACCTACCAGGGAACATCCTTCTTCCCCATTTTAAACCCTATGATGTTCATGGCCCTGTGCATGAATGGGATGAGGATTATGAGGCCTATGAAGCCCACCAGATATACCCCTTCGAGCATGTTCTCGTAGAACCAGGACCATTGGAGGGGGATAATGAGTATCAGTGTTCCGATGAGGAAATCGTACTGGTCCAGTATGGGGGCTTTGGCCCCGCGCTTTATCTTCATCCTGCGCTTGACGAAGCTGCCCAGCATGTCCCCGAACATCGAGCCGAATGCAAGGAGGAACAGGATGAACACAGTGCACAGGATGCATGGATCGTACGTCCACTCAGGAATGTCCAGTGCGGTCATTATCCCGACCTGTATGAGGCCAAGTGCCATGCCGCTGAGCGTGCCCCCTGCCAGGCCGCGCCAGGTTTTGCCGTCGCCCAGGAACCTTGTGCCGTTCTTCATCTTCTTCCCGAAGTCGACGGGTGTTCCGCCGCCGAAAAGCACGGCCGCGGAATTGGGAATGAGCATCGGGACCATGAGCCAGAGAGCCCGTGCAACCGCCAGAATCCCATCGAATATTTCCTGCATCGGAGCATGATGGCCTTGGAGATTAATAATGATGTTGGATACATTCAAATATCGCCGCAGCATTCCATCTCATGGTGTGAAAATGGACTGGGGCATGAAGAACCGCTTGTCAAGGATAATAAAGCCGAAAGACGGCAAAACCGTAATGCTGGCCGTGGACCACGGCTATTTCATGGGCCCGACGACCGGACTCGAGCAGCTGGACAAGATGGTGGTGCCATTGCTGCCGCATGCCGACACGCTCATGCTCACGCGCGGTGCGCTGCGGAATTACATTCCCCCGGAAACCGACATACCGATAGTCCTCAGGGTGTCCGGAGGCACCAGCATCCTGAACGAGGAATTGCTTCACGAGGGCGTCACCGTGTCAATGGAGGACGCGGTCCGGTTGAATGTTTCGGGCGTGGCATTTTCTATAATGGTCGGCGCGAAGTTCGAGAGGGACACGCTGCTGGCCTTCACCGAGATTGTGGACGAGTGCGAGTCCCTCGGAATCCCGGTAATTGCGGTAACAGCAGTTGGAAAGGACATGACGCGCGATTGGAAATACATGGCCCTGGCCTCCAGGATTGCGGCTGAGCTCGGAGCCCACATAGTCAAGACCTATTATGTCGAGGGCTTCGAGAAAGTGGTCGAGTCATGCCCCGTGCCCGTCGTCATAGCCGGCGGCAAGAAGACAGACGAGATAACGGCGCTGACGACTGCCTATAACGCCATCCAGGCCGGCGCGGTCGGAGTGGACATGGGCAGGAACATCTTCCAGGCGCACGACCCGGTCGCGATGATTCAGGCCATCAACGCCATAGTCCACGGTAACAAAACGCCGGACGAGGCCTACCAGCTTCTGGCAAGAGGCAAGGCAGCCAGGTACTCGAGGCACTGATCACCCGAACGCCATCATGGAACCGAGCGAGGCTGCGCAGAATATCATGGCCGAGAGAGGTAGGGCAGTCGCAACATCCCTTTTCCAATGCCCCCGGCCGCGTTCGATGCCTGAGCAGAAGTACATGATGGTGGCGACTGTGGCCATGAGATATATCCCGATTATCATGATGAAGTACGGCGTCGGCATGGCTGCCGAGCCGTTCATTCCCGAGAATGTTTCCGACAGGAGCCCGTAAAGGCCGACTGTCACGCCCATTATGACGGGCCCGAACAGGATGGCCGTGTTCTTCATGCTGTCCACCGTGGATCGGAGCTTTATCCGCATCTCCCTGTCCGAGCTGGCCAGTTCCCTCATGTGATTCGACATCGTGATGAGCATTCCCGCGGCCGTCTCCGGGTCCTTGCCAGCAGCCTCGACTGCGAGCCGCAGCGCCGCCCTCAGCTTCCGTGATGGGTGAACCGCGACGATGCCGTCATCAGAGAAAAGCACGTCGCCGAGGCTGTTCCCGCCCCTCCTCATCCTTGCCAGTATGCTGACCAGGAAATTACCTATCTCAGTGCCGGACAGGGTTTCCGCGGCATCCTCGATTGCCCTTTCCAATGCTTGGCCCTCGCCGAGTCTCGAACCCAACTGGAACAGCATGTCCGGAATCTGCTCTTCCAATTTTTCGACCTTCCTGACATCCGTCGGGGACTTCCCTGGGGTCAGGGCATGGCGGATGCCGACAACTAGACCAGAGAGCAGCAGCAGCGCCGCGACGGACCATTCGAGGCCCCAGAACTCCAGATACCGCCCGGTAATGAAAGCCAGGAGAGCGGATGCCCCGATGATCACGGCCGCCATAATTGTTGCGGAGGCCCTGCCTTCCTTGGCCGGCTCGGAAACGGTATGAATCCCGGGCCTCCTCGAGAGTATTGAACTGGCGTAGGCAAAAGCCGCCAACGGGAATGCCAGGTTCATGAGCAGTATGCTGAGCACCAAGGTCGGGATCCAGCTGCCTTCCGCCGCCTGCTGCTCCTGGACGCCCATGTCGAACCCGCCCATTGACAGCATCGGAAGCATGGACCCGATTATCATAGGAAGCAGTATCCCCAGGGAGAACAGCACCGTTGCCGGCGTCCCCAGGGATGCGGCGAAACCCTCCACGCGCTGCCTGGTGCCCGTGAGCACCGTATCGCAGGCCTGCCTGAGACCTGATCTTGCTTTCTCGCGCTCCCTGTCCTTGACTGCGCTGAGAATGCTGTACATCGCGGAAGCCAGTTCCTCATTCGTTTCGCGGAGTTCGTCCGCATAGGATATGAGGGCCTCCTCGGTTGTGGTAAATCTTCTCGCCTTGACATTCCAGACAATGGACCTGAGTTCGGCCGCCATGGGCCCGTCAGCATTGGCCGCAGCGAATTCGACCGCTCTGTCGAGCGAGGGGGACAATTCCATTGACATGACAATGTAGTTTATGACTTCCGGGGCGGCTCCGAAGGCTTCGGTCTCGAGGCCTCTGGCCAGTCTTTCGGGATATGTCACGAGCAGGGTGAAGACTGCAAGTCCGGACGCCATCGAAGCCCCGGCGCATGCGGCTATAGCCATGAACAGCCCCAGGCCCAGCAATATCGAAATGAAGAATGCAACAGGCAGGGCTGCCAGCATGGCTATTGCCGCCATGACAGAGGAGAACCTCACGACCTCCTCGACCCTGAGGCCCATCCCTGTTATCCTCATGGCCCTCCTGAAGGCCCTCTGCTCGCGAATCCTTTCCAACCTGGCAAGTTTTTTCCGCTTGTTCTCCAGCTCGGCCGAGGCTGCCGCGTCCCTGAAATCCGGATCGGCAATCCTGGTCGAGTTGACTTTCGCTTCCAACTCGCGTATCTCGGTTGAAAGTCGCTTCATGTCCATGACGAGTTTCTTCTCCCGCCCGGTATCGCGGGGAACTTTCCCCAGGCGTCTGCAGGCCCTGATGTACAGCATGCCTGGCCTGTTGCTTTCAGACATAGGGGGCGCTCCTCCTGAACCATTCACCCCACTCGTCCATCAGGCTTTCGGGCTGGCCCGAGCCGAGCCTGTCGACAAGCATCCAGTACTCGGAGTTGGCCTTGACCACCGCATTCGGCCCGAGATGGGCCTGGTTGCTTGCCGACTCTGACACCATCATCTCGCGCATCTTCGCCCTGGCCCGTATATTGGCGAGAGCCGTGTCCGGATCAATGCCCCACTGCGCAGCTATGGCCTTCAGCCTGGGCGATTTCTCCAGATTCTCTGTCTCGGCGAGCGAGTCTGTTTTGTCGTCGTACACCATGAGGTCGGCGAACTGCCCTGGCTCGCCCCCTTTCACGAGCTCGGATATCGCCGTGACGCGCCTCACTTGCTTCTGCCTCCCTCCTGGCCTCACCAGGCCGCATATCACAACGATGTCAGTCGCGGAGAATGCCTCGGGATGGATGTCCAGGTCATAGACTATCCTCTCGAAAACCGATTTCGGCGAGTTGCCGTGAATGGTCCCCAGCACAGCGCTGCCTGCACTCCCGGACCGCATGGCCTCGTAAAGCGTCTTGGCCTCCCTGCCCCTCACCTCACCGAGCACTATGGCGGATTCGCCCAGCCTGAGGGAAACCCTGAGCGCGTCGTCCGCGGTCCTGTCCCCGGTTCCGCCGACCGCCGAACGCACGAAAAGGCTCTGGACCTTGTATCCCAGCTCCTGCATCTTCGCTCCGGGAAGCTCGAGCGTGTCCTCGATCGTCAATATCCTCTGGCTCAGCGGGAATTCAAGCATAAGGGCCCCGAGCATCGAGGATTTCCCCGCGCCTCTGCTGCCTGCGACCAGCATTGTGGACCGGCCGTCTATCAGGAACGACAGCAGCCCTGCGCCCATCGGGCTGATGCTCTTCTTCGCGATGAGCTTCGGAAGCGTCCAGGGCTCGACAGAATGCCTCCTCAGGGCTATTGCCACCCCGTCCGGGCTGAGAGGCTTCCCCACGACCGTGACCCTGGTGTCGAAGTCGGCGAGGTCGGTTTCCAGCATCGGCATGGCCTCTGAGAACGGGCGGCCTGATTCGAACCTGAACCTGGAGACCAGCGCCTGGACCTCCCTCTCGCTGAGCAGCAGGTTGGTCAGGCATTTCCCGCTGATGGCCTCCGCGCCCACATCGCCTATCACCACATGGACAGGATTGTCGTCCGCGGGCGCATCAACGTATATGTCCTGGACATGTTCGTCCTCGAGCAGATACTCGAGCATGCCCAGGCCGACTGTGTGCCTGAGCAGTGCGTCTGTGAGGAAGTCCAGGCCGCCCATCTGCTCTATCTCGCCGGGGCTCACCCTGATCGAGCGTGCCACGGTGGATATTATCTCGCTCACCTCCTTCCTGCACCTGTTCCTGAGGCTGCCTGCCCCGCGCGGGTTGCGGCCCTCCTTGGAATTGTCAACGAACTCCGTCCTTGCCAGCCACAGCAGCCTTGAGCCGGCCCCTGGGAGCGTGTATTCCCTCGGTGTTATCCTGTACAATGTCTCCGGGCCGGAGCAAATCTCGACCTTGGCCGTGCCCACGTAATACCTGGCGAGCCTCGAACCGTCAGCGACAGGCGAATCGCCGACCCATGCCTCGGCAAAGCCGGGTCTGAGACGCGAATCAGCCCTGAGAAGGTTCCTCAGCCCCAGGTCAAGACTTCCGCCCGACTTGGCAGACCGCAGAGTGCGGATGTCAGATTCATTTGGTTGAACAACCCTGGGGGGTCTTCCCGGCTTCAGGATTATCCCCTGGGGCATTATCAGCCCTCCACTATGCCGAATGCATTCCTCAGAACGGCCTTCTCCAGGTCCCGGGCCGAACTGTCTATGTCGGTGACCTGCACCGCCGTCATCCCTTTGCAGTCATCACAGCTCGCCAAACCAGACCCGAACTCCTGCCTTCCGAGCGCATTGGCTGAGTTCAGCGCACCTGCCATGTCCATGGAGCGCAAGCAGTGGACGAGAGCGGCCAGCCTGGCCGCGGCCGGTCCAGCGCATTGCCTGCAATTGCCGTCCCTGGCCGATGCCTGTGCCAGCTGCCTCTGCAGATTTTCGACGCGGTTCAGGATGCCGGCAATCCTGCCCATTGTCCCGGAGGCAACTGCGCCGTAACGTTTCTCGATATGCGAGCGCATGGTGATGGCGAGGGGCATTCCCTCCCGCTGCATGACATCCAGCACGTTCCTGAAGCATCTGGGATTCTCCAGACCAGGTTCTGCGCCGCATCCACCACATTCCATCACAAGCTCGAACCCGCCGCGCCGCTTCTTCACAGTAAAATCACAGCTTCCAGTGGACGCGGAGCGCGCAACGCGCACGTTTCTTCCCCTCATTGTCTTCCCAAAGTCCAGACAATGAATGCTAGCATATATGATTTTCGAGCAGGCGAACCCGAGTTTTCTTATTTGCTGAATATTTTTCTTTTGGAGGGTAAGCCAGCGGAGAAAATCATTAAAAGAAAAATACTCGTTAAAATGGCTTCGCAACCGCAATTATCCCTTCGCGTAAAGTATATCAGTGAGTCCATCATACACCTAAGCTGACAACCCATGGCCCAACGTAATAACCAACAGGGAGACGGCGGCGCGGACGAGATAGGCCGCATGCCAATGCCCAAGGAATTCAAGCGCGAGATGTTCGCGATAGCCGACCAGCTGCTGGGCGCTTCCAAGATAAAGGTCATGTGCGCGGACGGCAAGTCCAGAATCGGCCGCATACCCGGCAAGATGAAGAAGCGCATGTGGATTCGCGAGGGGGATTTGCTGATTATCAGGCCGTGGGAGTTTCAGGAGGAGGACAAGGCTGACATTCTTTTCAGGTACACCAGGACACAGGCGACCAACCTGGCCAGGCGCAGGATAATCCCAGAGGTCATCAACATATTCTGATGGGTATGACCATGAAGGTTGACGACAAGTTCCTGAGGGATTTGGAATCGAAGGTTCTGGCCTACAGGGCCAAGGACAAGGACTCGGACCGCCGCAAGACCTATGACGAGGTCTTCGACCGCGACACGCTGATGACGCTTTACGACCTGATGACCAACGAAGTGATTGATAATTTGGATTTTCCCATCGCCACAGGGAAAGAGGGCAATGTCTTCCGCGCGACAACCCATGACGGCGGATTCAGGGCGGTGAAGATATACAGGATGTCCAATGCCACGTTCAACAACATCCAGAAGTACATTGCCGGGGACGAGAGGTTCAGGAACCTGGGAAAGAACCGCAGGAGAACCATACACACCTGGGCCCAGAAGGAGTACCGCAACCTGGAGAGGATGCGCTCTGCCGACATATGCGTGCCGGAGCCCATAGTGTGCACCAAGAACATCATAGTCATGGAGTTCATCGGCACTGACGGGACGCCCGCACCCCACCTGAGGGAAGTGGAAATAGCCGAGCCGAAAATTCTTTATTCAAAGTTGTATGGCAGCCTGAAAAAAATGTTCAGAGAAGCGAGCCTTGTGCATTCGGATTTCTCCGAATACAATGTGCTCATGAAGGGCTCCGAGCCTGTCATAATCGACGTAGGCCAGGCAGTTCTCAAGACCCATCCCATGGCCGGGGAGTTCCTTTGCAGGGACCTATCGAACCTCGCAAGGTTCTTCGGGAAACAGGGCTTGGACCTTGACGAGAAAGAGATGCTCAGGGAAATACTGGAGGATGCCTGATGCTGTACGTGAAGATGACCAAGGAACGCGTGGGCGTGCTCATCGGAGAGGACGGGAAGGTCAAGCACCAGATAGAGAAGGCGTGCAAAGTGAGATTAGAAGTGGACTCCGGAAACGGGGACGTGACGGTGATTCCTACGGACGAAGGGGCCAAGGACGGTCTTGTAGGACTCAATGCCAGGGACATTGTCAGGGCCATAGACAGGGGGTTCTCCCCTGACAGGGCAATGAGGCTTGCTGGCGAGGACATGTACCTCGAGGTGTTCGACATCAGGGATTTCGCGGGCAAGGACAGGAAGCATGTCTCCAGGGTGAAGGCCAGGATCATAGGGACCAACGGCAAGACCAGGACCACGATCGAGGATTTCTCCGGCGCGGAGCTGTCAATCTACGAGAACACTGTCGCAATAATCGGCGATTTGTTGTCCATGGACGCTGCCCGGGGGGCGGTCGAGATGCTGCTGGAGGGCAGCGAGCATTCTGCGGTCTACCGGTTCCTGGAGAACAAACGAAGGTATATGAAGTTCAGGGAGATGGCGATGGAGTGACCCCGCAAAATTACAATATATGCTTTCGAATTTTGCGGAATTTTTCGATGTCCGAAGCTACGGCTTCGGAATCGCAGCGAATGCTTTTATCGGCATCCAAAGCCTTCGGCATTTGGAATTGTAAATTGCATTCAACTTATCCAATGCATTGCAGAAGAACCGCACTTATTAAGGCAGGATCGCTGGCACGGCAGAAAGTCGCGCTTGAGCCGTCCGTGACCAGTATGGCATTTCCGTTGGTGAACACATCCCTCTCCTCGGGCGTCATATCGGTGACCATTGTGTTGAAGGCGACGGCGAACTCCTGGCAATCAGCCTCAGTGTCCCACGCGATTTTCCAGATGCACAGGAAATCCTCACCGCCTTGGTAGTAGTAGAACCTGTCACCGCCCCAGCCCTCCGCTGCGCTGCCCACCGATTCCTCAGGCAGATGAAATCCGAGCATCGTGAAGACCATGAACTCGCCTAAAGTCTCGTTCACGCAGAGGGCCATTCCGGGCATCTGAACGCTCAGCCGGACATCCAAGGCTCTCTCCCCGGCCAAGTATTTTTCGGGGTGCATGATTTGCTCTGTCGTCGATGGCGGATCGGAGTAAGCCTCGTTTACTTTACCCCACCCACTGACATAGTGGAGTTTATCGACGAATGCCATTCCATTAATGTAAGGGAATTCGAGCATTTGTTCCACAGCGTAGTTGGTCTCACTGGGTTCGTAGCTGAGAGCATAATCGAACACAGCACATTGTTCGTCGTAGGGCATGCTCTCGAAAAACTCAAACTCCAACAATGACGCGTCCCCCTCAACCAGGGACCTGCGAGCCAAGCTCTCGTCCCAGCCAATTCCGTCTGTGTAGTTTGTACCGATGTCAAAATGCTGGTCCTGCAATGCATGCGTATACTCATGGGCCAGTGTGAGCTTCTCCATTGCTTCCGGCATCTCCTGCCTCTCGATTATGACCATCTCATCTTCTTCGGGGTAATAAAACCCGGAAAAATCTGTAGTCATGGTTGACATGTATATCTCTGACAGGTCCTCATCCGGGCCGAGGAGAAAGAGGGAATATAAAATGCGGGTTTCGTTAAGCACATCCCAGTCAGCCACACTCTCGTTCATCATCCCGGCGAGTTCTTCCTCGCTCATATATTTACATGGTGGTTCCGAGAGGACTTCGAGCCCTCTTAAATCGGAGATCTCATGAATGGAGACAGGGAGGGCGTTAGGTTGTTGTATTGCGAAGTAGGCCAGAGACAAAGATATCAATAGAATGACTATGGCGATAGCCATAACCTTCTTTAAAGGAAATTTCTGCTCTGGCGGAAACGGCCTGTCTTGCCCTGTGGTGTGCTCTCCCGCAATCTGTTGCGGGGCATACGCCATGTGTTTGTCATATTGAGTGACATCCGCAAAAGAGTCGTCGCACGTCAGGCAGTACCCAGAACCGTCCCCATATATTTTGAAGTCAGTGCCTCCGCACTTGCGGCATTTGATCGCCTCCGGCCTGGATTCTCCCATGTTCCTCCATGTGATATGTCAAGTTTAATATCTGGTTGTCCGTATATATAATTATCTTATATAGTTAGGAGAAAGTTATTAGTTGTTGGGAATAACGAATAATGTCACCCGTACATCCCGCCGGAATTGTCGTCCGGCGTTCTGAATTTTTTCCGTTTCTCCAGCTTCTCCCTGACCTTCTTCAGCTGGTCTGTTTCTCTTCCTTTGAACTGGAAATCCCCGTTGGCCAGGCTCACGAATGTAGTGTCCGGGAGAGGCTCTGTTCTGACAAGGCCTTTCTTGGCCAGCCCCGCGATGCAGGCTTCGACTTTTCTCTCCGAGGTTCCGAGGTACTCGGCAATCTCCTTCACCGTGATGGGATAGACCTCGACCAGGAGCAGGAGAACCTTTGCCTCCAGGGTGGAGGTGTCAAACGTGTGAGGCATCTGTTACCATTAACGCATTACAAGATATATAAATTGCACAGGAGGAAGTATTAGTTCAGTCTTGTGAAGTTCGGGAATCGGGAAACGGGAAGAGGGAATCGTACGGAATGGCTGTATTACCAGCCATTTAATCCGTCGCCGAGTCCCGCTTCCCTTAGTATCAATAATTTATCATATTCCCGCTTCCCGATGTTTCAATAACCAACCAGATTCCCGAGTCCCGACCTGACAACTTCACTTCACTGAATGTTTACAGGAGGAAACCGTCACGCACGGTGCATATCCTTTCAAAGTGCATCCGGCCCGATGGCCGGATAAATACAAGTGTGCGACCTATAGATGGTGGACATCTGACCGGAGGTCAGTTGTTTACCCGAACATGGTCCCTGCATCTGCGGTCTTCTTCTCTTCCTTTCCCGCGGCTTCTATTATGTCTATGGACACGATGGCGTGCGTGGGTATGACCCGGACCTTGCCGACCTTGTCCTCGTGCATGCTGTCCAGCTCGATGCACATTCCCTCGTCGTGGCCTATTGCCGTATACCCGAGGAATATCCCGCTGGTCACCAGGGGCTTGTCCCTGGCCTCCAGGGATTTCACCCGGTACCTGGACCCGACGCTCAGAACTATCGCTTCCTTCTCCTTTTCAGCCATGATTCAACCTCCTGCTCCTTTCGGGATTATTTCCTCTTCTTCTCCTGCTCCGCCAGCTTCTGGATGTGGTCAACCGACTTGCGGTAGTTGGCCATCGAGACATTGATGTTCTCCTCGACGAAATGCCATGCGTCAGAAAGACTGGAGTACCTGAGCTTGTAGCCTTTCTTCTTCTTCCCGTCCTCCTCGACCGCTGTCTCCTCTATCAGCGCCATGGCCCTCAGGCTGTTCACGTATTTCCCCATGGTGGGCAGCGTGGTCTTCAGCTCGTGAGCCAGCTCCTTTATCTGCCAGACCTTGTCCCGCCTCTTCAGGAAGCAGTTCACGAAAAGCTTGAACGGGATGCTCTCCCGCACGTTTCCGCCTTTGGTCTTGGGCCCGAAATAGCCGATGTGGGTGAGGAAAATCTCGCAGGCCTCCTCCAGGTCTTCCACGCTGGTCAGGGGCGTATGCTTGCGCAACGTAATCTCGAAATCCATGTCCATGCGCCCCCTAAGGCGATTTCCCGATAATAATGCTTGTGCTTTAAACAGTTAAAAATAAAAGACGGCACAAGCCTGGGCGATGTTTATGCAGCATGCCCTGGCTGTGAGGCCAGGGTCTCACATCGTCTTCCGAACGAGTGCGCTTTACACAGCGTACACAGAATCCCTCGATGCCCCGTCTGGACAATTGATTGCATTTTCTAGGGCGGGGATCCATATTCTCTGCTCTAGCATGGATCGCACAGAATCGTCTCTCTCAAACTTTGCCTCGAGGCATGTTAGGCGGCCTCGTTATGAACTCGTTCCAGCGCTTGGCGAACATCACCGGCATCCTGGATTTATTGGGCATGGGCGCGCCTCCGCTTCCTGAAGACTATCACGGACATGCCGAACGGGATGAAGATGGCTACGAGCTCGGCAGAGAACTCGGGGATGATGGTCAGAACCTGGGCCCATCCGGTGCCATCCGCGGTCGTGGAGGGGCCTTTCTCGGGAGCGCCGACAATCACATCGTTGTAGCCGTCGCCGTCCAGGTCCCCGGCCTTGCACACGGACCAGCCGAAATGCTCTCCGGCCTGGGTGCCGTTCTTGACGTAATCCGCATTGGCCGCGCTTATCGAGCTGGCCATGGTGGCGGAGCCGTTGAAGATGTAGATTGTGCCGGTGCCGCCGTTGCGGTAGGGCGCGCCGATGATGATGTCGTCGATGGTGTCACCCGAGCCTCCGATCTTGCCGGCGCCGTGGACGGAGAAGCCAAAGCGATCAGTAGAGGATTCTCCAGTAAAGATGACATCTGAGCTTGCTACGGTATATTTTTGCCCAAGCGTATGAATTCCACCCCACCACATATAAACTCTTCCTTGAGACGAAGAGTAGCCTGGTGCTCCTAGACAGAAATCATCTCCTCCTGCACCGTTCACGTTGCCTCCACCGGATACGGAATAGCCGACCTGGTCCCCGTCAGATCCGCCAAGGATTGAGAGATACATCGGCAAATTTCTATAACAATATACAATTCCATCATCCATTCCAATCATCAGGTCCTTGTCACCATCATTATCCAGGTCACCTATTGCCGGGACACAATAATCGTTGGGGTCTGCATATACTATCTTCTGTATAGACCAAAATTGGTTAACACGCCAGACTGGTGTACCTGCTGATCCAACGTTCTCATAGGCGCATAAGAGGCCACCAGAAGATCCCACAAGAAGATCGTAGTCCCCATCATTATCCAGGTCAGTAGTCCTTAGAGAACAGCTAGTTTCACCTAATCCTGGGGAATACCCTACTCCACTTACAATAGAATCGTCTGCAGTCCATGTAGGTGAAGATGTAGTTCCGGTATTCCTGTAAGCGTGGGGTCCTGTGTAGATATCGCCAACGAGGAGATCTAGGTCAACATCCCCATCTATGTCAACAAGGTGTGGAATGACTAAATCCCCGGCATCTGGAGAATCCCATGCTGCATTCGCAGTCCATGTTGGACTCGCTGTGCTACCGGTGTTTTGATAAGCAAAGCAGACTCCAGTACGCTCCCCAACTAGTAGATCTAAATCACCATCTCCATCGAGGTCGCCAAGAGATGCTGTAGTTGCACTTCCCGCATCAGGGCTGTTCCAGGCAGCATTTGCGGTCCACGTTGGGCTTGAAACTGAGCCTGTATTCTGATATGCCAAACATATTCCTGCATCCTCACCGACCATTAAATCCAAGTCGCCATCTGCATCAAGGTCGCCGAGGGATGGCCCTGCAAAGCTACCAGGGTCAGGTGAATTCCATGTTGCGTATGCAGACCAAACAGTGCGCGCACTACCGGAAGCAAGCCATGCACGCCCCCTGCCATTCGAATACTGAGGTGCGCCGATAAGGAAATCGCGATAGCTGTCTGAATTGGTGTCGCCAGCATCAGAGACCGAGAAGCCGAATTTGTCCCCTGATGAAAGCCCACCTATACTCCACACGCGAGACTGCGTGTTCTCGATGGTCCATACTCTACCGACAGTACCGCTATCGCCACCAAGTATAATGTCATTATCCCCATCATCATCAATATCACAAATGAAAGGTTTTCCTCGATTCCCAATATCTATTGTAATATCATATGAATTCTGGGTAGTCCAAATTGGATTAGTAATTGAACCAGTGTTTTCATATGCCTCTGATAGACCTGTATCCAGACCAACGAGAACATCATAGTCACCATCATAATCTAGATCTCCAAGGGCTGGGCGGGCAAAATCTGTTGCATCTCCTGTTTCTAAATCCGCAATATCCCATGCAGATTGGCTAGTCCAGGTTGGGCTCGAAATACTACCGGTATTTAGATATCCGAGTGTTGCTCCAGTTTCTAGGCCAATTAAAAGATCGTAATCACCATCGTTGTCTAAGTCTGCGAACGCAGGTTTCACCTCAATTCCTGCACCTTGACCTGGGGTGTCCCATGAATTTGTATCGGTCCAAGTAGGTGATAAAGCTGATCCAGTATTTTGATACGCATGGCAAATGCCTGTATCCGCTCCGACGAGTAAATCGTAGTCTCCATCGTTATCCAAATCTGCAAAAGCAGGAGCAGTATTACTTCCGAGGTCAGTGAGCATGTCCCATGAGGCCCTCCTGACCCAAGCAGGGCTGACAGAATTACCACGGTTCTCGAAAGCCGGCAACTGAGTAGCTGTACTCCATCCAACCATCATGTCTAGGTCTCCGTCATTATCTAAATCGACTAATGCTGGAACCTCAAACCTCCCAGCTGCACCGTCAGCTAATCCTACACCCTGATTCCTTGTCCATGTGGGTCCAGGACCCACAGCCATGTTGCTATTTCCTTGGAACATCCATACTCTTCCAGGTGTCTGCCCACCTCTTTTATCAAGCGGAGCTCCTACGACGATGTCTGCTAATCCATCGTTGTTATTGTCTCCTGCGCTCGAGACCGAGAGTCCAAAACCATCGTTCCAGCGTCGACCTATAAGTTTAACATCCGCTGAGGAGCTATCGTATGATGCTGCCCAAGAAGCCTTGCCATAAAATATGTACCCTTTTGGCACACCAGTCTCTGACGGGAGATATGCGTTTCTTTGGTTCTGTGCTCTACCGGGGCTACCAATTATCACATCAACTATGGTGTCACCATTCACGTTCCCCGCGTCGCTCACTGACCATCCAAAGAGGTCACCTGCGGAACTACCGTAGATTGTAACGTCAGCATCTACTGCATTCATATAATATTCAGTTGTCTTAAATCCGGTATGCCCGAAAAAGATGTAGGCTGCTCCACAATCATTCCTACCAGAATAATCTACGTTAGGAGCTCCCACAATTATATCACTATAGGTATCACCGTTTATATCCCCTATCCACGAAACATTCCACCCGTACTTGTCCCCGGTAGTTCCTCCGTACCCGGATGTAACTTCGGCCATCGTTATCATGTCCTGGTCCATCGGTTCCTCTGTTGGAGACGACCTCGTCCCCGCCGCCTCCGTGGTAATCTGGTCTTCCTCCGCGTCGTCCCCGTCCCCGTTCCAAGCCTCTGTCTCGAACCATGCAGTGGCGTTCGGGTCCATCTGGGCAGCGATATACGTCTCCAGCTCCCTGGAGTCCTTCATGTAATTGGGGTGGCTGACCAGGCTCCAGGACCAGGCTCCCTGGTTGGCTCCGGAGAATGTGCTGTGGTCAGCTGTTTTAACGACGCCATGCTTTCCGGTGAACTCGACCATCCTGTCCGCGCCCATTCCCCCGATGGAGTATCCGGTCGAGGGGTTCGTGTCCGTGTCCAGGTATATCCTGGCAGTGTCGTCGCCCGTGACTGCTGGCCTTTCGACCCTTCCGATGAAGACATTGGCCATGACGGTGCCGCCCTGTGTCCAGACCAGGTTTTCGTCACTTCCGTAGGGATAGTCGGCCACGCCGTCAGCGTCAGCGTCCCTGTGGCCGTTCACCAGGCTCTGGGCGTCCGGCGTTCCGTCGTTGTTGAAGTCCAATTCATAGCCGACTTGCTCTTCGTCATCCGGTATGCCGTCCCTGTCCGAATCCGCCGGAGGCGCGGGCTGTGTCGGTCCGGGCGCGCGGGCCGTGCTGTCCAGCGGCACGAGGCAGCCAGACATGAACTCTCCCATTGTGGATATGTGGAGGTAAACGCCCGCACTGTCGCTCACTGCCCCGAAGTCATGGATGTCTGCATTTGTCTTGTGGCCGGTGGAGGCCTCGTTTATCTGGTCTATGGACTCCCTGGTCGCCCAGTCTGAGAATCCCCCGTCCACCGCCGGTGTCTGGGGAACCGAATCTATGTAGGCCATCTCGTTGGGTCCTTGGGCAGTCTCCAGCATTACCATCGCGTTGGAAATAGAAATATCCCCGGGTCCGGCAATCCTCAGGCCCAGGGTTCCGGTGCTTGCCGCAGAAGACGAGACATCCGCCTGGACCGTGAGGTTCAGTCTTTCCCCGGATGCGATGGCCCGGGCGACCGACAATGACATGGTGTTGGCCGGAGCTGCTGAACTCAGTTCATTGCCGTCAGTATCCATGAGCCTCACTGCGCTGAGCGCGGTGGGACCGGAAGTGCCGTCAAGGGTGACGGTGATGCTGTCCACTGTCGCATTGCCGCTTCTTCCTTCGAACAGCAAGGACAGGAGGTTCTGGCCGCTCCCGGATACCGTCTCGGGCGCCATGGCGAACTGGTTCACCCGAACCGAGCCCAGGGCATTGCTGACCATGCAATCGGCGTAATCGTGATATCCGTCCCAGGACTGGGAATGCGCGAGCACCGAAATCGGGCTGCCCTGAGCCATCTGCAGCCTGGACCACGGGACCTGTGTCTCCAGCATATTGCCTGAGGCGACTGCCCTTCCGGAGCCGGTGCTCTCGAAGCCGTTCCAGTCATCCCGGCCGCGTTCAGTGTTGAATATGCTGTGGGTCGTGCGGACGACCGCACCGTTCCAGCCTGCAATCTCAATCATGAAGTCCGCGCCCATGCCCTTGATGTAATAGCCTGTTGACGGGTCAGAATCAGAATCAATCAGTATGTGGAACAGGTCCATTATGCCCTCGCTGGCCACAGGCTCGCCTTCGAGAATGTCGCCTTCGACTTCGATGCAAAATGAGACATATGTTTCCGCATTCTCTGCGACGCGGCAGCCGACAATGTCCACGCTGTCCGGGACGCCAGTGGGTGCGGAGCTTATCCCTGTGAAATCGGTCCAGTCGCCGAAGTCGCCGTCGATGTTGATGGGATACTGGACACTCTCATTCGAGCTGGGGTACATGACCGGTATTATCAGAAGCAGGGCCAGGACGAGCGCGCCGTAGAGCACCCATCTGCTGCGCTGGGCCCTTTTCCGGATGGTGGCGCGTCTCCTGGAGATGCCGTCTTCCCCGCCCAGACCGTTCGTCAGGCCGTTTGTCATTCCGTTGGTCTTACCCAGACCATTCGTGAGACCGTTGGTGCGACCTAACCCGTTGGTGAGCCCGTTTGTCCTCCCGAGGCCATTCGTCAAACCGTTGGTGCGACCCAATCCATTGGTCAGGCCATTGGTCTTTCCAAGGCCGTTCGTGAGACCGTTGGTGCGGCCAAGGCCATTGGTCCGGCCGAGGCCGTTGGTTCTGCCCAGCCCGTTCGTCCTGCCAAGGCCGTTGGTCATGCCCTTGCCTCTTGCAAGGCCGTTTGTGAGACCGGTGGCCTTTCCCGGGGCAGGCTGGGGCTTCCCCCTCTTGATGCCCTTCTTGGCCTCGGGCTCGGCAAGCTCCTCCAGCTCCTCCAGCCCGGCGAGTTCATCGCCCTCAAGCTTCTGAATATCGCCCTGCCCGAGAGCGTCCCCCAGGGACGTCAGTTCGGCCAGGAGCTCATTCTTGAACTGGATTTCTTTGTCTGTGGATGTGAAATCCTCCGCCGGAGTCTCCTTCATGCGGCTCCTGTCCATGGCTGATTTTACTTCCTTTGTGAAGTCGGCCACGCTGATGCCTGTGCTTATCAGCAGTTCCAGCTTCGCCCTGTCATCCTCGAGAACCTTGGCGGACTTGAGCATCCTGTTGCATCTGTCCAGCCTCTCGATTTCCTCCGGCGTGAGCTTGGGAGTTTCCAGCGTGCCGATTTCCTGCAGGAGCTTGTCCTCTTCCTGCTGGGACTTCTTTTTTTCAGCCCCAACCTCGAGAGTCTCATCAGCTGACCAGAGCCCTTCTTCAAGCGCTTTCTCATCCACGCCCAGGTCTGTCATGATAGAGGACAGCGCTTCGTCTTCCATGTCCTTGGTCTTGCGCGGCAGTTTTTCCGCCAACTTGGCTATCTTGGGGCTCGGTTTGTCGTCAATCACTATCTTCGCGAGTTCCTTGGCCAGGTCATCCTCCGGTGCCGGAGGCTTGGGTTGCGCCGGAGTCTCGGACGCCCGCCTGTAGCAGTTCGCGGCTTTCTCGTGCTCCCCCATCTTGATGAAAATTTCAGCTTTTTCTGCCCATACGCCGGGGTAATCCAGGTTGAGCCTGGTGACCTCGTTCAGCGATTTCATGGCCAAATCCAGGTGGCCTAGTTTGGATTGGGTCGAGCCAAGAGCGAACCAGCTGTCTATGTCCTTGGGGTTCGCCCTCACTCTTTCCTCGTATCTGCCCAATAACCGGTTCAGTTCCTGCTCGGCCTGAACCTCCTCCTCCTCCTTCAGGATCATGCCACATTCGTAGCACACCCTCTCCGCAACGCTCAGGATCGTGCCGCAAAGCGGGCACTGGACCTCCTCGCCTTCCTTTGCCTGGGCAGGGACGCTCAGCCGCTCGTGCGCCTTGCTCTCCAGCCTGTCCTGGAAGGTGAGGATTATCTTGATCTTCTGCGCGGACTTGAGCCCGATTCCCTGGACCTGGGCGAGCTCGTCCACGTGGGCTTCCTTCAGGTCCTCGATGTTCCTGAATCCTGCCTCGTACAGGGTTGCTGCCTTGAGGTCACCGATGCCCGGCACCTCCATGAGCTGGGTCAGCGCCTTGGTCTTCAGCTGCTGTTCCGGTTTGATGAAGCCCTCCCTGACAATGTCCTCGGCTATGTCTTTGAGCGTCACCTGGGCAGTCAGCGTCTCGAGGTAGGGGTCCTTGGTCTCGGTGCAGACTGCCTTGACTGCCATGAAGAATTTCTCGGCCGCCTCGTGTTGTTTGCCTTTCATGGTGTGGCTGAGCGCCAGTGCCAGATGCAGTGCCGGCCATTTTGCGCCGAGGGTTTCTGCCCTTGAAAATGATGCCCAGGCCTCGTCAGAGTTGCCAAGCGCCAGATGAACCTGGCCGTATTCGAACCAGAGCTGGGCATTGCTAGGGTCCCTCTGAAGGAGCTTCCTGAGCCTAGTGAGCTCTGTCTTGCCGTTACTCTGGTCGTCGGATTCTGACACCCTGCTCCATTTGGCAGCGAAGTCTTCCGTGAAGCGTTTCTCAGCCATGTTCCGCCTTCACAAAGATAGTGTCTCAATGACAGCGCTGGAGATATAATAACCTTCTATGCATGAATTTAATACATCTGGTCAATAAATGACATAGTATTGTACAATAATTTGTGAAACTTACAAGCATCAAAGCGTCGGCAGGTTCCGCTGCGGTATCTCCAGTGTCTCTTCCTTTCCCATAATGTTCAGCACGATGACGGCGTTGTCGCGCTTCATGTCCTTTATCTCAGGCCTGAGATGCTCGTCCGCCAGCTTTCTCATGAGCCTGCGGATTAAATGCTTCGACCTTGCCCTCACTTCAGATAACAGGTCCTCATATCTCTCGGTGGGAAAATACCTGGCATGGCGTCCGTCCATGACACGGATGACGAGCCCTGCCACGGCCAGTTCCTTCACACAGCCCCTCAACCGACCGGCTGGGAGGCCAAGACCCTCCGCAAGCAGTTTGATGTCCAATCCCGGATTACTGAGGACCGAACAGAAGACCCTCATGCAGTTCCTTTTTGCCAGGGCCGAGAACAGCCTGACGCTTCCCGGCTGGATAAAACCGGCTGGCCCATACACTTGGGCCTTGCGCTCCTGAAATTTTTCTGCGTATCCGGAATCCATGAGATGGCCGAGATGCCATAGAACTGACGACCTGGAAAGGCAGGTCCCCGATGCAATCGCTTCGACACCGGAGCAGGGATGGAGGCAGATGTGCTGGAACACCTTTCTGCGGTTGTGGTTCATCAGGGGGCTCGAGGGCCTGGCTCTTGTTCCGTCCGCGCTTCCGGTGTGGGGTTCCAGCTCCACCACGCTTTTCAGTGCACGGCCAATCTTCGGCATGTTGTCCTAACCGTCCATCAGGCCGTACTCGAGCAGTATCTGTTTGATGACATAGTCCGGGTCGAGCGTTCCCATGTCCTCCATGGAGAGCAGGCTGACTGTCCAGTAAATGCTGTGGCTGACCTTCGGAGTGAGTTTCTTCTTTCTCGATGCCGGTATCTTCGCCAGGGCCTTCTCTAGCCTCGAGTTCAGGTCCACAACATTCGGCGGGTTCTCGCCTGAGAGGGACGCATCCTGGACGATGATGCCGCTCCCTTTGACTATCTTGTACATGTGCCAGGAATGGCTGTGCCTGCTGCTCCTGCATTTGATTATCTTCATGTCCCTGCGCTCGGGATTCTCATGGCTCTTGTACCTCAGGTGGATGACATTGTCGGCAAGGTACATAGGAATTATCAGGTCCTGGCCTGACAGGTCCCCCATGACGCTGTGCTCCTCCAGGGTGCAGACCACCGTGCCTATCTTCCTCGTCTCCCTCAGCAGTAGAGACACCAGGTCCCTCTGCTCGTACTTGTGCTGGACAGACCACAGGACAGGCGTGAGCGGGTCTATGACTATCCTGGCATTGTAGCCCTTCCATTCCTCCACGAAGTCCACCAGCTCGGTCCTGATGAAATCGGTGAACTGCTTGCCGCCCGCGTCCACAAAAACCATCGAGCCCTCGTCGAGGTAGTCCTCGATATTCTCCCAGCCCATCTCCACGACTTCGTTGATTATCTGTTTGGGCTCCTCGTCCAGCGTGATGAAAATCGCGTCCTCGCCCTGCTCAAGCCCCCTCTTCAGGAAATAGGTGGCAAATGTGGTCTTCCCGGCGCCGGACGAGCCGATGACGGCCGTGATTGTGTTCTGGTTTATCCCGCCGTCCAAGAGCCTGTTCAGCCCGTAAACGCCGCTCCTCACCTTCTTCATGGCCTCAGCGCCTCAGCATCTCCAGCTTCCTGTCATCCTTTGTGGCCTTCTTGAACTCGCGGTAATGCTCCCTGCAGAGCCCGACATTCCTGTCCCCGCCTTTGAGGTCCCATTCCATTGCCTTCTTGACGTTTTTCCTGGACATGGACCTTTCGGATTCGGCGTTGCAGCCTGCGACCTCGCACATCTGCTTGGGTTTTTCGCCCCGGGTTTTCCTCATTGTATCACAATATGATATCTGGATAGTCATATTAAAGGCTAACGTAAACTACCAGCCTGTAAAGTGGCTGGCTGCCTTGATCCGCAGCCATATAACTCGGGGCTGGAAGTTTACCATAGGGCAGTTGCATACCTGATTTATCGAAGCTGGGGGCTTCGATTGACTTCGATAATAAATGCACGGTATGCAACGGCGGAAAGACGACTGCCTATGCCGATTCATCTCAGCCTTGAAAGACCGAGCACCCTCGGCTTTTTTGCAGTAGGTGGATAAATACCCCCTAAACTTTACATGCCCGATACAATGGATTTGTACTATGTCGGAGCCCTCGCCGCATTGCTGACATCGGCCCTCTGGACAGTCAACGCCGTACTCTTCACATCCGCAGGAAGGAAGATAGGCGCGGTCAGCGTCAATGCCTGGCGCATACTTTTCGCCCTAGCGCTGCTTTGGTCGACTCACTTCCTCATCACGGGGCGGTTGTACCCCCAGGGAAACGAGGAGCAATATTCCTGGATCGGGCTGAGCGGCATAGTTGGCCTCGGAATCGGGGACTTCGGGCTGTTCTCGTCATTCGTCGTCCTCGGCACGAGGAGGGCCGTGCTCGTGATGTCCCTGGCAGCCATTTTCGCTGCGATTGCCGCTTTCCTCCTCTTCGAGGAGGTTTTGACGACTGTCGCCTTCATGGGCGTGGCCATAACCCTCACGGGCGTGTGCGTCGTGCTCATGGAGTCGGAGGACAAGTCCCACGAGAAGAGACTGACAGGAGAGCAGAAAATCAAGGGCATATCGCTTGCCCTTGTCGGAGCTATCGGCCAGGGTCTGGGCATCGCCTTCCTGAAGAAGGGCATGCTCCTGTACCCGGAGGCCACCGGACTTGCCGATGTCACAGAGCTGGCCATCGCCTCGACGCTCATTCGCATGATGCTGGGCGCTTTCTTCGTCTGGACAGCCATCATATTCTGGGGCAGGTTCGGGGAGCTGCGCAGGGCCTGGAAAAGCCCGCGCAGCATGAAGCTGGTCACTGCCGGCGCCGTTATCGGCCCGTTCGTGGGCGTGACCCTGTCCACATTGGCTGCCTACACCACGGAAGTGGGCGTGGCGCAGACCCTGATGTCCCTGATGCCGGTCTTCATCATCCCGGTGGTCTGGTTCCTGTACAAGCAGAGGACGAGCTGGCTCGGGATTGCCGGGGCTTGCGTGGCCGTGGTGGGTGTGGCGATGCTGTTCCTGGTCTAGACCAGCCGCGGCACAGAGTTTGTGTCGTCAGTACAAGGATGTGTGATGGGCGGTTGGCCGGTGCCGGAGTCCTGGAGCCAGGTTGTGTGCCGGTTTAAACACCTCCCCGCCCTACAAATTATATGAGATGATATTCAGGCGAGGCTTCCTAAGGATGAGCTCAATCGTCACCAACCCGGTTCCACTAACCGGGTCACAACCCCGGCCTTCGACCGGGGCATGGTATGGGTGGCTGGGACAAGTGGGCGGTTGGCCGGTGCCGTGGTGAAGTCCGCCCAAGATACTATGGGAACTTCTCGGAGGCCGGGATGCCTCCCAGGCCCCAGTTCTCCTTCGGCACTTCCTGGATTATGACCTCGACTGCCTGGCTCGGAATCCCATTGTCCTCGAAGACCTTGGTGATTCCCTTGATTATGTTCTTCTTGACTTTCGCATCCCTGCCTGGCCACAAATATACCTGAACTAAAGGCATTGCATATCCTCCTAGCCCGAAACGGGCAAGCCTTGGATGGGGGAGGGCGGATTTAAGGGCTTTGTTTTGCCTGTATTCCAAGGAAGCTAGGCCATAAGTTAAATATATCATGGGGCATTTCCACCGATGGAGAAGGGCCCGTAGCTTAGTCCGGTACGTCAAGATGAAAGAACGAAATTCAGGCCATCTTGACGTGAGGACGAGTCCGAAGGATTCGTCCGTATCCACAAGATATCTGGAAGCAAATAATAACAATTCTTGTGGGAGGACTAGGATGCGGGACCGAATAAAAGCAAACAAATGCTAAGGGCCCGTAGCTTAGTCCGGTGGAGCGTTTGGCTCATAACCAATTGGTCGCCGGTTCAAATCCGGTCGGGCCCACTTTTTTTCTATGAGCTGATAGTCGTGGGCCCGACCTCTCGCCATCTATTGTTTTATTATTGCTATCAGTGAAGATGGCGATCCGGTCGGGCCCCTATATTAGAGCTGATAATGACAATAAAAGTGGGTGCGACGAATACGAATCCTCACACTCAGGCGACTGAGTGTTCGTCTGCACCGTCAAACTAGCGATTCTTGGTACATCCAAGCGTAGTCTGTTTGACGGAAAGCCGAATTTCACCAATTTCAAAGAATTCGGATGCATCGACAAACTAGCGACTATAAGCGGTATTCAACAAAGTCTGTTTGGCGAAAGGTGGAATCCACAGCGTGCCCAGCATTCCACCGAATCGCCAAACAAGCGACTTTCCGCTGGATTTCAGCATAGTCTGTTTGGCGACTCTCCACTCTTGCATGGATGCGTTTCTCTCATCCTTTGCAGGGCAATCATTTAGGTGTGAATCGAATCCCTTGGAGCCTGATTCTTTGCCCAGCTCCGCTACGGAGTTTAATAATCGGAGATGCAGTTTAAATTAAATGTGTATCACAAATTCACATGAATCTGAACCTGCAATTATTGATTTTTTAATTTCAACTCGGACCGGTTTCCCCAGGGCAGTTTCAAATAATTGTTTATACCATCCTGTAGAACAATGACAGTAGGTTAAATTATCAAATGAATCATTAGCATATTTCACCTGCCCACAATAACATTTACTGTATCCGCCAATAATCGTATTTTTATTTTTTAATTTGAATCTGCCACCGCCCAGACCTTTTTGATTCAGTTTCGATATTAAATCTTCAAGTGAACTTGATTCTGTCTTTATCAGCTTCACTTTTCTTCTAGATGTTATACCGCAACACATCTGGCCACAGTGAATTAATACATCTTTGATTTTGTCAATTCCGATAATATCCTCTGATCTTTTAATTGTTTCTTTCCACCATTTTGATTTCTGAATGTTATTATAACTGGGATACTTTTCAAAACCTTTCATTATTAATCGCGCGGTGCGTTCATCTGTTGTTTTAATCATAATTTTTGCAAACCGGCCAATCCTGCCCGTTGTTGGTAATACTTGACTCATCAAGCCACATCTCCTACGAAGCCAGTAATCCACCCACCAAGTGAATGTAAAAGCCCTGTAATAAAGCTTTCTTGGGAATACCTTCTGTGCGCCCCCGGGACTTCCCGCCCAATCTTAATATACATGAACACAATTATTCTTAAAAGGAGGATTGAGATGAAAAAGACTGAGATGGTATATTACGCGGGATACCTGACGCTGTTCATTCTGTTCGGCGTCTGGATGCTGGTCTGGGCACTGGGAGGGGCGAGGCTTGGCCAGGCATTCCTTTTGTGGCTTTTGAGCGCTGGAATCATGCTCGTCATAATCGGCGGGAGCAATGTCAGCGGCAGGGGCGCTTCCAACTTCCAGCTCGGGAGCGGGCTGGTGCTCTCGGCATTCGTCCTGATAATGCTCGGGCTTTCAGGCAACATCATCGGAGGCGCAATCGGCGCCGCCCTGGGAATAATAATTATAGGCATCATCGGTTTGGTGCTTCTGTTCAGGAAAGTAAAATTGGAGGCATGAGCATGGCAGACTTGCGAGACAAGGTGGAGGCTGACCGCGGAATAATCAAGATGATTCAGCTGGTCATTCCCGGATACAGGGGGTACAGGATAAAGGAGGACCTGAGGATCGCGGACAGGCTTCTTAGGGAGGAGCTGGCCAACAGGCTGGCAATCGCGGAGAAGGGCTTCGAAGGAGCCAGAAAGGCCCTGGCCAAGAGGAGCGCCATCGACCTGATCGAGGACACGGGCCAACTGGTGACAAAGACCCACGCAGCGATCGAGAGGCTGAGGCATGTCGAGCAAGGTTATACGGGAATTTCGCCGGACTACAGGATACAGGAGGCGGAGCTGAACAAGATGTACGAGTGGGACCTCGGGCTTCTGAACCTGATAGAGGGCCTGATGAAGATCGCCAACAACCTGAAGGATTCCGCAAGGACCATGCCCGAGCCGGACGTGGCCACAGAGCTCACGAATGCGCTCCAGGCAATAGAGGATTACGAGACAATATTCGACAGGAGAAGGGAGGCCATTGCCGGCCTCACGGTAGGGTGATAACATGGTATTCGGCAGAGGAAAATCAACTGACGGGGATGTGGCAAGGAACACTTACACATGGCCCAACGAGTACAAGGGCGAAAACATCATGTATAGGCTTCCGACCAACATCTACTACAACGACAACATCGTTGTGATGGAGGACGAATACGCAGTCTTCCTGAGGGACGGGAAGGCAATGCACGTGTTCGACCAGGCCGGAAGGTATGCACTCACCACGCAGAACGTTCCGATATTGAGGACCATACTGCCGGCTCTCACTGGAGTGAAGCAGCTGGGCGAGGTCTATTACATCCAGAGGCGCGAGATGAGGGGCAAGTTCGGCACGCCCGAGCCGCTCACATTCAGGGACGCGGACTTCGGCCTTGTAAGGCTCAGGGTGTTCGGCCAGTTCTCCTACAGAGTCGTGGACCCGATGATGTTCATCACCCAGTTCGTCGGAACAAGGGGCTGGTCCTCCAGCGACGAGGTCATAGAGTGGCTGAGGAACGAGCTCATACAGTCGGTGAACGATGTCATGGGCGAATTGAAGAGGGACAAGAACATGGCCCTAGTGGACATGCCCGCCTATGTCAATGAGATGGAGCAGCTGGTGCTGGGCAAGGTGGACTCGGAGGCGAAGAGATACGGCCTTGACATCACCAACCTCGCGGGGATAACCATTACGCCGCCCAAGGAAGTCCAGGATGCAATAGACCGCAGGGGCGCGATGGGCGCGCTCGGCGTCAATTACATGCAGTACCAGACAGGAAAGGCAATCGAGGGCATAGGCGAGGGCGCGGCCCAAGGAGGCGGCGGGACAACCGCAGCCATGGCCGGACTCGGAGCCGGCGTCGGGGTCGGCTACGGGGTGGGAGGCGCAATGGGCCAGGGCATGCAGCAGGGCACCAGTCCCGCAGAGGTCATGGTCAAGTGCCAGGAATGCGGCGCGCTGGTGGCGCAGGACGCAAAGTTCTGCAAGGAATGCGGCAAGGCCATGGTGAAGGCCGGGACAATGAAATGCCCCAAGTGCAATGCTCCGATTCCCTCGGATGCGAAGTTCTGCAAGGAATGCGGTGCGCCCACAAAAGTGAAGTGCCCGAAATGCGGCAAGGAGCAGGCAGACGCCAAGTTCTGCAACGACTGCGGGAACCCGTTGTAAGTTCCCAATTCAGAGTGCGGCGAGAAGATATCCGGTTAAAGCTCCAGTTCGTAGTGGATGCCCTCATGCTCAATCACAAATCCCAGTGACCGATAGAGCTCCAGGGCCTTTCTGTTTTTGGCTTCCATGCCCAGGTACATCGTGTGCATGCCCTGGTCATAGAGCCAGCACATTCCTGCGGTTAGGAGAGAGCGGCCGAGTCCTTGCCTTCTATGCGGTTTTGCCACACCGAGTATGTTAAGCCAACCTGTTCTCGCATCGTTCTGGTCATTGAACCGGTGGTTGATGCCGTAAAAACAAATCCCGGCAATCTCATTTCCTTTCTTGGCCATGGATATCCTTAATGTGTCTTCGCCGGTCTTCGCTTCCTCGTCCCTGACCTTGATGAACCGTTCAACAGGTGCCGGGGAGAAGTTCCAGTGATTGGCAAATGAGTCATTGAATGCCTCGACAAATTCAGAAATTTCAGAATCGGAAGCTTGGTCCATCATGATGTGATGAAACTGATAGTCTTCGGGCAGGGGTGGGGCCAGAGGGCGCCTCTTGTTCTTGTAGACCATGGAGTATCCGTGCCTTATCTCCTTCATGCCGATCTCATTGGCGATGTCATTCCTCCAACCGGTTGATTCCGGGCTGAAGAACCTTGCTGCCCCAATGCCCTTTGACCTAAGGTATTTGAAGGTCTCATTGAACAGGTGTTTTTCAATGCCCTTGTTCCTCCATTCCGGGACCACAAACACACTGACATGGGCATCATTGTAACCGCCGGCAAGTCTCGACTTGGATATCATTGAACCGCCAAAAGCCACCACTTTCGTATCGACGAAGCCCATCAAATACCCATTTGGGTCAAAATCCTTCTCTCCGAAGGTCCAGACCCTGGTCAATTCCACAGAATCGTCGGAATGCAATGTCAGGTCTCTCGAACTCAGATTTATTATTTCCGTCATTGCCTCGACATCTGCCTCGGTCGGGTGGCGGTATTCCACATTCATCGGTATCAAATCCGGCTGTATATGTCCTTGTTCATGCTCCCGTGCTTCAGGTCCTGCTCTATCTCCTTGAGGAGCTGGATGCGGGCGAATGTCGAGGGGTGGGTGGACATTATCTGGGTCCGGCGGTGGTGCTTGGCGTCTTCCTCCATTGCCAGCTGAAGCTCCTTCTCGTCAAGCACGCCGTCCCCGTCCAGGTCATACTCGCGCTTGTTCTGCATTATGGAGGATATCTCCCTCTTGGCATTGAGTGGATCGCCGATGTAGAACGACCTGGCGGCTCCTGGAGCCTCCTTGGTCAGGCTCAGCCCGTAAGTTATCTTTGCCAGCGCCGAGCTCAGGCTGTGCGGGTCGTTTGTCGTCACCGCGGAAAATGTATCTGCGTAGAACTCCCTCTGCCTGGACAGCCTCAGGATTACGAGTTGGGATATGAAGTAAATCGCAAAGCCCAGCATGGCTGCGACTATCAGGCCGCCCGAGTCCTTGCTCCGCCTTCCGCCGCCCCAGAGCACCGAGCGCGCCAGCATGTACGCGAGCATGGGCACGACGCTCACGACGGTCATGACAACCATGTCGTTGTGCTTCAGGTGACCGACCTCGTGGGCCAGGACTCCCTTTATCTCGTCCTTGTTGAGCTGCTCGAGCAAGCCGACGTGGACAGCCAGTGTCGCTGATGACCTTGACCTTCCGAACACGAAGGCATTGGGGCTCCTGTCCGGGCTCACTGCCAGTCTGGGCATGGGCACCGCTGACTTCTGGCACAGCTCCCTGACCGTTTCCTCCAGGAATGGGTTCTCGCCGGGCTGGAGATACCTGAGCTTTGAGGACCAGCGTATGATTCCGGGGGATATGGCCCACTGGAGCAGCACGAAACCGACCGTTATCAGCACTATGAACAGAATCTGGATCCAGAATGAGATTAAGGCCTCTGCCATGTACCACTGGACAAGCGTCGCTATGACCACCAGCAATGCGAACAGCATGCCGAATATCAGTATCAGGGTGAGGGCCATGCTCCTCTTCAGCGCGCCCAGGGATGCCATGAAAAAGGTTTATACCTGCCAGAGATATATTCTTATCGGTCAGGACAACATGCCAGAAATATTGCAGGAACTGAGCTGCCCGGATTGCGGAGGTCCCCTTAAAGCAAGGCCAGGCGAGGCAATAGTCACATGCGGCTACTGCGGTTCAGATGTGAACATGGCGGTGGGCTCCAAATACTTCCTGAGGCACAGCATCGTCCCGCCGAAGATCGGGCAGGACGCGATAGATGCCGTCATAAAGGGGTGGATGGGCAGGGGCTTCCTTAAGCCAAGCGACCTGGCCAGGAAGTACAGCGTGCTGTCTAAGGAACTGCAGATAATTCCTCTTTTCATAGTCCATGCCCTGGCAAAAACTAATTACGAGGGAGTTCTGACAAGAACAGGGCAGATCACCCCGAAGAAAGGCATTCTGGAGAAGGAGTATTACTGGAAGGTGCTGGGCCGCAGGGCTTCGGACTTCCCCACCAGGGAATACACGGTCCCGCTGGCGGCAAAAGTGGATTTTAGCGTTGCCGCGCTCACTCCCGGAGCCATGTTCCTGAATTCCGAGATGGGGGAGGAGGAGGCGCAGACAATCGCCAGGCAGGAGATGGAAGGCCATCAGAGATTCCTGCTGGAAAAGGAGATGGATTCCGTGACAAAAATGGACACGGCCGTGGATGTCAAGGACACGGAATTTCTTCATGTTTCCGCCTGGTATGTCACCTACCAGTATCAGGGAAAGGTCTATAACCTGATATTGGATGGCGCCACGGGAGAGGACATCAAGGCCGAGATTCCGCAGCCTGAGAAGAAAGGCCTGTTCGGAAGCCTGTTCGGAGGATGAAGATGCCGGAAAAATTGCTCCAGCACAAGCATTGCAGGTTCTGCGAGAAGGCCATCAACCTGAAGGAGGATTTCTGCGGGGAGGAATGCCGCATCCAGCACCAGGCCATGCTGCGCAAGAAGCGCAACCAGCTTTACATCCTCATGGCCGTTGCCATGGGCCTCATGTTCTTCACCCTGCTGGTGGGTTCTGGATGAGGGTCTGCGTCGGGGGCACGTTCAATGTCATCCATGACGGCCACATCGCCCTGCTGAAGAGGGCTTTTTCCGAGGGAGACGAGCTGTTCGTGGGCCTGACCAGCGACGAGATGGCAACGGGAAAACGGGCAGTGCCCGTGCAGGACTACGAGACCAGGCAGAAGAACCTGGTTACGGCCCTGTCGCGGCTGTCTGGGGGAAAAAGGTTCAGCATTTTCATGATAGGGGACGAGCTGGGCCCGGCGGCCACAGAGGATTTCGACACAATCGTTGTCTCGAAGGACACTGAGCCCGGAGCCATAAGGATTAACAAGGCCAGGGAGTCGCGCGGACTCAGGCCGCTCAGGATTGTGAGGATATCCATGGTCCTTGCCAGGGATGGGGAGCCCATATCCTCCACGAGGATTCTCCGCGGGCAGATTTCCCCGGACGGGGAGATGCGGGGATAACACTTAATATCGCATATTCCCATATAGGTGGCGGATGGCTTCGAAGAAGGATATCGAGAGGAAACTGGACTATGCCAAAGGATACAGGGACGCGCTCGTCGACACCTGGGAGAATGTGATAAAGCTCGCCACCAGGGGGTACTCGTCGCGCGAACTGCAGATAATGAGCAAAAGCCAGGCGCATGAGGCTAGGCTGCAGATCGAAACTAAGATAACTGAGCTGGAGGCGGATTTCGCCCAGGACGACATCATAGAAGCAGAGGACATCAAAGCCGTGATGGTCCACGAGCCTATGCCTATCCTTTCGGTGAATGTCAAGCCCGGAATGTCCTACATGGTGAGGGAACCGAAGCCTTCCAGATGCTACAAGATGTTCGAGCGGGAAATAGCCTCCGGGAAAGCTGGGCTCTGCGTCTCAAGGCAGTCGCCCAGGGAAGTGAGGGAGAACTACAAGATAGGGAAGTCCATCGTATTCTGGCTCAGCCTTTACGAGAAGCAGGAGACCAGCCTTCCGCCTTCGGCATTGGGCATGGCCGACGCCATCGACCAAGCTGACGCCAATGACGAGTATGTCAAGCCCAGTGACCTGGCCAAGCTATTCTCCCTTATCGCCAATTTCCTGGCTGGAAATCCCGGCGGCATCGTGGTCTTCGACGGGCTCGAGTACATGAACTCACACTGCAAGTTCACATCCCTCATGAATTTCCTGCAGGGCGTCAACGAGCATGTGAAACAAACCAGCTCATACCTGATTGTGTCGGCCAATCCGGCGGCCTGGGACGCGAAGGAGTTCAGCCAGCTCGAGACGGAGATGAGCCAGGTATTGTGACAATCAAACTGGCATTTATAAAAAAAAGTGGGCTTTGCCAAATTCAGACGTGGAGGAGTGACAAGTTTTAAAGATCAAATCATCTCCAAGTGAGAACGAAATCCCCATGATATAGCATTCCTTTGTGTAAATTGTCAACGCTTCCGTGAAATGACGACATATGCAACAAAAATACTCGCGAGCAAAACAATGAACAAAGCAGCTATTGTAAAAACAATATATGAGGTGGTTGACGTTTGGCCGCTGTCATTTCCATTTGAGGTTTGATTGGATGGGATCCATTGCCAATCTATACCTGTCAGATCCAAAGGGGCATTGTCTACCACAATGACATCGGGCCACTCATCGCCATCGGTATGTCCAAAAACCAGGGATGTTCTTTCGTAATCACTTAACAAAATTGGCCCCGGTGGATAGCCATCGTAGGTGAAGGCATAGAAGTAGTCCCTTGATGGGCTTTCCCCCATCAATATTAAGTAAGCAATAGTCCCATCTGCTTTATTCGCGTATGAGGGGTTGCTGATGGAACCGATATTAAATAATGGTGGGCTCTGCCATTCCAAATTGCCAGTCTGTCCATCGAACGACTGCATGTAGGTTATAGGCATTTCCTCATCGGATGGCCATTCCCAATGCTGCGTGAGTATCTCATCTGCCTCATCCCCATCAAAGTCTGCAATTTTGGTAAATCGCCCCGTGTTCGGGATGGAATATTTTAAGCTGCCATTGCTTGCAAAAACATATATTCCTTGTTCGTCACCGCAACAAGCGATAATTTCAGGATCAGCACCACTATCCAGATTTGATATCTGAATATCCCAAACATTTCTATTAGAATCATTCCAAGTCCATATTTGAGCCCTACTATCAGCCTGATAGACGGATATACCAATCGTATAATTGACCATGCAAGTGGTAACGAGTTCTATTTTTCCGTCATTGTTAATATCGGCTATCCTGACTACCCCGAAATCACCCACCATTATTTTTTCCTGGAAAGCGCCGTCGGCTCCATTATAAATGTATGCATAAAAATCTCCTGTCGATAAAATGAGCTCGGTGGATGTATCGTTGTCAAGTTGCGTAAATTGTAGCTCACGAAAACCACCTTGCGCCCCCATTGGAACTTGAACGCTCCAGATGGGCGTTCCTGTTGCATTCGATGCCGCCAATGTTTGATTCCAATCCCCCATAGTCTGGACAATAAGGGTTTCTGCATTACCATCTCCATTGATGTCGTGCGAAGTCGAAAAGAGAACCGTGGAAAATGAGGTAGTATTATCACTCGATTTTATGGCGCCTGTTGCTCCATCGAATATTGCTGTACTCATGTCGGAAAACGTCACATAAACATTAGAACTATTAGAAACTGGTATGACCGAGACATTATATGCCAACTTCTTGACATCAATAGACCAAATTGTAGCTTGTGTATTAATCTCATAGGAAGCAAGTATGTATTTTGCATAATACTTTGTATAATTATATTCCTCTTCCCAAATTACACACTGCGCCTTCTGGATACCCGAAAGCACGAGCTCGTCGATGCCGTCGCCATCTAAATCGCCGATTGCAACATTATTGACATATAAATCATTGATAGTTACCCTGATGACATTCACGTTCCTTGCAGAAACTATTGAAGTTAAGGATTGCAGTATAACAAATACGGTCAACAGAAAGACCCAAGCATGGCGGCGTTTTGTAATCATAGGGAATACCTTGCATAAACATGAATTTCAAGATATAATAAAGTATGTTTGACATGTAATCACTTACATTCTTTCCCGATTGTTAATTTTTCCACAATCGGTTGGACTCCAGGTTGCTGGTATGCAACAGAGAGGATAACGAATCTGAACCTTATATAGAAAAACCAAAGCGAATTTAACTGGACACCCCTATTAGCCCTTGGCGTAACCTTTAAATAAAGTAAAAGTGGGCTTGCCCAGAATTTCACGAGGCTAACGAAAACTTTGTTTTCATCACGTCGAACAAGTTCGACGTGGGCGCTGGACGAATCGCTGCGCGACTCGTCCGCGCCTCGGCTTTCGTTATGCTTGGAGATGTTATCATTCACTCCAAGCCTCGGTTTGAACTGGGGTCAAAGCGTCCCGAACGCTCTAGTATAGGCCAAGCTAGCCCACAAGCCCTTATCAGCTATATCTGATTGGATATTATTATATAAATTATTGCAGACCGCTTGGCCTATACACTACAGTAGGCCCGACTCTTCTAACTTTCCGGAGTTTCCAGTTGCATTTTCATGTGAAACTCCGACGAACTGGAGTTCGATAACAGCATTTGAAAACTGCAACAATCTGCGAGCACAGTTCGCGCCCACAAGCCCTTAACTGCTGAAACAGATTGGATATCATTATATAAATTATTGCAAACGGCTTGGCCTATACTTCACTGTAGGCCCGATTCCTCAACCTACAAAGTTAGAGAAAAAAGTCTCCGTGCGACCCATGCAAGAGCTGGGAATATGGATCCCCGGGCTCTGCGACGAATGGAATACAGCAAGCTTAGTGCCATTCGTCTTGCTCGCATTGCACGGCAATGCTCGTACACCCGGGGCATCGAGGGACGCTGTGCACGCTGTGAAAAGCGCACTCGTTCGGAAAACAATAAAAAACCCCGGGCTTACACCCGGGGCATGCAACTGAGAAAATGCCCTGCTAGCATATGCCATGACCAATGCCATACTTCATTGGCCATGTCTATCAAGGTTGTCTGGAGAAAGAATTCTGCCCACACACTCCGTCCCAACGTCCGAAAGAAATCGGGAAAAATATAAGGACTTGGGATAGAGCTAATCGGCACATGCCTTAAACAACATCGTCAATTTTTTATACCAGTACATATTCGGCAGGGGCATGGCAGTGCGCGAAACGCTGAAGGAGAAGATAGCCGGGGAGATATGCCTGTCCTCTGAGCCAGGCATGACAATACGCAAGTGGCGGAAGCTTTTCTCTGTTTCCCAGAAGGAGCTGGCCCAGACCCTAGAGGTTTCCCCGTCCGTGATAAGCGATTACGAGGCTGGCCGGCGCAAGTCCCCCGGCATCGGCACCATCAGGAAAGTTGTGGAATCCCTGCTGGACATCGAAGAGACAAGGGGCGGGCAGAATCTCAGGCGCTTCGAGGCGGAAGAGGATTCAGGCGCAATCATCAGCATGGGCGAGTTTCCCATGGCTTGCGCTGTATCATGGTTTATGAAGCTCACTGAATCTGTTTGCCTGAACAACGAAAGCCCTGACTTCAAGAGGCCGATTTACGGCTACACGGTGATAGACAGCATAAAGGCCGTGACAACATATTCGTCCAATGATTACATGAAGATATATGGCTGGAGCACTGAGCGGGCGCTGCTTTTCTCCGGGGTGCACTACGGGCGTTCTCCGATGATCGCCATCAGGGCTCATCCCATGAAGCCCGCCGTCGTCGTGTACATCCAGCCGGAGAAGGTCGATGACCTGGCCGTGAGGCTTGCTGACATAGAGCGAATCATTCTGCTGAGGACCGAGCTTTCGCCGACAGAGGTCGCGGAAAGGCTGGAGCATCACCGCTAGTGAGGGCTCCCCAACGCTGAAGCATTGGGGCATCCTAACCGTTTCATTCTGAATGACGTAATTATTATAGTTGTAACTCGTCATCCAGTATTTGCATTATTGTTAACAACATACAATGGCCCGGGGAGCCCTTTAACTAAACAATCCCTCGTCCTCAGATAAGGCTTTGAACAGAAATTCACCGTCTTTCATCCGCAGACCTCAAGGCTGCGGCATTCAGACGAGGGCATGTTTAGTAGCCTGTGGTATTGTCGTCCAGCACGAACTGCTGCAATATCGAGCCAATGATGAACAGCAGAATGAACGCCAGCACGGCAAGGTCGAACCCGTAGAGGTACCAGACTGCCGCTGCCGCGAGAACAGCCCCGATGAAGGCGGTTATGATGGCTATCAGCCTCTCGATGAATATGAATGATACAATGGCAATGACAGCCATGGCTATGGCGGCATAGATTATGCTGTCTGTTAGATAGAACACGAATACGCCGATGAGGATGCCCGCGACCAGAGAGAGCGCGGCCTCCACCAGGAATCCGAATATGGTTGCCAGGATGAAGCTGCCTATGAACCCCATTACGATGGCTATTATGATGCCTGTCCAGGAATCGGAGCCGAAGTACCAAATGCCTATGCCGAAGCCCAGCATCCAGCCGATCATGCCCCCGATGGCGGACATCACAGCGTCCCATATCGCCCTTCCAAAGAGGGCCAGGGCAATGCCGACCACCAGCAGGATCAAGGCCAGTATCATGTATACAGTGTCTATATCCATGGTAACTGTAATTATCTTTAAAGCTAATAATGGTATGCTTTCGGCTCTTTCGCCCGGACCAGCGTGACCATGATGTCATTGGCCGGCGTGGGGACGCCGGCCTCGGCGCCGTACCTGGCGATGGCCCCGTTCATCTGCATTATCTCTGTCCTGCGGCCGCTCTCGATATCCATGCGCATGCTGCAGACATTGTCCGCTGTCTCTCTTGCGACCTTCATGACCTTTTCGAGTGCCTCTTGCTTGCTCAACGGTATTCCCCTGGCCTGCGCGACATTCACACCCTCGGAAACGATGCGATCCACCAATTCAGCAAGGTCCGGACGCTCGGCGATTATGCCGTTTCTTTCTCCCAGAAGGGTCGCTATCGGATTGATTGACGAATTCACAATGGCTTTGCACCATATGTCCTTGGCCACATCTCCCGAGACAGCAGTTTCCAGGTCCGCGCGGTTCAGCAGGTCCGCGATCTTCCGAGAATCCCCGGAGCCGCCGACAACCGTATAGCTGCGGCCCGTGTGCCGGACCGTTCCGGGTTCGCTTAGTACGGCGGCATGGCTTGTGACGCAGGCCAGTATACTGCGGTCGGGAAAAGCCTCCCTGAGAAGCTCCAGGTTTCCGAGGCCGTTCTGCAGGCTGACAAGGACTGTGCCGGGCGCCATCAGCCCGCGGATTTGTGGGATTGCGCATGCCGTGTCATAGGCCTTCACCGAGAGGAAAAGGACATCGGGAGGCTCAAGGCCGGCTTTATCCTGCGCGGCTTTCGGCCTGACTCTGAATTCGCTCAGGCCCTTGACGGCCAGCCCGGATTCGCTTAAGGCCTTGGCGTGGGCCTTCCTGCACACCAGGGTGACGTCGTTCTCCCTGGCGAGATGGCCGCCGAACAGGCTTCCTATCGCGCCGGCCCCGAACACGATGATTCTCAAGCCTTGGACCTCCGCATCGCTGTCGCCTCTGCATGGGCCAGCCTCAGAGGCTCCGGGATTCTGAGCCTGGACACGGACCTGGTGAGCCTGACTGCCGTTTCCATGTCCATGAGATGGCCCGGGGACACGAACACCGGCTTACCCCTGTTCGAAGTTTTAAGGGCTGTCCCAACGGCCTTTTTATTGAGTATGACCGGCATACTGTCGCCGTTGCCTTCGACCTGCCCACAGAGCAGGGTCTTGGCCACGCCCACAGAGGGACTGCCCATTTCGACGCCCACGTGGCATGCGAGGCCAAAGCCGAAAGGATGAAGGATGCCGTTGCCGTCCAGCATCAGCACAGCATCGCCCTTCAGTTCCTCGATTATCGGCCTGAACGCGGGAATCTCCCTGAAGCCCAGGTAAGTCAGCACGTACGGCCAGTTTATTTTATTCTCAGCAGTGAATAATTTTATCTGCCTTTTCTCCTTCACGCTGTAGAGCACGCCGGCGGCGAACGCCCTTGTCCCGATGTAGGATGCGTCCAGGCCCAGGACCAGGTGCGGCAGGTTCCTTGGTTTTGTAAGTTCCACCCTTTCGGCAAGGTGCAGCTGCTCCTGCCTGGCCTTTCTCAAGGGATGGGTTGTTTTGAATTTATCGAAAAATATATTTTCAAAATTATATATTTTGTCGTCTTTTACTCGCACACCCTCGTCCCCGAGCATCTGGATTTTCCTCGGGAGACCGAGCCCGAAGCCCCCGAGGCCGCCGCCCGAGTACACCACCCGGTGGCACGGCATCTTTATCGGCGGACCGTAAGTGTTCAGCATGACGCCCACGGCACGCTTCGCTATATCGTCCCCGAGCGCCCTGGCCACGGCCCCGTATGTCGTGACCATGCCTTTCGGAACCTGATTCACTATATCTGCGCATTCGCGGTACAGGTCTATCATGGGGCCATAAACTTCATAAAGGGTATTTAACTATTCTGGCCCATGGGTTCCCTGGCAAGATATTTTTCAATCCTGGATGGAAAATCCAGGCCCAGGTTCCACGCCCTGAAGGCTTTCGGCGTGGACTTCAGGCCGGACATGGATTCGGGCGCATTGTGGCGCCTGCACGGAAAGGCCATGAAGGCTGTGAAGTCTGGAAGGGCCGGCAAGGGGGGCCTGAGCCTGCTGGACCTGAAGATTGCGCTTTCCGAGAGGATGCTGGACTCCTGCTCCCTGTGCGAGCGCAGGTGCATGGCGCCCAGAGCTTCCGGGGTAAGGGGGCATTGTAATGTGCTGGAGGCAAGGATAGCCTCCGAGTTCATGCATTACGGGGAGGAGCCGGAGCTTGTGCCCAGTTATACCATCTTCTTCTCGGGCTGCACCTTCAACTGCGTGTACTGCCAAAACTACGACATCAGCCAGTATGCCTCGGCGGGGGAGCATTTCTCCCCGGGCACCGTTGCCGGGGCGATAGAAAGGAGCGCCAGGGCGAGAAACGTGAACTGGGTTGGAGGGGACCCGACCAGCAATCTCCCTTTCATCCTGGAGGTGCTGGCGCACTCCGAGACAACGCTGCCGCAGGTCTGGAACTCGAACATGTACCTCACGCAGGAATCAATGGCCCTGCTGGACGGAGCAATCGATGTCCATCTCACGGACTTCAAGTACGGGAACGACGACTGCGCCAGGCGGCTTTCGAAGGTCGAGCGGTATTGGGAAGTGGCGACAAGGAATCACCTTCTGGCCAAGGAGCAGGCCGAGGTAATCGTCAGGCACCTGGTCCTGCCGAACCATGTGGAGTGCTGCTCAAAACCGGTGCTCGGCTGGATAGCCTCCAACCTGAAGGATGCCAGGGTGAATGTGATGGACCAGTACAGACCCGCATACATGGCGAAGGAATATTCAGAAATCAACAGACCGCTCCGGACCTCGGAATTCCTGGAGGCGAAAGAACACGCCATTGCGCTCGGCCTCGAGCTTGTGGATTAAGGCCTCACGCGCCTAAGCCTGAGGTACTGGGCCTTTCTCTCCCCTGTCTGGCGCCCGAGCAGGATCTCCTTCTTGACTCCGTGGGCTAGCCTCACTGCGCGCGATATCTCGGCCCACATGCCCACGTAATTTTCCGGAATCGAGTGTACAAGGTACTTGGCATGGTTGGTCTCCGGGTCGCCCGTGTAGGCGCGGAAATGGGAGCCGTACTTGAAGCCGGTCTTGACTAGTATGCCTTTCTGCTTCAGGTCCGCGTATATCTGGAGTCGGAGGTCGAAGTCCGGCTGGGCCTTCCTGGCCATGTTCTTGAGTGTCTTCACCGTGATGAATTTCCCTGTCCCTGCGCTCCTGACCTTTATCAGCCCGCGGTCCATGAGGAAGGCCGTTTCCAGCAGTGACAGGTGAAGCGTGGAGCCGACCAGCTTGCCGAAGAACTCTATCCTGTGCAGAACCTGGGCTTCGCAATCGTCCAGAACAAGCACCCTGTCCCTGAGGAGCAGCGCCTCGGCGACTATATCTTGGGCATCGCTCTTCACCTGGCCCTGGGGAATGACAATCTTCGTCCGGTAATATGTGATGTCTCCCTCCTCGTCCACGACTGCGAGGAGAAGTTCTTTCTTCATGTCCTTGACCTTCTCGACGATGCCGACGAGCACCGTGATGTCGAATTCGCCTCTCTCAGATATCGCCAGAATCCAGTACTTGGACGGATTCTTGTTCGGAATCCCGCCCCTGGGCAGCACCCTGAATGTTAGCGGCGGCGTGCCCTTCTTAACCACGTAGCCGCGCTGCCTCAGGTCGCGGAAGACAATGTAATCGACGTCGAAATTGGCATTGAGCCTGTTGCCCAGCCTGAAAAGCCTGTCCTGATTCTGTAAGGCCCCTGACTTGTACACCTTCAGCTTGCCTGCCTCTGTTAGGTATATAGCTTCCAGCAGGTCCAGCTTCAGCGAGCCGCCAGACTGGGGTGTGCCGAAATAGCCTTTAGTATAAAGCTGGCTGGCCTCTTTCTGCTCCTCGACGAGTATGTCCTCGCCCTTGAGTTTTCCAGGCATGTGCGAACCGAAGCCGCTGAAAGCCTCCCTGTACATAAATTGTATGTTCGGCAATCAATTTATCCGGGTCGCCGATACCATGCCAATGCGCGAAACAAGGATGCTGCCGGACTCGTCGCTCGTGAATGGCACGTTGCCAATGAGCTGCGTCATGTGCCAGCAGGGCTCAAAACTGGTCCTCCTGATCACTGGCCTGTGCAGCCATGGCTGTTATTACTGCCCCCTCTCCTCCAAGAAAAAGGGAATGGACGTGACCTATGCAGACGAGAAGCTCGTGGAGAAAGACTCCGATATTATTGTGGAGGCCGAAAGCATCGGAGCCAGGGGCACGGGCATAACAGGCGGGGACCCGCTGTTGGTAATGGACAGAACAGTGAAATACATCCGCCTGCTGAAGAAAAAGTTCGGGCCGAAGCACAACATCCATCTCTACACCTCGACGACGGATCCGGTTAAAATAAAAAAACTGGCGCAGGCCGGCCTGGACGAGATAAGGTTCCACCCGCACCCGGATGTCTGGGACAGGCTCGGGAAGACCGGGTATCCCGGGGCAATCAGAGAGGCCAGGAGCTGCGGCCTCAGGGCGGGTATCGAGGTTCCTGCGATTCCCGGAACCGAGAAATCGATCGTCAGGATGGCACTGGAAGCGGAGAAGGCCGGCGCCATGTTCATCAACCTCAACGAACTGGAATTCTCCGAGCCGAACATCGATGCTTTGAGGGCTAGGGGATTCCGTGTCAAGGACGACGAGTCTAGCGCTGTGAAGGGCAGCGAGGAAACTGCCCTCAGGGTCATGAAAGCGCTATCCGGGAGAATCGCTGTCCATTACTGCTCCTCCAGCTTCAAGGACGCCACACAGCTGAGGAACAGGCTGCTCAGGCGCGCGAAGAACACGGCCACCGGCCTGGAGATAATAACCCGGGACGGGACTTTCATCAAGGGCATCATTGAAACCAGAGACCCTGGAGGTCTTGTCAACATACTCAGGGAGAAGTTTGCAATCCCGAAGATGCTCATAAGGCATGACAGGCAGAAGAACAGGGTCGAAATCGCGGCCTGGGTGCTGGAAAGCCTTCCAGGAGGCATGCCCGGAGCAACCTTTATAGTCGAGGAATACCCCACAGCCGACCGTCTGGAAGTTGAGCGAATACCCATTCAAGATAAAATATAATTATATTTATATATTTTTTGAATAATCCGGTCTGCATATCTCCCTGTATTTGCAGAGATCGCAATAGCCAGGCTCCTCGGTCTTGGCGAATGTCCCCAAGGGCTTCGGGACGTTGTTCTCGATGTCCTCGCACTGGGACTCGATTAGCTTTAGTTCCGATAGGATCTTATTCTTCATCTCGACCGGGTTGACCAGGCGTCCCTCGACCTCTATCGGCTTCTCCGAGGGATATGTCAGGTAATGGACGACGCCCACGGTGGAATCAAGGGGCAGGCCCATGACGTCCCTGGCGTAGAACAAATAAGCCTGGACCTGGACTATGTTCTCGTCCCTGTGCGGCTTTCCCGATTTCCATTCCACAAGGTAAAAACGGCCGTCCCTGTACCCGAATACGAGGTCCGGCTTGGCGAAGGCTTTCTTGCCCTCGATGCGGAACTCACCGTATCCGGGAGGGTCTATGAGCCATTTTTTCCTCACGGGCATTGGCATGTCCTGCAGCATGGCCAGCCATTTGGAGGAGTACAGGGATGTGATGCTTGTGCGTATCTGGCCGTGTATTTTCACCCTCTCATCTTCGGGAAACGGAATGCCGAGCCGCTTCTCGATGAGCGGCTTGTTCCGGATGAGTATCTCGAACTTGTTCACGGCCATTTTCTTTGCTTCGCCGAGATCTATCAGGTTGTTGTTTATCTGCAGCTCCTTAAGAATCTCGGCTATGGTCTGGTGGACGGCATTGCCAAGCTCGAACGGTACCCTGGAGAGCTGGGACAGCTCCACTATCAGGTTCTTCTGCTCTTCGGGCGCGAATCTCTTGCCGTAATATTCGTACCAGTACATGCGAAGGCAGCTGCGCAGCGTGTTCATTCGCGAAAATGACCATCCCGGCTCCCACGAGAACGGGTATTTCCTCTGTTCCATGATTTCTCTGTTCCGCACTGATATCCCTGAACATAATAATTATTATAGTAATTATACTTATACAGAAAAAGCATATATAAGATGACATGTATGACATGAAGGATAACAAATTATAATTCAGAGAAGAGTTTCCTATGAATGTTCGTAACAATGGGGGGAACAGGCAGAATGCCTCGTCAGGCCTTGTAAACAATAGCGCAGCCAATCGATCCAGGGGAATGACTAACGGGCTTGGGGGGCGCACGAACGGCATGACCAACGGGCTTGGCGGAAGAACAAACGGTATGACCAATGGGCTCGGAGGGCGCACGAACGGGCTGACGAATGGCCTGGGCGGGAGAACAAACGGCCTGACGAATGGCCTGGGCGGAAGAACCAACGGCCTGACGAACGGCTTGGGCGGGAAAACCAACGGCCTGACGAACGGCCTTGGCAGCGGAGGGCCCGTGATGCGGTCGCGCCGGATGGACGACTCCGCGATATCTCCGTTCAGGATATCTCTCATCATCGTCATCGCTTTCATAATTATGGTTCCGGCATCTTTCATGCTTCTATCCTATAACGAGGCGGCATACTCTGGCATCAGAGTCGACGGCGATTTCTCCGACTGGGACGAAGCGACCATATTCACGGATGCGGAGCAATACTCCGTTGCCAATCTGGACATTGTGGACTATGCAGCGGGCACGAACGATGCAGGCAGCCTGTTCTTCTATGCCTCGGCAAGGGGAAACTGGTTCTCCGGCTCCGCAGCTGACAGCCTGATGGTGTTCATCGACTCTGACGGCAACCCTGATACGGGCTACTCAATCAGGGGCATGGGCGCCGATTATCTAGTCGACGTTTACGGCTGGAACAGCCAGGTACAGGGCCGCCAGTTGGGAATTTTCAACGGCCAGGACCAACTGAACTGGAGCGCCTGGAACTGGCGCGGCCTAAGTGCAGCGCTGACCCTCACCGAGATTGAGGTGGGAATACAGAGCTCGACTGTACAGCTGCAGCCCACCCACAGCTTCCTATTCCTCTCGAAGAGCGCGGCCTCGGTCGCGGACACCTGCGACGCAGCGATCGGCCTAAACGGCGGAGCACTGACAGTCAGGCAGACACCGGGCGGCCAGGCAGGCATTGTCAGTACGAACCAGCTAATGACGCTGGAACTCAGGGCCCTGGGCTCTGCAGTCAATGTCTCTGCAATCGATTTCGCCTATTCCGGAATCGCGTCGCCTTCTGTCAGCGGCCTGCCTGTCACGGTGCAGCCCGGCACTCCCGTGACCCTCGCGGTCACTTCGCCCGTGGCCGGCCTGCTGAACGGCACTTTCATAGACCTGTCAGTCTCGGCAGTCACATCCACGGGCGTGGCCAGTGTCACGGGGGAGTCCCTATCCGCATACACGCATGCAGCCCCCGGAACAATACGCGTGGACGGGGCTTTCGCGGACTGGAGCGGCATCACGAAGGCAACTGACACGGATATTGTGGCCGACCCAAACATTGACATAGCCAGGCACGCTTCCGTGAACAACTCACTGGAGGCGTTCTTCTACCTCGGCCTGGGAACCAACGGACGGATGTTCGGAGGAAGCTCAGTGCCCCAGGCCAGGACAGTCCCCGGGACACCTGGAGAACCGGGCGAGCCCACGACACCCGTACCGCTGCCCAGGGTCTCGGGCGAGGACATCACCAGGATTTACATTGACACTGTTCCGGGCGGGCAGATCGCCCACGGCATACTCGCGGATTACATGATCGAGATAAAGGGCCGCGAGGGCACAATAGACTCGAGACAGCTGTTCTCTCTGCCCGGCAGAACTTTCATCATGAACATAGACGCTGCGAACAATGCCGGAGAACTGGAGGTCGGCGTCGAATTGGGCGACATCGGATTCAACACCACATTGAGCTACGTCATGGAGAGCACGGACTGGCAGGGCGGCAATGACAGGACGGCGCCGTCCAGCACTACACCCCTGACAAGGAGCGGAACCAGGGCCGGCGGCAACTTCGGGGGCGGGGATGGCACCATTGGCAACCCGTATCTGATCGAGGACGCATTGGACCTGCAGGCGATGCAAAATAACTTGGTCGCACATTACGCGCTGAAGAATAACATAGACGCGAGCGAAACAGTTGGATGGAATTCGGGTGCAGGCTTTTTCCCTATTGGAACATATAGCCAATACTTCAGGGGCACATTCAACGGAAGGAATTACACTATCACTGGTCTTTTCATTAACAGGCCAGGTTCATATCCGAACAGCCTTTTCGGCTCAATCAGTACAGGTGCAAGCATCAAGAATGTGAGAGTTGAGGATGTTGACTTTACTGGCTATTTTTACACTGCTGGATTGGTGGGTATGGCCTATTCCTCTACGGCAACCATTTCCAACTGCCATGTGAGCGGAACGATTAATGGCCAGGGTTCCTGCTCCGGTGGCTTCGCTGGTGAAGTGTATTGCATCATTTCCAACTGTTCAGCAGATTGCACAGTTGTCGGGACAGGTTCCACCACACAATATCTGGGCGGTTTCGCGGGATACAATGGTGGCCTTATATCCAATTGCTATGCTCGCGGCGATGTGTCATCATCTACTTTCCAAGATGTTGGAGGCTTTGCCGGCGCGCATGCTAGCAATACAATTAAATATTGCTATTCGACAGGCGATGTTCCGAACAGCGGTGTCAATATCGGAGGATTTATTGGAACATATTCTGGTGGAACTATTACCAGCTGCTTCTGGGACACAGACACATCTGGCACCACAACTGGCATAGGTTCCGGCTCCAGCACACAGGTCGTCGGCAAGACCACTGCCGAGATGATGACCGAGACTACCTTCACCAGCGCGGGCTGGGACTTCGTGGGCGAAACCGTGAACGGCGAGGATGACATCTGGACCATCGACGAAGGCACATCATACCCTTACTTCGAAGTCATGGCGCCCGAGTTCCATTTCTTCCTGCTGCCGATACTGGCAACGCTCGCCATTGTTTCCGCTGCCAGAATTAAGAAGAAAGGGACTGAATGCGAACAAACCTCGGAGGATGAATAAATGACCAAGGAGGAGGCGCCAAGCACGGAAACAGCCAAGATAAGCAGGAAACTGCTCATTATCGGCCTCCTGCTTTTATGCGCCGGCTTCATCGGGATAGTCGGGCTGAGGCTGGGCTTCATCCAGAATCTGCTCGGCGACTCTGACCCTTACCCGGGAATCGGCCATGTGGAGCCTTCCGGCCACATTGTTTCCTCCATACCGTTCGTCATAGGCCTAGTCACGGTGGTGTTCTGGGGAATAAAGAACGATCCGATTTATTACGAGGCCGAGAAAGCCGAGAAGGAAGAAGAGGCCATGGAAGAAGAATCTGAGGAACCAGAGGACATGGAACTGCCCGAACCTGCCATGGACGAGGAATATACAGAACAGGCTGCCGAGGTCGAAACCGAAGAAATCGCATCTCCCGAGCAACCGGAGCCGACCGCTGCGGAGCAGGTCCCGGAACCTGCAGGGCCAATTGAGCCGAGGCAGGACCATATTCCGGAGGACCTGAGGGAGGAGCTTCTCGATTCCTTCACCGAGATAGAGCATGAACTGAGCAAGATGCAGTCGACTGCCGCCTCCATGCCCAAACCGCAAGTCCTGAAAGCGTCGAAACCCGCTCCGCCGCAGGACACGCAGGCCGAAAAGAAGCGCGTCGATCGGTGCAACAAGATGCTGTCATTTGCGAACATGGCCGAGAACGACAAAGAACAGCTGAGGGCGCTCATTGACACGGGCATCTCGGTGCATGATTTCACGGAAAACGTCAAGGAAGCAGTCGAGAGGCAGAAGAAAAAGAAGGCAGAGGAGGCAAGGGCAGCAGACCAGAAGACCGCATTACGCGAGGACGACCTTGTTGCCGAGCTGACATCGCTCGGAGACGAGCTGGGCAATGACGTTGACGAGGCAGCCCTTGAGGATATTGATCTCAGTTCTGCAGAGAAGAAAAAGAAGGAAAAATAATCGCACAATCATATATTACATTTGGTAGAAAATAATATATATCAAATGCCTCTATCAAAATTCAGAGAAGTTCTGGAGAGGACTCTATGAATGTAATCAGCGGAACTTGGGCCAGCGGGAATCTGAACAGACTGCTATCGGGATTGATTGTTCTGAGTTTCATCTTTGGGGCAGTTCACACTGTTTACAGCGCCCCGGTGGGGGATAATTTAGACACTGTCATTGCGACAAAGACCCTGACGAGAGAAGACCCGGTGGTCTGTCTGGGCAGCCAGTTCCCGGCTTATGTCAGCGCTCAGCGCGACGTGGACAATATGTTCATATGGGCGTGGAGGGAGGGCGGATGGAAGCAGGTAGTCTTCCAGATAGACGAGGCCAACGGCACGTTCGTCCGGAGGGACACCGGCGGAGCCCTTGGAATTCACAAGAATTTTTACATGGCCGACAATGGGTATATCGACAATGATGACGAGATATGTTTCATGGCAAACGAGACGGGTGACAGGGTCAACATACCCATGTGGGCGCCGGGCGCGAACACCTCGGTTCAGAGGTACGAGATTACCGTGACAGATCCGCTGGACACAACAAAGAAGGGCTGGGCGTACATGTTCTACCATGACACGCCGCCAACTTGGACAACAGTCGATTATGTCAGCTGGACAGAGGCCACCAATTATGTGGATGCTTATGGTTATTCCATAAACTATTTCGACGATGTGGCGAAGCGAATTTCTTTCAACGATATGAGGGTGAAATCTTCCCTGGGCGGGACAAACACAGACTTTGTGGACAGGGACAAGAAAGTCGTGAATGTCGCTGTCACCATAGACCCTGTGAGGTCAGAATACGGGAGCAGCACACGCGGAATCGAAACATACTATCCGGGGCAGACGAGTTCGACCTGGGATTGGCAGTACTACGACGACTACGGAATCAGGGACGGGCCCGTCCGTGTCGTGAGACACATCAGATGGGGGTTTGGTTCTGCCAATGCGTTCAACATGAGCGACAAGATGGGTTTCCGCGCCCATATGGAGTATAAGTATTATTCCAACATGTATGTCGAGGATGAATACATACTTGTCCAGACAACTGGAGCCAAGTCCAATTACTATTACCGGTCAGTGGACCATGCAGCAGCCGCCTGCCCGATGGCTTACTACAACAGCGAATCGGGGACAGGCACTATAAACGGCAACACGGGAGATGACAGTGTGCCAACGACACTGATGCTCTGGGACCAGGTGTCCTCGCCTCATGGCTCATATTTCACAAGATACAAGCCATGCACATTCAGCGGGGAGGGCACATACCCTATCACCAAGACTACCAGATGGATTGACAATTCCGCAGCCACGGACACCGACGGCACAAGGACCGGTGCCGAGGCCGGCCGGTACGGGGAACATGGCTTGTATATGGAAAATCCGAACAGCATAAATTACTGGGGTACTGGTCGGTCAAACTATTACGTTTACTTCCTGCCAGCCAACTCGCCCAATGTCGGGGCGGCATATTACACCAATAACATCAACCCCCTTGTGACCAACTTGCCATCGCCAGCAGCCCAGACCTGGGTGGCTGACCATTACCCCCCCTCGACGAACGCCAGCACCGTGCTTGTCGGAGGCCTAACTAGCATGACTGTCCCGGTTTCAACGGCCGGGAATGTGGTCCTCACCGCGACAATTGACGACAGCACACAGGGCAACAGCAATGTCGCTTCGGCCGTTTGGACGGACGGATTCACCAACTTCCCGGGAACAGCGATGACCGCAACGGACGGAAGCTTCAACAGCCCGAACGAGGCCGTGAGGGCGACCATTAACCTGGCGACCTTCGGCGTTGGCGTCCATGACCTCCATGTCTACGGCACCGACCAGGACCAGAACAAGAATGAGACTTCAACTGAGTATGCCAGGGTAACGATTGTTGACGACAGGGCCCCTGCCACGAATACGGGCACAGTGCTTGTAGATGGCGCAGCCACCCATACTGTGCTGTTCTCGGAAACTGCGCCTGTGCACCTCACCGCAACAGTCGACGACTCGAACCGCGGGTTCTCTGACATCGTTTCAGCTGTCTGGACTCCGCAATTCGCTGCGTTCCCCGGCACCTCAATGACTGCAGTTGACGGCGTGTTCGACACACACTTCGAACCTGTCGAGGCCACACTGGACCTGCCAGCCTGGGACGCAGGCGTGTACAATGTCCATGTTTACGGGACTGACGCGACACCCCTGCAGAACACGACATCCACCCAACATGCCACGATTACGATAATAGATGATGTGGCCCCTGCGGTCAATTCAGTCCTCCTGAACGGCCAAGCAGTTCTCTCCATGACGATTTCCGATTACCCGATAATCAACCTCACCGCGACAGTGGACGACGCCGGCAAAGGCGGGACAGTCATCGCGGGAGCGAATTACACAATAGGCCAGTACCAATGGCCCGGCTCGGCAATGAACCCCGTGGACGCGCTTGACACTGCCACGGAATCCTTCCTGAACCAGATCGACACAACAGGCTGGACGCCCGGCGCCTATCTTTTCTATATGTATGGGCAGGATTCGGCCGGCAACAATAACATCACTTCGGGGCAATATGCATTGCTCAAGATAGAGAATGACTGGGCTCCGGAGATGAGGAATGTCCTGGTCAACGAGATGCAGACAATCTCAGTGCCTTTCTCGTCAAGGGGGACAGTGACGCTGAACGCCACAGTCGACGACACAGGCCACGGCAACAATATCATCGCAGGTGCCAATTACACTGTCGGGATTGCCAACTGGCCTTCAGTCAAACCCATGACCCCGGTGAATGCTCTGGACTCGATGGTCGAGGACTTCACTGCGACCGTCGATATCTCGGCATGGGCCAGAGGAACGTACGACCTGTACGCCTACGGATGGGACGAGTGCAACGATTTCAATGCCACTTCCGAGCTTTTCGCGAGAGTCATAATCTACGACGATGTGGCGCCGACTATTGACACGGTGCGCATCAACGGCCTGGCCATATACGAGACAGCCAACTCCGGTGCCGGCACAGTCACCGTGACTGCCTGGGTGGATGATTCCCTGACTGGCGAATCCATAATAGGCGGCGCGAATTACACAGTAGGTCCGCAGAACTGGGCATCGGTCAGTCCGATGAGCCCGGTCAATGCGCTTGACTCTGCCAGGGAGCAGTTCTCCGCAAGCCTAGACCTGTCCACCTGGTCCGCGGGAGTGTATTACCTGTACGCGTACGGCTGGGACAGCATCCCCAACCGCAATTTGACTTCGGGGGCATACGCCATCCTGATAATCCACGACGTACTTGCCCCGACCGTAAACAATGTCCGGATAAACGGCACCAGCATATTCTCGGTCGACTATGCCAATGCCACCTCGGTCGAGCTCACAGCATTGCTGGACGACACGGGGAGGGGAGATTCCGAGATCGGCGGTGCCAATTACACATTGGGATTCAGGGACTGGAGCTCCGCAGTGCCGATGGCCACATACAACGATGAGGCGATAGGGGAGGTGTCTGTCATTGGCATTGAGTCCAGCGACGATTACACGGCGCCGAACAATTATCAGAACACTATGCAGCTGCCGGACGACAACAGATACGAGCACATACAGGAAGAAGTTGGAATTGAAACACCGGCTGTGCAAGGGTTCCAGGCCTCGGGCAGTGCCACCACCTCGACAAATCTGGTGCTCACTGCGCCAGCCGGAATACAGGTTGGAGAACTTCTTCTGCTCATTGTGGAGAACGACTATAACGCAGCCGGCCCGGAATTCAACGCTGTAACTGGTTGGACCAAAATAAATGAGGCCGGAAGCGCAACACCGGATGCATTCATCGGAGCCTACTGGCGCATAGCGGATGGTACGGAAGGCGCTTCAGTCACTGTAACTTCAGCACACGCAAGGTCGTGGCTGGGTTGGTACATCCGCATCTCTGGCGCGGACACGGCCAATCCGATCAATGTGCAAAACTTCGCCACTTCCACAGGAACTGGGACCAACCCCCAGGTCATTCCGCAAGTCACGACCACAGCGGATAACTGCCTTGCCATCTACGGCCTGTCATTTGACGGCGGCGACGGCCTTCCCATGAGCGTGGACGCAGCCTGGACGGAGAGGGCCGAGCTGGCCTACGGAACTACCACTGCGGGCGTCAGTGGCTCTTGGGGAACTAAGGTCCAGGCAGCTGCCGGCGGGACCGGCACTGCATCTGTAACTACTTCAGGAACGGACGGAGCCTCCTACTTCCAGCTTGCCATTCGGCCTTTGGTCGCCAACAGAATCGACCACCGCTGGCAGTTCGACATGGGCTCCAACTCGGTATTCTATGTTGAAGCGAGCAATCCCGCCGGCTCGGACAGCACCTTCAAGTTCCAGTGGTCCTCGAACGGCGGAGGCACGTGGAACGATTTCACAACCAATATCCAGTTCGCAGCGGGAGAGACAAATGTTCTCAAGTCCTCTGCAATTGCCCTTGCGGCGTACTGCGACAATTTCCTTGTTCGGGCTGTGACCATTAATCCAGGCGCCAATGCCGACACGCTCTCGATCGACAGGATGTGGGCCACGGGCCAGTTCAACAACAACCCCGAAGCCGTTTACAAGGTCATCGACATTTCCAGCTGGCAGCCTGGCGAGTACCAGCTTTACGTTTACGGCTGGGACAAGACACCGCAGTACAACGTGACCTCGCGGGCCTATGCCACGCTCATAATCACTGACAACCTCCCGCCCGAGATATACGACTTCCTGGTCGGCGGGGCGAAACATGTCACACTCAACCTGTCCGAAAGCGTCATCAACCTGACAGGGCGTGTGGATGACTCCAACACCGGAAATGCCGACATCGCATGGGGCGCCTACGCGCATGAGAACGAGAATTACAGCATAGGCGAGTACATGACGAACGACACCGCGCTCGACAGCCCGGCCGAAACCTTCACCCAGATAGTGGATGTTTCGGGATGGCATGCCGAGAACAACTCCATATTCATGTTCGGGGGCGACGCTGTCGGAATGAACAACGAGACTTCGGACGAGAACGTGACAGTCAACATAATAGACGATGTGGCACCGGACACAGCTGACTGGAGTATAAAGCTGAACGGCGCCTCCGAGTGCTGGGTGGACCCGTTCTCCGTGTCAATCGTGTCACTGACCGCAACAGTGACAGACGTACTTCACGGGTATTCGAACATAACATCGGCCAACTGGACGAACGGCCCGGCTAACTGGACAGACAACTGGATGCTTCCAAATGGTGGTGTTTGGGACAATTACACGAAATCCGTCAGCGGCACCATAAACATCACCAGCTGGATTCCAGGTACATATTACATCTATGTTTACGGCACGGATTCATGGGGTAACGGCAGGATTTCCATTTCAACCTATGCGATTCTGTACCTTGACAACAAGGGCCCCGAGATAGAGGGCCCATGGGCCGGCCCTACCGTAAACACGGCCACCCAGAACCCCTATGTCTGGGTAACAGCCACATCGTTTGTGCTGAAGGCCTTCGGAGACGACAGGGCCAGAGGGCATTCGGATGTTGTTGCGGCCGAGTATTTCACTGACACCATCGGTGCCAATGGCACAGGCGTGTCAATGGCCAACACAGGCTTCAGGTTCGATTCGCCCTACGAAGGCGCAAAAGCCACTATCACATGCTCGGGCTGGGCTCCGGGAGAATACCATGTGTACTGGATACATTTCCTGGACGCGATGGGCGAGTGGGGCGACTGGGGCTCGGTGCTTGTGATGAGGCAGGGGCCATCGTTCAACATCAACATCACAGCGGGCTGGAACCTGATCTCGCTGCCGCTCATCACGCCGAGCAGCGACCTGGCAACCATACTGGCTGGCATATCGTGGGACCACGCATTCATCTATGACCCGCTGAACCCTAATCCATGGCTGTCGCACTGGAACGGAGGGCCGGAGGAGCTGAATGATTTCACAAATGTCGATAGGGCCATGGGCATCTGGGTGCATGCATTAGCAGCCGGAACCCTTACAATCTCGGGCGGCGTGCCTAGTTCAACCGCCATAACGCTCCATGCTGGCTGGAACCTGGTCGGGTACCCGACACTAACTGAGGGCATGAGCGCACTGGATGCGCTGGCAGGGACTGGCGCTGACATGATTGCTGTGTCAACAGCGGCTTCTCCCTTCATCATGGACATTGTTGACCTGTCTACTGTCACCATGACACCGGGCAGTGGGTACTGGGTGCACGTTACTTCGGACACGGTCTGGACGGTCAATTGGTAGAAATGGCATTGCCCGAATGCCGACAGAGCGGGAATTATTTCCTGCGGTGAACCGACAGACCGAAGAATACCGAGCCCAGAGCGACGATGCAGGCAATCACGGAAAAGGCCGGATAGGCCATCTTCTCGGAAAGCATGACATCGCACTGGTCTATCGGATTGGATGTAACGGTAACACTTGAACTGCCTTCCATATCGCCCGAGACTGCCTTCACGCTTATGACGTCGCCCACCTGATATCCGTCGGACAGTGATGTGAGGTCAGCCTGATACTGGCCAAGTGAGTTTGTTGTGACCGTCATTGCCGCATCGGTTCTTTCATTCAGAATTGTAACAGTGGCGCCGGAAATGGCACTTCCACCCGAATCCTTGACATACCCTACGATGGAATGAGGCATGGCCTGGGCCACCGAAATGGGCACCAATAGAATGATGGCACAGAACATAACAATGATTGCTGCATGTATTTTTCCTGAAATCATGACGAATCGGATATATGATTCTTTACGTTAATATCTTTTGTTAAATAATATAACTATAATGTTACATCTAGTAGAAATCTATTTATAATCAATATTTATCCATTAAGCTTATTAGAATATTAATGGCCGCCGACATATTGGGAATGGCTCAAAATGGAGGGAGTTGGATGAAAACAACAAAATTTAGTAACCGAAAGCTATTACGAGCCCAGGCACTGGTCCTGGTAAGCATGTTGATTGCAGCAGGCAGCATCGCGATGACGCCTGCAGTACTGGCAGCAAACAATTCGGGCAATGAGCCTGAACTTACTGAACCGCATGCAATCATCGGGTACCTTTACGATGACGTCGGCCCTGTGATACCCGGTGTCACCGTCACAGTGACGAACGCCCACACAGGCGAGACCTTCACAGATATCACTGACAGCACTGGAAGGTACGATGTCGATATCGCCGGCGCATTGGAGTACTATGTGGGAGACTTCATCTACGCCACAACACCCGAGCCCAATCAAGGTTATAACAGCCTGTACGTGGATGTCACATTCCCATACCAATGGTTGAACATCACCGTGGACAGGACTGACCCGGTTATCGGCGCCACAACCGTTGACAAACTGTTCATAAACAACCAGGGCACGTTCGGCGGCACTATTCCGCCGGTCAACATCACAGTCGCGGACATTACGAGCGATAACCCCCTCGGAGCAGCCGCGTGGGGCATAAGGGACGAGTTCCAGTGGGAAGGCACGATGTACTTCACCTGCGACATCACCAACGAAGCCATGCCGGCCACATATGCCTGGGACGGCTCGATGTACCTGATAGGCGGAGTGCTTGTCACTGTCACGATTTCACCGTTCAACGCGGGAACTGACCTGTTCGTGTTCGGAGAGGTCGACGGAACCAGCGCTCCCGGCGACGAAATCGGAAACACGCTGCCGATACATTATGCGACTTTCCAGTCCGATGGGACTTTCCAGAGCGTGTACTCCACCGAGGGTACACTTGATTACACTGACGATGTCGAGATCATCCCAATGGGCGGTATGACTTTCCGCCCATACAGGTACGACGAGGGTTCGGGATACATAGCCACCGCGGCCCTGGAGACATACACTGTCGACCCGTGGGTCACTCTCACAATAGCCCCGGTCCCGGACGGAAGGTACGCAGTATGCGTGACGGCCGCAGACGAGGCAGGCAATGCCGCATGGACGAACGAGACCACCGGTAATCCGGTCATCACTGTCGATAATTTCGCGCCAACGGCAACTGCAACCGGGCCTGACACTTCCGATGTTTACGCTTTCAATGTTGAATACAGCTACGTTGCTGACCCGCTGCCCTCCAGCGGGATACTCAACGTCACGCTGTTCTACAACCTGAACGGCGCCGGATGGATGACATACGGAATCGACCCGACACCTATGGACGGAGTATTTCCAGTTGACCTCACAGCGTTCGGAGACGGCTCATACGAGTGGTGCCTCATCGCATTCGACAACACAGAAAACCGCGAAGATGCGACGATTGTCACCGAGTTCACCACGCTGGTCGACACGCTCGCACCAACAATCGGAGTCACGCTGGCCGACTTACTGTTCATCAACAACGACCCGCTCAACACATACGGCGGAACAATGCCGCCTGTCACAATCTCGACAGAGGTTTGGGACGACAACATTGCAGCGGCCGGATGGGGCATCAGGGATGAACTGTCATGGGAAGGCACAATATACTTCGGTTGCGACATCACCGACGACGTCGAGGACAATGCCATGCCAGCAATCTACACATGGGACGGAAACATGTACCTCATGGACGGCGAGATTGTCACGGCAGCAGTATCGCCCTACAGCTGGGGAACAGATCTGTATGTGTACGGTGAAATAAACGGGGCAAGCCTGCCCGGAGACATCATTGGAAATGTTTTGCCTGACTATTATGCGGATTTCGATGAGTTCGGCAACTACCAAACAATGTACTCCACCGAGGGAACGGTCGACCGCGGCGACGACATAGAATTCACACCTGTTGGCGGGGAGACATTCCGCGCATATAGGTATGACGAAGGCGCGGGATATGTGGCAACAGCCGCAATATCCACGTTTACTATAGACCCATGGGTCACTCTCACTATAGCCCCGGTACCGGACGGAAGGTACGCGGTATGTGTCTCTGCAATAGACCAACCAGGCAACAGAGCCTGGACCAACGAGACCACGCCCAACCCGGTCATAACAGTGGACAACTTTGCTCCGACGGCAACGGCGACCGGACCGGACGTGTCCAATGTTTTCATATTCGACGTAACATACAACTGGATCGATGATCCGCTGCCCTCCAGCGGGATCCTGAACGTCACATTGTTCTACGACCGGGAAAGCGCTGGCTGGATGACATACGGAACAGACCCGACGCCAATGGACGGAGCGTTCCCGGTCGACCTGACAGCCTTCGGAGACGGTTTCTACGAGTGGTGCCTGGTGGCTTTCGACAACACGGACAACCGCGAGGACCTTGTCATAGACACCGAAGACATGACGCTGGTCGACACTGCCGCCCCGACCATCGGAGCGACCCTGGCCAATCCATTGTACATCAACAACCAAGGCACATTCGGCGGAACCCCGCCGCCCGTGACAGTATCCACGGAGGTCTGGGACGACTACATAGCTGCGGCAGGCTGGGGCGTCAGGGACGAGCTCCAGTGGGAGGGGACGTTGTACTTCGTTTGCGATATCACAGACGATGTCGAGAACAACATCATGCCTGCAGTCTATACCTGGGACGGCAATATGTATCTCATTGACGGCGCCATTGTCACTGCGACAGTTTCCCCGTACACATGGGGCACAGACCTGTTCGTCTCCGGAGAGGTGAACGGTGCAAGCGCGCCCGGCGACGAGCTGGGCAACATATTGCCGACTCATTATGCGACCTTCCTCGGCGACGGCACATATCAGGCAGTGTACTCCACAGAGGGCACGCCCGACTTCGTGGACGACATCGTGGTCGCCCCGGTAGGAGGCGACACATTCCGCGCCTACAGGTACGACGAGGGAACAGGATACGTGGCCACGGCAGCACTGTCGATATATACCCTGGACCCGTGGGTTGCACTCACCATCTCGCCTGTTCCTGACGGAAGGTACGCAATATGCGTCACAGCAACAGACCTGGCGCAGAACGCGGCCTGGACGAACGAGACAACGCCCAACCCCGTGATAACCGTGGACAATTACCCGGCCTACGCCAACGCCACAGGCCCGGCAACATCTAATTCATACATCTTTGATGTCACATACAGCTGGGTAGCGGACCCTATTCCGTCCAGCGGATTGCTCAATGTCAGCCTCTGGTACAACAACGGAGCCGGATGGTTCTGGCTGGCCGAGGACCCGACCCCGATGGACGGGGCGTTCCCGGTTGACCTGACCCTGCTCGGCGACGGCACCTACGATTGGTTCATTGCCGCATTCGATATGACGCTGAACCACGAGGATCTGGTGTTCTTCGCCGAGGCCACGACAGTTGTGGACGCCACATCACCGTATGTTGTCACCACCACGCCGCTGAACGGCGCGATAGATGTCCCCCTGGCCGCTGGAACCTACGTCATCGAGTTCAGCGAACCTATGGACACGCTGTTCGGCACTGCGGTATCCGACCTACCGGGTTTGACCTGGACATGGTCAGCCAATGGCATGTGGCTCAACGGCACATATACGGATCTCATAGAATCCACAACATACAACATCGACCTCAGCGCGGGCGGATTCCTTGACATTCTGGGCAACCCGCTCATAGCTGGCGTTTACGGCTGGACTTTCGCATTCACGACAATCGGAATTCCGCCGGAGGTTGTGACCTCTACTCCTCTGAACGGAGCTATAGACGTAGCCCAGGCAGCCGGAACCTATGCAATACAGTTCAACGAGCCTATGGACACTGGCGTAGGAACTGTCATGGCCGACCTGCCCCTTACATCCGCATGGACATGGGACGGGACTGGAATGTGGCTGAACGCGACCTACGACACTCTGACAGAGTCCACAACATACAACATCGACCTCAGCACGGGCGGATTCCAGGACGTGTACGGCAACGCACTTGTCATCGGCGCATACGGCTGGACATTCACCTTCACCACAATCGGAGCGCCCCCAACAATCCTGAGCACCACGCCGTTCGACGGTGAAACCAGCGTTGCGTTGAACCAGAACATAGTGATCACCTTCAGCGAGACCATCAACGTAGCCACAATAACCTACACATGCTCGCCTGACCCGGCTGGCTGGACCGAGATATGGTCCGGCACGGACACAATCCTGACACTCACCCACGCCGACTTCATTGCATTCGGCACATACACATTCACCGTCACCTATGCGGAAGACCTATACGGAAACGCACTGGTAGCCGGGGCCTCACCGAACCCGTGGACTTTCGAAACCATCGGCACTTTCAACCTGGACTACTCGGCAGGCTGGAACCTATTCGGCATACCTGTGCTCAACCCGACGGTCGGCGGCGTACCCCTTCAAAGCGCATACAACATCACCCAGGCAGGAGCCCTTATGGTCTCAAAGTGGACCTTCGCGACACAGAGGTACACCAACTTCATCGCAGGATTCCACCTGCCCGGAGAACCGCAGGACTTCGCGCTTCTGCCGGACGAGGCCTACTGGGCCTGGATGCCGGCCGCCGGAACTATCCTCATCGAAGGCCAGAACCCAGGTCCGAGGAACGTGGCCGTGGACGGGCCGGGCTGGAACATGATCGCATACATGAGCTTGGCTGTCGGCGATGTCGGTACAGACTGGGCGCCGTTCGTGAGCTGCGGTGGATACGACGACATAGCCCGCTACGATGCAGGCACATTCACCCACTATATATTTGCCACCGACATTGTGGAACTCACCCCGGGCAGGGGATACTTTGTCTGGAGCGATGCGCCTGCCAACATACCTTACACAGGCATGCTGCCAGGACCGATACAGAACGCCAACAGCGGAAGCACATACTGGACCATCCAGGACGCCATAAACGGCGCCAGCCCATACGACACCATCAATGTCGATTCCGGAACCTACAACGAGAACATAATCATAGACAGGCCATTGACCCTCCAGGGCGCCGGTTCCGGGATCACCTCATTCCATGGCGGAGACGATATAAGGGTAGTAGTCCAGGAGACGACAACCATCCAGGGAGTCACGAAGGGCAGGGCGAACCCGTGGAGCGGAAACACAGTCACCATCCTCTCGGACGACGTGCAAATCTCCGGGTTCGTGGTGAGCGGCTCGGGCACCGGAACAATGGACGCCGGAGTATATCTCTATAACGTCCAGAATTGCCTGATCACGGATGTCATGTGCACCGGCAACCAGAACGGTTTTGTTCTGGACGGTTCCAGTAACAACGAGCTTACAGCTAACGAGGCATCCGGGAACAATGTCAGGGGTTTCCTGCTGTCCAACTCCAATGTCAACTTCCTAATCGGCAACAATGCCTACTACAACCAGGCGGATATCTATGGGACCGGCATATACCTCGCCTATTCCTCAGGCAACACGATAGACAGCAACGATGCCCAGGGCAATCACTATGGCATCTGGCTTGAATTCTCGGATAATAATGGAATTATTAACAACATTGCTTCCAACAACATCGACTGTGGAATATACCTTTACACATCCTCGGTCAACACTTTATTGTTCAACACAGGCGAAAATAACTACTACGGCTTTGTTTTCCATACCTGCAACGGTAACATGATATTCAACAATTACATCATGTCGAATTATTACTTGGGTTTCTATCTGGAAATGTATTCTTCCTCAGGCAATATAGTTACAAACAATAATTTCATAGGCAATCCATATCAGGCCCAAGATGATAATTTCATGGGTGGAAACATGTGGGATATGAACTTCTGGAGTGATTGGTCTGGAAGCGGCCCATACTTCATTCCGGACAACAGTTGGGACAACAATCCGAGCCTAAGCCCATGGCCATAGACATCAACTGAATTAATAATCATAGTAACCGGATAACGGAGGGTAACAAGACATGCAGGGCAATACAACTACCCACGCGCAAAACACGATAACACTACTGGTAGTTGTAATGCTCCTCCTGTCCATGGGAACGGCCGTAATCGGTAGGGCTCATGAGCCCCCGGTAATCTGCCCAGGCACACCGCATGTCGTTGCGGGCCATGTTTACTGGCCTGACGGCTCGCTCGATGTGACTGTCCCCCTGCCCGTCTCCGTGACAAACAACAGAACCGGGGAAAAGGCAGTAGTCTTCGTCGATGTTGCACCTGGCGGAAACGAGGACGGCACTTACAGGGTGGACCTGTCCAACTCTGTTTTCTATCCTTCAGGTTATCTCGCAACAGACATAATCTGCGTGAACTCGACATACACCAATATGTGGTCATGCAATGCAACCACAGCTGCGGGCACATTCTCGATATGCGACCTCCACATGGTCGGTTTCCCGTTCGGGCCGGAGTACATCACCCAGGCATCAGGCGGCTCAATCACCGGATACAACGGAGCCGTGACCCTGGACGTACCGGCCGGAGCCCTGCCCGGCGATACGTTCATCTACGGCGTTGACGGGCTTGATGCCATGGGAGGTTCATTCGACTCCATCACACTCGGACCGAGCGGCCTCGTATTCTCGAGCCCTGCGACATTGACCTGGTCCTATGCCGGGCTGGACATCGGCTCCGTGCCTGAGGGATCGCTGGCGATATACACGTCAAACGGAGGCCCGTGGGAGAAGCTTCCATGCTTTGTGGACTTGCAGGCCAAGAATATAGTCGCGCAGGTCAGCCACTTCTCGAATTTCTCGCTCGGAGGTGCGGCCGTATTCGGCAACCAGACATATCTGACAATGACATATCCGGGCGCAACGAACGCCCCAATACTTGACCTCACAATAATCAACACGGATATAGCCATAGACGACACTCTGGACTACATAAATGTGATATCGAATTCCACTGATAATTCAGACATTGCCGGAATAAGCCTCTGGAATGACCTTGACAACGACCAGAATGTTGACGCCGGCGACGCCCAGATAGGCATCACACAGCCCGTGGCGGGTGCCAACTTCACGGGACTGGCATTCAACATTCCAGCGGATTCTGTCCTCAACATGCTTGTGGCGATCGACGTTTCCGGAACAGCAACCGCGGGCAATTTCCTTGACCTCTATTTGCCGATTGCAGGCATAGGCTTGGCCAACGCCGGGCTTCTGGATGAGGCCATCGACCCGGCCGGGAACGTGCTCGTCGCTGTCAACCCTGTCGAGCCCCATGCGATTTACGGCACCGTCAGAAATGTGCTGGGTCTGATTCCAAGTATTTGCGTGAATGTCACGAACAATAGAACCGGAGCTGTGAATTTCACAATGACGGACTCCGATGGCAGATATGAAGTGGACCTCGGTTGGATGCCAGGCGGATACCTGGACAATGACACAATATTTGTCCAGGCGAATGATTCATATCTTCAGTCAGCGTGGAACACGACCGTAGTCAATGCCAGCTACTGGGGCGAGAGATGCGACATATTCCTGGGCAAGGGTCCTATTGCCAGTGACGAGATTCCGGCCAATGGCTCCACAGTATTCGATGTGCAGCAAAATATCACTGTGAACATCACAAGCGCCCCGCTGCTTCTGAACCTGACCACTATCATCCTGGAGGTCGAGGGAGTGAATTACACTATGGCCAACGCCAACCTCTCATTCTTGGGGAACACACTGACATTCAACACCTCGGGTGCTGTTGGCGTATGGGCGGACGGTCAAGTTGTCAATGTCACGCTTTGGCAGGCAAATGACACGGCCGGAAACCTGTGCCAGAACGCGCCCTATGTGTGGTGGTTCCAGGTTCTGGTCACCATGAACCCTGCGGCTGGACTGTGGATCGAGAAAGCCTCGGCCAACGGCAGTGTGGCGGGCGACATTACCCTTCACTGGAGAGACACGAACAGCGGCAGTCTCGGATACGATGTGTTCGCATCGAACAACAGAGCGGATTTCAATTTCAGCAGCCCGACCCATACGACAGCACCGGGAGAGACAAATTGGACCCATGTCGGGGCAAACAATGACGGGCTCAACTGGTTCTACATCGTCAGGCCGGTCGGGGGCACGAACAACTCGACAATGGGCTACAAGATTGTTAACCAGATTGGCTACAATAACCCTGCCATCAGAACTAACGGATTTTGGTTCGGTATACCAATCAACACCACATACTACAATCTCCTGACTGCCGTTGTGAGAGACATCGAAGGCGGAACCGGAGTGGGTACCAACCACATCTTGACAACGATCGGGTACTGGAACGGAGGTGGCCAGGGAATAGTCACAATGACATATACGGGATTCGGCTGGACAACTGCAAGCGATGCACCGCTCCAGCCTGGGATGGCAGTATATATGGCGCGCTCGAACAGGTGGCCGAGTTCCTGGAACTGGGTCATCAATGGGACAGACTTCGACAACACAGTCACGATAGGCTACAACAATCCAGTCGTCAGAACAAACGGATACTGGTTCTCAGTGCCTATAAGCGGCGGATATGACAAACTCACAGATATCGTGATAGACATAGAAGGCGGAACCGGGCCGGGAATGAACCATAACATCACGACGGTCGGGTACTGGAACGGAGGGGGCCAGGGAATAGTCACCATGACATATACAGGATTCGGGTGGACCGTCGCCAGCGACGCACCTTTGCTGCCGGGCATGGCGGTTTACATTGCCAGGTCCAATGTATGGCCGAATCCCTACGATTGGTCTGTCGACATCACAGTTACTGAGGTTCCATGATAATGAATGTGAGGGATGAACATGAATAGAAAAAGAAGAATATTGGCCACCTTAATAGTAATTGAACTCGTGGCCATGAGCTTTGGAACGATGCTGACGGCACCGAACGTGTCTGCCGCCTTTCCAGATTGCATGGTAGCCGCTGTGATACCCGGCGGTTCATGGAATGCCGACCAGACACCGCTCACAGATGCAACATCCATGGGAAACCTCACATTCTATCCGACCACTGTCGATCAATCCGGGATAGGCAAATACGACGTGCAGTATTACGGGGCTCAGCTCGACATCCCTCCGATCCCTGGGTACTGCGACGGGACATTCAACTCCCCTTGGGGAGTGGCGAATCAGATGTCCACAGGTTCGACCAGCGCTGAGTGCATCATCGTTCACGAGACAATAGCCGGCCTTTTCGGATGGACCAGTTCTAACGTGACAGGATCGACAAACAAGACACTCACGAACGACGCCACTGATTTCTTCCCGACAATATACACAGAATATTATCCATCATTAAGTTTACAATACAAAGATGTGGATTCCGGGACAATCAACATCACATGGACCGGGCTCCAGGAAAATATCGGAGATGAATATTACTCTGACCTGAACGAAAACTGGATGGGTACAGCCAATAACATCATGAGCTACAGTGTTTACAGGAGCAATGTCAGCGCTCTAGGCCCATGGGTCAGGGCTGGCAACAGCACAGCTCAGGTGAAGGGAGGTGCGGTATGGTTCAACGAGACAGGACTGGCAAATCCGGCCACGTACTGGTACAGGATAGCTGTTAATTACAGATATCCAGGCAACTCGGGCGTGAACAAGCAGCACTCCCCCGAGGACACACTCCTGCGAACCGGCCTCTACGGCGAGCTGGTGGCAAACGGGTATGTGCCACAAGATTCGACACAATTTCCGGGCCTCTATGTTACGCACGGAAAATCCGATGCTGTCGAAGTGAACTTCATCAGCCCGAAAGTGGTCATGACCGCACCGGCTGACGGAGCCATGGGTGTGGCCGTGGACACCAACTATTCTATACTGTTCTCAATCCCAATGAACACCAGCATCAACACCGTCACCGTGCAGCCGGCACCGGTCTTAAATGGCACATGGAACTGGTCGGCCACCGGTCTGTGGTACAACTACACAGGAGCCGCATGGTCTGACCTCACGAAATACTATGTCAACCTCACAGGCTTCGAAGATACCATAGGAAATCCCCTCACAGGCGACATGCGGTTCAACTTCACCACAAGCGACTTCACTGCCCCGACATCCAATGTCACCGGACCTGCCACCGCTAACGCGCTCACGTTCGATGTCTATTACAACTGCAGCGACCCGAGCGGCGTTTCAAGCGCCGAGCTCTGGTGCACAGGGAACGGAGGAGCATCCTGGGTGTCGTGCGGCATCGAGAATCCACCCACCGGGACCTTCTCGGGCGTGACAGTGCCTGCCGATGGCGTCTACGGCTGGTACACGGCAGCTATTGACAGCCTGTCAAACGGAGAAATCACACCCACGGTTGGCCCGGGATTCATAGAATTCATGACCCTTGTCGACACTGTAAACCCATTAATCGGACCCACAACAGCGGACAAGCTGTTCGTAAACAACCAGGGTTCGTACGGAGGCACTCCTCCGCCTGTCAATGTCACGACCAATGTCAGCGACGACAATCTGGCGGTTGCAGGATGGGGCATCAGGAACGAGAACCTGGTAGGCAACGGCACAATGTACTTCAGGACAGACATCACCTATGATGTCATGCCAACAACCCAGCCCTGGGACTGTTCATGGTCCTTCATTAACGGCACACTCGTGACTGCGGATTCTTCCCCGAACATATTCGGGTTGGATGTCCTGGTCATGGGCGAGGTCAACGGAACCAGCAGCACAGGCAGCGTGCTCGGCAACATCATGCCGGAGCATTATGCCTTGTTCGACAGCATGTCAGGGAACCTTCAGTCGATTTACAGGACAAACGGAACGCCGACATACCTGGACGATTATGCGGTCACTGTGGGACCGGCCGGCTCGTTCAGGGCCTACAGGTATGACGAGGGCTTCGGTTATATTGCCACGGCACTCAATTACTCCGGACCGGATTTCGATTTCGGCTGGGGCTGGATGGCGCTTGCAATACAGCCAATAGTGGACGGCAGATACACGGTCTGCGTAACTGCCGTGGACTGGGCTCAGAACAGTCATTGGACCAATGAGGCGGACGGAAATCCCGTCATCACGGTGGACACTGTCGCACCCGAGGTCAATACAACTGTCCCGCTCGATGCTGCCGCTGGCGTGCCCCTGAGCCAGAACATCATCATCGCGTTCAGCGAGACTGTGGACAATACAACTGTGGCCTACACTGTCGCGCCTGACCCGGGCAACCTATTTGGGATTTGGAGCATGAACAACACTGTCCTGACAATCACCCATGACCCGTTCGCCGTGGTGACGCTGTACACGGTCAACGTCACTGCGGTCGAGGACCTCACCGGGAACGCCATGGTTTCCTATTACGAGTGGAGCTTCACAACCGGGGACTTCACCCCACCCACTGCCAACGCGGGTCCGGACCAGATTGTTGACGAAGGCACATTTGTGACATTCGACGGTTCTGCCAGCACGGACAATGTCGGCATAACCAATTACACATGGACATTCACGGACGGGATTCCAATCACATTGTATGATGTGGGACCGACTTACCAGTTCGACAACCCCGGAGCATTCACGGTGACTCTCAACGTAACTGACGCGGAAGGGAACTGGAACACTGACACCATGACTGTGACTGTCAACGACATCACTGACCCCGTGGCCAACGCCGGCCCGGACCAGAACGTCAACGAAGGCACAATTGTGACATTCGACGGCTCTGCTAGCACTGACAATGTGGGAGTAGTAAACTACACATGGATGTTCACGGACGGAGTTCCAGTCACCCTGTACGAAGTTGGGCCGGCTTACCAGTTCGACAATGTAGGAATATTTATCGTGACGCTGAACGTCACAGATGCTGCGGGGAACTGGAACACCGACACCATGACCGTAACGGTCCAGGATGCCACAGCCCCGACCGCGAATGCGGGTCCGGACCAGACTGCTGACGAAGGAGACGTCGTGATGTTCGACGGGTCGGCAAGCACTGACAATGTCGGCATAATCAACTACACATGGACTTTCACGGACGGGATTCCAGTCACATTGTATGATGTAGGACCGACTTACCAGTTCGACAACCCCGGAGCATTCACGGTGACTCTCAACGTAA
>CAYHBA010000010.1:80169-82030 GCA_964354755.1 uncultured Thermoplasmata archaeon
CGGACGCGGAAGCGAACTGGAACACTGACACCATGACCGTGACTGTCAACGACATCACAAATCCCGTGGCCAACGCTGGCCCGGACCAGAACGTCAACGAAGGCACAGTTGTCACGTTCGACGGTTCTGCAAGCACGGACAACGTGGGCGTTGTGAACTTCACCTGGACGTTCACGGACGGCGTTCCAGTCACATTGTATGATGTAGGACCGACTTATCAGTTCGACAATCCCGGAACATTCACAGTGACTCTCAACGTGACAGATGCGGCAGGGAACTGGCACACCGACACAATGACTGTGACTGTCCTGGATATCACAAACCCTGTGGCCAACGCAGGTCCGGACCAGAACGTCAACGAAGGCACAGTTGTCACGTTCGACGGTTCTGCAAGCACGGACAACGTGGGCGTTGTGAACTTCACCTGGACGTTCACGGACGGCGTTCCAGTCACTCTGTACGAAGTTGGGCCGGCTTACCAGTTCAACAATGTAGGAGTGTTCATCGTGACGCTGAACGTCACAGATGCGGCAGGGAACTGGCACACCGACACAATGGCCGTCTTCGTCCAGGATGCCACTGCCCCGACCGCGAACGCGGGTCCGGACCAGACAGTCGATGAAGGAGACGTCGTGACGTTCGACGGGTCTGCAAGCACTGACAATGTCGGCATAACCAACTACACATGGACTTTCAACGACGGAACCGGAGACATCACGCTCTGGGATGTTTCACCCAGCTACACATTCATTGTTCCGGGCGTTTTCACGGTGACTCTGAACGTCACGGATGGCGATGGGAACTGGAACACCGACACTATGACAGTCACCGTCAACGACATCACAAATCCTGTGGCCAACGCTGGACCGGACCAGAACGTCAACGAAGGTACGATTGTGACATTCGACGGCTCTGCTAGCACGGACAATGTGGTTGTTGTGAACTACACCTGGACGTTCACGGACGGAGTCACAGTGACCCTGTGGGAAGTTGGGCCCACTTACCAGTTCAACAATGTAGGAGTGTTCATCGTGACGCTGAACGTCACAGATGCGGCAGGGAACTGGCACACCGACACAATGATTGTGACTGTCCTGGACATCACAAACCCTGTGGCCAACGCTGGCCCGGACCAGATTGTTGACGAAGGTACGGTTGTGACATTCGACGGAAGCGCAAGCACTGACAATGTGGGAGTACTCAATTACACATGGACGTTCACGGACGGAGTCCCTGTGACCCTGTGGGAAGTTGGGCCGGCATACCAGTTCGACAATCCCGGGATATATATCGTGACGCTGAACATCACGGATGCAGCAGGGAATTGGCACACCGACACAATGACCGTGACTGTCAACGACATCACCGACCCTGTGGCCAACGCAGGCCCGGACCAGATTGCTGACGAAGGCACAATTGTGACATTCGACGGAAGCGCAAGCACTGACAATGTCGGCATAACCAACTACACTTGGACTTTCACGGACGGAGTTCCAGTCACATTGTATGATGTAGGACCGACTTATCAGTTCGACAATGTAGGAATATTTATCGTGACGCTGAACGTCACAGATGCGGCAGGGAACTGGCACACCGACACAATGACAGTCACCGTCAACGACATCACAAACCCTGTGGCCAACGCTGGCCCGGATCAGAACGTCAACGAAAGCACAGTTGTCACGTTCGACGGTTCCGCAAGCACGGACAACGTGGGTGTTGTGAACTACACCTGGACGTTCACGGACGGAGTCCCAGTGACCCTGTGGGAAATTGGGCCCACTTACCAGTTCAACAATGTAGGAATGTTCATCGTGACGCTGAACGTCACAGATGCGGCAGGGAACTGGCACACCGACAC
>CAYHBA010000011.1:0-57251 GCA_964354755.1 uncultured Thermoplasmata archaeon
AATACTCCCAGTCGCCCGAATCCAACGCCTCCTGAGCTTCACAAATATTTCCCCCATAAGAATCCAGGTGAAATTCAATTGAGCTGGGGGTGAAAAAATCAAGAAGCTTCCAGGCACAAATTGCATTGAAAGAGTGCAGAAGCTGTTCGTTTATAAGTTCCTCGTAGGTTCTGGTCGGTTGAGCCAGTTTGATTTTCTGTTCCCGAGAAGTGCGACCAAACACCTTGACTTCAGCAATCTTCTTTTTTGAGAATAGCGTATAGAACACGTGAACCTTCCCCACGTGCGGGGCGATTTCTCCTGCAAATACATCCAGAAATCGCTCTTTTTTCATAAAATCCTTGATGTCGTTGGTGCAGTAGATATTATAATTCGGTTCTTCGCCAACTGCCGTGAGAGCGCATTCTAAAGCACTCCGGTATGCCTTCTCGAAGGCAATGTAGTCTCGAACCTTCACAGCAACCCCGAGAACAGACTGGAAAGAACCCATTGTGCCATCCCATCTATGTTTTACCCGAGAGAACTTCCTGCTGTCAATCCCAATTATACTCTTCACGAGAGGTGGAAGGAGACTCAAAGTAAATAATCGTTGTGATGATAAAAAATTATAGCGCATGATGTGTTGTAACATACAACCGCCTCGACGCACCCAGAATGTAGCCCCGATTCGGGTTCAACTCCCGCTAAGTACCGCAACGGCCATATCCCCCGCATGATGAGAATAATTGTCATGCCCGAGGGACCGCTGGCGCGGTACACGATAACGTATTTTGACCCGCTGGACGAGGAGGGGGTGAGGGTGAGGACATGGGTGTTCGATAGCCTGGGGGATGCGGAGGGGTGGAGGGGGGAGCTGGGGGTGGTTTGGAGAGAACAGGATGATGCAATCCATATTTGTGAAATTGGTGAAAACGAAGTTTGAAAAATCGTCAGCCATGCAAGAGCTTACAATTCAGAGGCCTGGGAATATCGGGGAGGCCTCACATCCCTGGGCTTACACCCAGGGTTTTAAGGGATATATGCAAATGGGGATTGTCACTCAATTTCAGAATGATGCCAGTACCCCGCCCTGACAGGCGGGGCATGCTGATGGGAGAATGGTATAGTATTTTTTAACATGCTTATTTTGTAATAGAAAGGTTTAGATTCAAAGAAAACATGTCTTATCATATCTAGGAAGTATTTGGGATAAAACCATGGGAACGTATGAGAATTTAGAAATATTTGCACAATGTATGAGTATGGACATAATTCAAAAATTAGAGGGTTCACACTCAAATTTTTCGCGTTTGGAAATCCCCGATTCTCCCGCAAAAATTATCATTCTGGGCTCCTTAGGTGATAGTGGAACAGATAGATCTGGGGGAAAAAATCAAGAAAGAACATTAAGTAGTGTTAAGAATAATAGCATGACTATAAAATTTTTAGTTTCTCAACTTGGGGAAATAATAATTCAACCATCTGTGTCTGTATATTATAGGGTATATCCGACATATGAAGAACAGAAAAAATACGTTGAACAATATTGTGATACAGAATCTGATGTTGTGCAACTTGCACGTATATGGAAAAGAGCTAATTTTGATTTAATATCAGCAAATGTTACTTTAAGTGAACAAGAACAAAAGTTACCGATTTTATTTAAAAATAATATTGAAATAATTAAGGCTGATCCTGAAATTTGGAAAGGTGGTAATGAAATAAACATTGAATCGCTGGTAGCACCCGCGGCATATTATAAGAAAATCGACCAACTTAAAACGAAGTTCCCGGCCTTCGATTGGAAAGGATCAATCGACATTTCATCAGAACATTTCGACCAAAATGGCACAACAACACATTTGATTTCCCTTACATTTACCAATGATACAGAGGAAACTCACAACTATGAAACCTTCTTATTTAACTGCCATATAACTGTAGAATTAAAAGATACCCAGATAGAAAATTTTCACTACAAATATGATTACGAAGACTCAACATATTTTTATAATTCATATTTAAGATGTCTAAATTGTCATGCGGATTATGATCCTCATAGCCACACCATTAAAACAAAACATTATGCCAAATTTAGACAAGAAAAAATTCTACCTAAGATTGATATTGATAACATCTCATTTGGCTTTGATGATCTTGATCGAAATCCTATGAAAATACTAAACCAATTTGATGATTATATTAATAATAAATTGATTCGCTATAAAGACGACCAGATGTATCAATCTGATGATGAATTTAGAGCAAAAACAGAACAATTATTAAATCTGTATTCTCGATATAAAGATGGGCTTAATATATTGGAGAACAATCCGAATGCATTAACCGCGTTTCGGTTGATGAATAGAGCATTCAGTAAAGCTATTGATTACTTAGGATGGAGAGGATTTCAAATATTTTTTATTGTATCTCTCATACCAGATATTATAGACAAACAACTCAGAAGAGATATCTGTGATGTTTTACACGTAGATACTGGCGGTGGTAAATCCGAAGCATATTTCGGTTGTGTCCTATTTTCTGCTTTCTGGGATCGAATGAATGGCAAATCATTTGGCACTACCGCAATTACTCGATTCCCGCTACGAATGTTATCGATTCAGCAATTGGAACGAATTGCTCGATTAATGATTTGGGCAGAACAGATACGCCAGGAAGAACAAATTAATGGTGAACCCTTTTCTGTTGGCTATTACGTTGGGACTTCAGATGAATTTCCCAGACACTCACATACATTAATTAAACGAATTCAAAAAGAGACAGATGATGGTAATAAACCGATTGGCAAAATAATAGATACGTGCCCAATATGTAAGGAGCCTGTATATCTTGAAGTAAAACCAGAGAGATATATTATTCACAAATGTGGTGGTTGTGATAAGGAATTTCAACTATTTTTCACAAATGAGGAGATATATCGATTTATTCCAACATTTATTGTTTCTACTGTTGATAAACTAGCTGGTATATCCTCGAATCGCCGAGTTAAAAACTTATTTGGTGGTAAACTTGACCAATGTGGAGCGAGACATGGCTTTATTCCAAGAAACGACAGTTGTGAAGTGACAATAGATAAAGATAAATGTGACGGTTCCAATGAAAAATTTGATATCTCATTTTCTACTGCACCAACATTAATAATTCAAGATGAAATGCACCTAATCAGAGAGGGATTTGGAACTATTGATTCTCATTTTGAAAGTTTGATTGAAACTGTACAAGTTAAACTTTCAGGGTATAGACCAAAGAATATTGCCATGACAGCTACCATGACTGGCGCAAAACAACAAATTATGCACCTTTATCATAAGGATATCTGCGTTTTTCCCGGGGCTTCTCCAAAGGGAAAAGGCACAGATGATATCTTTTTTGAATACGGAAAAACAGGAAATCATAATGTTGCCCATAGATTGATTATTGGATTAAAGCCCAACCTGAGAGATAATCAGTTTGCCTCCTTGTTGACAATGAAATATATTTCAGAATTTATCCAATGTGTGGAAAACGATTTGAAAAAATATTCAAAATTATTAGATATTAACATTAAGGAGCTAACTCCTCTTACCACATTATATAAAAGAATTTTGACCTATCATAATAAAAAATCAGATGTCCACTCACTTAATTACTATTTAGAAGCCGTGGTAAATTCAAAACTAACAGACTATAAGATAATTCCCAAAATATTGACTGGAGATAATACTTTAGATGATATTAAAGAAACTATAACTCTTGTTCAAAACTATTATTCTGATCCCTCAAACAAAAATAGTATTTTATCTGTATCTGCAACAAATGTGGTATCACATGGTGTTGACATTAGCGAATGGAACCTTATGATTTTTCAGGGCATACCTAGGGGGACCGCAGAATATATCCAAGCATTAAGTAGAGTTGGAAGACGAGATTTGGGTATTGTCTTTGTGTGGTTTTATCCCAACAGAGCTCGAGATTTGAGTTATTACCAAAACTTTGAAGATTATCATACTATTTTAAATCACAAAGTAGAACATGTTCCATTATGTCGATGGGCAACACTAGGATTTAAAGAAACATTTACCTCTATATTTAATGCCGCGATACTTAATTATTTCTCAAGTATTGAGTCTCAACCGATTTATAAAGTCGAACAAGTTAATACTTTGTTTAAAACTGAAGAAAAAAGGTTAGACCTTATTAATTTCATAATAGATGCTTATTATGCAAATTCATGTATGACTGGAGCCCAATATTTTAAGAATAAAATTCCAGGAGAGGTTGAGAGAAGATTGAACTATCTTATAAATTACACCGGCGGGGAGAAGAATTTTTTCCCAAACGCATTAAAAGATTCTGATATTAAAGAGTACAAAACACAATATGGCATGAGGGGTATTCAAGATGAAATTATCTTAACTCCAAGCAATTTTGATATTCCAGTCCTAGAAAAAACATTGAAGGATGGGCTATAATGAATGAAGATATTATCTCTCATTTTAGTCACCCTATTCCTGCATATTCAGCTTTATATCATTGCGTTGATGATATGATTTTTACCAAAGGAAAGTATGCATATAAAATAACCAACATCTTCAAAGATAGAAATGGGAGAAATAAACCAATATTGAATCCGGAAAGGTTGAAGGATAAGTTATTTAGAGAAATAATGAAGAGATATAACGAACGAATAGATAAGCACCTCTTGATACATCCATATTATCAAAAACTAACACTTGACCGGAAAGATGAACTTAAGTTGGAAGGTTATCATTTAATAACCGGGATGAGCGACACAGTAGAAGATTATAGTGGCACTCACATGATATTCCCAAGATCATTTGTCTGTCAGCGCTGTGGGGATATGAAAATGCCAAGTAAAGAGGCCTGGCAATCATTCAATCCCAATAAATGTCAAGAACCAAATTGTCCTGGTAAATATGAGCAGATTTCACTCATGTTATTTTGTGAAGATTGTGGAAATTTGTCCAACCTTTATTATACATGCGCGGAACACGGAACTAAATCTATACGATTGATAAGGGGGTCAAAGGATTCGTTAAGAACTTGGCAAGTAGTGTGTAAAATATGCTACAAAGAGAAAAAAACGAAACCAATTGATATTTTTCGACTTACATGCAAACATAAAGATGAAAATAAAAATAAAGTCAGGGACGATGAAACAAAATATAAACCATTATCGATTAAAGAGGGGGGAATATATTCACCTGTTGTTATAACAACAATTGACATTCAAGGAACAGAAAGTATCGATTTGGATAATTTAGAGCAAATTCTTCTCGCACTTCATCTTGAACTATTTAGAGGTACACGGTTTTTTGATGGTGACGAAGAATTCGAAGTAGTTTTAGATGATATCGTAGAGAGATTCGAATCATATAAGCAAAAAAGAAGCCGAGGTAGATTCATAGAGGAATGCAAACAAAAAGGAGTCAAAGAGGAAGAAGCCATAAATAGATGGAAAGCGAAATGGAAAATTGATGTAATAGAAGAAACTATTTCGTTAGTAAGAGGTCAATACGGAGATGTCGATCTGGAAATATTAAATGATTACTTCTCTATATGCGGGAAATATGTAGATACAAACAACTTAAAATATTCATACTTTATCGAACAAATCCCAGAGCCAAGGTCTAAGTTAATGCGTAAGAAAAAATATGATGAGTTGAAGCTTAAATACGGAATTAAAGAAATTACTTATGTACCTCAAATAAATCTTATTTCTTCATGTATTGGATTAATTCATGGAGTCAATAAATTCTGGGAAGACGATTTTGTCGCGCATTTCAATCCCATATGGAATGGAAAAGGAACTGAAAGAAATATGATTGCATATACATATCCCTTTGATACAGAGGGAATATTATTAGAACTCGATAGAATAAAAGTTGTCAACTGGCTAATTCGAAACAAGCTATTAGACGCTAATTCGCCCATTAATGATACAGAGGCATCAGAACTACTACTCAAAATTAAAAAGGACACTAAGGAATATGTGGCTTTAAAAACACTAATTCACACACTATCTCATGTATTAATTAATCGTTCATCCATTTACACAGGTCTTGATGGGGATTCGAGTAGTGAATTATTATTCCCGAATAGTGCTGCAATTTTGATTTATGGCACATCTAACATCAATATTGGGGGATTTGCATATATCTTTGAACATTCTCTTTCAGATTGGTTCAACGATATTGAATTTGACATGAAAGAATGTACATTTGATCTCACATGCATACACGAAAAAGGTGCTTGTTTTTCATGTCTGTATTTACCAGAATTTGTTTGTTCAGAGTTTAATGCATATTTGGATAGGGCTGTGTATATCGGAAAAAGACGATATGAATTCCCATACTGGTGAACAATATGGAACATGAAGAATTAGAAAAAGAGATTAATAATATTTTCGATGTAGATTCCGAAATAACAATTGAAAATTTAAAAAAATGCATAATTGATCGGAAAATTATGAAAGAAAGAGAAATCTCTGAAATAATTCATTACTTATTAACCGAAGGAATGATTGGAATTACGAAACCAAATAAAATTTTCGACAAAACAACTATACATAGAATTCGGAAAATCCGAATACCAAACTTGAAAAGCCAAAGCATTCCAGATTTTCCCAAAGTTGTAATAAGCCTCCCACCATTTGATATCTTTGGACTTCAGAGTGAATTAGATAGACTTAAGCTTAATCTTAATAATATAGAAGATGAGTTTGAGTGCATGTTTTCCAATGCTAAAGCTAACATTCTGATTTGCTCCCCATTTATAGATTTTCAAGGAATAAAACGATTTATACCTATTCTTCAAGAAAAAGCAAGGGCCGGCGTCAAAATAAAGATAATTACACGACAATCTAAAAAAGGAATTCCAAATTCAAGATATGATGAAGTCAAAACGATCTATGATGCATTTGAAAAAATTAAGGATTCTATTTCTATTCGTGATTATCATTATCAATCAAGCTCTGGAATAGATAGTAGTACTCACGCGAAGTTAATTGTATGTGATTATGAAATTGCATACATTGGGAGTGGGGAGATAAGAAAGAATTCTTTTATGAAAAATTTTGAAATGGGTGTAGTCATTTATGGAGAACAAGCACGCTCAGTAGGTTTGATTTTTGACAAACTATATTCTGTATCAACCGATTTCAATTTAAATAGAGGGGACAATTGATGGAAAAATGGCATGAAATTAATTATGGTATTGCTGCATATAATCCACATAAAAATGAAATTCCAGAAAACATATTATTACACACATCTAGAGGCTACGAATCTCCCGGTTTAAGCCCCCTAACAAACTTAAGTTTAAATGTTATCTGGAATATTCTAGATAATAAGAATCTATTACTTGCAATACCGGAGACTCAATTGCGGTCTTTGCCATTAATGGCATACTTATATGCTTTAAAATCTGGTAAATGTGTAGTTACTATCACACAACATACTGGTGGAACCGTTTTTGAAAATCCAGATGAAATACATAATAGAAATTACCATTTATTGAATTTTATAAATACTGGCCAGTACATATTTGAGAAAATACCTGCGTGTAAATGTAAAGAATCTATGATAGATGCCACAGTTTATCTTCCACGTGCAAAAAATCGGACTTTCAAAGCAAAATACATCGAACAACAAAGAAAAAACATACTAGCGAAAAATTCTAGCAAGGTAATTTTCTATTCAGATGAGAACAATACACGAATAACAGATTTAATTGAAGATATTACTCTGGACAATACAACCCTTAAAGGCCAAAATCTAAAAGTTGAGATAGGGGCTGTGATATTTGAAAACGTGGACCGTTTTGTTAATTCAAAATACACACTTGAAATATTTAATAAATGGATTACGTCATTATTTACAAAAAATATCAATGTTATGCTTCATTTTTCGAATCCGTTTTCACCATACATTCACGAATTAAAACAAAGTACTAATGCTCTTGTAATTCAATTTGGGCCCAGTTTATTGCATCAAAATGAAATGTTGAAAAATGACTCCATAAATTATTTTAAGAATATTCACCCTGAAAATAACAAGATACTAAGTAAATATAATATTGACAATTACAACCTATATCTTGATAATACAGAAGTTATTTTTTTACCACCAATTGCTGTTGGCAATTTAGACGAACGGTTTTATCAGGTCAAATTACTTCTAAGTGATCTCCAGCAAGTTCACTTTGAACTTCGAATCTACATATTAACCATGATTTCAATGTGTTACAGATTATTTAACCTTTCAGTAAATCCATCTATTTACAAGGAAAAATTCTATGATAGAATAAATGGGCCACGTCTATATGACGTCCCCACGGTAATTAGGAAAATAAGGGAGTATTATGATAATGAACCCCCGGAAACTAGAGCATATTTAGATTTATTAACATCAACAGTTCTTACTTTATTTAATGAACTTAAAGAATGTAAAAGGATGAAGGAAGAAACATCCTTCTCACGAATATCAAAATCATATACAATAATGGAAATTATTCAGAATCATCCTCCTGAATTAGAGAACCAACTAATTGTGTCAGTATTATCCCTTATGGAGAGATCGATATTGAGAGCAGAAGTTGAGCGAAATTACGGAATAAAACCCAATGTATTAATTGAATATATAGGCAGACTTAATAAACTACCTTTTGATAGAACAAAATCAATTTTAATTTTGCCTGGACCCGTAAGACATCAGTTTATGTCCGAACTTCTCAAGCCATACAAACAAATAAAAATATTAACATATGAGGGTCGAAATTACGAATATGCCAAAACACAAGTCGATCTCTTTAAAACATATTCCAAGGAGAGGGAAGATTTTGCAATGGAATATTTAAGTGAAGTATATGATTATCTTGGACTTTCTAAAGATGGAATATTTACTGACTATGAACGAAGGAAAAAAGTTGAACAAGATAAAATTAAAATTCCAGAGCCTACAGTTTCAATTAAAGAATCACAAGTTAGTTTGAATGATATTGTTAAGGATGAACTCTTTCTCAAAGGAAATTATGATAAAGATGAACGCGCTATCCAGATCATAGAAAAAGAGATTGATGATATAAATCTAAAAGAAGCAGATGAATCTGAATCGACAGATGAGGGTATTTTAGTTCCTACTAATTTAGAACGAGTTGGAGATGGAAGAAGAATTATACGAAAATTACATAGTAATAAAACATATCTAAGAATTGATTCAAAATATAACACTGAGGAAGTATATCCAAAGGATTTTGAAGAGGGCGATCTTATAATCTTGATTGGTGGAGATGAGAGGAAAACGATGCTCGATTTAGTAATCGAAATCTCTGATATGGATGATGATGTAGACAAAGATTTAATTACTGACTGGAGTAAGAGGCTAATTAAATATATTGAGAATAATGACATTAATTATAAAGACCTTCATAAAAAATATTGTGACTTAGCAGGTGATAAAGATTATGCAACAGTCATGAATTGGGCAAAGGGTGGAGTTATTGGCCCTCGCGACAAACAGGATTTAAAAATTCTAGGTTTACTTCTTTCAGATTCAAATTTAACTGAAAATTATGAATTGATAAATCAAGAAATAGAATATGTGCGGAGTATGCATAGAAATGCAGGCAGGCAAATAATTTCTATTGTCAAAAATATCGTGGGTGAGAAATGGGATAAAAACAAAATGAGTTTTGAGGAAGCTTTGTTATATGACCAAATAAGTAACAATATTTATAAATTCAACGGCATTTCAAACGATGATAGATAGATATATTATTTGAACATTTTCTAGGTACTTAGTCGAAGGGAATATTGAAAATAATATGAAAAACACAGAAGATGGGGATCATTATATATTTGATTACAATTCTAGATCGGTAAGAAAAAATGGATGTCCTTCTGATAGAGCCGAACTACAAAGCAAAGTATCCACCACTGGGCTTGATGAAAATTTCGACCTTCCATAAAAACAGAGAAGATAATGTACGTTTTTTTAAAGGCAAAAACGAGGATTATCAATTTAACGATAAATGGGATAGAATCTACATATCAACTGTTTTTACCTATTATTATCAAAAAACAGTTCAATCTATTGAGCTGGCTAAAAAGCATGTGAAAAACCACAAGAATATCTATGTCGGGGGGGTGGCAGCAACCCTTCTGCCTGATCTATATAAAAAAGATACGGGAATAACAACCATTAAAGGCCTTCTTAACAAAGAAGGAAAAATAGGTTTGAAGGGAGATTCGGACATTGATACAATGATTCCGGATTATTCTTTACTTGATGAAATTGATTACAAATATCCAACAAGTGATGCATATATCGGATATGCGACACGAGGTTGTGGTAATCATTGTAAATTTTGCGCTGTTGATATTATTGAGCCGGATTTTTGTCATTATAAAAATTTAAAAAATTACATTAATGGAATTATAGATGCGCATAAAGAAAAAAAAGATCTATTGTTACTTGATAATAACGTTTTAAAATCAAATAAATTTAATCAGATTATAAAGGATATATTAGATCTGGGATTTGAAAAAGATGCAACATTTGGTAGAAAGAAAAGATATGTGGATTTCAATCAGGGTCTGGATGGAAGATTATTCAAAGAGAAACAAGCTAAACTCCTGAGTAAAATTGCCATCAGGCCAGCAAGAATTGCTTTTGACCATGTAGAACTTTATGATTCGTATGTAACCAATATTAAACTGGCCGCTGAATATGATATACTGCATTTATCCAACTATTTATTATTCAACTACAAGGATAAGCCAATAGACCTCTACAAAAGAATCAAGGTAAATATACGATTAAACGAGGAACTGGGAACCAACATTTTTTCATTCCCAATGAAGTATGTTCCGTTGACATACACAGAACGGTCATATATTGGCGAAAATTGGTCAAAAAAACAATTAAGAGCGATACAAGTAATTCTCAATGCGACCCATGGTGTAGTTGGTCCAAAAAGAGAGTATGTGATGAAGGCTTTTGGTAAATCACAATCTGAATTTGAAATGATTCTTTTAATGCCAGAAGAATTAATTACACACAGGGTCAATAAAATGAAGCAAGAAGCTGATGAGTGGACATCATTATATGAGTCTTTAGAAAGTAAAGAAAAAAGAGATTTATACCGAATTGTTAAAAATGATACGATTAATAAAGCTGAATATCATAAAAAGAAGAATGTAAGAATAAACAAAATATTGACGTTTTATCCAATTTTATTTAAACGTGCTGGTATGAAATTACAATTACCAATTATTTAGTTTCGACAGAGGATAATTTTTTATTTAATTTATCACTAATGTTTTGTATTTGTTTTAATTCCTCATCGGTACCATTTCCCCCGATATGCATTACATTGTTTCGGAGGTCAATCCCCTCATCTAAACCGGTTTAGCAGAAATTCACCCCAACATCCATCCATCTCGTTCATGCCCTGCCTGTCAGGGCTGGGATAGTTTAAATCGGCACCCAACCCGGCCCCAGGGCCACGGTATCGGCCAACTCCCACTTGTCCCAGCCAACCGCCCAAAGCACGCACCGCAACCCTTAGATCCATCCTCTCCCATCCACAATCGAGAGATATGGATTTCCACCTCAGCACCCAGCCATCCGCCTATCATTCCCCCTCCCAACTCGCCCGCGTCCTCACCGAGCGATGGTTCCTGGAGAACGGCTACTGCCCAGCCTGCCCCTCCGAAGAGCTGACCCAGACACCAAACAATGAGAAAGTTGTGGATTTCATCTGCCCGGATTGCGCGGCCAAATATCAACTAAAAGCCAAACGCCAGCACATCGGAAAGAGCGTTGCAAACGGCGCATACCAGCCGAAAATCGACATGATCCGCGCCGGAACCGCGCCGAACTGGTTCTTCATGGAATACGATAAAAAGGATTGGCTAGTCGAGAGCGTGATGCTGGTGCCCGCACACTTCGTCACGCCCGGCATCGTACAGAAACGCAATCCGTTGAGTTCAACCGCACGTCGCGCTGGCTGGGTTGGCTCCAATGTCCTCATCGGAAAACTGCCTCTGGATGCCAGGATTAATATCGTTCGGGATTCCGAGGAAATCCCGCACACGCATGTCCGCAAGGAATGGAAGCGGTTTGAGTTCCTGAAAGAACAGAATCTAGATGCCAAAGGATGGTTGAACGATGTCCTCTCCTGCGTCCGCGCCCTGGACAAGAAGACCTTCACCCTCGAAGAGGTGTACTCCTTCGATGCCAGGCTCCAGAAGTTGCACCCGACGAATCATAACGTGAGGCCGAAAATTAGGCAGCAGTTGCAAATCCTCCGCGACCACGGCATCCTTGAGTTCCAGGGTCAGGGCCAGTATCGGTTGAAATAGGGCCAACCACCCCTCCATTCAGTTCCAGCTAACTTCATCATGCCCCGCCTGCTGCTGACATTCTGCAATCTGAAGGGCGGGGTCAGTACATCGAATTTTTCATTATTCGATGCCGTGTGACAATGCCTATTGCACGGGCTCCCTCCAAGCCGTGCCTGTGAGGGCACGGTACGCGGCCCAACCAACTTCACCCAGGCCGCTGTTTTCCAACCTCTGGCATGGAAACGTCTTTCTCTAGCTTTTCGTCGACGAAGATTGAGCGAATCGCCCCCCTCCAAGAGCTATCAATATGGCACCCCGCCCTCACGGGCGAGGCTTCCTGCGAGCATTTGCCCGAAAGCGCCAGGAACAAGCGCACTCAGAATGCTAATACATCGAAACCCCGCCCTTTAGCTGGTAAATGAAGGAATCAGGCGGGGCATGCTGCTAGGAAACCGACGTGCGTGGCGCCATGTCGGGCCGGACAGGATTGGCCCACTCGCCCCAAAGCATCAGTTCCGAACTAATGGTTCGGATACCGATAAAACGTTCCGAACTCGCAGTTCGGATGTCGATTAAACTTCCTTCAACGGATGCCCAGAACCTTCAGCGCTTTCCGGGTGTCCATTACGGCCGTGCTCCCGATGTTCGCATGTTCCAGGAAGTGCCCGTCTCCGCTGACAAAGATGTCGGGTTCGGCAGAAAGGATGAAGGCCACATGGACCGCATCCTTCGGGTCCCGTATGAAATGATTTGCATGCTCTCTTTGATTCTTTGTGTATATTTCATTGTGGAATTCACTCGCGGATTCGATATCTGCCAGGAATAACATGGCTTGATCTAAATCCTCCGAACCGGAAAATTTCCTTTCCACGATCGCTCTGGTCTCTTCGATGATGTCCTTCGATATGACCAGAATGTATTTTCCTGTAAGACCGGCAACCAGCAACTCTCTCTCGTTGCCTTTAAAGAACAGCCCTGAAATGAGGATATTGGTGTCCAGTGCCACTCTAAGCATTTTTGGACCAGCGCTTCTTTCTCTCTTCCCGTACTTCCCTTTCAAGATCCTTTTTCGTCAGTTTCAACGCTTTCCTGCGCCTGTCAAACGGCTCTAGAGCCTCGCGTATGTTCTTTTCCGATTTTATCAGGACGCCGTCCTCAAGTTCCAGAAAGACTACGTTTGTGCCATCCTCCAGGCCAAGGTTTTTCCTGATGTCTGCGGGTATCGTCACCTGTCCTTTCGAGGTTACTTTCGAGGTTCCGAATGTCATTTTATCATCTCAAGATAGGTATGGAATTCCTTACATATATTACTTTCTGTACATATCACCCCAATGGCTAGATTATACATTCGGCCCCACCTACTTCACCGCGGCCGCTATTTTCCAACCTCTGGCATTGGAAACATCTCTCTCTATCTTTTCGTCGACGAAGATTGAGAGAATCGCACCCTTGCAAGAGCTATCCAAATGGCACCCCGGCCTCTGCGACGGATGGCAAGCCATCCGTCTTGCTCGCATCGATGCCAACAGCATGCTTGGAAGCTACGATGCTCGCACAGCCGAGGCTTGTTGCAAATAAAATGCACTCATGCACGCCATGCGAACGCGCACTTGCATCCAACTCGATAGAAAACCCCGCCCTCACGAGCATCGTAGCTACCTGGCAATGTGTTAACATCGATGCGAGTGAGACGAATTGCCAATGATTGTATTGAACGCAATTCGTTGCACAGGCGGGGCATGCAGGAAAAACATCGACGCAAGTGGCGCGACGTCGGGCCGGGTTCTTCGAGATGATTAACGAATCCTTCACACGACCATTATATTACTACGTAATATAATGGTCTCGTCATCAATTTATAATATTAGTGCAAATTCACAGAAGTATTTATATACTATTTCGGTATTATTGCACTTATATGAATTGGACGATGAACAGGACGGAGGTCGGGGCATTGCGCTTCCTTCAAACGAAAAGAATGTCTGTTACCGAGCTCTCCGCCAATCTCTCCAGAAATTTGCCGTGGACGTCCGAATGTGTGAGCCACCTCGAAGCACTTGGCCTCGTGGAAAGGGAGAGGGTCGGAAACACCGTCTTCGCCTCGCTTGCCCGGACACCGCTCGGCCGGTCGCTGGAGGTTCTGTTGGCTGAAGAGTCCGTGCTGAATCTTGACGCACTTTTCACGAATTCGGGAATGTTGCTTCTGCCATTGCTGCTGAGCCCCGGACATTCAAGCAAAGATCTGGCTGCCAGGTCCGGCGCTTCATTGAGATGTGTCAAAGCGCACCTTTCAAGATGGCGGCGCATGGGCGTTGTATTGCTGGACAAAGGTGTGTACCATCTCAACCCAAGGCATAGACGCCTGTCTGATTATTTACGGAATTATTCGGATTTAAGGAATTCATCCGTGCTGAGGAGCGACTATCCAGAGGCAGTAATAGTCTGGCAGTGGAGGGACGAATTCATATTTTCAACAGACGGCAAACTGGATGATGACCGCTATGTGCCCGCAGGCGTCTCGCGGCTCGATTCATTTAACTATGACCTGGCCCATACCCGCGAATATTACATCAATGCCACAGACGGAGCCGGGGTTCCGGAAGAGGAGGCATTGGTCCAGGCTTTGCTTCTGGATTCCAACAATCCGAGGGTAAAACGGATTATAAAGAATACGGTTGGCATCGATTATGGAACAATGCTCGATCGTGCAGGTAAATACGGGCTGAAAACGAAGGTCAGGGAGTTGATATGATGGCCATTGGCAGAGTACGATTTCCAAGAGAGGAATTGATTCAAACAATAGAAACGATATCAAAGAATTTACAGTCTCCAGTCACAGTGCACCTGATAGGTGGTCTGGCCATGATTTTTCATGGCACCAAAGCTACAACAAAGGATGTCGATGCAATCATCGGCTCTGAGGGAGAGCTCAAAGCTTTTTTGTCCGCTGCAATGAAAGCCAGGTTAAGTAGGATCAATGACCTGCCGGAGGATTACCAGGACTTGAAAGCATACTATGTTCTTGATTCGGAAAGCGGGATTCGTCTTGATGTATTTTTCGGACAGGTATGCAACGGCCTGGTGCTATCCGATGGTATGAAAAATCGCGCAAGAACCGTTTTGGAGTTGCCCAATCTGACCGTCAAGGTCTGTTCGATAGAGGATATTTTTCTGTTCAAATCCATAACGATGAGGGATGATGATTTGGCTGACATGACAACACTGGCTGGGATGGAACTTGACTGGAATATCATCGATATAGAGATCAAAACGCAACCCGATTCCCCAAAGTGGAATCAACGAATGCGAGATAGGTTGCTGGACCTGGAAGAAAATTATAATGTGGTTTCACCGTTGAGATAATTTATTACCTTCACCAACATTCACTTCCGGTGCAACCATGACCAAGGACGAAGAACAGAGGGAAGATCAGATCTGGAAGTTTCTCAAGGACAAGCTGGACATCCACTCGAAGAACGCGTTGTACATCGAGGCGTTCACTCATAATATTGATACAAATAAGAATCCAAACGGGAAAACAAATGAGCGACTGGCATACATTGGCGATTTGGTTATTAATACTGCAATAGGAATCCACCTCTATAACAAGTATCCTGGGTGGGACAATGGGTGCTTGACAATTGAGGGCAATATGTTGCGGTCGGATCCGAATCTGGCCAAACTTGCGATGAGTCTGGAGTTTGAATTTCCAGAGCCAATTATTTCCGCACCGGTCGATGAAAAAGGCCAGATTACGATGTACGCCAAAGCCCTCGAAGCCCTCTTCGGCGCCATCGACCTCGACCAGGGATTCGAAAAAGCCCGCGCCCTCGCCGAGAAACATCTGCTGCAGCCTTAGTTGTTCCCGGCCGTCCTCCGCATGACCTCGTTGACATACTTCTGGTACTTCGTGTCGAACGTCTTCCCGCTGATCTGCCAGGCTGACCTGAAATTGGATCTGAGGCAGTACCCGTGGATGTAATCCTTCCAGCCCGACCACTGTCTTTTCCTGATATTGTCCGATGCCCCGTGGTGCATCAGGTAGGCTCTCTCGAATATGGACATCAGCAGGGTCAGCGCGATGAGCTCCTCTTTCCTCTGCTGGTCGTTCAGCGGCATAGGTTTTGCGTCCGGGACGTCGAATATGTCCAGGTCCGGATGCCGGAGGCATAGGTGCTGGTATTCGATGTATTTCTCGTCCAAAGCGTCGTATGTCGCATAATCCCTTGCCTGCTGTTCCTTGAGCTTCGTGTTGATGTACTGGAACACCGCTATCGGCAGGCCCAGTATCACGACAATATAGTACGCAGCCTCCAGGTATTCCATTATGACTTCCATGTCCGCCACTGCAACATCTCCTGTTCCTGGCCGGCGGCATTGGGCTGCCATCGGCCTGCATGGTCATGCGGCACGCGCGATATAAACATTCTGAGCTTGCTTGGCGAGGTAGCTGGCCCGCCCTCACACCCGGGGCATGCCGCCAAAACATCGACGCGTTTGGCGCCAAGTTGGGCCGGGCAGGATTGCCCCCTGTGTGCGACACGCGCCTTCGCCGAGAAACACCTGCTAGATAACCCGCTGCTGTGCTGTCCGAACCGCAGGACTTCGGATGCCGAATACTCTCGCCCACCCCTTCCTTCCTCTTATATACCCTTTCGGCATTTCAATATTCCATGACAGACGAGCAGGACGGGCAGAACGCCCTGGTCGTGTTCCAGGGCAAGGGAATCCGGAGGATTTGGCATGATGGGGAGTGGCATTTCTCGATTGTCGATGTCATTGAGGTTCTGACAGAAAGCACGATACCTAAAAGGTACTGGTCCGACCTTAAGACAAAATTGAAAGATGAAGGTTTTGAACCGTACGAGAAAATCGTACAGTTGAGATTGTTGGCAGAGGACGGTAAGCAAAGACCCACGGATTGTGGCAGCACAAAAACAATGTTTCGGATAATCCAATCAATTCCATCTCCAAAAGCAGAGCCATTCAAGCAATGGCTGGCCAAGGTCGGCTACGAGCGCGTCCAGGAGATAGAGGACCCGGAGCTTGCCCAGAAGCGCATGAAGGAGCTGTACCGCGCCAAGGGCTATTCCGACGCCTGGATAGAAAAAAGGATGAGGGGAATAGCCGTCCGTGATGAACTTACCGACGAATGGGACAAGCGCGGCATCGAGACAGACAGGGAATTCTCCATTTTAACCGCAGAGATATCGAAGGCCACGTTCGGGCTCACTCCGAGCGAGTACATGGTCCTGAAGGGCCTGGACAGCCAGAAATTGAGGGATCACATGAACGACCTGGAACTCATTTTCACGATGTTGGGCGAGGCCGCGACCACCGAGATAGCCAAGACCAAAGACGCCCAGAGTTTTGTAGAGAACAAGGACGCTGCCAAAAAGGGCGGGACAATATCTGGCGATGCCAGGCGCGATTTGGAGAAAGAGACAGGAAAAAACATTGTCAGCGCTGATAACTATCTCGATGTCCCGGAGAAGGTCAAGCGGCTGGAGAGGAAGAAATAGGCCCGCGCCCTCGCCGAGGAGCACCTGCTTTCCTAGTCCCCATCCAGCCAACTCATCGCTGCGCTGTCCGAACCGCAGGTTCGGATGGAGCAAAAAGCTGTCCCAACGTCCGAAGGACTTGGGATAGAGTTAAAACCTAACGCCCGAAGGGCTTGGGATAGAGAAAAAAATCCAAACGTTTATTATTGTCCTGCGAGATATTGGTGATTAAGATGATATTGCCATGAAAACCATTTCCAGGACCTTGGTGAGCTTGATTGTCGTATTCTCGATGCTGCTGTCAGGGCTGGCGCTGACCGGTTCCGCAAGATCGGAGGAAGCCGCGCCCATTGCCCTGGCTGACGATTCGCCGGACACGGTCCAGGACGGCGCAACCGCGCCTGTTCCGGCCGCTTCAGATTTCCCCTTCAGGACCACATACCCGTCCCTGGCCGTTCTGTTCGCCTGGTACGACACCCTCATAACAGAATACCCGGGCCTTGTCACGAAGATAGACATAGGCAACTCGTTCCAGGGCAGGGACATGCTGGTGCTGAAGATCACGTCGGACGAGGAAGGCGTCACCGGGGACAAGCCGGACGTCCTGGTGGAGGGCAACATCCACGCCAGGGAATGGTCCACGAGCAATGCGGCCGCATACTTCGCCTGGCTCCTCCTTTACAATTACGACACCAACCAAACCATACACTGGCTGGTGAACAACAGGGAGATTTACATCCTCCCGATGGTCAACCCTGACGGCTATTACTACGACGGGAACGGGGGCACGCCCCCCGGGGACATGTGGCGCAAGAACCGTAACGGCACCGGCGTTGACCTGAACCGGAACTGGGATATAGACTGGGTGAACGGCGATTACGACCCCTCCAGCGAGACATATCACGGCGGCGCGCCGTTCTCCGAGTACGAGACAAAGTGCATCAGGGACTTCATGCTGGCCAGCGGGATAGACTCGTTCCAATGCCTGCACACCTATGCGGGCGTGCTGCTCATCCCCTGGTGCTACACACCCGATCACTGCCCGCACGACACCTGGTACAGGAGCACGGCAGCCAAGATGACCTCGCTCACGTCACTCTACGGGAACCCAGGCTCCCATTACGATTACGGCCAGGCCGAGGAGATGATAGGCTACAACGCGCCTGGTGGCTCCATAGACTGGGTATACGAGGCGATGGGAGCGCAGGGCTTCTGCTTCGAGCTTGAGACCGGCGGGGCAGGATTCTACCCGGGCACCGGAGCCATCATGACCATAGACACGGACGTGGACGACGCGCTGATATACCAGGCCAGGATCGCGGACACCGACATCGGGGACGGCGCAACGAACCTGTTCCCGCCAGTGCCCTATATCGTGTACGGCAACATATACAGCGGCACCAGCCCGATTACCGGGACGACTGTCACCATAACCAATACCGCCACTTCCGAATCAATATCCATTCCCACCGACTCCAACGGATACTACGAGCTGGACTTCGGCAGGCTGACCGAGGACGGGTACACGGCAGCCCAGACCTTCAACATTGCTGCAGGGCTGTCCTCGCTCGACTTCACCATCGACCTCTCGTGGGGCAAGAGGGTGGACATGAACTTCCCTGCGGCGCCGGCCGGCCTCACGGTGGAGCACTGGGGAACTGCAGCGAACATCGAGACCAGGTATCTGACAACCACACCGGCCGCGGTGAACGGCTTGACTGCGACATCCCTGAACACGACACAGTCCTCGGTGGCAGGCTACTACCAGACAAGCACCACAGTGGGCAGGAACACCTATGCGGGCATACGCGTATGGAAGCGCAATACCTCAGGCACGGAAACCGAGATAACGTCCGGAACGGCTGTCGCAACTGTCGGGCAGACTGCGAACGGCGCCGGCCTCCTGACTGCGTCCTACACTCCGAGCGTGACAGTACTGGACAGCGGCGATTCGATAGTAGTCAGGCTGTACGTCGCCACCTCGGTGGCAAACCTGACGACTGTCCGCGCAGTGTTCACGACAGGGCAGATGAGCACCGGAACGCTCGACGACCACGAATGGGCCGTGAGCTACTACATACGCAGGGGCATAGGGTCATCGTACGGGATAACTGGATCATACTGCGCATGGGGGACGGGCCTGTTCAACACCAACATTACCTCTTTCAAGTATTCCATCGCGGGCACGCCGCCGACCGACCACAACACGCTGAACTGGACCCATCCCGGGACGAACATCTCATATTACAAGATATACCGCTCGGACACCGAGACAGGCGTCTACACTCTGATAGACACAGTCCCAGTCTGGGTCAACACCTTCGTGGATTCATGGAAGGGGCAGGCAGATGCAACGCTCTGGTGGTACATAGTGAGGGCCGTGTCCTCGATAGGCCTCCAGGAGCCCAACACCAATGCGGTCCAGGAGCCGGGCGGCACCCCCTATGCCATCGACCTCACGGGTAAATCGGCAGGCTGGGTGTTCGTGTCCTATCCAGTCGAAGTGACCGGCGACATCCAGACAGTCCTGAACGACCCGCAGACCACCTGGGACATTGCCAAATGGTACGACCCGCAGACGCCGGCCGACCCGTGGAAGACCTACAGGGCCGGAGCCGTGAACGACCTCACCAATATTGACAACAAGATAGGAGTGTGGCTGCACCTCACCGCGAACGCGGGGGACCAGATGCTCACGCTGGGCGCTTCGGGCCCGTACCCCCAGTCTGCTGTCGCGATAAACCTCCGCACAGGCTGGAACATGGTCGGGTATCCGACCGCGACGGGCAGGGCCGAATCGGTCACACTGCCGGCACAAGCGGACTTTGTAGCAGTTTGGCAGGCAACAACCCCATACATAACGCAACACGCCAAGGGCGCGGCAATGATGGTCGCGGGCAATGCCTACTGGGTCCACGTGACAACTGACTGCGTGTGGACAGTGAACCCATAACGGGCCATTGCCATCGATGACGCAGGCAATCGATAGTTATTTATCGCGTGTGATGCATTTATAGTCAACCCACCGAACATCGGGAAGTCAGAGGAATGGTATTATGAAGCTGAATCCATGGAAGGTTGTGCGCATCTCATCTGTGACTGCATTGTGTCTGCTGATGGTGCTGAGCTCCATGGGCGGGCTGATGGGGTTGGCTGCGGATACCGCAGTCCAGATGGCCGAAGTGCAGCCGGAACCCAACGCGGTTACCGTACTTCATTCGGACAATGCAAAGACAACGCTGGCCCTTAGGTGCGCCGACCTGGAAATGGGATCTGTCATGGAGAACGGCATGGCATTCACGACCCTTACCATTCCGGAAATGGACAAGCTGGGCAATATCGGCGATCCGCAGCTTCCGTACACATCCGCGTACATCGCGGTTCCGAACGACTCGCTCACGCTGACGGTGCTGAACGACGAGTTTTATGAGGTCTATGTCGGGCTGGTCTATCCGGCCCAGGCACCTGATCCAGACTGCGATGTCGAAACAGAGCCCGAATTCATTCTGAATCCTGTCACGTACTCGACAGACGCCTTCTATCCGGCCGATGTCGCTGTCATGATCGAGCAGGGCAGGGTCCGCGGGGTTCCGTTCGCCCTGGTGGGCTTCAGCCCGGTGCAGTACAACCCGGTTACCGGGATCGCCAAAGTACACACGGCCATCGACCTGGAGGTCAGCTGGGATGCTTCCGCGCATTTCGCCATTGCCGAGAACCTGAAATCGAAATACTTTTCGGATTTTTTCAAGAACACATTCATGAACTGGGACGGTTTCTCTGAGAATCATGCGGACGAACTCGCTCCCGCGCCGGGAACGCCGAAAGGCCCGACCGGCTGCGAGTACCTGATAATAACAGCCCCCCAATTCGCGGACGCGGCCAACACGCTCGCGGCCTGGAAGCTGGACCGCGGCATAGATACGCGGGTTGTCAAGACGACCGAAACAGGGACAAGCTCGTTGGCAATATCAACCTACATACACAATGCCTACCTCATTTGGGCGCCCGCGCCATCCTACGTGCTGCTGATGGGCGATGCAGACCATATAAACACCAACTATGTCAACGTCCACCCGTATTACGGCATGACGACCGGGACAGATCTCTGGTACTATACGGTCGACGGCCCGGATTTCATGGCCGACATATTCTACGGCCGCATTCCGGTCGATACGGCAGCGCAGGCCCAGAACTACATCGACAAGATCGTGGACTATGAGACAGACCCGCCGTACAACAGCGGGTATTACAACAACATCACGGTTGCGGCATACTTCCAGGACTCGGGCGACGGCTACGAGGACAGGCGGTTCACCCGCACGTCCGAGGAGGTTCGCGACTACCTGATGATGAACCAATCGTACAGCGTCGACAGGGTGTACTGCACTGACTCAGGCACAAATCCGACGCATTGGAACAACGGCGATTACTGGTGGCCGGTGTCAGGCGCCCCGATTCCGGCCGAGCTGCTGAGGTCCAACGGATTCCCGTGGGACGGAGGCGCGTCCGACATACAGGCACTGGTGGAGGCCGGGTGCCTCATACTGAACCACCGCGACCACGGCTCAAGGGACGGCTGGGGAGACCCCTTCTTCCAGATACCCCAGGTCCAGGCGCTGGACAACGGCGAGCTCCTACCTATCGTGTACAGCATCAACTGCGAGACAGGGTGGTTCGACCACGAGACAGACGCTCCGGGGTACGGAACCGGCACCGAGTGCTTCTGCGAGGAGTTCCTCAGGAAGGTGGACGGCGGCTGCGTCTGCATCTTCGGGGCCACCAGGGTAAGCTACAGCGGCTACAACGATTTCATGTGCAGGGGCTGGTATGACGCGGCCTGGCCCGATTTCGACCTGAGCATCGGAGGCAGCGCGCCCATGTACAGGATGGGCGACATTCTGAACTACGGCAAGTGGTACATGACAAACCACTATGCCTGGGGCGACCCCTGGGACCTAGCTGAGCTCACATCGGAAATTTTCCATGTCTACGGCGACCCGACTATGGAGATGTGGACGGCCGAACCTATGACAATGGCAGTTTCGCATCCTTCGTCATACCCGTCCGGTACCGCGCAGGTCACGGTCAATGTGAGCGAGGACAATGCGTTCGTATCCCTAGTCAAGGACGGACAGATTATTGGCACGGCATACTCTTCCGGAGGGCAGGCAGTAATCACGCTCGATCCCCTGCTCAGCGGCATTGTGAACGTGACTGTGACGAAGCACAACTTCAGACCCTACAGGGGCAGCATCATCGTTCTGACCGCGCCGCCCACCGACCTTACGGTGGAGCACTGGGGGCCGGAATTCGATTACAATGTCACCAACGAGGCCAGATACATGAGGGGAGTGTCCGGCGAGGCCGCGGTGAACGGACTCACCTGCTACTCGCTCGGAACCGCCAATTCAGACATTGCCGGGAACTGGGCGCCGGGCAACAACGCCCAGGTGCACCTTGGCTTGAGAGTATGGAAACGGTCCCAGGCAGGCGCGGAGACCGAAATAACTCTTGGCTCGCCTGTCGCGACAGTCAGCCGGACAACAAACGGCAACGGATTCCAGACCGCGACATGGGTGCCGCCTGAGACAGTTCTTGATTCAACGGATTCGATTGTGATCCGGATCTACGGAGACACGGCATTCCCTCCCGCCACCGTGCGGGCGACCTTCACCAGCGAGCAGCTGGGCGCCACATTGCTGGAATCCGAGCAATGGACAGTCCAATACTGGACACGGGTCGGCACGGTCGCCCAGGGCGGCTCGGACTGGTTCTGGGGCACACCGGCCTATGACAATCACATCTCGGGTTTCAGGCACAGCTTTGTCATTTCCAGCAGGGACCCCCACAGGGATAACATGCTGAACTGGACAGCCAGCGCCAGCCCCGATGTCGCGCAGTACAACATCTACCGTTCCGAGTTCGGGACAGGGCCTTTCAGCCTGGTGGGCAGCTCGCCCGCCGGCGAATCGTCATATACTGACACGGACAAGGGCATAGCGGACGCAACGTCATGGTGGTACGTCGTCAGAGCGGAGGACCCCCTCGGCAACGAGGAGCAGAACGGCAATGCTGTCCAGGAACCCGGCGTCGTAGGCACACCTTATGCGATTAACCTTGTGGGCAAGGCGTCAGGCATCTGGGTTTTCGTTTCATACCCGGTGACAGTGTCCGGCCACATTGAATCCGTTCTGAACGACACAGCCAACGGAGAAGGCGGCACAAATTGGGACGTAGCCAAGACCTGGGACAATCAGTGGAAGAAGTGGCTCACATACAGGAAGGGAACTCCTCCGGACACGTTCACGAATGTCACCAATTACATGGGTGTATGGCTGCATCTCACCGCGAACGGCGCAGACCAGGCGCTTTCCGTGCCTGACACCGGCACGTACCCTGGCGTGGTGGTCATAAACCTGTACACAGGCTGGAACATGGTCGGATACCCATCGGCAACCGCAAGGCTGGGCTCGGCAACACTGCCGGCGCAGGCGGACAGGGTGTCAGTCTGGCAGGCTGCGAGTCCATACATCATGGACTCGACCCCGAGTGCAGTGACAATGTCCCACGGAAATGCTTACTGGGTGCACGTAACGGCTGACTGCACATGGACAGTGGTTCCCTAGGCGGGCCTGAGCCAGAAGGCCCAGGACCAGCGAGGCATCCACGCTGCCAATAGACTTTTATCGTGAGCGCGCTTGTACGCCATGTTCCGTGATGACAAATGGGCGAGTTGAGCCTGTGGCGGGCCATGATGAACCCTATGAGTGCTGAGAACATTAACTCCATCCGAACCTTGGGTTCGGAGAACTGTTTTCATTTTATCTGAAGCTTCGGTCTGGACGTGCTTGACCTCGGGTTGGCCGGAGGTGCGTGTCCGGATGTTCCGGTCTCCCCCACCATGCCCAGCCGCACCCAACCATCGTGCCGTCGAAAGTCTTATTATGGTATATTAACATGCACACATAGAGAGCAGGAGGGCGAACACATGAGGCTGGAATCTGTCGGGTCTAAGCGTCTTGCATTGTTCATTCCGGGAATGGTTGTGATAATGTTGTCATTGCTCGTCCTCGCCAGCGGCGGAGCCAAGGCGCAGGCGACAGGCGACTGGAGCTCGAACGGCTCGGGCGAAGGATTCGTTCTGGATTGCTGGGCCTCGACATTCCACTACGATGTGGAAATGACCCTCAATGCAGGCGGGGGCGGCTCTATCACGACCATTTGCAGGAGCGTGACGGACGTTCAGCCTGGCTGGGAAGAGGCCTACAACAATGTCGGAATTTCCGAAACGCAGGGCGTGTCCTGGACATCGTCCGGCTCGAGCGTCACCCTGACCCTCGGCGGCGAAGTGACCTGCGAGGCCACGATAACAGGGAACAGCATGACAGGCAGCGGCTCATATTACGACCCCGGTTCCGGCATAACCTACTATTACGACATCGACCTGACCCGCGAGGGAGGCGGCGGCGGTGGCGGGGGAGGCGGCGGAGACATCGACATGGGCGGCCTGACAGTGCCTGCGGCCGGTGCCGCGGTAGGCGCGGCAGCAATCGGCGTGGGCGCCTCTCTCGCCGGCACAGGGCCTGTTTCTGCCTCTTGGGGACCAGCACTGGTCCGCCCGCCACCATTGCCACCACCGCCCCCACCACTACTCAACCCTAGCACAACGTGGAATATGCCAGTGCCCCAGGTCGACTCCAATAACGGACCACATTTAGTACCTGCGGATGCACCCGTCCAGCCACCTCCCACCCCGGACCCAAATAGTAAATCTACGTATAATTGTCCGTATTGCGGGCAGCTGACATTATCGCCGCTCTCCTCAGGCTGGCGGTGCACGAACGCATTGTGCCCGGCAAGGCGCCAATCAATGACCCATGGATACACTACCCATGAATACCATCATGAAGCATGGAGGTAGGAAAATATGCAGCGCTTCGACGGAACAACTGTCCGTCCAACGGAGATTAAACCACCTGAGATTCAAACCTGGAGGAAATAAATGGGCTACGGATACACTCCCCAGACATCCCCCGTGAACAACCAGATAACCAAGCGGCCCCTGACACAGGCCGAGGTCGGGGCTGGCCAGAAATTCTTCAAGACGATGCAGACTCAGCTCAGGGTATTCGCCCTCGTCCCACTGATAATAATAGCCATCAACATCCTGTTGCTGGGCAGTGATTGGGTTGTTTCGCTCATAGCGATGCTTTTCAGCTTCGGAATCATCATCGCTTCAATAGGCTTCCTGGTGTTCCGCAGGAAGGTCCAGGCGGCCATGAGGCAGGGCATGGCGATCGAGGTGAGGGCTCCGGCATACAGGAGCAACATGGTGCGCAACATGCCGACGTACACAATCGGGCCCATCACCCTGTTCGCGACTCCGGAAATTGACAGGCTGATAGTTCAGGGCCAGGATACATGCGTTGCCTGCGTGCCGCAGCTGAACATCGTGCTCTCAGTCAACAATACGATGCTGACCAGGGGCACGAGAGTCACATGCCCTCCGAACTTGGAGGCGATGGCCAGGCCTGCCAATCCCCGGCAGCCACCGCCACAGTCGCAGCAGTATCAGCCCTCCCAGCCGGCTCCGGATAACTACAACTACCCGCCCCCGCCGTCCCGATAGCCCATATCCCAACCGCAAAACCTTTTTTACCTGAGACAGCCTTCTGCACTTTATGGGAGAGTCCCCTGAGAATCCGATAATCCTGGTCGGCCGCAAGGCAGAATTGGGCAGACTGGCGAAAGCGCTGGAAGGCGCAGCCTCGGGCAGGGGTTCGGCCGTTCTGATTTCAGGAGAGCCAGGCATGGGCAAGACCAGGCTTGTGCAGGCCTTCATGGACAGCGACGCGGCGCAGAGCGCCAAAACCCTGGCGGGCGCAGCCTCGGCAGATTCGTCCCAGCCGTTCCTGGCCTTCTCGAAGGCCCTGAGCGGCGAGATGGACGGGGCGCTTTTCGAGGACAGGGAGTACACCAGGTTCATCAAGATTTTCGCGATCAACCGCGCAGGGCTTCTGATGTCCCAGGCCTCGTCCGAGGAGGGAGACATGGACGCGGACATATTCGCTGGCATGATGTCGGCTGTGCAGGACTTCGTGTCCGAATCCCTGGGCCCGGGCCACGGCGACTCGGGCCTCGGGCGGCTCGAATACGGGGACATGAAGATACTTATCGAGCACGGCCTGCACCTTTACCTGACTGCCGTTTTCAGGGGGAAGGAGCACCGGGACATGCTGGACCGCCTGAGGCAGACTCTGCTCGCGGTCGAGAGCCAGCATGGGAACATTCTCGAAGGCTGGACAGGGAAGATGTCGGAAATCGGGCCCATCCAGGACAAGATACAGGCACTGGCCGAGGCCAAGTTCCTTGTGAGGAAAGACATGGAGGGCCTGAAGCTGGAGAACGAACGTCTCAGGGTCGCGGACGCAGTGCTCGAGTGCATCAGGAGCAAGTCTGCAGAGAAGCCGCTGGTGCTGCTGCTGGAGGACATGCACTGGGCCGACGAATCCACGCTGTTCTGCCTCAACTATATTGCTCGGAACATCGTGAACCTCCCTGCACTGGTCGTCGCGACTGCGCGGCCCGGAGAGAGCCAAGCATTGGGCAAGGCCCTGGCCGCGATGAGGGAAGAGGGCACCGTTACAGAGCTTAACCTCGGCAGACTGGAAAAGGCAGAGGTCGTGGGCATGGTCAGCAACCTCTATCCGAAGAACGATTTCCCGGACAATTTCATTGATTCGTTGGCTGACAAATGCGGCGGCATACCGCTGTTCGTCATGGAATTCCTCAGGAACATGGTTTACGAGCATAGCATAGCTGAAAAGAATGGTATGTTTTCGCTTGCAAACGAGAACCTCTCTATCCCGGACACGGTCGAGGATGTCATCCAGGGCAGACTGTCAAGGCTGAGCCCCGGGGCAATGGCCATGGCAGAGTATGCGTCATGCATCGGCAGGGAGTTCGGCAGGGCAGTCGCCATGTCCATAGAGACAGTCAACGACCCGGCCTCGGGCTTGAGCGAGCTGCAGGAGTCCGGAATAGTCATAGAGCAAGACGGGAGCGCGGCATTCTCCCACGCAATGTACCAGGACATTATCTACTCGGCCATCTCCCGGAGATGGAAATCCGCGCATCATAAAAGCATTGGAGAATGGTACGAGAAGTCATATGCGCTGAACCGCGACGAGGTCATGTATGAGCTGGCCAGGCATTTTTCCCAGACAGGGGTGTATTTTAAAGCCTACGATTACGGAGCCAGGGCCGGGGACAGGGCTAGCGACTCGTACGCTGCGGAGCAGGCCATCGCCTTCTATGCCGGCGCCCTGGAGGCTCTCAGGCATTCTCCCGGCATCCCTGATGCGGGCCTGAAGGATTCGGAGCTGCATGAGAAAATCGGTGACCTCTCGGTGCTGCTGAACGATTACGGGAGAGCCAAGGAATCCTATTCCTGCGCGGAGAAGGCGCACTCGGGCGGCGTAGGGCTTGCGCGGCTGAAGAGGAAGACGGCCGACATGCAGTTCAAGCTCGGCGAATGGGACGAAGCAAAAGCGCTCCTATCCCAGTCCAGGGCCCTCATCGGGGACAACTTGGACAGGGAGCTGGGCAAGGTGTTCATAAGCGAGAGCTACCTTCACATATCGCGGGGGGAGCTGGACCAGGGGATAGCCATCCTCGCAAAGGCCCTGGAGATATTCCGTGAAAGGGGAGGTTCGGACAGCGATGTGGGAAATACCCTCAGGGCCATCGGGAACGTCCATTGGAGGCGCGGGAAATTCGATGAAGCACAGCGGCACTACGAGATGAGCCTCAGCGCCATGGAGAAGGCCAAGGACATCCGGGGCACGGCCGCGGCCCTTAACAACCTGGGGCTGGTGCATGCTGACAAAGGCGAGCCCGACATCGCAGTGCAGTATTACGACAAGGCCCTGGGCGCGATGGAAAAGACCGGAGATAAATATCAGATGACCATGACTTTCAACAATCTCGGACTGTTGCACAAGGACAGGGGCAGGCTGGAGCTCGGGCTTGAGTATTACAAGCGCAGCCTGGAGTTGCGGGAGCGCATAGGCGATAGAAGTGGGTCTGCAGCCGTGCTCCTGAACATGGGCAACCTCTACTACATGATGGGCAAGTTCGGCAAGGGCATGGAGATGAGCGAGCGCTGCCTGCGCATCAGTCTCGGGATAGGGGAGAAGAAGAACATTGCCAGCGCTACAAATGCGCTCGGGTTCATGCACAAGGATCTGGGCAATGTCGGCGAGGCCAAGAGCCTGTTCGAGCAATCCATGAAGCTGTGTGAGGAAATAGACGAGAAATACACGCTGACGCACGTGCTGGACAACATGGGCCTGCTGATGCTCGACATGGATGAACCCGGCAAAGCGCTCGAGCATTTCACCAGGAGCCTCAGGCTCAGGGAGGAGATAGGGGATAAGAACGACATGGCATGGAGCTATTACGAAATGGCCCATGCAAACGTGATGCTGGGGAACCATGCCCTGGCCCTTCGGTACGCAGAGAAGTCGGCGGCCCTCGCTGAGGACATGAACCTGGGGCTGGAGCGCGGGGCAAGCAGGATGGTCATGGGCATGGCTTACAGGGAAATGGGCGATTACGGCAAAGCCCTGGGGCTTCTCGAGAAGGCTGAGAAGGCCTTCCTGGACGGGGGCTTCGTGTCCATACATCCTGATGCTGTTTACGAGATGGGTATCCTGTACAAGGCAAAGGGAGACGAAGCCGGAGCCAGGAATTGGTTTGCCAAAGCCCTGGCCGAGTACGAAGGCATGGGCATGAAACTTAATATGGATAAGTGTCTGAAAGAGCTGGAGAAGCTGAAGCAGCAGTGAAGCCACTACAACCTCCCTACCAATCCACGAGCCAGGTTGTATCCGCGGGTACGTGAATCCAATAGCCCCTTCCTGCCTGCATGGTCACGCTGGCCAAATTGTAAATGTCCTGCACGTAGGGCGTAGCGCTCTGGAACACGGACACGATGTCCGCGCCTGTCCCGGCCAGTGCGACAGAGGCAAGCCTGGAGGTTGTTGACGGGTACCCGACAAGGTTCCAGCCACTCTTGAGCGTTATGGCTGTAGATGTTGGCGCTGAGCCGCTCACCTTGATTAGGCCGTCGCCGACAGTCGTCACCCAGAGCCACACACCCATCATGTTTGATATGGTTGCGAGGTCGTTGGCCGTGCCGCCCACTCTGTATGTCTTCCACGGGTCTGCGGGTGTGGTCGGGTCGTAGGCCATGGCCCGCGTCCAAATAGTGTCCCCTCCCGCATCTGCAAGGGCCGCCAGAACCGAGCCATCAGCCGGAGCCAGAGGGATGGAGATAAGGTTCCATCCGGCAACAACTTGGACATCGTATGAAGACATGACAGGCTCGGTTATGTCCGCAAGCGCGTACCTGACCTTGGACGGCGACGCGTCAGTGTAAGTGGCATTTATCCTGTCGCCTGGTGTCACATGTAGCACGCCCGCAGAATCAGTCTCCGAGATCGCGACAGTGCCCTGGAAGTTGCCTGGGCTCACCTGGGTGCAGATTACTGTCTCGCCCGCGGGTTCGGTGCCGCTCTTGACCAGCACAGAGACAGTGCCGCTCAGGTCTGTGTCGTGCACAGACACCTGGACCGGTGATTCGGAATCATAGGCAGTCTTGTCCAAAGACACTGTGCTCATCCTGAACCAGTCCAGAACGCGCTGGGTGAGAAGGTTCCTATCGGAGACGCTGACAACCTGGGACAGGTCGAAACCGAAGAACACTGTCTTCCATGTGCCGTTGTCCTTTTTGACAGCGTACTGCTTCTCGTAGGAACTGCTCATGGATGAAGTTGCGCTGGTGTTGACTCCCATCGAGTCTGAGAACGCCCTCCCCAAAGGAATTGACAGCTGGAATGAGTTTGTACCGCCTATCTCGTCGCCCGTGCCGTTCGCCCAGCTGTTGTACGCGTAATATGTCCTGTTGTAAATCGCTCCGAGGTAGTCGCCCAGGAAGTCAGGATCCACGCCCGGAAGTGTGGTCCCCGGGTCACCGAGAGCGGACGCCAGCCTGTGGGACAGGAACCAGGCGTTCTTGCCTGTTCCCAGGTACGTTTTGATGTTGGCTATCTCGGCCGCATTCAGAGCGCCGGATTGCCTGTTCCCCCCGGTGAACCAGATGAGTATCTCATAATTCTGCATTAGCGCAAGCGATGCGGTGCCAGTGACCATGACGTAGGGATACCCGAGCGCTGTCAGTGCCGCCTCGTAGGCTGCCTGGAACTCGTAGTTCATGTCATCGTCCACCATGAGTATCGGGGCATTTCTGGGCCAGACGCGTATGGTGGATTTCTGGACGTTGTTTCCCTCGTCAGCCTCCGTTATCGTCTTGTCCGGGTCCACCTGGACATAGACAGTGTGGATGCCTGTCGGCTGGGCCAGCCATGAAACGCTCGCCGTGGCCTTGGAGTTGCCGGCCAGCGTGGCTATCGTCTGGTTCGTGCCAATCTGCACTCCGCCGTTTCCCGGCTCGCCGTCGAAGAATTTGACCTTGACATTGCTGGCGGATGTGCTTCCCGTGTTGAATATCTCGCTGGAAATTGTCACGGACGTACTTTCGATGAGGGGCGGGGTGCCGCTCGCCTTGGGGAAGTTGGCAGAAAGCTCCCTGGTCGTGCCTGGCTTGAGCAGGTCCAATTTCATTGTCGCGCCGCACCCGCTGATGTTGCACCATGTCCATCCGGAGGCGGCCCCGGTGCCCAGGTATGTGCTCGGAGTGGTGAGCCCGTTCATGCCTGTAGAATCGTTCTGGAACGGGTCTGTGGGCTCGCCCCTGTTCAGGGCCAGCCTGATTTCCTGGGTGCCGTCCAGGTAGTCCCATTCCTCCACGGCCAGCCGCATCCTGTTCCTGTTGGACTGGGCACCGTTCGTGTCATAATGCCATATCACAAGCCCGCTGCTGTGGGCATACCTGTCGAATCTCGCGCATGTCTTGTTTGTGTAAATGAAGAAAAATGACTCGGCCCCGCTGGCCGTAATCCTCAAAGCATCGGGATATTCCTCCCATTGGCGCAGCGTGGCGCCGAGCGTCGTGACGCTTATGACGGTCGGACTGACCCAGCCCAGTGTCACTTGCTTCGAGTACGGATTGAAATGGCCCGGGTTTGAGCCCTGCGGCGACCCGCACCAGCAGGAGCTGCCCATCACGTCCCACTCGCCCGTGCCGTGGGTCGTGTATGACGTGTCATAATAGTCCGGGCACCCGAGCGTGTGGCCCATCTCGTGGGCGAACACCCCTATCTGGGCGTTTATCTCGGGGCCGCAGCAGCCGCTCTCTATGGTTACGCCATCGTTCGTGGCATAAGAAAGGTCGGTCGCGAAGCTCCAAATGTGATTGGGATTGGCAGTCGCAGACTGGTCAGGCCCGGCATGGATGAAAATGACAAACTGATAATTGTAAGCGGCGAAGTTCACAGTCGGGTCTGCGAGCTGGAGTGCCCGCGTCATGAAAAGGTAATTTGTCGGTGCGTAGTCCTTGTGAGCTCCCGACACCCTGAACGGCCCCACAACGTCGAACTGTGCGGTGAAGGTCCCGTAAGAATTTTCATAGTAGTACTCGGTCAAGGTGCCTGTCGGGTTTGTGCCGTTGCCAGTGAGGATGGCCTCGAAATAAGCCGCGTCATGGCCTGGCCTGAACCTGTCGTCGACGCCCGTGGCCTGGAAATCCACCATCAGGACCAGGTAGTTCACGACAGCCCTGGCTTTGTTGCCGGCTCCGAACGCGTCGAACAGATTCTCCCTGCTGTCAGCGCCGTACGAGTCCAGCCAAACGCTGTCTGACCCACCGCCTGTGCCGGCCTCGGGCGCCGGGTCAATGCCCACGCGCGCCGGGGAAGGCTGCGAGATCCCCTTCTCCTTGGAGGCCGAATAAGTCCACCAGCCAGCCGAATCCATGACGGCCACATGCCCGTCCGCCAGGCTGACGCCGCCGCCTATCTCCATGCCCCTGACAGCGCCTTCGAAGGTCGTGCCGTCCGGCTGGACGAAAGTACGTTCGCCCGGGCAGGGCGGGACAAAGTCATAGATGCCGAAGCCTGCGGCCGAATCCTCCGAAACTGCCAGAGGAATACCCTGCAGACACAGAGCCATCAAAACCAACGCACATCCGAACGCCTTCCCTGACATGCCCATAACACCTTGGCAGCAAAATAACCGCACGTGTAGATATAGTTAACTGAGGTACCCAAAACATGACGTATAATGAATAGGGCGGGATCTCATTCGCGGGGCGTCATGGATTCGGCTGCGGGGCAAACTCCCTAATCACAGGCTTCTTCCTCAGTTTATCGGATAAATACAATATGACTAGGAGCAGGACGACCGTTATTATGATAAACAGGACAAGCAGGATGTCGCCCGGCAACGCGCCCCCGCCAATGCCCGAGTCCGCAGCCTGGCTGGGAATTGCCCCGGCCTCGGCGGACGGAGCGCCGTCTCCAGCCGCGTTGGCGGCCACGACAGCATAGAAATATGTATGGCCGTTTTCCACAGCGGTGTCGTTGTAGTTGAGCACATTCCCCAGGCTGACAAGCTGAGTCTCCCCGCCTATGGCGGTGCCCCGATATACCGTGTACACGGTGATTGCAGAGCCGCCATCGCTTGCGGGCGGGCTCCAGCTGAGGTACACATAGCCGTCGCCGGCGCTGCCATATATATCCTGCGGCTCGCTGGGCACAGTCCTCGGAGTGACGTTCACCTCAGTCGAGTTAAAACCCGTGCCGTTGGCGTTCTTGGCCGCGACCTTGTAATAATACGTCTGCCCATTGGTCAGACCCGTGTTGGTGTATGTCAGGGGATTGCCCGTCTCGGCAAGGAAGGCTTCCCCGCCCTGGTATGTCCCTCTGTAAATCTCGTAATGCGTTATCGTCGAGGTGCCTGCCGATGTCGGCGCAACCCAGCTCAATGTGGCCTGCGTGTTTCCGGGCGTTGCCAGGAGATTCCCAGGCGCGCTCGGCAGGACCATTGCGACGTAATGGGACCGGAGCTCGGACTGGGTCAGGGCTCTGCCCCATAGGTAAACCTCATCAATAATGCCGTCGAAGAAGGTTCCGGCAACCAGGTCGCCCCTTGCGCCTATAGTGTAGGGGCATGTGATGTCAGTCTCGGGAGTCCCTGAACCGACGGTCATGTACGAATAGCTCACCTCGACGCCGTTGCGGTATACTTTGAGGGCACTCGTGCCTGAACTCCAGGTCATGGCCACATGCTGCCAAGTATTGAGCACGACCGTGTTGTCTATGCTGGTCGAATAAGCATGGGTTTGGGAACACCTCACGCGCCCTGTGAGGTCCAAGGTCGACCCGGAGGCTTCGGAGTACAGTCTCTTCGACCCGTCCCCCTTGCTCATTACGTGCCAGTGCGAGTCCGCCCTCGGGGTTATCCAGGCCTCATAGGTGAGCGCAATGAGGTTGTCCAGCGAATTGCTGATGCGAATGCCGACATAATCGTCAGTACCATCGAAGTCCAAGGCTGCGCCGGATACGCCATCGGTCCATACTGCGCCATTGATATTGCCATTATACTGGTTGTCCGATGAGTCGGTCGCCTGGGCGCCGTTCCCCTCGTTGAAACCCCAATAAGCCAGGTAATCAGTGGCGACCTGCGCTTCAGAGCTGCCGGAAATATTCAGGCAGAAAAGCCCGCCAGTCATTACCAATAATGCCAACACACAACCTAACATCTTCCCTGGCATGCCCTATTCACCTATGGGCAAAATAACAACACGCGTAGATATACTTATCTGAGGCAATCATAAATAACGAGTTGCCATAGCTCCCCCAACCATGAAGCTCCTCCTCGTCTACCCGCCCTTCTGCCCTCCGACGGTTCCGCCGCACTCAATCACCTACCTCGCCTCATTCCTCCGGGCCAATTCAGCCCTTGAAGTAGGATGCCTGGACCTGAACGCCAAGTTCCACAGGCTCAGGTTCAAAACTCTCTACGAGGGCCTGCCCAAGGCAGGGAAAAGCATCGGCTCCTATTCCGCGCTGCTGGAGAAATACTCCAGCCGGGCCAAGAAGCTTTACAGGGAGAACAGCCCGAGGGCCGAGCCCGAGCTCTTCCGAGAGGCTTTGGGGCTGGTCCTGGAGGAAAAGCCCGACATTGTCGGCTTCAGCCTGGTCTATAACAGCCAGGTTTCCTACGGTCTGAGGCTCATTGAAGCCCTTTCCGAAAGAGGAATCAGGTGCGTGGCAGGCGGCCCGGCAGCGGGCAAGCTTGTCTGCGAAAAGGCAAAGGTCCTGAAGGACGGGGCCGAGCTACTGAGGCACCTGACAGGGAAGGAAGAGTTCGGGGATTCGTACGCGCCGGATTTCGGCTGCTACCCGGAAGGGGATTACCTCTCGAAGGAGATGATATACCCCATCAGAAGCTCATTCGGCTGCTCCTACGGGGCCTGCGCGTTCTGCACCCACCATGACAATGTTCCCTACAGGGAAATAGACCTGGGAGAAATAGAGAAAACCATCCGGAGAAACAGAATCCGCAACCTGTTTTTCATTGACGACAACATACCTGCGGAGAGGCTTTCAGCTCTGGCTGACGCGCTCATGCCCCTCCGAGTCAGATGGTGGTGCCAGACCAGGCCGACGGAGGACCTGTTCGGGCTTTTCCCCAAGTTAAGGGAAAGCGGTTTGGTCTCGATCTCTTTCGGCGTCGAGTCCGGAGACCAAGGGATGCTGGATTCGATGGGGAAGGGCACGAAGGTCGGGGACATGCGCAGGGTGCTGGCCGAAAGCCATGAAGCATGCATTCGGAATATCGTGTTCGTGATGTTCGGGTTCCCGGGGGAGACCGAAGAAACTTTCGACTGCACCATGGACTTCCTCAGGTCCAGCAGGCAAAACCTGGACATTGTATCGGCCTCGGTGTTCGGCCTTCAGAGAGGCAGCAGTGTCTATGAAAACCCTGGCAAGTTCGGTGTGTCAGGCATTTGCGGGCGGGACACTCCGCTGGGCGAGACAATCGAATACAAAGTGAGGTCTGGACTCTCCGAGCATCAGGCCAAGGCCATGAAAGATGCCCTGGCGAAGGAGCTGAGGGAAATGAACCGATTGCCCAAGATATTCTGCCTGTTGAAGGAACAGAGCCTGATGTTTTCGGACTGACAAAAGTCCGCGCTCGGTCGGCGCGGCCATGTCATCATGAACACCAAGATTGCGCTTTATTTTATAGGGGCTTTCCGATTCGGAAACCGGTGACACCATGCCAAAGAACACTCTCAGGGACAGCAACAGGTTGAGCCTCCGCATGTCAAGGTCCGACCAGGAGAAAGGGGCCCCCATGCCCCCGGTCCAGAAGCCCGTGCCGAAGGGGGCCAAGCCGGTCAGGCTTCCTGAACCCGTGAAAGCCGCAGGGGAATTTGGCCTGAAGAAAGCCATTGCAGGCAGGAAGTCAAGGCGCATGTTCCTGGAGGATTCCGTGTCGCTGGAGGAGCTGTCTTTCCTGCTCTGGGCCACGCAGGGCGTGAGAGACGGAACAAACCCGGGCAGGATTTACAGGACAGTGCCTTCGGCCGGCAACAGGCATGCGCTCGAGACCTATCTGGCAGTCTTCAGGGTCGAAGGCCTCGGCAGGGGCATTTACAGGTATCTCCCGATGGAGCACGCGCTCGTCCTGGTCTCGGAGCCGGCCATGCAGGAAGAGAGGGTTTCGGGGGCTTGCCTTGGGCAGGATTTCGCAGGCTCGGCGGCTGTCACATTCATCTGGTCCGTGGTCCGGTACAGGATGGAATGGCGGTACACCAACGCCTCAATCAAGCTGCTGGCGCTGGACGCGGGCCATGTGTGCCAGAACCTCTATCTCGCATGCGAGGCCGTAGGTTGCGGCACATGCGCCATGGCCGCCTACGACCAGGAAGCGATGGACGAATTGCTCGGCCTGGACGGTGACGACGAATTCGCAATTTATATTGCCCCGGTGGGGAAAGTCAAAGACTAGAATTTGCCTGCGAACTCGTCCAGCCTCTTCTCCCAGCCCTCGGGAAGGCCGTTGCCCTTGTCTGTTCCCTCGCCTACCCTGAATTCTGCCTCCGCGACCTTGGCCATGCCGCTCTTGGACAGCATCCTGCTCATTTTGCCCAGCCCGTTTCCGAAGCCCAGGCCGTGGGTGTTGACGATGGCGCACTTACGGCCCTCCATGTTCCTCAGCGCTTTCATCAGCTTCTTCATATCGTCCTGGATCGAGAATTTCTCGGATGCGGCCGAGAATATGTAAACGTCGGCAACAGGCAGCGCATTGGGGTCTGCCTTGTCTGCGGTCAGGACCTCTACCGCGCCCCTCTTCCCCAGGACCTTGGTCAGATGCTCCGCGATCTTGCGGTTGTTCCCGTATCTGGACCAGTAAACTATCGCGTATCTCATGCCCTCACCGGAACAGAATCGCAGCCTTGTTATTAAAGCCCGCCGGGCAACCATAATATAACCGCCGAATCATCATGGTTTGAGGGTGAAGATGATCAACGAGAAATGGACAGGCAAGATAAAGGGCTGGCTGGAGCGGGGCAATGCCAAGAGCGGGAACATGGAGGACCTGCCCTGGGACGTGAAGGTGGAGAGCGACGAAACGCATGACTACCTGTTCTTCCAGCATCCGATAGTCCTGTATTCTTACGCCGTCAAGGTGGACAAGCAGTATGCCACCATAACGCTGGACACGGCCATATCCACCGACCTCTTCGACACTGACAAGCGCATGGGCTATTACCGCCGGATGCTCATCCTGAACAGGAAATACAACATGCTGAAAGTGTCCCTCAGGGGCGACGAGGACGTCGTGACCATAGAATCGGACCTGGACCTTTCCAGCCTCGGGGAGAAGGAGTTCAACCGCGCCCTGCACAACATCCTATTCGCCAGCTACGACATAATCAAGAACTTCAACATGAGCGAGAGCGCCCTGAAGGAGCTGGAGGCAAGGATACCGAGGGCCATAGAGGACATGATGGCCAAGGGCGCCGACACTGACACGATCAGGGATTTCCTCATGGACAAGGTGGGCATGGAGGACGCAGAGGCAAAGAAATGGATGGCCATGGCCGAAACCATCAAGGCCGAGAAGCACAAGAAAGCGTCCCACTCGGACCCGACCCAGCACATGTTCGGATAAGGCAGGCAGACCGCAAAAAAACTATGCGGATTCAATGAGTTTTCTGACGCAGCTCCTCAACGTTCAGCGCATCTTTGTCGGCCGACTTGGGAATCAGGCCTTTTGATTTCACATATGTGTAGGTGAAATACGTGGCGATGGCTGTCGAAGCGGCCAGCAGGAACAGTATGACCTCGACCGGGAGGATGTCCGCGACCTTGCCGATGCCGAACACTGTGGCCAGTGTGTTAGGCACGGCCACAGCGGTGGCGGCAATCGCTAGCCAGCCCGCCAGAAGCGCCAGCTTGTTGTTGAGCAGCTGAAGCTGGTTGTTGTACATCTGCAGCTGGTTGTTGTATATGGTCTGCAGCACGCCCAGCCCGGACGCCAGAACCTCGGACACGTGCTCGCCCAGGGCGAGGTTGCGGTTCACGTCCTCGACCAGTATGTTGATCTTGTCAAGGATTTTCGGATTGTCAGATATCGTGTCGGCGTCGCCGTACCTGAGCGAGTGCAGAACCTCGAGGCTGGCCCACAGGCCGCCGAGGTAATCCACCAGCGTCTGCTTGATATTGTGTATTTTCTCGCCCAGCTCCTCTGCCTTGCCCTTCGTGTCGACCAGGTACTGGCTGAAACGCTCCCCCTCTTCCTCTATTATCCTCAGGCCGTCGAAATTGGTCTCGTTGTTCTCGTCGAGGATGCGGATGAGCAATATCGTCAGCCGGTCGATTATGGTCTGGTTCTCCTTGAACTTCCTCATCAGGCTGTCTGCGTACCTGGAGAACCGCACGAATCTATTTACCTCCTGGGGATGGATGGTCAGGATCAGGTTCTTGCGCACAAGAATGACCAGCGGGAATATATTTATCTCAAAGCCAATCACCCGGATTGCCGGCAGCAGCATTCCCAGCTCAGTATCAAAATCGTAGTACTCTGACTTGTTCGCCTCTAGGACCTTGTCCACCAGGCTCCTCGAGAATCCGAATCCCACAGCGATTTCTGGAGCCATGGCCCTTACGTCAGGCAGCGTGACATTGACCCAGGCAACATTGGACTTTTCGACGACTGTCCGGCAATCCTTCAGCTGGCCCACGTCAAAGGACTGCCTCTCGACAATTCCGCGCGGGAATACCGAGATGCAGGCTATGCTCTTGCCGCCGTTCGTGTTAACGTCGTCCGAGTACATCGCGCCGGCATCAGCGATAATGTATAAATAATGAACAGGCAGCCGCATTGCGAACGGCACCGCGGGCCTAGTCGGTCAGTCCAGCCATTCGGAGTCAAAACCCTCAAGCTTTAAATAAAGGAAGGGGTTTAGGCCTACTCCCGAAACTTTCGGGGATGCTGGAGCAATCCACATGGTCGAGTTCAGGGCAAACATATCCGACCCCAAGACAGGGAAATCATACATGAAGCAGGTGACGGGCAACCAGGCCAATGCCATGCTCGGGAAGAAGATTGGCGACAAAATGGACGGCATATTCGTCGAGATGCCCGGGTACAAACTGGAAATCACCGGAGGCTCGGACAAGGACGGGTTCCCGATGAGGAACGACCTCCCAGGCCCGAGGAGGCGCAGGCTGCTCATATCCAAGGGGCTGGGCTTCGACCCGCACATGGAGGGGGAGAGGAAGAGAAAGACGATGAGGGGCAACCAGATTTCTCCCGACATCGTCCAGATAAATATGAAGGTCGTAGTCAGAGGCCCGCGCGCGGTGGAAGAGCTTCTGAAAAAGAAGCAAGAGGGGGCCAATGAAGGTTGAGGGCCAGCCCGAAGTAAACATCGGAATGATAGGGCACGTTGACCATGGGAAGACCACGCTGACCAAGAACATCACAGGCACATGGACGGACCGCCATTCCGAGGAAATCAAAAGAGGAATCACAATCAAGCTGGGGTACGCGGACGCAAGCTTTTACAAATGCCCGAAATGCACGGGCCATGCCGCATACATGACCGACAAGAAATGCCCTGCCTGCGGCACCGAGACCAAATTCCTGAGGACTGTTTCTTTCGTTGACGCGCCGGGCCACGAGACCCTGATGGCTACGATGCTCTCGGGCGCGGCCATCATGAACGGAGCCATCCTTCTGATAGCGGCCAACGAGAAATGCCCGCAGCCACAGACCAGGGAGCATCTGATGGCCCTGACAATGTCCAATGTCAAGAACATAATCATAGTGCAGAACAAGATCGACATAGTGGACCAGGCCCAGGCAATGGAGAATTATGGGCAGATAAAGGAGTTCGTGAAGGGCACCATAGCCGAGAACGCCCCCATCATACCGGTATGCGCCCAGACCGGGGAGAACGTGGACGCGCTGCTCGCGGCCATAGACGAACTCATACCCTCCCCCAACAAGGATTCAGCATTGCCCCCGAGGATGCATATTGCCCGCTCTTTCGATGTCAACACGCCAGGCACCAGGCCGGGCGACCTCATTGGCGGCGTGCTGGGCGGGACACTGACCCAGGGCACGCTGAGGATGGGCGAGGAAATCGAGATAAGGCCCGGAATAAAGTCCGAGGCCAAGGGCAAGACAGTATGGGCGCCAATCAACACCACCATCATGTCGCTGCACTCGGGCAGCAAGAACGTCGGCGAGGTTGGGCCCGGCGGCCTCATCGCGATAGGGACAAACCTTGACCCGGCAATCACGAAGTCCGACTCGCTCATAGGCAAGGTCGTGGGCAAGCCCGAAACCCTGCCCCCGGTGCTCCACGAGCTCTCAATGGAAGTGAAACTGCTGGACAGGGTCGTCGGGGCAGCCAGCGACATCAAGGTCGAGACTCTGAACAGCAACGAGCCGCTGATGCTGAGCGTCGGCACCGCGACTACGGTCGGAGTCGTGACGAGCGCCAGGGAGAAGACGGCCCAGGTCAAGCTGAAGATACCCATCTGCGCGGAGCCGGGCCAGGGCGTGGCAGTGAGCCGCAATATCCAGGGCAGATGGCGCCTCATAGGGTACGGTATTGTCCAATGATTTTCGTTGTCGCGGACGCGAACGCGCTCATAGCCCCTTTCAGGCAGAAGTTCAATATCGACATCGAGCTTTCGAGAATCCTGGGCGACTACAGGATACTGGTGCCCAAGCCGATACTCGGCGAGCTTGAGAAGCTGGCCAAGACAAACATGAACGCCAAAGGCGCGCTGAAACTCGCCCTGAGCAAGGAGATACGCCCGACCAGGAAGCCGGGGGACGATTCGGTACTGGAGCTGGCAAAGAAGGTCGGGGGCTACGTGATGACAAACGACGCCGCTCTCATCGAGAGAGCGAGGAAGAAGAAACTCAAGGTTATCCGGCTCAGAGAGGGCTGCAGATTGGAGATTATGTAGGGGTTTAGCTCTATCCGAACAGCGGTTCGGAACTGTTTGGCCGGAGGGGCTGTCCTGCCCGGCCTACCGTCGCGCCACTCACGGCGTTTTCACAGCGGCATGCCCCGGGCGTTGCCCGAGGCTTCCTGCTGGGAATAGTCTAACATCGCCAAAGAAAAAGCGCACTCGCAAAGTAAATGTTTAGAAACCCCGCCCTCACAGGTGGGGCATGCCGCCCTTACCACAATCTCAAAGCGTGTACGTCTCGCCTTTCTCAAAGGTTGAGGACATGTAGTTCAGGAGCAGGTTCCTGTCCCTCTTCAGGTGGGAGTCGTACCAGGTTCTGACGACTTCCGCCAGAACTGTGTGGAACTGGTCGAGCTCCAGCTTCTTGACCGGCTGGTCGAACAGTATGTACTGGCCGAATATGCGCTTCCAGCCCGAGTACTTGTAGTAATGCTCGCCCTCGCAGAACTCGAACGTCATGCGTATGTTCTGGTTCTCCCCATCGTTGTAGAACCTCAGCTTCAGGGCGTCCCCGACCCTGCCCTGGTCCCGGGACCTGTCCATTATCTGGACTTGGTTGACGCTGCCGAAGTCGTATGTCTCCTTGAGGCTCCATTCGTAGGGGTATTTCTCGAACTGGGCGAACTGGGTGTGGCTGGGCTCTATCGAGAAATGGATATTGATCTTCTCGAACCTGAGCAGGACCTTCCAGAAATCGGAGATGAGCGTGCGGTTCAGCTCGCCCTTCTGTGTGGTTTCCGCTCCCGATGTTTTCTTGGCCTGGGCTGTCTTTTTGTCCAGCTCCTTGTCCAGGTTGTCAAACCAGTCTTCGCTCTTGGCACCTTTGGCAGCCATAATAATCACTTTATCGTGTAATGCCTCTCTGCATATAAAAGTTATGTACCATTTGTTTCATAATAGTTGCGCAAAATCCTCAACGATTTCCGAATGGATCCCTAGAAAGCATTTTATACGGTATGTTTCTTATGCGCAGTCCCCAAAGGTGATGCGATGGCGCTTTGGCAAGGACGTTCGAAAAAGAAAAACACCGGCGGCCAGTACAGGCATTTTCGCAAGAAGAAGGCTCACGAGATTGCACCAGAGTCCCAGTTCGCCGTGGTCAGGGAGGAGACCCTGATGAAGATATACCGGACCAGGGGCAACAACACGAAGGGCCGGTTGATGACTGTGAGTTTTGCCAATGTTTTCGACCCCAAGACCGGCAAGGTGAAGAAATCGCGCATTCTCACAGTAAAAGACAATCCAGCGAACCGCAACTATGTCCAGAGGAACATACTCAACAAGGGCGCTGTGGTTCAGACTGAAGCAGGCTTAGCCAGGGTGACATCCAGGCCGGGCCAGGACGCAGTGGTGAACGCGGTCCTACAGGAGTAAGCGGTCAGCATGGTTCGGACAAGAACCGACCACATTATTTTATGGCCGAGCTATTTCGACGCCACAAAAACCAGGGCCAACGGCAGGCGCGTGCCAAAAGCCAAGGCAATACAGAACCCCACGGCCGCCGAGCTGCTGGAAGCTGTCGAATCTCTCGGGCTGAAGGCCAGCATCCTCGAGGGAAAGGCCTATCCAAGGAACTGGTGGGAATGGGAGGGCTGCGTTTCGGTGGAGAAGTCCCTGACCAAAACGGTGCTCATCGGCAGGACAGCTCCCAAGTTGAAGCAGATTAGGGAATCTGGAAAAAAGCCACAAGCCTAATCCTGCGGCGTCCTTACCTCGTCGACAAGCTTCTTCCCGGCCACAACATTGTCCACGGAATGTATCACGGCGCCGAACCCGGAAATCGCCTTGTGGACTGCATCGTAGTCTATGGCATGGCCTTCCATGGTTATCTTGATGCTCTCCGTCTCCTGGTCGACCTCGTCCAGGGTGCAGTTCACGCCGGAAACCCCCCTCAGGTCGGCAAGCTTCTGCGTGATGTCGATTATGGACGGGGTATGCGGCTTCAGCACATCCAGAACCAGTCTTTTTATGTCACTCAAAATCTATCCCTGTGTTATTGTCATATTGTGTCCAAGTATTTGAAGCTTGCGAATTTCTCCGGAATTTCGGCCCTGTTACCGGGATCATACAACAGGAAAGGGGAAATGTACAGCAAAATATTAATAGAACCCTGTCAATGGTTAAATATTGGTTTGTGATACCGAGTGAGTACTTAATTCGGTTCGGTGAGGAATTATGATACGTTTTGGCCCCTCTGGCATACCCCTTTCGTGCAAGGGCCGCACCCTGAGGGACGGGATCGAGGACGTCCACACCCTCGGCCTCACGGCGCTGGAGGTCCAGATGGTCAGGGCGAACGTGGACCAGCGTTTTGCGGCGGACGACAACGTGGGCCGCAAGCCCGTTGAGATGGAGGACGAGTTGATAATCGAGGTCCTCCGGGGGACAGGGAAAAGGCGGAAGGCGACGACGCTCAGGGAACCGATAGAGAAGGGCGACCTTATCCTGACCATGATTAACCCCGTGGCCAGGAACTACACCCAGCTAAGGCAGCTCGGCCAGATAGCCAAGAACCTGGACGTGGTCCTGAGCATCCACACGCCGTACTACATGGACCTGGTCGCGAACAATGACCTCACCGAGCGCAGCATGGACAGCATAAGGTGGGCCGGCATACTGGCTCATTTCCTTGACGCACAGATAGTGGTCACGCACCTGGGCATGTACGGCAATTTCTCGAAGAAGACGGCAACGCAGAACATAACGGACAATGTCAGGATAATACAGGAATGGTTCACTGAATCCGACATCAATGTGCCGGTGGGCCTGGAAACGAGCGGCCGCCAGGAAATTTTCGGCGACTTCCCGGAGATCGAGAGACTATGCGAGGAGGTCAAAGGCCTGGTGCCAGTGATAAATTTCCCCCACATACACGCAAGGGGCAACGGCGCCTTGAAGAAGAAGGAGGACTTCCAGGACCTGTTCGACAGGGCCAACAGCTTCACCAAGGGCCATTTCTACACCCATTTCTCAGGCGTGGAGCACGAGAACGGAAACGAGATAAGGTACACACCCATAAAGAAGGGCGACCTGAAGTTCGAGCCGCTGGCAGAGTGCATTCTTGAGAATGACATGGAACTTACAGTGATATCTGGCTCCCCTCTTCTGGAACACGATGCCATGTACATGAAGGTCATTCTCGAAAGGGTCCTGGCCAAGCGCGAGGCCAAGGCCGAGCGCCAGAAGACCAAGGAGGCCGAGGCCCCGGCTCCTGCCAAGAAAAGCGCCAAGCCCGCGGCCAAGCCAAAGAACAAGCCAGCGAAGAAGCCAGCGCCGAAGGCCGCTCCGAAGAAAGTTCCAGCCAAGAAGCCCGCGAAGAAGCAAGCTCGGAAAGCCCGGCCTAAAAAGCCCGCTCCCAGGAAACCGGCCAAGGCAGCTCCCAAGTCCAGGCCGAAGAAGCAGGCAAGGCCCAAGGCCAAGAAACCGAAAAAGAAAGTCCAGAAGCCCAGACCGAAGAAGCCTGCGAAGAAGGCCCAGGCAAGAAAACCCGCGCCCAAGAAAGTAGCCAAAAAGCCAAAGAAGCCGGCTAATAAGCCTATGCCAAAGAAAGCAGCCAAGAAGCTGAAGAAGAAGTGATGACGTGACCAAAGCCGAGGAGCATATTCTGAAAAGGGTCCGTGCCTCCCTGGCCACGGAACAGGACGACCAGCGCGAATACCTTATAGACAACATTCTCAACGCACAGAAGATATTCATCTATGGCGTCGGGCGTTCCGGAACGATGTGCAAGGCTTTTGCCATACGCATGGTGCAGATGGGACTGAAGGTCTATTTCATTGGCGAGACCATAACCCCCATTGTGGAGAAGGAAGACCTTGTCATAATCATTTCGAACACGGGAGAGACAATGTCAGCCATCCAGACCGCCAACATAGTCCGCAGGCTGGGCGCACGGGTCATAGCCATCACCGCGGAGGCGCACTCGAAGCTGGCCCATGCGGCAAGTTCCGTGATAAACATAGCATCGGAGAAGGATCCCCTGGACAAGGATTATGCCCCCCTGGGCACGGTGTTCGAGATTACGGCGCTTGTTTTCCTGGACGGGATCGTGTCCGAGCTCATGAAGCGGCTGGCCCAGAAGGAAGCCGACATGAGGGCGCGGCATGCGATATGGGTATGAGCCATCCCCGTTGGGGATGGCGATATACTCCCCGCACTAACTGGACAGGATTAACTTCCGTGGGTGATGCTGCAGGAATATGCTAGGTCCTCACCCTCACTAGCCCGCCGTAAGGGTCGTCGTACTCGTCCCAGTACACCGCGAAGTCTGTCTTCTCCGGCTTCCCTGACTTCATCCTGAAGGCAGCTATCTCGAAGAACTGCGGGTCTATGACCACGGCGATTTGGTGAGGGCTGACGAATATGCCGGAATGTGTCTTTAAGTCTGTCTCCGAGAGGAAGCAGCCATACCCGGGATGGGAATGGTACCAGCCCACGACGACATAGTCGAACCCTGCCAGGTCCAGGCTCTCGAACAGCTTGTTGAATCCTGCCGAGTCGAACTTCACCGATACCGAGCTCGCGTCCAGGTCTGTCGTGGCCACATCCCTGACCAGCACATAGTCCGTGTCCCTCCACCGCCTCACCTCCCCCAGCAGCAGGCCCATGACCTCTGTCTTCCTGTTCCTCGAAGAAAGCGCGTGGTTCCTCATCTTTGCCTCGGCATGCTTGTTGATGTAGGCGGCCAGGGGCATGTCCTCGCCCATCCTGAGCTTCAGAAGCTCGGCGTCCATGTCCCTGAACCAGAGATGGGGCCTGGCATTGGCCGGGGGCATGGCCACCCTCGGCTCGCGCCTGTCCTCCGACAGAATCTTAACAGACAATCCTGGGCCCCCTTTTTTCCCTCGGCCTTTCCGTCGGCCTGTAAGGTTCGGCAATGAATGTCTCCGAGGCCAGCATGCAGCTCTCGGATTTGTACGGGTTCATGGGATTGGGGTTGGCCAGGAGGCTCTCCACGCCCTTGATGAACCCGAGAAGGTTGGATGAGAAGCTCCACGAGTCCAAGAGCTTGGTGCACACATAGCCCCCGTCCCTGGGCAGCATGATGTTCGGGTGGAAGATGGGCGTCTGCCATCTGACGACCGGCTTCTCGTAGGGATATTCCGGTGTGATGGTTATCTGCATTGCATGCTCGGTCCTGTCCTGGACCTTGCCGGCCACCAGCACAGGGCCCGGCACTCCGGCCATGGAGACCTCGAGGGTGACGGGCAGCTCTGAAAACTCCTCGTCCGAGCATTCGATGGCATGGTCGAGGCTGCGCCTGCACAAGGCAAGCTCGTTCACGAGCCTGGAGCGCAGGACATTCCTGGGCAATGTCATGCCGCCTGACCGCCCTCGGGATCCGGAATGAGCTCCACGATGTCCCCGTTCACGATTCCGATGTCCGCCACGCTGGCCGAGCCCCTCAGAAGGTTCTTTCCCCGTCTGAGCACATAAGCTCCGGCGTTCATGCCCCAGTAGCCTGCGGCGCTGTCGATGATCTCGTTCACTGTATTGTCCCCTTCCAGCTCCATGTCCACGGACGAGCCGGACTCGGAGCTTTTCACCTTTATCTTGACGGTCATACTCTTCCCACGGCGCGGAATGACGGCGCGGCGTAAAAAGATTGTCCCTAGGGATTGTGTGCGCGGCCGATTCGGGATTACCTTTATGGCGAAAGCCTAATATCGCATCCTGCCATGACAGACGACAGTTTCGAAGCCGAATGGAAAACCATCAGGCAAAGGAAATTGGAGGAATGAGTATGACTGCCGACAAGGATTGGCCATCGCAGCCGGTGAACGTGAATGACAACGAGTTCCAGGATTTCGTCAACAAATATTCCAAGGTGATTATTGACTGCTGGGCGCCCTGGTGCGGCCCATGCCGCATGCTCGGGCCGGTTATTAGCGAGCTGGCGGGCGCATACAAAGGCAAGATAGCCTTCGGCAAACTTAATACCGACGACAGCCAAGCGACGGCCATGAGCTTCGGCATACAGAGCATTCCTACGCTCCTATTCTTCAAGGACGGAAAACTGGTCGGTCGCGAAGTGGGGGCCATGCCGCGCCAGACACTGGAACCCAAAATAAAGGCAATCCTGGGCTGAATGAAACGGGGCATTACGGTGAGTGACGAAGAGATTGTTCTGGACCTTGCTATCATAGGCGGGGGTCCTGCCGGCTTCGCCGCGGGAATATACGCTGCAAGAGCCGGCCTAGTGGCCATTGTAATTGAAGAGGGATACGGCGGGGGCCAGGCATCAACATCTCCATGGATGGAGAATTACCCGGGATTCGAGGGTATAGGCGGCATGGACCTGATGGAAAAGATGAAGGCCCATGCAGAGAAGAATGTCCCCATCGAGACAGGACTGCATGTTGAATCGGTTACGAAGCGGAGCGACTTTTTTCATGTGAACTGCGGAACCAGATCTTTCAGGTCCAGGGCAATAATTCTCGCAACCGGGGCAAAATACAAGAAGCTGGGAGTTCCGGGCGAGGGGTCTCTACTCGGCAAAGGAGTGTCATACTGCGCAACCTGCGACGCCATGTTTTATCGCGGCAAGAAAGTCGCGGTCATCGGCGGGGGCAACAATGGCGCGACAGAGGCGCTCCATCTCAAGCATGTGGGCGCACAGGTCTCGCTGGTTCACAGGCGCGACACACTGAGGGCCGAGAAGGCTCTCCAGGACAGGCTGGTCAAGGACGGGATAAAGCTGCTTCTCAACATGGAAACAAAGGCCATACTCGGTACGGAGAAGGTCACAGGACTCAGACTTCTGAACCGCAAGACCGGAAAGGAAGAGGAACATAATTTCGACGGTGTGTTCGTATCGGTGGGCGTAGAACCGAATTCCGGTCTGGCCCAGCACCTAGGCGCCGAACTCGATGCGAACGGCTACATAAAAACCGACAGGAAGATGCGAACCAACCAGCGCCTAATCTATGCTGCCGGGGACGTCACTGGCGGCCTAAAGCAGGTAGTCACGGCCTGCGCGGGCGGGGCAGTCGCAGCGATGAGCGCATACGAAGACATACGCACACCGTACTGGGCTTGAAGAAACTAGGAAATTTCAGGAATAATTTACAATACAAAGTTATTATTACAATGTTGTCATTCAGAACTCCGAACAGGTATGGACGTAATTACCGCTATTGCTATCATTGGGATTATTATTCTTTTAGGATTCGTCGGTGCGGTAATCTTCGAGAGGACAAAGATACCTGATGTGCTGCTTCTGCTGCTTATAGGCCTTGTCCTGGGGCCGGTGTTCAACCATTACCTGAATATTGAGTTCATGTCTGCCAGCATGCTTGAGTTCATCGCACCATACCTCGGTGCTCTGGCCCTTATAATAATCCTTTTTGATGGTGGCCTGGACTTGAATTACGAGAAGGTCATGCGTCACCTCGGGGTTTCTGTCCTCCACACCACGGTGATTTTCATCGTCAACATCACCCTGATTGCGGTTCTTTTTCATTTCGTCGTGGGATTTCCGCTGGCAATAGCTGTCCTTCTGGGTGCGGTGATTAGCGGGACCAGCAGCGCTATTGTGATACCGCTCCTAGCCGGGACGAGCGCGACCGAGGACACTCGGACCATACTGGTGCTGGAGTCAGTTCTGACTGATGTTATGTGCATAGTTTCTGTACTCACCGTAATTTCCATACTAAAAGGTGGGGACATGGACATAGGCTCTATCTCAAGCAACCTGCTCCAGCCCTTCGCCGTTGCAGGAATGGTTGGGGGTTTGTTTGCGGTTCTGTGGCTCTATGTGCTGAAATGGTTCGAGGGAAAGAGATACGCTTTCATGATAACCATAGCCGCCCTCTTCGTGCTTTACAGTTTCACCGAATATGTAAAAGCCAGCGGTGCAATAGCAGTTTTAGTTTTCGGACTTGTCCTAAGCAACAGGGACGAGTTCCAACGCATATTCAGGCTGAGAACCAGATTTGTCCTTGACAAGAAGATTAGTGAATTCCATGATGAGCTTACTTTCGTCATAAGAACCTTTTTCTTTGTCTACACTGGTATGGTGTTTTCTTTTGTGCTCCCCGAGTCCGCCAACATTCCGGCTTTCGTGCCAACATACATCGCCTCAAATCCGGCCATTTTCTTCGCCTTCATAATGGTAATACTGGTTGTCATACTTGTATTATCCCGCTTACCAGGGTCTTTCATCACCACCCGGATCAGGAAAAGCACCAAGAACGACCTGGGAATCATGGCCGTGATGCTGCCAGGCGGTCTGACGGCTGCTGTCCTGGCCCAGGTTCCGTTCACTGTCCCGGAATATATTGCTGCTGGGACAACCTACCATAATGCACTCGAGCCATATCGGGCAATGTTTGTTAACACGGTGTTCGTCATAATCGTGACAAGTGTAGTAATAACTACGATTTGTGTATTCCTGATTGAGTACCGGCGGATGTCCAAGAACATTACAGTTCCGCAGTCAAGGCGGGCCATTGTGAAAGAAGCATGGGCAGCCAGATCCAGGATGTACAGCAGAGAAGTAAAAGAGATGCGCGAAACAGAATGGTCCAGTTCCAAGCAGATGAAACAGTGGCAGGAATCATCCCGCCCCGCAAACGTTACGCAGACACATCCGCGCGACAGCCCACATGGCACCCGGACCAGGGTTCTGACACCCGTCTCCCAGAAACCGCGTGAAAAAACCCCCCAAGCCACCGCGAAACCAGCAAACCACCATCAGAAACCCCAACCTTTGAAACCAACTCCGCGCGCTAAGCCAGCAAATCCGAAGGTTCAAACATCACATACTGAACCAGCGAAACCAGCGCCCAAGCCTGTAAATACCCCGAGACCCGCAATTCAGACCCAACAGAAGTCCCATCGCCTTCCATATCAGCCCCAGACCAGGGACCATCCACTGGTCAAAAGGACAGCAGAGTCAGAGAAAGCCCTGCCGAAAAAAACCGTGGATGTTCCGGCCAAAGAAAAACAAAAGAAATAATATTCTCCTAATCCTAAATCCAGAAAGCTATAAATACTATACATAACATTTATAACCGAGATGCATCAGCTGCATAAGGGCGAATGCACGGCATCGTTCTTCTGCCTCGGCAATGTGTCGCGGAGCTGTTTGAAATGGAGGTAAAAAGGTTTTTAAGGGTGGGTTTGGCAACAATCGTTGTTACAATCATGATATTATCAGCATTCGGCGGAATATTACCTTCAAAGGCCCAGGAGGAATCCTCTCAGTTAGGCGTGGTGTATTTAAAATCCGGAGAGGCCGCGCCCCTTCTTGACAGCATGGGGATTGACATAATCCAGGCCTATGAGGGATTCCAGCTGGTCAGGCTAATCCCTGGGCAAGTGACCGAACTGGAAAGCCTGGGGATCGAGGCGAACATCATATCCGACAGAACTTTGATATCAATGGATACATATTCATTTGACACCGCCCTCGGAGAGCCCATCTTGCCTGACAACCTGAGGGTTGAGTCATACACGGGTGACGGTCTGTATATACTGCAGTTCATAGGCCCGATAGACGGGACATGGCTGGACGGCGTCGGATCCCTCGGAATTGATATCCTCTATTACCTGCCGAATTACGCTTACATTGCAATGGCCGGAGCTGAGGAGATTTCACAGGCGCTTGACCTATCCTACGTCCAGTGGGCGGGCATATATCAGCCGGCCTATAAAATAGCTCCAAACCTGGAGCCTGGACTGGTGCTGGTGAAGGCCGTTGACGGCGATGCTGCGCAAGAGACCATTGACATCATTAATGAGATAGCCGAGGTGCGGGACTATGCCTATGCCGAATCGACCGGGACGCACGATTTCTTCATTGACGCAGATTCCGCCGATATCGTCACGATTGCGAACCTGCCCGATGTCCTGTGGTTGGAGCAGCACCAGGAGAACCGTTTGATGGACGAGACCAGCAGCGAGATAACTGGCGGGATATGGACCGCTGACACACCCTATGGGGCATTCGGCAACTATGCCAATATTGCAGGTTATGACGGAACCAATGTCGTGGTCGCTGTAGCAGACACAGGTCTAGGGAATGGGGTAGTAGGAAACGCTGGCCACGTGGATTTCGGTACACGCGTGCTCGGTGGCACGGACTATACCAGTTCATTAACATGGCATGACGGCCACGGCCATGGCACGCATTGTGCGGGCATAGTCGGAGCCAACGGTTACACCGGAACAGGCACGAAGTACGGCACTACCCAATATTACTGCGGGGCCGGCGTCGCATACGACGCGAAACTGTATAGCCAGAAGATATTCACGGATGGTGGCAGCGGCACTGGAATTCCGACAACCCAGGGAGGCTGGGACACATTCTTCCAGGGCGCCTACAATGCGGGCGCTTACATACACTCGAACTCCTGGGGCGAGAGCTCAGGCAACAGCGCGTACAATGCGAATGACGTTTACTATGACCAGCATGTCAGGGACTCGGCAACGTCAACGGCGGGCCAGCAGCCCCTGATAATAACTGTCGCCGCAGGCAACTCAGGCCCAGGAGCGGGCACCATAGGCTCACCTGCCAGCGGGAAGAACGTCATCGCGGTAGGGGCGGTGGAAAGCTATCACCCGGACGCCAATACCTACGGCGATACGGGCGACAGCGTCCCCGCGGACGTGAACGACCCCAACACCATAATATCCTTCAGCAGCAGGGGCCTCGACGATGACACCAAGATAAAGCCGGACGTATGCGCGCCCGGGACCGGGGTAGTTTCGACGCACTCGGCCCAAATACCAGGCACCTCCAACCTCTACGGTTTCTACTCCCCGGACCACAGATACGAGTGGTGCTCCGGAACCTCGCAGGCCAACCCGCACGTAGCCGGTGCGGCCGCCGTGGTTGTCGATTGGTGGCAAGCCGCACACTCGGGAACTTACCCCATGCCGGCCATGGTCAAGGCATTGTTGTTGAACACCGCGATAGACATAGGCACTGCGGACATACCGAACGGCAACGAAGGCTGGGGCCGTGCATATCTACCGACCGTAGTGAATCCGCCGGTGGCTGTGATGAACTACGACAACCCGCAGCAACTCTCAACCGGTCAGACATACACACTCAATGTTGCGTATCAATCGGCAAGCTATCCATTGAAAATAACCATGGTCTACACTGACGCACCAGGCACCGCAGGTTCGAACCCGACACTGGTGAACAACCTCAACCTCAGGGTCACAGCGCCAGGCGGCCAGATATGGTACGGCAACGCCTTCTCCAACGGTTTCTCGGTATCAGGCACGGGTGCATGCGGCAACACGAACATTGCCGGCGAGAACTGGGACAGGAACGGGGACAGTTGGGACGACGTGAACAACATCGAGTCCGTGTACATTCCGACAGGCTCGCTGCAGGCAGGGACATACACAATAGAGGTCATAGGATACAGCGTGACGACCGACGTGATAACGGGCGGGGCTGTGGACCAGGACTTTGCCATCACAGTGTACAACGCGATACAGCCGGGAACTTTCGCCACTGCGACCGGCCCGATAGGGGGCCCGACAAACGCCGCATCAGTGACTCTGACCTACACCCACACCGGCAGCCCGACATCTGTCAATCTCTACTACACAAAGAGTACATCTTCGCCTTATACATGGGTGCTCGCAGGCAACGATGCCTCCGTTGACGACACCTATGCCTACACCATAACGGCCGGTTCAGGCACATACGGCTGGCTCGCATCCGCTGTGGGCGGCGGCTCAACCGAGCCGAGCCCGCCCGGCACCACCATAGTGCCGGAAGCGTCGCCATACATATTGGATGTGACCGCGCCTGCAGTGCCAACGGCATTCACGGTGCAACATTGGGGGTCTATCGGAAGCCAGAGCACCGAGACAAGATACATGAGGGACGACAATGTCCTCGGTCTGGCCCAGACGGCTACGGGAGCGGACTATCTCTCGGGAACAGGCGGCATCGTATATACCGGGTTCAGGGCCTGGAAGAAGAACAGCGGCGGAACCGAGACAGAAATCACGGGCGGTGCCGCGACGGCGGTCGTGACAAGGCTCGCCAGCGGTCAAGGCATACAGACCTCGACATGGCCCTGCCCGCAGACCTCAATGTCTGCCTCGGATTCGCTGGTCATTCGGGTGTACCAGAGCGTCGGCACAAACCCGCCGACAGGCTTGGCCGCGACATTCACCTCAGAGCAGATAGGGGCTTCCTCCATAGACGCGGCAACCTGGACGCTTAACTATTACACAAGGCGCGCCAATACAGCCAATGACAGGTTCTACTGGGGCACTTCTACGTGGGACTCCAGGATAGCTGGCATCGTTTGGTCAGTGACAAGCAATCCCCTGGACCACAACACTCTGAACTGGACAGCGAGTATAAGCGGGGATGTTGACCACTACAACATTTACAGGTCAGCTGCAGGCACAGACGCGGCATACTCTGTTATTGACACTGTACCGGTCGGAACCAACACCTACTGCGACCTGGACAGGGGCCAGGCTGATGGGACACGTTGGTGGTACTATGTAACAGCGGTCGATACAGCGACCAACGAGGGTACAGGCACAACTCACACACAGGAGCCAGGCAGCACGCCCCCGTACTCAATCAATCTGGCGGGGAAAACCGCCAACAGCTGGGTGTATGTGTCATTCCCGTCCGCGACCAGCGGCAATATCCAAACCATACTGAACGACGCCACGGCCGGGGATGGGCTCACGACCTGGACAGTGGCCAAGTGGTTCAACATACAGACGCCTTCGGACCCGTGGAAGACCTACAGGGTCGGAAGCACTGTCAACGACCTCACGACAATATCGAGCACCATGGGCGTGTGGCTCTGGATAACCGCGAACGGCGGGGACCAGGCTCTCACGCTGAACGCGTATGTGGCACCATCAGCTTCTCCTGTGGCCATCAATCTGTACACAGGCTGGAACATGGTCGGATATCCGACGATGACGAGCAGGGCAGAATCCGCCACGCTGCCGGCACAGGCAGACCTTGTAGCAGGCTGGCAGGCGGTAACGCCATACATAACGCAGCATGCAAAAGGAGCAACCCCGATGGCCCACGGAAACGCATACTGGGTCCATGTGACGGCAGATTGTACTTGGGTTGTTAATCCTTAATTAGAACTGCTCATATAAAAGGCTGGAGGCCATAGGATTACAGTCGTGTGGCTTGCTTGTGAGGTAAACATACAGGCATAAATGCCCTGGCAATCTAATCTTATCGGTAACGCCAGGCCATTGCAAACCAGCATGGTTTGCATTACGATGAAACTGGTTTCATCTGTCATTTATGGTCTGGTAGTTTACATGATGTGCATTACTCAAAAAGCATATATATAATCTACGAAAGATATCTCTCACTTTAGGTGTAATCTAAATACATTTAAGTATACCATAACCTATTGTATTTCTCAAGAATGCGCAGTTGCGTGAATTTACATTGCGCTATAATTTCGTGCATCCTTCAGAGGAGCGGTTGAAAAATGAAGACTAAAAACAGTAATTGTGTGGGTTTGACATTGTTGATTGTTGGTGTGTTATTGATGGCAATACCCATTCCTTTGTCCGGGATCCCAGTTCAGTCCAATGAGGCTGAAGGGTCCGTATTATTCGGTCAGCCAGCATCAATCGGCAGTCCTGACGAGGCGTTTGATGCCGTGGCCGGTGACATCGGTCCTGGAAAGGTTGACGGATTGGGGATCTTTGTATCCCGGGAAACATTGCCAGAAGGCACCGTCATCACAAACTATAAGGGTCCGTTTTATGCGCTACAACAAGCCCAATGGTTTGTTATGATTGACGATCATCCGGGGGCTAACTGGGAGCATCCCTGCCGCTATGTGTTCGTTGATCCTGAAACGGGAGAATGTCAATTTATTGAAGCGACAAGTCCACCGAGTATGCTGAAGGATATGATCCGATTTCAGGGACCCGATCCATTCGGAGGTGAAAACAGGAAAGGCGGTCCGATCAGCCAGGTTAACAAACAATCCCGTTCGCCCGAACATTTGTGGGCCGTCATTCTCTCCGGAGGTTATGACTCCGGTAACAATCATGTTCGTTACTGGAATGATTGTTCGGAGATATACAAGACCCTAGTAAACGTTTACGGTTATTTAGATTCACAGATTATTGTGGCAATTTCCGACGGTCTTAATCCGGCGGTGGACCAGTCGAACGGTCAGAATTCCAATCCTGACCTTGATGGCGACGGTGACGACGATATCATGTATCCCTGTCTGTATGCTGATGTTGACTCCATCTTCGCCAATCTTGCTGCAACGCTGACCTCGACGGACAGCTTATTTATCTTCACAACGGACCATGGTAGCGGGCAGTATGGCGTCCCGGGACAACCGGTCTGCATGAACCTCTGGAATGCAGGAGAGTTATGGGATTATCAACTCGCCAGTATGCTCGAACCCATAAACTGTCGTGGAATGATCATAACGATGGAACCTTGTTTTTCAGGAGGTTTTGTCAATGATATCATAGGCATGAGTTCGACAGTGCCGCGTGTTATTTCCACGGGTGCAAATGATATGGAGTATTCCTGGGCCATGGGCCCCGACTATATTTACGATACATACGTCTTTCACTGGACTGCCGCGGTAAGGTGGATGGATGCGTACGGCGTGCCGGTTGATGCCGACACCAACAGTGACACAAAAATAACCATGGATGAGGCTTACAACTACGCTCTTTCCATGGACACCGATGACGAACACCCACAGTATGGTGAATGGCCGGTCGGTTTCGGCTCGACTATTACACTGGCCGGCTCTGGACCTATTTCTATGGGTGAGGTAAAACTGGATAGCACTGGTTACAACTGTAATGATGTGGTAAATATCGTAGTCGAGGATCTCGATCTCGAAGGCGCCGGGACTGTTCAGGTCTATATCGAAAGCAATACAGAGACCACCCCTGAAACTGTGACTCTGACCGAGACGGATACGGCCCATTTCGAGGGTTCGATTACAATGGCCATCGGAGCGCCCTCACCGGACGGTGTTCTGCAGGTTAATGTTGTGGACTTGATAACTGTCACCTACAATGATGCAGATGACGGTACCGGCTTTCCGGCATGGCCCACAGATACAGCAACAGTGGACGGAATCGCGCCGGCTGCGCCGGGCGGCCTGACAGTGGACCACTGGGGCATGATATCCAGCAACGAAGTCAGGTTCATGAGGGGCATTGCCAGCGAGGCCAATGTCAACGGCCTCACAGCCTACCTTGCCGGAACCGCGCAATCCACAACCGCGGCCAATGCTGGCAATCTCGGGAACAATGCCAACCTCTATGCGGGCATCAGGGTGTGGGTGCGCCACTCCGGCGGCACCGAGACTGAGTTAACATCCGGCACGGCTGTCGTCATCGTCTACGGCACAGCCACGGGCACTTATTCAGCCCTTTGGACCCCGCCCTTCACAATCCTGCAACCCACAGATTCGGTCGTTGTCAGGTTCTATGTCAACACAGCCACCCCGCCGACCACTGTCCGGGCCACGTTCACGACAGAGCAGCTCGGCGCGACCCAGCTTGAAGCCGACGAATGGAACGTGACATATTTCCTCAGGAAAGGCACTGTCGCGCAAGGAGGCTCGTCCCTGCTCTGGGGCACGGCCGCATATAACACGAGGGTATCCGGCTTTTACTGGAAATCCTCGGCCAACTACGAGAACCACAACACGCTCAACTGGACACACACTGGCGCGGACGTAGACCATTTCGTGGTATACCGCTCGGTTGCCGGTTCAGGGCCCTGGGACGAATCCCATGTCATAGACACAGTTCCGGTCGGAACCAACACCTACACTGATATCAATAAGGGCTTGGGCGACACAACCATCTGGTGGTATGTAGTGCGCGCAGAGGACTGGGTAGGCAACCGCGAATCGAACACCATCTCGGTGCCCGAACCCGGCGCCGCGCCGCCGTATGCCATAAACCTTG
>CAYHBA010000012.1:0-54754 GCA_964354755.1 uncultured Thermoplasmata archaeon
GTCAGGAAAAGTCTCCGAGGCTGAGCCCATCGGCGAGGAAATCGCCAGGCTAACCGACGCAAGGTTCCTTGCGAGGAGGGACCTGGAAGGCGTGAAGCTCGACAATGAGCGCGTCAGGATCGCGGACAGGGTCCTGGAATGCCTGGCCAGCCTGTCATCTGCCGGGCCCCTCCTGCTCATCTTCGAGGACCTGCACTGGGCGGACGAGTCCGCTTTGTTCACCCTCGCCTACCTGGCAAGGAACATCAGGGAATCCAGGACGATGATTCTGTGCTCGGCAAGGCCAGGCGATTCGCCGCAAATGGCCAAATTCCTCAAGGGCATGGAATGCGGCGATGCGCTCGAAACCATATCCCTTGGCGCCCTTGAGAAAGGCGATTTCGTATCCCTTATCGACGCACTTTACTCCCCGAACGATTTCCCCGGACAGTTCAAGGAGGAGATGCTCGGCACATGCAGCGGGAACCCGTTCTTCGTCATAGAGCTTCTGAACCAGATGGCCATGGACGGGCATATCAAAGAAATGGGCGGCGCCTTCGTCCTGGAAGACCGGGGTTTCGCGCTGCCGAACACCATCCATGAAGTCATCCTGATGAGGCTCGACAGCCTTGATCCCGAAGCCATGACACTGGCAGAATACGCTTCGTGCGCAGGGAGGGAATTCGACTGTGCGATGCTGGATGCCCTGTCGATGGTTTCGGATGCGGAAGCGGCGTTCGGAAAGCTTGCCGAGGCCCAAATCATGTTGAGGTTCAACGGGACAGCTGGGTTCTGCCATGCGCTTTTCAGGGAGTCGATATATAACACTGTCTCTCCGAGGTGGAAGGCCGTGCACCATAGGGCCATAGGCGAGTATTACGAGAATGCGTACGCCGGCAGGGAAGACGAGGTTCTGTACGAGCTTGCCAGGCATTTCTTCCTCGGCAACGAGCCCTCCAAGAGCCTGGGCTACAGCATCAAGGCCGGGGAAAAGGCCGAGGCCAGCTACGCTGCCGAGAAAGCGGTGGAATTCTACGGCATGGCGCTTGCCAGGCTCGAGAATCTTCCGGGCTCGGCCCGGAACAGGGAGATGGAAATCGACATAGGCCTGAGGCAGGGCGCACTTTATTCGCTCATGGGAAGCTACCGGGAGGCCATTGCTCGTTATAATAAATTGATTAATATAATAGAAACAAAAAATAAAAAGGCTGAGATGCACAGGCTTCTGGCTGAAGTCTACCATGAAACCGGGGACCTGGAAAAGTGCATAGAGGAGTCTGACAAAGGCCTTGCGATTTTGGGTGACGAGGACAGCGAGGAAAGGTCGGTGCTGCTGGGCGCAAAGAGCTGGAGCTTCATCCTGTCCGAAGACTATACCACGGCCGTGTCGCTTTTAACAGAAAGCCTTGCCATCGCTGAGAGGCTGGGATTCGACAAGCAAATCGGACTGGCCTGCCACCGAATGGGGGCTGTGCAATGGGCCAGCGGCAAGTATGACAAGGCGCTCGAATACCTGCAGAAAGCCTCGGATATACGGGAGAAGATGGGCGACGAGTACAACCTGGCCCTCACGGCGAACAACCTGGGCCTGGTTTACTCGGAGATAGGCGAGCAAGAGAAGGCGCTTAAGCATTACCAGATTACCTATGATGTTGTGAACCGGCTTGGCGACAAATTCACCATAGGGATGGTTTTGAGCAATATGGGCCTGATTTATCAGGACTTCGGCGAAATGGACAGGGCGCTCGGCCTGTTCACGGACAGCCTCAAGATAAAGAGGAAGATAGGGGACCGGTACGGGATACTGATGTGCCTGCACAACATCGCCCTGGTCGAATTGCAGCAGGGCAAATTTGAGGACTCCATACTTCACCTGAGCGAGAGCATGGAACTGAGCACCGAACTCGGAGTCAAACAGGCCATCATACACAATGCCTGCGCATTGGCAGAGGCTTACATCGAGCTGGGCGAGTTCGAGTTGGCTCATGAAAACGCCAAGAACGCCCTCGCAATGTCCGAAGGGGCCGGCGCAAAGCTCGAGGAGGCCATGGTCCGCAATGCAATGGGAACATTTTACAGGAAGAAAGAGGATTATGCCATGTCTCTTGCCGAGCTTGAGAAGGCAGAGAAGATTGCGGATGGGCTGGGCAACAAGGGCATTCTCGCCCAGATAAAATACAGCATGGGGATGACGTTGAAATGTGTCAATGAAGAACAAAATGCCGAGGCCAGGCTGCGCGAGGCCTTGGAAATGTTCAGCGCCATGAGAATGAAGCTGTGGATGGAAAAATGCCTGAAAGCACTTGGCAAGCCCGGGCATTGACCGAGCGGTCTCCTGTTCATGTCACCCTGTCAAGCTTATATCGGGAAATCCTTTTACATATCATTCCTATACATGTTCCGATGGAGGAGCCAGCCCAGCAGTCAACCGCCCTGATAGGTCGGGAAAGCGAACTGTCAGTGCTATTGGATTCCTTCGAGAGGACCAAGGACCAGAAAGGCCAGACCGTACTGGTCGCCGGGGAGGCAGGCATAGGCAAGACAAGGCTTGTCAGCGAGCTGCTTGACATTGCCGAATCCTACGGCGCGAACGTCATAAAGGGCTGGTGCCTCGCAGAGAGCCTGGAGCCGCTGATGCCCATTAAAACCGGGCTCAGGGTGGCGGGTTATTTTCATCTCATATCCGGCGAACCGCCGCCGACCGCCATCTCATCATATCTCATGGATGATGCCGGAATGCTTATAATTAGGGCCGAGAGGGAGGCATCCCAGCTTGACCCAGATATCTTCACGGCCATGCTGAAGGCCGTCGGGGACTTCGTCAAGGATTCGATGTCCATGATGGGGAAGGGGACAGGCGGCGGCCTGAACTCGCTCGGTTATGAAAAATACAAGATACTTGTCCAGACTTCGGAAAAACTATCGCTCGCCATAGTCATACAGGGTAACGAGAGCGAGTTCCTGATACAGGACATGAAAAGGACTCTTGCGGAAATCGGAAATAAACTGGATGACTGGGGCGGCGACCCGTCCGAAGCCTCCGGCTTCATTCCGAAAATAAATTGGTTCATCGGTTCAGGGAAATATGACGGCAAATTCCTCGTTGACAATCCGGCAATTCTGCAGGAGAACCTTTTCGATAATGTGCTCATGGGGCTTCAGAGGCTGTCCGCAGACAAGCCCATGATTTTTTTCATAGACGACCTGCAGTGGGCGGATCCCAGCACTTTGGGGCTGTTCCATTACCTGGCCAGGAACACGCGCGAGAACAAAATCCTCCTGCTCGGCACATATCGTCCGGAGGACATAGTCGGCAGCAAAGACGGGGCCGCGCATCAGCTTGAGACGACGATGCAGAACATGAGCAGGGAGGGGCTTTTTAAAAGATTGGAACTGCAGAGGCTGGGCCCGGAGGATTGTCGCAGCGTCATCGAGTCACAGCTGGGCAAGGCAGCTCTGGAGCCGGGCTTCGTCGAAAAGGTTTACAGAGAGACAGGCGGCACGCCGCTGTTCATAATCGAGGTGATCAAGCTCCTCGTCATGGACAAGGCCCTGGAACAGGACGCTGAAGGGGTCTGGAAATTGGCCGGGAACATAGACAGGCTCGACATCCCGTCGAAGGTCTACGATGTTGTCAAGCGGAGGCTGGACAGGCTGATGAGGAAGCAGAGGGAAATCCTGGATTGCGCGAGCGTCGTGGGCGAGGAATTCCAGTCGGACGTGCTGGAGCGGACCACAGGCATGAACAAGATCCAGCTGCTCAAGAACCTCAGCGAGATAGAAAAATCGCACAGGCTCATACATTCTTTCCAGAGGAAGTATTTGTTCGACCACGCGAAGATCAGGGAGGTTATTTACAACGGAATCATGGAAGAGCTGAGGCTGGAGTACCACAGGACTGTGGCAGATACCCTCGTGGAGCTCTACGGAGACGGCACCGATGAGGTCGTCAGCAAGCTGGCATACCATTACGCCGAGGCGAACGACAAGAGGGCGGGAAAATATCTGGCAATGGCCGGGGCCAAGGCCGGGGAAAGGTATGCGAACGACGAAGCCGTTGGGCTGTATGCCAGGGCGTTGGATTTTATCAGGAAGGAGGAACAGCCTGATATCCTCGAAAAACTCGGTGACATCGAATTCATGCTCGGCGAGTATGACACGGCAAAAGAATATTTTGAAAGGACCAGAGAGGCCACAGCCGACAATGAGAAAGTGGCACGGATGCTGAGGAAGACGGGCGACATTCATATAATCTGGGGGAACTACGAAGAAGCCCTGAAGATATTCGACGAAGCAAGGAAGACGAGCGAAAGCGGGACAGTCGAGTCAGGCAGATTATTGGTCAGCAAAGGCAATGCCCATTACATCACCGGAAAATACGATGAGGCCATGTCCCTTTTCCTCGAAGCCCTGGGCACATTCGAGGAGTCGAATGCCGGACAGACAGACATGGGCAAGGTGTTGCGCGCGATAGGCAATATCCACTACCTCAGGGGCGAGTGTGACAAGGCCATATCATACTTCGAGAAAAGCCTTGAGGCTGCGAAAAATGCAAATGACATTCTCGGAATCTCCGCAGCCCTCAACAACATCGGCGTCGTGCACAATGACCTGGGGAACATGGACAAGGCCCTTGAATTCTATGAGAAAAGCCTCGAGATGGTCCGCAACACTGGAGCCAAGACCTTCACCGCAAAAGCGCTGAACAACATCGGCATAGTGTACAACAACAAGGGGAAGCTGGACAAGGCCCTCCAATACATGCAGCGCGGCCTCGATATCGAGAAAAAACTGGGAAACAGCCACGGAATCGCCGAGTCCATGAACAACATCGGGGTCGTTTACGTGGACATGGGAGAAAGGGACATAGCGCTCGAATACTACATGAAAAGCCTGGAGATAAGGGAGAGGATAGGGGAGAAGCGCGGCATAGGATTTTCTCATTTCAACATGGGCAACTCCTACTCCAACAAAGGGGAATACGCAAAGGCAGCGGAGCATTATCAGAAAAGTCTGAACATCTGCCAAGAACTGGGTGACGCCTCGATGGCAGTGTATAACCGGTGCGGCCTGGCCACCGTGTCGATTGGGCAGGGAGACCTTCCGAAGGCCCTCGAATACGCCGAAAAGGCCGTGGAGACGGCCGCAGAATTGGGCCGCAACTTCGAGAACGGGATGGGCCACCAAGCCCTGGGGACGGTTTACAGGGAGATGAAGGATTGGAACAGGGCCATGGAGGAGTTCGATAAGGCGCTGGCCTCGCTCGGGCACGTGGACGCGAAGAAGCTGGTGGCCGAAACATTGCACGAGTACGCGGCCATGCACGAGGCGAAGGGCGGGAGAGAGGAGGCCAGGGAGATGTACGGGCGCGCCCTGTCTATATTCGAGGACATGGGCATTGTCGAGGCTGCGAAGAAAACCAGGGCTGCGCTGGAAGGGCTCGGGAGCGCGGGAGACATGGCCGGGTAAACCAAAGTGTAGGCAGTTCGCCCCTCACACATCGAATTCAGACTTCCGATTTGCTCTTCTGCCTGTCCAGTGAATCGCTCCGACGCCGGACCCCGATCGGATTTATGTTTCGGAAGGCAAAGATAATCAATCACCTGTTCAATCCAACCTCATGGAAAAAGCGGTAATCATCGGCCGCGACAGAGAACTTGCAGAGCTTAGCCACGCTCTAAAGGAAGCCATGGGCGGAAACGGTTCCACAATACTGATATCGGGCGAGCCCGGCATCGGCAAGACCGCCCTGGTCGACGCCTTCAAGGAGTATGCGGCAACACAGGGCGTCAAGATATTGCCTGGCGCCGCATCCGCAGACTCCGCCCAACCCTTCCTGGTGTTCTCCAAGGCTCTGAGTGGCGAGATGGCCGCACCCCTGTTCGAGGAGCAGGAATACACAAGCTTCATCAAGATTTTCGCGATTAATCCCGCGGGCATGCTGATGGCCCAGGCATCCTCCGACGAAGGGGACATGGACGCGGACATATTCGCCGGGATGCTTTCGGCAGTTCAGAATTTTATCAGCGATTCCCTGGGGCAGGGCATGGGGGATAAAGCAGGGCTGGGCCGTCTGGAGTACGGGGACATGAAGATACTCATTGAACATGGCCAGCATTTGTTTCTCACGGCAGTTTTCTCAGGCAATGAACATACAGACATGAAGAGCACTGTGAAACAGGCTCTCAAGAAGATTGAGGAGAGACACGGCACGCTCATCGAGAAATGGACAGGCAAGATGAGCGACATAGCACCTGTCCAAGATGAAATAACCAAACTGGCTGGCGCGAAATTCCTAGTCAGGAAAGACCTGGAAGGGGTGAAGCTGGAAAACGAACGACTGAGGATTGCGGACAGGGTGCTGGAAACTCTGGCGCATATGTCTGATGAGAAACCCCTAGCGATGTTCCTTGAGGACCTGCACTGGGCGGACGAGTCCTCGCTGTTCGTCCTCAATTACTTGGCCAGGAACAATAGGACGAATCCTATCCTTCTGCTGGGAACCTTAAGGCCCGGAGAATCGGATACACTTGAGAAAGTCATGAAATCCATGATAAGCGAGGAAATCATGGAAGAGATGGTTCTTGAGAAGTTGGATGTCAAAAACACAATTTCAATCATCAACACAACCCTCTCACCCAACAACTTCCCTAATACTCTGACCGAACGTTTGTACGAGCAAACCAAGGGCAATCCCCTCTTCGTAACAGAAATGCTCAAAGGTATGCTTCAGGATGCCAGCATTGTGTCCCGAGACGGAAAATACACATTGGTATCTGAGTCATACAGCGTACCAGCCACCGTGGAGGAGGTGGTTAACCGCAGGCTCGAGTCCCTTGACCCTGACTCCATGGCCATGGTCGAATATGCGTCCTGCATCGGACATAAATTCGATGCTTCACTTGCGGAGTCCAATCGAATGATTAAAGACACAGGCACCTCACTCGAAAAGTTGATGGCATCCGGCATCCTTCTCAGAAAGAATGGCACAGTAGAATTCAGCCACGTAGTGTTCCAGAGCGTAATATACAGCGGCATCGGGGAACGGTGGAAAGCAGAGCATCACAGGAGTATCGGTGAGCACCTTGAACACACTTATGCAGACAGGCCAGATTATATGATTTACGACCTTGCCAGGCATTTCTCCCGCAGCAGCGAGCATACAAAGGCATTTGAATATTGCTACAAGGCAGGGATGAAGGCAGAGGCAGCCTTCGCCGCAGAGCTGGCCGTGAATTACTACGAGACCGCGTTGAAAGCCGCACCAAGGTTGAGGGCCGGCCAGATTCCGGCAGGCCGACTTGCCGAGCTGCTCGAGCGCCAGGGAGATCTGTACGCGTTGTTGGGCGAGTTCGCGAAGGCCATGGAAAAATATAATGACAGCATGGAAACGTTCAGTGAGAGAGAGGATCAGGCAAGGAACTTGAGGAAATTCGCGGAGATACAAGGAAAGAAAGGAGACTATGGAAAAGGTTTCTCTGCTTTGGAGGAAGCCAAGTCATTGCTGGGAAACGAGAACAGCCCCGAGTACGGCAGGATATGCATGGCAGAGGCAGGGATGCGCATGAGGAGGGGCGAGTACAAGGATGCCGGCAAATTGCTGACATGCGCCTTATCAGTTTTCGAGAAGTTTGGTCAAGTGCAATTAGACCTCAGTAACGCACTTCGGATACGGGGGAATCTGCACCTGTATGAAGCGGAGTTCGACTCTGCGAGGGATTGTTATGAGCGAAGCATAGAATTGTGCAGGGCAAGCGGGAATGAAATTGGCTTGTCGAGCAGCATCATGAATCTCGGTATTGTCTACAAGGAAAAAAAGGAATTCGAAAAGTCGCTGGCCTATTATAAAAAAAGTCATGAGATACTCAAAAAAAGGAAGGACATGTTCGCCATTGGAAATCTCCTCCATAACATGGGAAACGTCCATGGTGATATGGGGGACAACGGGGAGGCTCTGAGGTTGTTCGAAGAGAGCCTGGAATTGAGAAAGAAGCTTGGCGACAAATTCGGCATGGAATCCAACCTCGCGGCCATCAGCGGCATTTACTACAAAAAGGGGGACATGGCCAAATCCCTTGCTTATCTGACAGAGGCTCATGAGCTGAGCAAGAAACTCGGCGACGTTCACGGCCAGGCCATGACAATTGCGAACCTCGGCCTAGTGTATAAGAGCATGGGGAACTTGGGCAAAGCCCTGGAATATTACCTGGCCAGCATCGAAATCAGAAAGAAAATAAACGATAAGATAGGCCTGGGCCTGAGTTATTACAACGCCGGCAACGTCTATCTGCTGAGAGGAGAAATGGACAAAGCCCTGGCGAGCTTCGAAAAGAGCCTCCAGTTCCACCTGGAGGCGGGCGATAAGGACGGGACTATTTACGCTCGTTACGGCCTGGCTGAGACCAAGGCCAGGCTGGGTGAATGCCAGGTAGCCATGAGGCTCGTCCTCGAAGAAATAGAGCAGTCCCGGCAGTTGATCATGAAACCCTTGGAAGCCATGGGGCTGAAGATACTGGGCATCATTTGCAGGGAGAGTGGTGAGTTTGAGAAGGGAGCTAAGGCGTTCGAGAGCGCGACTAAGATGCTGAACGAGATTGGCGACAGGAAACAGTTGGCCGAGCTCCTTTATGAATACGCGCTCCTCAGCGAGAAGATGGAAGACAGCGAGAAAGCAGAAGCCCGATTGAAGAATGCGCTAGCAGAATTCGAGCGAATGGGCATGAAATGGTGGGCCGATAAATGCCGCGAGGCTCTGGCCAACCTGTGATTACTCCACAACGATCGCAACGCTCGTCCCGAACGGCCCGCCCGAGGCTTCTGATACGGGCTGGCATTTTATTCGCATCAGGTAAGCTATTGGCCTGTAGTCCGTCTCGGTAAAACATTCGAAGTTGCCCATCCCCTTCGCGATTATCAGGTCTGCGTTTTCCAGGGCCCGCTTCATGTCTTCTGCCATGTCCCAGAACGGGAACCCGACGGCGAATCCCCCGGTCGTGATTATTTTGTCCACCTGATTATCCAGACCCAATGCCAGCGCATCCGGCAGGGTTACATCGGTGAGTATGGCCTCGCCCTTGACAATCATGGTTATCTTGGCCGGATATTTCTTCAGCTGCTCCAGCAGCAGCATGTCGAAGAGGATTTCGCCCATGTTGTCAGGCATGAAAACGATTTTCCTGGCCGAGGCCAGAAGCTCCTTCTGCCTTGGCGTGCGGTCTATGGCCAGGCCCTCCTTTAAAAACTCCTCAAAATGCTTCGCCATGTACCCGGGTTCGTCCAGCTTCCTGTCGATTCCGTAATCCAGGACATTCCCGGCTATGCTGCACAGCACCGCAGCCCTGAACTGGTCCTTCGATTTTTCGATGAACTCCTTTGCTCTCGGGACGAGTTTCTCTGCCTGGGCCGTGCTCTTCTCCTTCAGCTTGGCATAGGGGTCGGTGCCCAGCATATCATACGCCTTCCTGTGCACCTTGGTGGCGCATCCCGAGGACGTAACGCCGTCATAGATGCTGTCGGCCAGGACCTTCACGCACTCGGTCATTATCTCCATCTCGCGCGAAGGGTCCACCTCGTTTATCTCCATCAGAATCCGCCTGGTCACGCAGGGGACGCATTGGGCCCGCATCTTCATGGGGCTGAGGATGATGTGGGTCTAAATAAAAATGTCCCCGCAAAGGATGAGGAAAACGATTCTGTGTCAGAGCTGAGAATAACGGATTCCCGCCTTAGAATATATCGCCAAATGTCCAGCCAGGGCATGCAGCTATGTTCAGCAATCAGATTGCACGATACTGTTTTGCAGCCAGTTTGATGAAGCCGGGGCATCTCTTCCCGGCTTCGATCTTCTCCGCTCCGAGGTTGCGCCCGAACCGCTCCAGCTCGGTTTCGACAGCCTCGCGGAACCCTCCGGTGCCGGCCTTTTTATCCAAAACATGGAAGCTCCTTATTTCCAGGACGCGGTCCTTCTTCCTCAGGAAAGGCTCCACCAGCCCGACATAGCTTCCGGTGAAAAGCACTGGCAGGCAATAGTATCCGTACTTCCTCTGGTGCGGCTGCTTGTAAATCTCCCAGGCGTATTCGTGGCCGTATATCTCGGCGAAGAGCTTCCTGTTCCACAGAAGAGGGTCCAGCGGGGCCATGAATCTCGCCACCGGTTCGGATTCCGGAGGATCTTTCCAGGAGTCGGAGTCCTCATTCAGGGCATAGAACGGGCCTTTGCAGTCCCCCGCCTCCAGCCTGAACACCTCTCCCGACTTAACCAGCCTGTCTAAGTTGCTCTTCACTGTCGCCGATGTCTTGCCTGCGAAGTACCATTGTTCCGGCGCCCTGGAAGGCGACACAAGCCTGGAGGCCTTGGCAATGAATAGGATCTTCGCCAGCAATGCTTCCTCCTCTGACGGCGGCTCGGCTTCGAGGAATTTCCCTGGGACGATGTCCTCAGCCAGTGCGTAGAATTTGACACCCCCCTCCCTGTGGTGGATTGCAAGCCTGCCTTCCATCCACAGCCTCTCCAGAGCGATGCGGGTGACTTTCGTCATGCCCCACCAGTGCTCCTTCCTTGCGCTCTCGAAGTCCCTGGAGGCTACCGGCTCCTCTTCTGCCGCCTTCATAATCTCCCTGACTGTGCGCCGGTGCTCTTTCATGAATGCGGCATCCTGGGCCACATGGAACTGCCTGCGCCAGTGGAATACCGGATAGGTCTCGATGGGCATGATGGACAGCATCTTGCAGGTATATTCGAAGAGTTTCCTGTCCTTGTAAAGCAGGTCGTCCAGGTATTTCTGTCTGTAATCTGACACACGGCTCTGCAGCGTGAGGTCGTGGTTCCTCCCCGCGATGTCAATCGGGTCGGACTGGATGCACATGTGCCTCTCCATGACGGCCAAGGTTCCGGCCTTGCCTTTTTGTTGGATACCGAGGCCATGGACTCGGGCGAGCGCTGCCCTTGCCTGTTCCTTGGTGACGGTTAGCATTTCGAGAACCCGCAGGCCCGGCACACCAGGCACCCCTCGGCAAACTCAACCGGGGCACCACATTCAGGGCACTCGGGCCGAAGCCCCCTATCCAGCTTGCTCATCTCCTGGAACTTGACACCCTGCATCTCCAGGTGGGCCTGGAGCGCCTTTCCGATTGCGTCCGGGCAGGAGTAAATCTTGTCCTTGGCCAGCACCCTCTCCGGGCAACGGATTCCCTTGAGCTGGTCCACGATCGAGGTAGGGTCGATGCCGCATCTCAGGGCCAGCGAAATCAGCCTGCCGATAGCTTCGGTCTGGCTTGCGGCGCATCCGCCTGCTTTTCCCATCCTGGCGAAAAGCTCGAACAGCTGCTTGTTGTCCTCGTTGATTGTCACGTAGAGGTAGCCGCAGCCCGTCATCATCCTGTGTGTCGCGCCCTGGGTGACTAGGGGCCTGGCCCTTGGCCTCAGTTTCCCGTTCTCGTCGAACTGGGTTTCGAAAAGCTTGGTCTGGAGGGCGAGAGGCTCGGCCTTGTCCTTCTTGGCGCCGGATTCCAGGACCTGGGCGCCCCTGCACCCGTCCCTGTAGACTGTGATGCCCTTGCAGCCCGTCTCGTAGGCCAGGAAGTATATCCCGGCAATGTCCTCCTTGGTGGCGCTGTTGTTGAGGTTGACTGTCTTTGAAACGGCGTTGTCCGTGTAAGCCTGGAAAGCGGCCTGCATCCTCACATGCCCTTCGGGGGAAATCTCGTGGGCGGTGGCGAATATCCCTTTCAGGTCAGCCGGGAATCCCGGTATTCCGGAGACAGAGCCCGATTCCACAACAGCCTTCTCCATCTCCTCCGTGTAAATGCCCCTCTCTTTGCACAGCTTCTCGAAATTCGGGTTGACATAATGCAATTCGTCATTGTCCATGACGCGTTTCACGTAGGCAATTGAGTATATCGGCTCTATGCCGCTGGAGCAGTCCGCAATCATGGATATGGTCCCGGTGGGCGCGATCGTGGTCACGGTGGCATTGCGCACTGGCTTGCCCTTTCCGTAGATGCTCTTCTTGAAGTTCGGGAATGGGCCGCGCTCCTTGGCCAACTCCTCGGAGGCCTTCCTGCCCTTCTCCTGGACGAATTTCATTACCTTGCCGGCGAAATCATAAGCTTCCTGCGATTCATAGGGAATGCCCAGCTGTATGAGCATGTCTGCCCAACCCATGACTCCGAGGCCGATTTTTCTGTTGGCCCTGGTCATCTCGGCTATCTCGGGGAGCGGGTACTCATTCTTGTCGATGACGTCGTCCAGGAACCGGACTGCGACCTTCACCGCCTTCTCCAGCCTCTTCCAGTCAACATTGCCCTTGGCCACCATGTTGCTCAGGTTGATGGAGCCCAGATTGCAGGACTCGAACGGTAAAAGTGGCTGCTCTCCACAAGGATTCGTGGATTCTATTTCCCCCACGGCTGGCGTCGGGTTGGCCTCGTTCAGCTTGTCTATGAAAATCATGCCAGGGTCGCCGGTATTCCAGGCCTGGGCGACTATCTGGTCGAACATGTCCTTAGCATTGATATTCTCCTGGGGTTTCCCTGTGCGCGGGTTGACGAGTTCGTATTCCTGGCCCTTTGTGACGGCTCTCATGAATTTGTCCGTGGCCGCAACAGAAATATTGAAGTTTGTCAGGACAGTCAGATCCTCCTTGCAAGTCACGAACTCCCTGACATCGGGATGGTCCACACGCAGAATGCCCATGTTGGCGCCCCTTCGGGTCCCGCCCTGCTTGACCGCCTCGGTCGCGGCATTGAAAACTTTCATGAAGGAGACCGGTCCCGAACTTACGCCTTTGGTGGAATGGACTGCGTCGTTCTTCGGCCTCAGCCTGGAGAACGAGAATCCTGTGCCGCCGCCGCTCTTGTGTATCATGGCCGCGTTCTTCAGGGCGTCGAAAATGCTCTCCATAGAGTCCCCGACAGGGAGCACGAAGCAGGCTGAGAGCTGCTGGATGTCCTTTCCCGCGTTCATTAGCGTCGGAGAGTTCGGCAGGAAGTCCAGCGAGGTCATGAGCTCGTAGAACTCATCCTCGATTGCCTTGACCTTCCTCTTGTCCTTGCCGTATGCGGCTTCGGCTGACGCGATGTTCCTGGCAACGCGGCGGAACATGTCGTTCGGCTTCTCGGTAAGCTCCCCTGAATCGTCCTTCGAAAGGTACCGGCGCTCGAGCACGGCCAGGGCATTGTCACTCAGCTTCATGATAGTCCTCTCCAGAGAAAACAGGGTGCCCCAAGCGAGGCGGTAGAAACGGGCATCCCAATCCCTTGCCCCCGGTGATAATTTATCTGCTAATAAACCTTATGCCTGTCAACACTGGCCTAGGCTGGCCGCCATGCGGGGGGGTCTGCACCCCCAATTATTTATACCCATCCTCCAATATATGCAACAGAAAGCTCGAGGGGATGTAAATCTGAGGCGGAAACTGATTCCTGTATGCGTGTGCGTCGCCATGGTTCTGTCGTCCGTTGGAATGCTCGCAGGTGAAACCGTTCCCCCGAATGAAGGGGCCGAAGAGCATGCGCTCGGCGGCCTATGGAGCCCCGAGGGTCCGAGAGAGAGCGCGACCACGCATATTGTCCGGCCAGAGGAGATTTTCGCAGCCCATCCCGGGCCTTTGCCCTCCTATGTTGACAATTCGGCGGGCCTTCCGCCGGTGGGCAACCAGCAATCGCAGGGCTCATGCACATGCTGGGCCATAGGATACTATCATGCTACATACATCGAGAACCATGAGTCCGCCTTCGACCTTGAGGATCCCAACAACCAGGCCAGCCCGGCGTTTCTGTACAATGTGGCGAACGGAGGTTACAACGGCGGATCATACATGGAGGATGTGGCCGACCTCATAATCTCCAACGGCGTCCCCAGCATGTCAGAAGTGCCCTATGACCAATATGATTACACGAGCTGGCCCGCCCATGACTGGATTTGGGTGTCGGGCATGAAGCGCAACGCTGTGAGCCAGAATTGGCTGGATTTGACTCAAACCACGGGCATGGGTGCATTGAAGGCATATCTGGCTGCGGGCAATACTGCCACGATCGGAATAGAGGTTTGGAGCAATTTCGATTACATCGAGGATTTCAGAAACACGTATTGCTCAAGCGAGAGATACGGAACCGACCGAGGCGGCCACATCGTGACAATATGCGGCTATGACGACGCCATGCCCACGGCGGACGGGAGCGGCGCGCTCAGGATGGTCAATTCCTGGGGCACCGGCTGGGGAGAAGCCGGGTACTGGTGGATGTCCTACGGCGCTGTTCAAGATTCGCTGATATGCTACGGGTGGTCAATGTACCTGGAGAGCGAACTGAATTACGAACCGAAGGTCGTGGCCAAGGTCCAGATAGACCACGATGCAAGGGGGGACATCACAAGAAATTTCGGTCTCGGCGTCACAGTGTACGAGGATAGCGCGGAAATAATGAGCAAGAGCTTCCTGTGCTGCTACTGGATAGACGACTGGTACGGGTCAGGCAGCCAGCAGCATCCGTTTCCAGACGGCAAGATGGCCTTCGACATCTCCGAAGTCCTGAGTGGAATGGACCCGGCTCTGGAGCATTCCTTTGTCCTCTCAATGACGAACTCCGGCGGGCTGGCCGGGGGATTGATCAGTTACGAGATATTAAACGCGGAATACTGGGAGGGCGACATATCATGGGAAACGCCGCTCTTTATCGAGCCATATGACCAAACCCTAACAGAAGCCTCGGTATTTCCCGGATGGTTCGTGCACCTGCCTATAAGAATCAATAGCGATTTGGACATGGAACAACAGGCAATAGGAGAATTCTGGCAGGGCGCCGGCACCGAGTCAAACCCTTACATCATCCCGGAATACTATATATGGGGCGAGAACCGGGGAAACTGCATCTTCATCGGCAACACCACCTCGGGCTTTGTGATTGATAACTGCACGGTCGAGGGAGCCTCTGGCGGGGACTGGTCCGATTATCTGCTGGATACGGGTATCTACCTATATTCTGTCTCAGGAGGAGCCGTCAACGGGAACAACGCATCCGGGAATGTCCTTGGAATTTACGCCGAGGGCTGCTTCGGTTCGCTGGTCGAAGGGAACAATGTTGACTCCAATGTATACGGGATAGTGTTTTCCGGCTGCAGCTACATGGTCATGCGCATGAACGATGTGGCAGGAAGTGCGGGTTACGGGGTCTACCTGGAGATGTCGAGCGATGTCCTGGTGTACCACAATAATTTCCTGGACAACCCGGTCCAGGCAGGCGATGACGCCGGCCTGAATGAATGGGACAACGGATACCCGTCCGGAGGCAATTACTGGAGCGATTATTCCGGTCCGGACATGATGAGCGGCCCATTCCAGGACCAGCCCGGCTCCGACAGAATCGGAGACATCCCATACACGAACATAGACAGCGGCATGGGGGCGCAGGACGGCTACCCGCTGATGGAGCCGTGGGTGCCAGAACCGGGAATGACCCACCGCAACCCGATAAGGATAAACTCCAACGCGGACTTCGACGAGGCCCGCGGCGTAGTGAACTGGGACACTGGTAATGGCAGCGAGGCCAATCCCTGGATTATCGATGGGTGGGAAATAGACGGCACCAGGCGAGGGTGTTGCATTTACATAGGGAATACGACCGATTCTTTCATAGTAAAAAATTGTAGTTTATATGGCGCATCCGGATTTCCATCAAATGCATTTTATCGGGACACTGGTTTATATTTGTACAATGCGCAGAATGGTATTGCGGTTAACAACACAATGCATTCAAATAGAATGGGAATTTTCGTATCTTACTCAGATGAGAATTCAATGATTGGCAATGCGAATACCAACAATGATTTTAGTATCAGCTTATCCCATTCAAATTTTAATCATCTGATGCACAATGTTGACCTGGATAATTTGAACAGCATAAACCTAGGATATTCAAACCAAAACGTCGTGTTCAACAACACGTGCATTGGCAATGGAGATGGGGTATATTTAGCAAATTCAGCAGACAATATTATTGAACAAAATTATGTATCTGACTCATATTTATACAACGGTATTTCCCTCGACACAAACTGTGTCAACAATACAATAATCAATAATACCTGCAAATATAGCCATTATAATGGAATAGGCTTGTGGTCGTCGGAATGGAACACGGTGGCCAATAATTCCTGTGAAATGAACGGATATAATGGATTGGCCCTAACAAGCAGCAATCATAATATTCTGTGGCGAAACAATTGCACTGAAAGCGTGAATTACCAGGGAATTTATTTAGGGAACTCCAACTGGAATCAGTTCACAGAAAATACATGTAATGAGAATAACAATAATGGATTGTATATGTTCAACAGCCACAACAATACTCTGAACGGCAACAATTTCAGTGATAATGTGAACTTCCATGGAATCTCCATGGAGTCATCCAATGGGAATGCAATCAATGGCTGCACTTTATCCAGCAACTGCCTTTTCGGAATCGGACTTTGGTCATCACAGATGAACACAATAAACGAGAATTATATAGGGTACAATGGAAATACTGGCATTTATCTGTACGCTTCAATGGATAATATGATTTATCACAATGCCATTGAATATAATTTGTTTCAAGCTTCCGATAATAGTATAAATTCCTGGGACAACGGCTACCCTTCCGCCGGTAACTACTGGTCCGACTACACAGGCATCGACCTCTACTCAGGGCCGAACCAGGACATTCCCGGTTCGGACGGCATCGGCGATACTCCCTACATTTTCGACTACAATCAGGACAACTACCCGCTGATGGAGCCATGGGCTCTTCCTGTGATCCCGTCATTCTGCATGGACCTGACTTCCGGCTGGAACCTCATCTCCATACCCCTGGAAATGGCCGGTTCCTCGGTGGAGGATGTCCTTTCTTCGATATCTGGAAGCTGGAGCGTAGTTAAATATTATGATTCATCAGACACGGCCGATCCTTGGAAGACCTTCCGGGTCGGAAGCCAGTCCAATGACCTCTCCGACATCGATGGCACAATGGGCGTGTGGGTGCATGCCACAGGAAACTGCACACTAACTGTTTCCGGGCAAGAGCCAACATCCTCCAGCATCACGCTCATTGCCGGCTGGAACCTGGTGGGCTATCCCTCTATTACAGAGAGGGTAATGTCCGACGCCCTCTGGGGCACGAGCGCGGACCGGGTTGAGGTATTCGACCCGGCCGACCCGGAGCTCCTCAGGGTCATGGGGCCGGGCGAGTACATGGTGCCGGGACAGGGCTATTGGATTCATGTCATAGCGGATACGGTATGGACTGTGGATTGGTGAAACTGGCGTTTCCTTGAACGTTGGTATTGCGGAGAACGAGCAGGCTCACCGCAGGTTTTTCTTTTCTGAATATTTCTTTTTGCCGAAGGTGAGCCAGCGCAGTTCGAAGCTCAAAAAGAAATACTCGGGTACTGGGTGCACACATCCGTCGATTCGGTATGGACGATAAACTGGTAGGACCGGCTGGCGTTTCGACGAACGCCAGCTGGGCAGAAAACGGGCAGGACAATCATTGAACTGCATGCCCCGCCTGTACGAGCATCGTAGCTTCCCTTCAGTTTATGAACATCGATGCGAGCAAGCCGAATTGCATGCAATTCGGCGACGAGGGCGGGGTTTTACACCAATTGTTTTTCGAGTGCGCTTTTCACTGCGTGCACAGAATCCCTCGATGCCCCGTCTGGGCATATCGAACCATTTTCTAGGACGGGGATCCGTATTCCAAACTCTTGCATGGGTCACACAGAATCGTCTCTCTCTAACTTTCGTGGACAGGCTGGGCATGCCGCAACATCATGTTTTCAATATGCCCAGCTCGGATAATTTTTCCGGCAGATATTTGTCCGTGACATAATCGAGCCCGTATTTTGCCAGCGCTTGCTGCTCCGCCTTCTTGCCGATCTTGAGCATGAGCTCTATCTCGTCCTTCCAGAACCTGTCCCTGAACCTCGGGTCCGTGAGCTCCGACTGAAGCGCCTTTATGTCCTTGTCGTTGAGCTTGTCGGTGGGGAGTTCATAATTCAGTATGTCGGAGCTGGTTATGCCGACGAACATGGCCGTGGGCGTGGCCAGGTATTCCGAGATATGCGCGGTCTTGATGGCGCCGTAGGCTATCGAAGAAAATATCCTGAAGGACCATGGGTCTCCATCGGTGAAAACTACAAGCGGGAGGTTCAGCTCCTCGTTGAGCCGCTTCATGAACCGCCTTGTCGACCTTGCCGGCTGGCCCTTGAGATGCAGTATTATCGCGTCAAAATCCTCGTCGAACCCGTTCTCCACCAGCCTGTCGAACATACCGCCCGTCTCTATCGCAATGACGAACTTCGCGTCCGTTTCCAGCAGGTTTATCTTGTCCTTTTCCACGTTAAACGGTATGCCGTAGCCCGAGTCCCCGACATCGTCCCTGAGGTTGATTTTCTTCTTCTCGCCCTTCCTGTTGGTCTCCATAAGGGTGAGGTTTCCGATTACCCTGGCTCCATCTTCTTCGGGCCTGAGCTTGAAGTCCTCCCTCATGCATGTGGTGACAATCTCCAGGTCCTCGGCCAGGTTGTTGCTCTCGTCCTGCGAGCCGAACTTGGCGTGCCCCCAGCCCTCGGATATGTAGTACATTTCCCTGAGTGTGGACGATTTCTGAGTCTTTATCATGTCCTTGATGAACTCCAGCATGTACATCGTCCTCAGCAGCATGTAGGCGCCCGTCATCTTCTTGGCGCTCCTCACCCCGTGCAGGTTGCCGTACTTCCAGACGCCTTTCCTCGGCGCGAACTGTATGTTCTTCTTCGACCTCAGGGGTATGCTCATCCTCGGAATCTGGCCCCTGTCTATCTGGTTGTATATCTCATCGGCGATTTTGTAGAGCTCGTCCACGGCCCTGTGATGCCTTTCGTCATTCATCATCGGAAATCACCTCTGTGTGCTCATCGTAATCCACGCCGTTCTCCTCCTCCTCTTCCTCTGCGACTTCCTCCTCCTCCTCGGCCTCTTCGGCGAAGGAGAACAGCGAGTACTGGCCTGTGCCATCCAGGTCCCAGTCTCCGGGCAGAGGTTCTGCCCCGATCACCTTGGCGTGGTCTATGCCGCTGACGAATATCTCCGCTTCCTGGTAACCGTCCTGGTCAAGGCCAGCAAGCTCGAACGTTATCGTCTGGACCTCGGTGGTGGCCAGCCTCTTCAGGTTCCAGGTGAGCTTGTCCCCGTTCACGCTGTCGGGCTCGGGCGAAATCTTCTTCCTGTCCAGGTTGGCGCCCGGGACTATGGTGTGCACGCTGAACTTCTGGCCGGTGCCCATGTAATTGTGTATGTTGATCGCGACCCTGTGCCTGCCCTTGGCAAACTCCACCTTGTCCTCTATCCATATCACGTTCATGATGCCCGTGACCGTCTTCCCGAGCGACGGTATGGGCTTGCCGACTATGCTTGCCGCCTTCTTGGCTATCTCCGGGATGAGAAGCTGCACTATGTCGAACTTCTCCTGTGTCTTGGAGCGCCTGGCCTTCTTGCCGAGATGGACCTTGAGGCTCCTCGCGCACAGCCTCAGGGCCCTTTCCACCTCCTCTCTTATCGGCTCCAGGTTGGCCACCGCCTCCTTGGCTTCGGAGGTGAAGGGAAGCTTGGTCGAGGCTATGTGCACCAGGACGATTGCCGGGCCGAAGGGTATGCCTTTTCCACCGCGCTGCTCAAGCCCGTACCTGCGCCAGTCAACCTCGGCTATGGCCTTTGTTATGACGTCGGCGCCTTGCTGGTAAAGCAGCGGCACCCTGTTGCCGAACCTCAGTATGTCGACCTGCTGGTCCGCAGGCAGCTGGCCCCCGTAGACGATTCCGACCTCCACGATGAACGGGTGGCCGGAGTACACCTTCGGCTCCCTGGAGATGGGCGGGGCATAATAGCCAGGCTTGAGGCCTTCCAACACGTTCCTGAGGCCCTTCCTGATGAGCACATCGCCTATGGGAGTGAGACTATCTGTCTTCGGCGCCATTATCTTGACCTCACCTATTGCCTTGAGGATGGCTGCGCCCTCCTCCAGGGACATGCGCTTCGGGCTCCTGTCCTCCGGCACGATGGCTTTCTCGCAAATCTCCTTGGCCACGCGCGGGCTCACCCTCGAGAACTCATGGGTGAGGAAGGCGCTCAGCTTCCTGTGCTCGCTCACCTTTGCCATGCTCATGAGCTGGCCCAGCTCGATCCCCTCCGGGTGGGGCTTCGACTCCACTGTCTCCTTGGGCAGTTCCTCGCTCACCCTGGGCAGTGTAATCACCCCGCCGAGCGGGTCTTTGAACGCTATCTGGACATGGGGATTGACAATCGCAGTCGCCCTCAGGTATTCGAGAATGGACTGCTTTCCGGTGACGTACCTGCCTTTCACGTTGACCTCTATCCGGGTGCCGTGGGCCTTCCCCTCCCAAATCCTGAAGTCCTCCTCGATTATGTCAGGCCTGTTCTTCTTTATGTCCAGGACCAGCTTTACATAATACGCAACGTCCTCATGCTCTATCTTCGAGGTTATTAAAGCTGGCTTCCCCGTGGTCAGCTGGCTGTACATGACGACGGCAGATATGCCTATGCCCTGCTGGCCCCTGGACTGGCGTATTGCATGGAACCTTGAACCGTAAAGCAGGCGGCCGAACACATTGGCTATTTGCTTCTTCACGATGCCCGGGCCGTTGTCCTCTATGACTATCTTGAACTCGCCCTTCTCGGCCGTCTCAGTCACTTCGACGAGTATGTCCGGGAGAATCCTGGCCTCCTCGCAGGCGTCCAGGGAATTGTCCACACCTTCCTTGACCGCCGTAATGAGCGATTTTGTCTGGGAATCGAACCCGAGTATCTGCTTGTTCTGCTCGAAAAACTCCGCTATGGAGATTTCTTTCTGCTGCTTCGCCAGCTTCTCGGCAATATCCATCATTGAATCACCCCAGAGCATCGTCCGGGGCCTGACGGGCCGGCCAATGGTATTTACCGCAGCCGCGCATCCTTCAGGCATCCCTTCTGCGCGACCCTGATTGCCAGACGGATACTTAATATTTAAGATATTCTGATGTTCCGCCAACATGTCCAACAGCGTGTGGAAAAGGACAAACATAAAATACCCCATGCACTTTAGGAGCACCACTTCCAGACCATAAGTTATGTACTGGAGGCAACAAATGACCACCGCTTACGACGTACCCGCGGACAGGCTCATTGCGAGCATCGCAGAGGAACTCAAGAAGAAGGACACTATCCAGCCACCCGAATGGTCGGCGTTCGTCAAAACGGGCATTCACAGGGAGAAGGCGCCCGAGACGCAGGACTGGTGGTACACCCGTGTTGCGGCGGTGCTCAGGAAAGTGTACATGCTCGGCCCCATAGGCACGGAAAAGCTCGCGGCCGAGTTCGGTGGGGCAGTGGACAAGGGCTCCTCTCCGTACCATGCCTGGACAGGCAGCAGGTCCATAGTCAGGCTTTCACTTCAGCAGCTTGAATCGTCAGGCCTCGTGGCCAATCAGAAGAAGAAAGGCCGGATGGTGACACCACAGGGCCAGAAGCTGCTGGACAACACGTCCCATGCGATATTCACAGACCGGGCAAAGGAAAACCCGAAGCTGGCCAAGTACAGAAAGTAGGTGCCGCCCATGGACGAAGACAAGGAGCTTCAGGAGATAAGGCGCAGGAAGCTCGAGGCTCTACAGCAAGAGCAGGCCAATGAGGCGACCCAGCAGGCTGTGCAGGCTCAAGCCGATGAGCAGTACGAGGCGCAGCGGCAGGCAGTCCTGAGGCAGATACTCACACCGGACGCCAGGGAGCGAATGGCCAGGCTGAGGACGGCCCGCGCGGAATTCGCCGAGGCCGTGGAGAACCAGCTGATAATGCTGGCGCAGCAGGGAAAACTGCAGGCGATGATAGACGACGCAAGCCTTGTCCAGATCCTGGAAAGGCTCACGCCCGAGAAACGGGAGATCAAGATAACTCGAAGATAGAGGGATAAGATGGCAAGAAACAAACCACTCGCGAGGAAACTGAGGCTTAACAAGGCCACAAAATCGAACAGGCGCGTTCCGGCCTGGGTAATCCAGAGGACGAACCGCAGGTTCATGCGCCACCCAAAGCAGAGGAACTGGCGCCGGAGCAGGCTGAAGGTCTAGAGGGATTGCAATGGCAGAAGAAAAGGAAAAGGAAAAGGAATTCAAGGAACAGGTTTACACCATTCCGCTGCGCGATCTACAGAGGTGCCCGAGGACCAGAAGGGCACCGAAAGCCATCAAGCTCATCAGGGAATATGTCGTTAGGCACAGGAAGGCCCTGCCGGAGAACATCTGGATTGACAAGGAAGTAAATGAGGCAATTTGGGCCCGGGGCATAGAACATCCCCCGAACAAGATAACGCTCAAGGTCGCCTGGGTCGAGGACGAGGACCTGGTCGAAGTCCTTCTGCCGGACGAATAGGCGGACCTCTTCATGCTCGGCAAGGGAATGATTTTCGGCAACCCCTACGTGGGTGTTTTCTGCGCAGCCAATGACAGCCTCGCCGTAATACCCCATGCCACACAGGAGGATTTCCCCGTGAAGGTGGCCAGGTTGCTGGGCGTGGGCTTCGTCGTCAGGATTTCCGTGGATGGGAGCAGCACTCTGGGCTCCCTCATCCGCATGAACTCGAACGGCGCGGTAGCCCCGCGGTCCATGTTCGACGACGAGATAACCAGGATTGCGGAGCATGTCAAGGTCACCAGGATTCCGGACAGGCACAATGCAATGGGCAACAACGTGCTAGCCAACGACAACGGCGCCATTGTGCACCCAGAATTCAAAGACTCCACGGTCGAGCTGATATCCAGGGCCCTGGGTGTCCCTGCCGAGAAAGGAACCATTGCCGGGTACAGCACAGTGGGCTCCGCCGCCGTGGCCACCAACAAGGGCGTAATATGCCATCCGCACACTTCCTCCTCGGAGATGGAGGTACTGGAGCGGGTTCTGGGCCTCAAGCCAGCAATATGTACGGCCAACTACGGCACCGGCCAGGTCGGGGCCTGCATGATAGCTAATTCCAGGGGCGCGATGGTCGGGGAGCGCACGACCCCGATTGAGCTTGGGAAGGTAGAGGAAGGGCTGCACCTGTATTGAATCCCGAGCATTCTCTGGCCCGAGTTACTATTGCAGCATGCCCTGCCTTTCATGCCAACTAGAAGGACAAAACCAACATCAGGCCAACTCTATCATGCCCCGTCTGTGAGGGCGGGGTATCGCCATCGAATTCAGGAAATTCGATGTCGTGTGACCACACCAACCTTAAAAATCCCTTACAACCTGGCCTGTGAGGGCCAGGATATGAGGCCTTCCCAATCTCCCCAGGCCTCGGTCTTTTCGTCACAACGAAAAGACCCAGACTTCCTGCTCCTCCGGCAGGTCCTCTTTCGTCAATTCCACTTCGTTCCCTACTTTAACGATTGAATCCTTCTTGGCCTTCGCCAGGAACCCGTCCACCGGGGCAATGGACAGCGAAAGGCCGCCTATCCTAAAATGCATCGGGACTATGACCCTGGGCTTGAGCTTCTTGACCACTTTCCAGGCCATGTCCGCGTCCAGCGTGAACGTGCCTCCCACCGGGATGAAAAGGATATCCACCGGCCCGATTTTCTCCGCCTGGGCGTCGTCCAGAAGCTGGCCGAGGTCCCCGAGATGGCACAATCTTAGGCCGTCGACCTCGAACCTGAACACGATGTTCTGCCCGCGCTTCCTTCCCTCGGCCTCGTCGTGCCATGAAACCACTCCCGTGATGGGAATGTCCCTGACAGTGTACGAGCCGGCCTTGGTGACAAGCTTCTTGTCCAGGCCCTGAACTATCCGCTCGCAGTTGTGGTCGAAATGGTCGTGGCTCATCATGACTATGTTGGCGGCCACCACAGGCTGCTTTATCCCGATTGACTTGCCGTCGTGCGGGTCTGTCACCAGTGTCGTGCCGTTCTCGCTCCCGATCTCGAAGCATGAATGTCCATGCCATCTTATCAGCATAGGAAATCCTCCCTTGGAGGGGACATGCCGGGCAAGAATTAAAAATTAACGATATATGCAGAAATACTTCAGCAACTTGTAAAGGCTCTCGCGCGTCTCCTCCCCGATAGTGCCGTCCTGCACCTTCTGGTCTACGAAGTCGAAGGCCGCATCGATGTCTATTTTATCGGCTTTCGCGATCAAAGAGCCCTTCATCGTGCCCATGATGTTCTCGGGCAACGGAGACAGTATCTTGTCCAGCTCGTACTTGAACTCGATCATCCGCCTGAGGTTCAGGCGCTTCTTCTTCGGGGTCTGGACCTTCCTGACATGTCTGTCCGGCGCCCGTCTCGGCCTAGGGGAACGGTGGTTAGAAAACTGTATTCCCCCTTGACCTTTCCTTCTCCCGGATCGCATTTTTGAGGAGCTGCTCCGGCTCGGGCCCGCATGCGACCTCCCTGTCCCTTGACATCCTCATCAGGACATGGGGCTGGTCCTTGTATTGTATATAATCCTCGAAAGTGATGTGAAAAGCCGCAGTTTTGAAAATCTCGAATGCGGCCAGGTCGGAATTGCCCGTGAACATGACCCTGCCCCCACCCAGGTCGTAGAAACCTGCCCGCCTCATCAGGCTGCCGACGCTGCGGGCCATTCTTGGCTCGGAAAGCCCGAACTCCGCTGCCAGATCAGGCAATGAAACAGGCCTGTCAGGTGTCCCGCGGAGCCGCCTTGCAAGCATCTCGACATCGTCCGTCATGTGTGCACTCTGTCCCGCAAATAGCCGACCTCACTATAAAACTTTGGTTATTTCAGCTTGGAGAGGATGAGGTTGGCAGCCTTCTCGCCGGACAGTAGCATACCCCCGAATATCGGCCCCATTCTCGGCGCGCCCATGACGGCGTTCGCGGCCATGCCCACTACAATGAGCCCGGGGAAGACCTCGCGGGTATTCTCCACCACGGTTTGCTCGCCAACCTCAGCCCACATGGAGCGCTCGCCCATGACGTCCCCGTTGGGCGTGTCCAGCTTTCCGGCTTTCCTGCGGGCGACCGCGCAGACGCTTGCATCGTGGCCGGTTGCGTCAATCACGAAATCCGCGCCTATGCTGAGTGGATCGACATGCATCTTGGCCAGGCTCACACCGGTCCAGTTTATCACAACGCCGCATATCCTGCCCCGGCGCACCATCACGTCCTCCACCGTGACAGCGTTCCAGACCTTGGTCCCGGCATCGATTGCCGCGGCCAGGAGCTTGGCCACGCATTCAATCGAATCGGCGGTGTAGCAGCCGTTGCCCGCATCCTCGGTTTTGATTCCCACCCCGTCCAGGAGATGCTTTGACTGGGATTGTATGACTATGACAGGATAGTTCATGCCGCCGCCCCACATGCCGCCGCCAGGCGCAAGCTTCCTCTCTATCATGAGGACCTTCTTCCCGGCCTTGGCCAGTATCCTTGCGGCCGTGAGGCCGGCAGGACCCGCGCCCGCGATGACCACGTCCACCTTGGTAAGGCCCATGAACTCCCTGGAATAACGCTCGAAAATATTCCTTGTCACTTCGACATCATCAATCATTGTAAACCTACTGTATCTTGCCACACCTGATGCATTTCAGCCTGCCCGCTCCGGTCTCGGTGAGCCTTCCGCCGCAATGGAGGCATTTGTGTTCATTGTCCGGGGTCGTGGAGGGCGCTTTGGCCTGGCCAGCAGGCTGCTGCGGAGCCGAGGTTGAAGGCGGCGGTGGGTACTGGTAGGCGGTCTCGTGCCGCGTGACATACTGCTCCTGCGGCGGAGGCGCGTATTTCGCCTGCTGGGACTGATAGGTATGTTGCTCCTGCTCACTAAGGGCCGTGGTCAGGACCACGGTTGTGCCTCCAACTCGGTCCAGCCACTTCTGCTTCGGGTCGCCCTCCGAGACGAAGCCGACCAGCCAGTCGAGCAGTAGGAAAAGCCCGTGAATCTTCGATACGTTCCTGATCGCGGCCTTTCCCAGGTCAATGTCGCCTTCCATGGCGATGACCCTCAGGTTCATCACGCGCTTGCCCAGGGTCGCTCCCCCGGCAGCAGACTCCATCACCATCGAATATAGGAACAGCATGATGCCTGCGAAGCCGGGCTGGATCACTGTCCAGCCAATGGCTGCTGGCCCCCACCATGTTCCCCACCAATGTACAAACACCAGCGAGAAAAGCAGCCAGCTGATGACAAAGAAGATGAGATAATCGATGAGCAATGCGACAAACCGCTTCACCCAGTGGTCCTGGAGGCTCTTGTCGCTGCCTATATTGTTCAGTGCCGAAACCAATGCATCACATCCTTGAGACTAATATGGCATATTGCTATTTCAATGTTATGCAGAATAGGGAATGTGGCGCGGAGAGGCAATGTACCCGCAATTATGAGCAATCGCCCAGGCGATTGCGCCGTAGTATTTCGAGCGAGCAGGCTCACCCGAGGTTTCTTAATATGCAAGTTTGAATTGTTTCTAAGCACTTTCTTCTTTTCCGAGGGTGAGCCAGCGCAGCGAGAAACAAAAGAAGAAAGTGGCTGACAGCGTTCTGCGCTTTCCGTGGGCTCTCGCACCACAGTACTACGCAGAACGCAGGTGGGCTTAACTTCTGGGTTCGGAATGAGACCAGGTGTGGCCCCACCGCTCTGACCGTCAAACCAAGGCTAGCATAGAGGTTCGGTATATAATATTTTCGAATGAATCTGATGAAACCTTAATATTCCCTGGGTCTATTGCCATACAATGTTCGAGGTAATCTCCAGGGCAGGCTGCGCCCGTACAGGCAAGTATTCAGATGACCGCGGAAGCTTCGACACTCCCGCGCTGCTGTTCCTGGACACGGAGAGGTTCACGGGTTCGGGGGTCACACTGGCCAGGAAGGATGGTGCCAATGTCATCTCGGCCGGGGGAATGGAGATTTCCCTGCCCGATTATTCCGGATACCCCCATTCCCACGATGCCGGGATCGAGCCCATGCTCCATGGGAGAACCTGCCTCCTGAGGCCCAATGCCCATCCCGAAGCCATAAAGGCGCTCAGGGGCCAGGCAGATTTATTTATCCTTGAAAATTCAATTGAATTATATAATAATGCAAAGTTATTTATCGACACGCTTGTGAAGACAAGGGATGCAATCGGTTTCCAGTCTGCACTGTACCTCCCGGGCATTGCATTGCCGAACAACGCAGCGCTCCTGGCTTATCTGGGCGCGGACATTCTGGACACGGCCCGGCTCGCGGTTCTATCCTCGGAAGGGTGGTTCCTGACGCAGGACGGCGCGTGGCTCAGCTCGGGCGGGAAGACGGACCCATGCCAGTGCGAAGCCTGTTCGGCCGGCGACCTCTATTCCCATAACAGCGCGGCCCTCCATTCCGAAATCCTGCGCATCCGGGCCAGGATATCGAACGGGACGATACGCGAGTTCGTAGAATACAGGTCAAAAACTTCCCCCAAGCTGGTTGAGATGCTGAGGCAACTGGACATGCAGCATTTCCACTTCCAGGAGCAGCGGTTTCCCATGGTTTCCGGGAAATTCGCAGCCACGACAAGGCTTTCCCTGGGGAGGCCGGACATAGTCAGGTTCAGGAACAGGATAATTGAGAGGTTCAGGAAACCGCCCACCCCGGACATCCTTGTCCTGCTGCCCTGTTCCGCCAGGAAGCCCTATTCCCAGTCCAAGAGCCACGGTTTCTTCGCCAGGGCCATCGAGCAGAGCCGCGCGGGCCCCCGCGTCCACGAGGTCATAGTCACCTCCCCCCTCGGCCTTGTCCCGAGGGAGCTGGAGCTATTCTACCCGGCCCAGCATTACGATATTCCCGTCACAGGCCACTGGTTCGAGGACGAGAAGCGGATGATTAATATTCTGTTAAAAGAATATTTGAAAATAAATAAATACTCACAAATAATAAATCATCTGGGCGATCCCCGGTTCCTGGAGGGAATCGACGCCCAGCCAACCGGAGGTACAAACCCCACATCTGAAGAGTCACTCGCCTGTCTCACAAAGGCCCTCGCAACGTTGGCTCCTGACCGCCAGGAATGGAAGTCCCGCTCCTCCGAGGAGATTGCATCCATGGCCAGGTTCCAGTTCGGCATTCCGGCGGGCGAATTGTTCTCCGACTGCGCTATGGTGGGCAGATATCCCAACGTGAAGGTCACGAGGCAGGGGAAGCAGCTCGCCAGCATATCCCAGGCCAACGGCATGCTCGTTCCGACCATTGACGGCGCCGGGCTCCTGGCCCATACCGGCATTCACACGGTGACTATGTCCGAATTCGAGCTCACAGGCAACCTGTTCGCTGTGGGCGTGGAATCAGCTGATTCTCAGATACGCGCGGGCGATGAGGTCGCAATACTCAAGGGCGGGAAGCTGGCAGCTTCGGGAACCGCGAGGATGTCTGGCGAGGAAATGGCCCAGTCCGACAGGGGCGAGGCCGTGAGGATACGGCACAAGATTCGATGAAAATTCATTGTTATTTATGCTCCTAAATCCCCGTCCAGCTGGCGCCTGGCATCCTTCGACATGGCAAGTTCCTCTTCCCACTGCTCCAATGTGTCCAGCGTCTCCTTCAATTGCCTCAGGCAGTCAATGCAGACCCATTGCTTGCCGACTTTTTTCCCCGGGGTTTTGCGGTAACAGATGGCTCCGCACATCCAGCATGTGTTCATCTCCTTGGTGCGGTGCTCGGCATAGGCTTCCATCTTGCGGCCCTCGACAATGCTGTCGATGACCATCCTGCGCCTTGCGCTGTCAGCTTCCACAGGGGCTGCCTTTGCCATCGGTTGAGACAATGGGATGCCGATATATAGCAGTTTGGATAATTTTCATCGTCCTTTCGGTTTTTCATCCTCTAGCGCAGCCTGTGCGGCCGCCAGCCTGGCCACCGGCACCCTGAACGGCGAGCAGGACACATAGTTCAGCCCCAGCCGGTGGCAGAATTTCACCGAATCCGGGTCTCCGCCGTGCTCGCCGCAGATGCCGAGCTTTATCCTGGGCCTTGTTTTCCTGCCCTTTTCCACAGCCATCTGCATGAGTTGGCCTATGCCAGCGATGTCCAGCGATTCGAACGGATTCCTCGGGAATATGCCAAGCTCGGTGTAAGCGTCCTTGAAATGGCCCATGTCGTCACGGCTTATGCCCATTCCCATCTGGGTGAGGTCGTTCGTGCCGAAGCTGAAGAATTCGGCGATTTCGGCAATCTCGTCCGCGGTGAGCGCCCCTCTCGGGACCTCTATCATGGTGCCGACCAGATAGTCGAATTTCACCTTCTGCTCCTTCATTACCTCGGCTGCAACCCTGCGGACAATCTCCTCCTGCAGCTGCAGCTCCCTGGCGAATCCCACGAGTGGGATCATGACCTCGGGCTTGACTGGAATCTTCCTCTTGAGCACTGTAGCAGCGGCTTCGAATATGGCCCTGGCCTGCATCTCCGTTATCTCCGGGTAAGCAATTCCAAGCCTGCAGCCCCTGTGCCCCAGCATGGGGTTGAACTCGTGCAGCTCCTCGACCCTTTGCTTGATCTTCTCCACCGAGATGCCGGTCTTCTTTGACAGGTCCTTTTGCTGCGTCTCGGTATGCGGCAGGAACTCGTGCAGCGGCGGGTCAAGCAGCCTTATGGTGGCTGGGTATCCATCGAGCTCGGTGAAAATGCCTATGAAATCATTTCTCTGGTAAGGCAGTATCTTGCCCAGGGCCTTCCTCCGGTCAACGGTGGTTTCGGCCAGTATCATTTCCCTCATGGCATCGATGCGGTCGCCCTGGAAGAACATGTGCTCTGTCCTGCATAGGCCTATGCCCCGCGCCCCGAACCTGACCGCGTTCCTCGTCTGTTCCGGGTTGTCGGCGTTCGTGCGCACACTCATCCTGGTCGCTTTCTCGCACCAGTCCATCAGCCGGCTGTATTGCCTGAATTTCTCAGTCTTCATTGCCTTCTTATCGTTGTAAATAAGGGCTGCCACAATTTCCGACGGTACTGTTTTCAGCTTGATAGGATACACGTTTCCGGCGCTGCCGTCTATGGAGAGGAAATCCCCTTCTCTGAATGTCTGGCCACCCACTTTGACTGTTCTTTTCTCGTAATCGATGGACAGCGCGCTGGCGCCGCACACGCAGACCTTACCCATCTGCCTGGCCACCAGCGCGGCATGGGACGAAACTCCGCCGGTAGCCGTGAGTATGCCCTCCGCCGCAATCATGCCCCTGAGGTCCTCGGGCGACGTCTCGGCCCTGACCAGCAGCACCTTGCAGCCCTTTCCCGCCGCGGAAGCGGCTCTGTCGGCATTGAGATATATCTGTCCCGATGCAGCACCCGGGCCTGCCGCCAGTCCCGAGCATACGGATTTTGTCCTCTTCACCTCTGCGGGGTCAAACACAGGCGCGAGCAACTGGTCAAATTGATTGGCCGGGTTCAGCATCACGGCCTTCTTCCAGTCAATCAGCTTCTCCTTGTAAAGGTCCATGGAAATCTTCAGAGCGGCCTGCGCGGTGCGCTTGCCGTTCCTGGTCTGCAGCATGAAGACCTTGCCGTCCTCTATGGTGAACTCGAAATCCTGCACGTCCCTGAAATGGCCTTCCAGGGCCTTCCTGATGCGTTCCAGCTCCCTGAATGCCGGAGGCATGACCTCGGAGAGTTCGGATACGGGCTGGGGCGTGCGCACTCCCGCGACAACGTCCTCGCCCTGGGCGTTCATGAGGAACTCGCCGTAGAACTCTTTCTCTCCGGAGGCAGGGTTCCTGGTGAACCCGACTCCCGAACCTGACCTGCTTCCGGTGTTGCCGAACACCATTGCCTGCACGTTCACGGCCGTTCCCCAGCTGGCCGGGTAACCGTACTTCCTGCGGTACACCACTGCGCGGTCGTTCATCCATGAATCGAATACTGCGCCGATCGCGCCTTCCAGCTGCTGCCAGGGGTCTGCAGGGAACGCCTTTCCTGTCCTGTCCTTTATCAGGCTCTTGAATTGCTCCACCAGAGCCTTGAGGTCGTCCGCCTTGAGTTCAGTGTCCCCGATGTCCTTCCTGTAGCGTTTTAGTTTGAGACGGTGTATGACTATCTCAAAAGGTTCCTCCTCCTCTCCGGCGCGCTTCTGCACGCCCATGACAACGTCTCCGTACATTTGGATGAAGCGGCGGTAGCAGTCCCAGGCGAAACGGTCGTTTTTCGTGGCTTTGGCCAGGGCCTGGACGGTATCGTCGTTCAGCCCCAGGTTCAGAATGGTGTCCATCATGCCCGGCATGGATACCCTTGCGCCCGAGCGCACAGAGACAAGAAGAGGTTTCTTCACGTCGCCGAATTTCTTTCCTGTTGACTTTTCCACCGATGTCATGGCCTTCCTGACCTGCTGCATCAGCCCGGCCGGGATTTTCCTCCCGCCGGCAGTGTACTCGTTGCATGCTTCGGTCGTGATTATAAAACCCGGAGGGACAGTAAGCCCTATCCTTGTCATCTCGGCAAGATTCGCGCCTTTTCCGCCCAGCAGGTTCTTCATATCCCCCTTTCCCTCGGAAAAGAGGTAAATATACTTCATTGACATCCAAACACCTCGTTTTCTGCCCCATTGCAAGGTTGGATTTTAAGGTTTGCAATCCACCATGCATTGAACCGCGGTTGACAGGACAATCCTAAACAAAAAGCGCCGAAACCTCAGCCGTACATTACCTGGTCCTTCCCGACGGGCACGTTCATCGCGCCCGCATGGGCCAGGGACTGCTTCAGCAGATCTTCCAGCCTTTCAGCCTCCTTGATGAGCGGCTGAGGGTCCAGCTTTATCTTGGGGAGGAAGCCGTCAAGCAATTCGATGAGCCTTGCGGCCGCCCTGGCGTCCGGTATCTGGGGATTCGCGTCGGACAGCAGGCAAATCACGTCCTGGCCCGCGGCTTCGGCTTCCTGCAGCAGCACGCCGGATATTCCGGTGATGATGCCGTTCTGCAGGGGTTTCACATTCCTGCCCTCCAGGAGTTTTCTCGCCCCGGGCGAGCTGGCAATCGCATAGGTGCTGTGCCGCTCTTGGTCATTGCTCTCGTTCATGATGCCTTCAATCGAAACGATGGTCTTGATGCCCTTCTCCTTCGACCATTTCAGCAGCTTTTCAGCCAGAGGCTGCATCAGCTCGGCGGGGGGCGGAAACTCTGAAGCGACCACGACCAGCCTCTCGCATATGCAGTCCTTCTTCTCGATGGGCTGGCCCGCATAAATCCTCACTGGCGGCATGGGCACGCCAGCGGATACCACGGCAATGGGCTGGAAGTAACGGGACTTTACAGAACCTATGTATTCCATGCCGAGCGTCTTGATGAGATAATTGGCCACTATGGAACTCACCATCCCTATGCTGGGGAATCCCTCGATCAGTACGGCCCCTTTCATGTTCACGTCCTTTCTCTGGATTATTTTGATATCGTCCTCCATCGGCTCACCCTCCTGCCAGCACAGTCTCGACCGTATATTCCCTGCCCTCGCCCAGTATGGAGGAGATGAGCTTTCCGGTGTTCTTTATCGCTGTTTTCTTGTATTCCGCTGCCAGGGCATCTCTCGAAGCGTCGCTACCGCTGCCGATTATCCCGGCGACGCACTCATTTATCATTCCGCCCGGCTCGACCTCGAACAGCCGCGGCCTGGAGAAGCAAGTGGCCACGAGCAGGCTTGCCCCGAGCGGCCTCGTGTCCCGCCTCAGCGTGTTGTTCCAGTACATCTCCCTGATGGCTGTTATTATCTTCTCCTCTGTCTTGAGGTCAAGGGGCTTCAGGTGGTCCATCACCATCATCGCATCCACTGCCAGGCCGGAATACCCTATTGCAATGTTGTCCGATATCCTCCTGATGCCTGGATTCGCCACCAGGAGCGAGTCGGCACCCTCGGAGAGGTTCTCGGTCGCCAGCACGGCCCCGTCCGAGCACACCAACCCGACGACAGGTCTGCCTCTCTGGACTGACTCCCTGGCATACTCCAGCTGGAAAATTCTCCCGTCCGGTGAGAACGAAGTCTCTGTGTCATAACCTTTCGATATAGGGCCTATCGTGTTGAGGAAATGCACTATCGCAGCCCTGGCCAGCTCGGCTTTGTTCCCGAACATGCCTGACTTTATCACGCTCTCCAGATACCTGTCCACCTCGTCGGGAAGAATAACCCTTATTTCAGCCATGGTCAGACCTTCTTTCCACCAATTATACATTTTAATGTACTTTTAATGTACTCACAGTGTATTTTATATGTATTATAAAAATCTTGCGGAGATTGCGCGCCTCTCGGAGACTGCCTTGCTGGCTATATTAGAGACACTTTCTCGACGCCCTTGATTTTCTGGAGCTTCTTCAGAACGTCCCCAGGGACCGGAGTTTCAGTTATGATGAAAAGGAGGCCGGTCGAGAATGTAGGGTCCTCTCCAATCGCCTGGCGAATCGATATTCCAGTGTCCCCGATTGCAGTGGCAACGGCGCCCAATACACCGGACTTCGCAGGATCTGAGAGGGTGAGTTCGAGAACGTCCCAGTTCATGACCTTCGCAACCTTCGTCAGATTGCAGGTGGCGAGCAGATTTGAGTAAATGTCATACAAGCGGCGATCCGACCTGATGGTTTCGATTGTGGCCGAAACAATCTGCTTGTCCTTGCCCACGGCTTTCGCGACCTGGGAAAATGAGACGCCCACCTTGTCCACGAATAGGCGGTTGCCTTCGATGCGGATTCCGACATCCAACATGTACTTGGCGACGATCGCCTGGGCAGGCACTCTGGCAAAGCTGCTTGAGATGAGCTCCCACATGAACCGTCATAATGTTAAAGGGATATAAAATCATTCCCTTTTGCATAGGTATTTATACAAAATGGTGTATATCCCTACGTTTTGGGGGTATACCCCATCAAAACGGGTGAAATAGGTGAGATGCTTGACCAGGAAACACAGGATAGAAACACAAGTGCTCCATGAAGGGAATGCAATTGATGCGACCGGCGCAAGGGCCACGCCAGTGTACAGGACCAGCTCATACCTCTTCAAGAGCACGGAACATGCGGCCAATCTTTTTGGATTGAAGGAAAGCGGAAATATCTACACCCGCATGATGAATCCCACCCAGGATGTTCTGGAGAATAGGGTGGCTGCCCTTGAAGGCGGGGCAGGCGGCCTGGCGCTGGCATCCGGCACATCTGCCATTTTCTACTCGGTGATAAACATCTGCAGGCAAGGTGACGAGGTGCTCTCTGCCCACAACTTGTATGGCGGCACATACACCATGTTCGATTGCATTTTACCGGATTTCGGGATAAAGGTCAATTTTGCGAATTTGGATGGGATGGAGGCAAAGATCAATCCCCGCACCAGGATGCTGTATTCCGAGGTCATTGGAAATCCTGTGCTGGATGTTGCTAACATCAGGGCGCTTGCCGATATTGCCGGAAGACACGGCCTTCCCCTTGTGGTGGACTCGACCTTCACAACGCCCTACCTCTTCAGGCCCATCGAACATGGAGCGGATGTTGTGTTACACTCCCTCACAAAATGGCTGGGCGGCCATGGCTCCGGAATAGGCGGCATTGTCGTTGACAGCGGGAAATTCGATTGGACTGACAAAAAATTCTCATTGTACAACGAGCCAGACCGGTCCTACCATAACCTGAGGTTCGCCCATGACCTTGGCGAATCGAATCATCTGGCCTTCATCAACAGGATGAGATTGGTCCCGTTGCGGAACCTTGGCGCATGCATAAGCCCGGACAATGCCTGGCTGTTCCTCCAGGGCATTGAGACGCTTGCCCTCAGGATGCAGAGGCACTGCGACAATGCGCTTGCCGTGGCTAGGTTCCTTGATGATCATAATCTTGTTGAATGGGTGAGGTATCCCGGTATCAAGGAGGACCCATCATATTCTTTGGCCTCGAGGCAATTTGAGAACGGCTTCGGGGGAATGGTGGTTTTCGGCATCAGGGGCGGGAGGAAGAGCGGAACCCGCTTCATCGAAAGCCTGAAACTGTTCTCCCATCTGGCAAATGTGGGCGATGCGAAGAGCCTGGCCATACATCCTGCCTCCACAACCCATGCGCAGCTCAGCCAGGCACAGCAGGAGGAAGGCGGGATAACTCCCGACATGGTCCGCCTGTCGATAGGCATCGAGCACATCGACGACATCCTGGAGGACCTTGAGCAGGCCCTCGACAACACCAGAGGTGGGTGAAATGACCATAATCATGCCGAACGATTACCATGCCAGAAAGGCCCTGGTGGACAACGGCATCTACTGCATAACCGAAGAAAGGGCGCTGAGGCAGGACATCAGGCCGCTGCGCATCGGGATACTGAACATAATGCCCCAGGCCGAGACATACGAGTTCAACGTCCTCCAGCCGCTGGGCCGGACACTGGTCCAGATAGAGCCTATTTGGATAAGGCTGAAGAGCCATGCCTACAACAGCACCGATAAAAAGCATCTTTTCAACCTGTACGTCACATTCGAGGAGGCTGTCTCCGACGAGCAGCTCGATGGCCTGATATTGACCGGGGCACCGATAGAGGCGAAGGAGTTTGACGAAATCACCTACTGGGAGGAAGTCACCGAGATATTGGCCTATGCGAGGAAGAACATTCCATCGACCCTCGGGATATGCTGGGGCGGGCTTGCACTTGCCAAGGTCCTCGGGATTGACAAGCAGCCATGCAGGGAAAAATTATTCGGGTTGTTCGAGACCAGGAACATCGACCGCGAACACAGGATAACCGGGACATTGGATGACGTGTTCTGGTGCCCGCAGAGCAGGCACTCCTTCATTCCCGACAGGGTGCTGGAGGATGCATCCCATAGAGGGCTGGTCAACCTGTTGGCCCATTCCGATGGTGCCGGTTATGTCATATTCGAGAGCAGCGACCATAGGCTGTTGGTGCATCTGGGGCACCCGGAGTACGACACCCAGAGGCTGGTCGAGGAGTACATCCGCGACCGCGACAAAGGCCGGGTTGACGTAGACAGGCCCAAGAACCTGGACATCAACCGCCCGATAAACAGATGGCGCGGCAACAGCCACGAGTTCTTTTCCCAGTGGGTCAAATATGTATATGAAGAAACGCAGAGGGAGGTCTAATCATGGCGAAATTGGAATGCGGCATATTGGGGGCCACAGGGATGGTCGGGCAGCGGTTCGTTCAATTGCCGAAGGCGATCAAATGAAGGTGATGAAGGTGGGCGGGTCAGTTCTTGCTGGCCCGAAGGGGATCAACCATGTCGCGGACATCATAGCTGAGGACACCCAGGAAAAGGTGATCGTCGTTTCGGCACTCGGCGGTGTGACTGACCGCATCAGCGAGTTCCTGAAAGTCCTGGAGACAGGAAATGCCAGCCCCCGGGACATGACCGACGAATTAAGGGAATTGCATTTCTCCGCGTTGGCTGAGACAGTGATGGACAGCACCAGGATAAACAGGATGAAAGGCAGGATGAACGCGCTTCTCGAATGCTGGGAGAGGGTGGCCTTTGGCGCCCATTACACGGGAGAGCTCACTCCCAGATGCAGCGACTTCCTTATGAGCCTGGGCGAGCGTCTTTCTGTGATTTTATTGGAGGGAGCATTGAAGGACAGGGGGACACCAGCGCAGGCAGTTGAAATGGAGAAGATAGGGTGCATAACCGATGGGCAATTCGGCTGCGCGACCGTCGACCTCGATGCAACAAGGGAAAAAATGCCAGACGCCATCCGGGGCATCATCCAGAGCGGATGCGTGCCCATCATCACGGGCTTCTTCGGGGTTGATCCGAACGGGCATACGACCACCTTTGGGCGCGGAGGTGCGGATTATTCAGCGGCCGTCGTCGCCAATGTCATGGACGCCGAGGTGCTGGAGCTCTGGAAGGATGTCGATGGCTTTTACACATCGGACCCTGACGTGGTCCAGGGGGCAAGGCATATCGAATGCCTGAATTACGATGAAGCGGCCGAGCTTGCCTACTTCGGAGCCAAGATTCTGCATCCGCTGACAATCTGGCCATTGAAGGACAAGAAGATACCGCTCTGGGTGGGGAACGTTGCTTGCAAGGACAGGTCCAGGGGGACTTGGGTCAGGGAGTATGCGGAAGATAACGGGGGCGCGGTCAAAAGTGTCGCACACACCTCTCAAATAGGGATACTGAAATTCCACGGAGCTGGTGTAGGCATCCAGCCAGGCATATTGTCCAGATTGGTCACTGAAGTGAGCGATTCCGGAATAAACATCAAGTCGGTCATCACATCCCAGACCTGCATAGCCCTGCTGTTGGACAGGAACGAATTGAGGCGCTGCCATGCCATGCTCGACAGACTGTCCAAGAACCTTGTGGAATCCATCGAGGTGATGGATTCTGTCGGCCTGATAGGAATAGTCGGTGGCAACCTGAACCAAACCAAGGGGGTCGCAGGAAAGATATTCAGCGCTGTCGCCCGGGTGGACATAAATGTGGAGATGATATCCTCGGGCGCATCCGAGGGCGCGTACTATTTCATTCTTCAGGAACGCGATGTTGAAGAGGCTGTCAGGGCGATCCACAACGAGCTGTTCCCGCTCCAAATCCCATGAATGGGCAATGAATTTAATACGCGGTTCATCTATCCTCCTCCGGTGAAACAATGCCGTCCAGATTGATAGTCGGAACGCAATGGGGCGACGAGGGAAAGGGCAAGATAACCGACCTGCTGGCCAAAGACGCGGACATGGTCGTCCGGTTCCAGGGCGGGAACAATGCCGGCCACACCATAGTCGTCGGGGACAGGACATTCAAGCTCCACCTCTTGCCGTCAGGCATTCTGCGCGAGAATGTCACGTCTGTCATAGGCAACGGCCTGGTTGTTGACCCGGAGGTCCTTATCGGCGAGCTTGACAACCTGAAGGAGTTCGGCGTGAAAACCGGAAGGCTGGCAATCAGCGACCGGGCTCATGTTATCATGCCCTACCACAAGGCAATCGACGGCCTGGAGGAGGAATCCAAGGGCGCGCTGGCCGCGGGAACCACCAGGCGGGGGATAGGTCCGTGTTACGCAGACAAGGCCTCGAGGTTCGGCATCAGGTTCTGCGACATGGTCGATCCGGCAGAGTTGGACAGAAAACTTTCTGCTGCATACCCGGCCAAGAAGGCCTATGTCGAGGCCCTGGGCGGGTCAATGGCCCTTTCGAAGGACCAGATACTGGCCGCCTACACAGATTACGGAACCAAGCTGGCCTCCTATGTATGCGACACCTCGCTGCTGATAAACGAGGCCCTGGATGCCGGGAAGAACGTCCTGTTCGAAGGCGCACAGGGCGTGCACCTGGACATAGACCACGGCATATACCCACACTGTACATCTTCGGCCACGATAACAGGTGGTTGCTGCACAGGGGCGGGCATAGCACCGAACAGGATAAACAAGGTCATAGGCGTTGTAAAGGCCTACACCAGCCGCGTTGGCACTGGCCCGTTCCCGACAGAGCTTCGCAATGCCACCGGAGAGCATATCGGCACCGCGGGAAAGGAGTTCGGAACCACCACCGGCCGCAAGCGCCGGGTCGGCTGGCTGGACCTTGTCATGCTCAGGTATTCGGCAAGGCTGTGCGGCCTGGATTCGATAGTTCTGACCAAGGCTGACGTGCTGTGCGGCCTGCCCGAGGTCAAGGTCTGCACCCATTACGTTCATGAGAAGGGCGAGGTCCATGATTTTCCTGCCAGCATAAGGACCCTGGAGAAATGCAAGCCGGTCTACCATACGTTCAAGGGATGGCCCGTGCTGAGCCCCGAGGATTGGGCAAAATGCCGTGAAGGCAGCAGGCGCGACCTGCCCGAGAACCTACGGGCATTCGTCACCTTCATCGAGGCCAACCTGGGGATTCCGGTCGAAATCCTCTCATACGGCCCGGGAAGGGACGAGAACGTCAACCTTCATTGAAGTTTTTCTTTTTGTGAGATTTTCTCCGCTGGCTCACCGTCGCCAAAAAGAAAAATTTATCAATAGAAAAAGCTCTGGTGAGCCTGCTCGAAAATCTATACGGTTGAGTGGGTGCCCAATGTGTGTTCTACCACTCGCCGAAGCTTCATCAGGGACGAGAACGTCAACCTTCATTGAAGCACTGATAACTATCTAATATCCGATATATGATACCTTATCCCGTGACCAGCAAGGAGAAGGACAAAGAAATCGAGAGGCTCTCTTCGAAGATTGACAACCTGGAAGGCATGATATCGGACATGGCCAAGCCCTACCAGGACGCAATGGCGCTCATGGCCAAGTTCAACGATATGGCCTCGGGGTATCTTAAGATAATCAATCTGTACCAGCAGCACGGCAAGGTATCGCCGGAGATGCTCGTGCCCACTGTCAAGGACCCGATAGCCCAGGAGATACTGGTCATACTCTTCGAGAAGAAGGAACTGAATGTCTCCCAGATAGCCGAGAACCTGAAGGAGAAGCGCGGAACCTCGTCACGCAAGACAGTCCGTGACAAGCTGTTCGAGCTGGAGCAGGCCGGCGCCATAGAGATCGTCGGCGACAAGAAGGTAAAAAAATACAAGGTGTCGGACGAGCTGGTCGAGAAATGGTTGAAATTATTAGGGGTGATGAAATGAATCATCACCCAGAGGCAATCTGTTGGCAGCATGCCCCACCTGTCAGGGTGGGGTTTCAATGCAATTTTTCTCCGAGTGCGCTTGAACAGCATTTTATTGCAATGGCTCTATCTCCTCAGGAAGCCTCGCCTGTGAGGGCGGGGTACCATTTTCCAAGCTCTGGCACAGAATCGTTTCTCTCATCCTTTCATGTGTCCCGATTGCATATAACTGCTCATAAATTTCCAGTTTCTTTAAATACTCTGCCCAAACTATTGAGTATCAGGAGCGGGAAAACCGCTCAAAGGAGGTAAAAACATGTCAGAAGAAAAGGAAAACGAGCATGAGAAGGAGCATGAGTCGCACACCGATGCGAAGGAAGTCAAGGAGATACTGGAAGCGGTGAGCGCAACAGTGCCCAAGCTGCTGAACGAAATCACGGAAGCGCTGTTCAGCGCCGAGAAATCAGAGGCATTCGGCATGGCAGTGGCCAAGTTCTACAAGTCCATGGTTGACGCCGGGATGGACGAGGAGAAGGCCTTCGAGCTCACCCAGAAGTTCATGGACAGCTCCAGCCCGGGCGGGATGATATCCAAGGTCCTCGGGGAAAGCGGCGGCCTCAACATCGGTGGCCACGGCCACGGAAACCATGACGACCTGGGCGACGAGATAGAGAAGAAGGTCAAGGCCAAGATAGCAAGGAAGTTCGAAGATGAGTGAAGTCCCTGTCGCCGCCCTGGCCAAGGTGCCCGGACTACTCATAAGGCTGGTGTTCTCGGCCCTGAAGTTCAAGCGCAGGGCCAAGAAGGCAGCCAGGAAGCTGAAGAAGGGCATGATAAAAGGCGGAATGGACAGGAAGCTGGCGGAACAGCTGGCCAGCCAATTCGAGGAGAGCTTCAGCATCCGGCGGCTGATGAGCCAGGCCACCGGAGACGATGCTGGCTTCTCCCCGCTTTTCCCCTTTGGCAGATAGTTATTTAATGGAATTGCGCGTTGGCCATCTCATGAGGAAACAGCTCCTGGAGATGGCCAAAATGGTCAGGTCCGCAGTCGCAGCGCTGCCCCCCGGGGAACGGGGAAGGATTATGGCCATGGGCGCGGACGGGACGCCAACAAGTTACATTGACAGGGTGGCCGAGGATGCCATTGTCGGTTACATGGACAGCAATGCCCTCAGGCTCAATCTTCTCAGCGAGGAGGCGGGTTTTATAGACAGGGGGTTCGGCGAGACCCTGGTGGCCGACCCAATAGACGGCACGCACAATGCCTGCACCGGGATTCCGTTCTACAGCGTGTCCCTGGCCGTGGGAAAAGGTTCGCTTTCCGGAATGCGCGAGGGCTTGGTAATGAACTTGGTCACCGGGGACGTTTTCCACGCTTCCAAGGGGAAGGGCGCCACACTGAACGACGCGCCAATCAGGGTGAAAAAACCAGAAGCCGAGAAGCTGCTGATTGCCTATGTGGGCGGCGCGGTCGACCCTGTGACTTACACGATGGCCTCAAGGTTCAAGAGGATCAGATGCCTGGGCTCCACCGCACTTGAACTGTGCTCTGTGGCGAGCGGCCAGGCCGATGCATTCTTCGTGAAGTACCCGGACCTCAAAAAGAGCCCGCGAATCGTGGACATAGCTGCAGCCGTCCTGGTCCTTCGAGAGGCGGGCGGCGAGGCATACGATGAAAATAATGAAATACTGGACATGCCATTGTCTCTCGATGAGAGAAGGAACATGTCCGCGGCCGGTTCCGACGAGGTCAGGGAGCTGATGGGATGAGGATAGGCATACTGGCAAATCCGAAGCTCAGGGACATCGACAGCGTGCTGGGCGAACTGTGCTCCATCCTGGAGGGCAAGGCCGAAATTATTTACGAGGCGGATCTCGGAAAGAAGCTCGGGAAGAAGGGCCAGTCCCTCGAGGAGATGAAGATTGACGTGCTTATAACCATAGGCGGCGACGGGACGATTCTCTATGCCCTGCAGAGATGCAATCATGTCATTGCTGGCATCAACGCGGGCCAGCTCGGATTCCTGACCGAGATACCCAGGGAGGAGGTCGCCGTCCGGGTGAACAGGATTCTCTCGGGCCATTACACTGTCGAGGAAAGGATACGCCTCAAGGTCATGCGCAATGACACCAGGCTTCAGGACTGCATAAACGAGGCTGTGCTGCATACAAGCCATGTCTCGAAGATGCATCATTTCGACGTACTTGTGGACGGCAAGCCTGCCCTAAACGTCAGGGCTGACGGCCTCATAATCTCCACGCCCACCGGCTCGACGAGCTATGCGATGAGCGTGGGCGGCCCCATAATCGACCCCAGGGTGGGCGCGTTCGTGCTGGCCCCCATTGCCCCTTTCAACCTGGCCATACGCCCGCTGGTCATTCCGGCCAACAGCACGGTCGAAGTGAGGCATGCCGACAAAAAGAGATGCATGATGGTGCTTGACGGCCAGGACGAGATAGCCATCGAACCGGACGATGTGCTCAGGCTGAGCAGGTCGGAAAATCCGGCCAGGTTCGTGCGCTTCCAGGAGGATTTCTATGACCGCGCCTGGAAGAAGCTGAGGATGTGAAGCGTTGGCCAGGCAGAAGGTGACGGCCATATCCGGGAAGCTTCTTGGGGGCCTGCTCGCAGGCTCAAGGTCGGCATACGAGTCCGAGAAAACCCACGAGTTCTCATGCTTCCTGTTGGCGGAGGACGGCGTCATCGTGGAGTTCTGGCTAGGCCCCGGGACCATTGCCAGCGAGCGCTATGCCCTGCTGCGGCTGTACAACCTGCCCATAGATTTCCGGAGAGTGGGAACCGCGCATTCGCATCCCTCGGGCGAAAACAGTCCCTCGGACGAGGACCTGAGGCTGTTCGCCCAGACAGGGCAGGTGCATATAATAATGGGCTACCCTTTCAACAAGAATTCCTGGCGGGCATATTCCCGCTACGGCGAGGAGATTCATCTGGATGTTGTCTGAACTTCAAGATGCCAGGGAAACAAAGCCCCATCAATAGCTTTTTAAGTGTCCCCGCTATTTATGTTACGGGAAAGACTATATGATTGACCAACCCGCTTACAGGCTTGCCTCGGAGATAAGGCGGATTCTGAATGTTGAGCTGGGCCAAGAGTTCGGCCAGACCATGTTAATCACCCAGTGCTTCGAACTCAGCATCAGGCCCGAGGAAATCAAAGTCGGGGACATCATCAGGCTTTCACAGGCCCTCATCAGGGCCATAAGGCCTTCGAAGGGCGACGAGACTGCCCAGAAGGTCGGCAACCAGATACGAAAGCTCAAGGTCCAGATGGAGCTGGATACCCTCAAGGGCAAGGAAGGCGACCCGATTATGGCCAGGCGGTTTGCCGACATCTATGTCTCATTGGGAAATGCCTGCCAGATAACCGGCGATTTCGATGAGGGGGACAGGGCGTTCAGGAATGCAATAAGGTATGCGAGGAAGGCTGATTACCCTCTCAAGGAGGCCGAGGCCAACATCGGCATAGGCCTGATATTCGAGAAGAACGACAAGTGGAACGAGGCCATTGAATACCTTCACAAAGGCCTGTCAATATCCCAGTCCGCAGATTACCCGGTGGGCATAGCGGACGCATCAAGGTGGCTGGGCCACCTGGAATGGCACAGGAACAACTACAGCAAGGCGCTGGAGTGGCTTGAGAAAGGGCATGCCAATGCCGAAAGGACAGGGGACGAGGGCCTGATAGGCCAGATCTTGATCGAATTCGGGCTGGTGTACAGCGACCTCGGCGATCTCACCAAGGCGATTGACTGGTTCAACAGGAGCATACCGCTTCTCGAGGGAGTGAGGGACCACCGCCAGTTGGCCAGGTTGTACAACAACATCGGCGACTCGTACATGCAGCAGAAGGAATGGAAGAAGGCCATTCAGAATTTCGAAAAGTCCGAGGAATGTGCCAGGATGATAAACAACCAGCAGTTCATAGGCTGGAGCCTGTTCAACTCGGGCGAGGCCCTTCTCAACATAGACGATGTCAACGAGGCTCTGAACCGCGGGGAGAAGGCGCTCAAGATACTGGAGCCAATGAACGACACGATGGGCATTCAGGGCTCGATTCGGATCCAGGCGATGGCCTACGCGAAGAAGAAAGACTGGCCCAAAGCCGAGGAACTGTTCTCCAAAGCGATGGAGATAACGGAAGCTATGGCCTCGAAATATCATAAGGGCCAGGTGCTGTTCGACATCGGAAAGATGTACAAGGCCAAGGGCGATAAAAAGAAAGCCAAGCAGCTTTTCACGGAAGCGAAATCCCTGTTCGAGCAGATAGGCGCCAAGCGGCTGCTGGACGATGTGACAGCTGAAATGAAATAATCATGCCAGGATGGCGTCAAGGTCGAGTTCCTTCTTGGCCATGTTCTTTATGAGCTCCTTCTTGTCCGTCTCGTCCGGCGATATCTCCGCGATGATCTTCTCCACGGCCTTGGCCGTGGTGTAGGTGTCCATGGGCACCGAGATGATGGGTATGTTCATGTCGTCCCCCTTCGCAATGACCTTGGGATGCGGGAGGATGTTGTTCGTGAGCACTATGCCAGCGGTCTCGGGAGCCAGGCAGGCGAATATCAGGTCCACCCTGTCGCCTCCTGTGATCAGGACCTTGTTCTCGCGGAAGAATTCAGGCATCCTCATGGCCTGCTCCGCGCTCAGAGCGCCCACCTGGACCGTCTTCACGACATTGCCGACACCGTCACCGCCCGCGATGAGCTTGGCATTGAGCTTCTCCAGGACCAGACGCATGTCGCCCCATTCCAGTTCCGCACGTCTCGGCAGCATGCCGAAAAGCCTGATGCCCTTGCGCTCCAGCACAGGCGGGACCTCAATCTTCACCTTGTCCCAGTCTTCCTCGCTCACCTTGTTGATGATGATGCCCTTGAGCTTGGCTATGTTCTCGGCGCTCTTAGATATGGCCAGGACCTTGTCCAGTATCAGGGGCACATCCCCCTCGGCGACGAGTATCAATTCGGAATTAAACTTCTGGGCCAGCGAAATCGAATCCATGTCCATGTGTCCGCCGAACGAGTAGTTCCTGGCAGTCTCGACTATGGTGAGATCATGCTTCGATGCTATGGCCTGGTAATTCTTTTTCAGAACGTTGTCAAGTTCCTTGCTGTTCCAGTGGGACATGATCTTGTCAGCGTCGAAACCGAGCGTGCTCTCAAGGGTAGATTTGTCCATGCCGAGCCAGTTCTGATAGACCATTGCATCGAGGTCATGGAGGCTCTTCTTGCTGTAGACAAGATGGTCGCCGTATGGCTTGTAAAAACCGCATCTCATGTTCGCGTTGAGGGCAATACCCAGCCCGACTGTGGTCTTTCCCGCCGCAGTCCTGCTGGACGTGATTGTCAGGGATTTCATGGGATTTTCTCCGTAACCTTTTCCCTATTAATAGCTTTTCTGATGGTCATCCTGGAATCCACGACCTTGCAGCCCTTCCCCTTGGCCAGGACCATGAGCGGATTGATGTCCAGCTCGAGTATGTCCTTCGTGTGCGCCGCCAGGTAGGAAATCCTCGAAATGGCCTCCACAACTTTAGGGATGTCCCTGAACGCCTTGCCCCTGGCCCCGATCAGGATGGGGTAGGAGTGTATGTCCTTCACCATGGACTCGCATTCATGCCTGGAGACGGGAGCCACCCTGAATGACACGTCCTTCAGCACCTCGACGTATATCCCGCCCATGCCGAACATCAGCACCGGCCCGAATGACTGGTCCTCGGAGAACCCGAGTATCATCTCTGTTGCTTCGGTAACCATTTCCGTTATGGTGACGCCCTCTATCCTAGCCCTCGGGAAATGGCGCCTGGCCTCGGCCATGATGGTCTCGTATGCCACCCTCACCTCCCCCTCGTCCTCAAGGTCCAGCTTCACGCACCCGAACTCGGTCTTGTGCACGATGTCCTCGGACAGGACCTTCATCACGACAGGGTATCCGACGGCTCCGGCCGCTTTCACTGCTTCGTCCATGGTCCTGGCGACCTCGGTCTTCGGGAGCTCCAGGCCCGCATGTCTCAGGATTCTGGCGCAGTCGCTTTCCAGAAGCTGGGTCTGATTTCTGGCCTGGGCCCTGTCAATTATTGCCTGTATGGCGGCAAGGTCCATGCCGAACTCCTCTGGCGCTCCTTTATCGCCGGCGAGCCAGCTCATTCTCCTGTACAGGATTCCCATGGCGGACACGGCCTCGTCCGGGGTTTCATAGCACGGGATTCCGCTTGCGTTGAGCATGGCAATGGCCTCGGCAACGCCCTTCCCGCCGATGATGGCGAAAACCATCGGCTTGATGCCTGTGAGGTCGCCGGCCGAATCCACGGCCGTTCTCGCGAACTCCATCACGTCCATAGTGGCCGGGGTGCAGTACAGGCCCACGACCGAGGGAATGGCCTCTTCCTCGAGCGAAGCCCGCAGAGCCATACCGTACTCCTCGTTCCTGGCCTGGCCCGTGATGTCGATCGGATTCTTGGAGCTGCCGAACCGGGGCATTGTCGGGCGGAACACCCGCTCAAGCATCTCCAGGTCGGAGTTGAGTGTCACGCTATGCCTTTCAGCCGAATCCGAGGCCATGACTCCTACTCCGCCGCCGTTTGTGACTATGACCGTGCCGGGCGCCTTGGGCAGCGGAAGGTTGGCCAGCGCCCTTGTCCAGTTGAACGCGTCCGTGAGGTCATCCGCCCTTATCACCCCTGCCTGCCTTATTGCCGCGCTGAAGACTCTATCGGAACCAGCGAGCGAGCCTGTATGCGATGCGGCCGCAAGCGCGCCCCTGGCCGAGCTCCCTGACTTGATTATGATGACGGGTTTCTTCCCGGAGACGGATTTCGCTGCCTCGAGGAAACGCCTGCCGTCCCTGCAGCCCTCCATGTACATCAGGATGACCTTGGTCGCATCGTCGTTCCCCAGGTATTCCAGGGCTTCAGCCTCTGATATGTCAGCCTCGTTGCCCACGCTCACAACCGCCGAAAGGCCTATGCTGTCCGTGACAGACTTGCCCATGAGGGCCACGCCAAGCGCGCCGCTCTGGGATATGAGGCCCACATTGCCCACCCTTATCTCCAGCGGGCCGAAGGTCGCGTTCATCTTCGCTTTGGCCGAGAACACCCCGAATACGTTCGGCCCAAGAGTCCTGGCGCCGTATTTCCTGAGGACAGCGACAAGTTCATGGGTGAGGTCGTGCCTCCCTACCTCTCCGAAGCCGCTCGAGATGATGATGAACATCCTGGCTCCGGCCCTGCATGAGGCCTCCACGGCATCCCTGACCCCCTCTGCCGGGACCGCGACGACGGTGAGCTCCGCAGGGTGGGAAAACTCGCCGACTGACCCGTGGCATTTTATACCAAGTATCTCCGAGTACTTCGGGTTCACCGGCAGGATGGCGCCTTTGTAGCCCGAAGCCTTCAGGTTCTGGACCAGGCAATAGCCTATGCTTCCTTCCTTCGCTGATGCGCCGATTATGGCCACCGAGCCGGGATTGAAAAGGCTCTCAAGACCCCCCTTCACCGTTGGCATCGGACAAGGAAATATGCCGGATGTTTTAAAGGTTGTGCGGAGATTTAATTACAGCATGCCCCGGCTGTAAGGCCGGGGTTTCATTTTATTAGCGGTCTGGGTGACAGCAGATTATTAGTAAAAAAAAGCATTTTGGTTACCGGTTTGGAAAACCCCGGGTGTAAGCCCGGGGATGTCAGGTACTCACCTGGCTTAACCGAAGCCAGGTGAAAAAAGCGCCGAGAGGGAGATTTCCATTGGGCACACGAAACCATCTGTCTCGGTTCGTTTGCTTGGAGATAATGATATCACTCCAAGCCCCTTTTGAACTCCCGCATCCTTACGGACACAAGATTTCCAGTCTTGCGCCTTACCGGGCTGGGCCATCTCGGCACACGTGGGGCATCTGGGACACCGTATAAAATATTGTCGTTATCCCATGGGAAATGGGCATTGTCTTTATATTGTTAGAATCGGATACAGGGGCGGTAAAATGAACAGGATAAAAGTTGTCAACGACCCTTCCGAACTGGTGTCGACATTCAGGGCAGTGGACAACGAGATGAAGCGGGAGATATTCAAGGAAGTGTCCGCAGGTTGGAAGACCGCCCAGGAGATAGAGGAGAAATACGGGGAGGAAGGCCCTATTGTGTTGAGGCTGTTCAACAAGATGAAGCTGGTCGAGACAAGGTGGCAGCAGCCTCCAGAGGGCTCCCAGCAGAAGCCCGTCAAAGCCTACCACACCTACTACTCGGCGTTCCACATCAACACCTCCTGCTCGGTTTTCGAGATAAGCGATGTGATAGCCGCGGCAGGCATGTCGGACAAGGAATTCAAGAAGATAGAGGCCAAGATTCTCAAGTCTATCGGAAAGGAGGGCAGGTTCGCGGGCGACGTGGCTGAAGAACTTGGCCTCAGCCAGACCATGCTGAAGAGCCTTGTGAAGCGCTCCGCCAGGGTAGATTACCGCGGCCACAGGATAGAGCTCCACGACGAAGAGTGATTCTTTTGATTACTGTTCTCAGGATTGGGCACAGGCCCGAGAGGGACAAGCGCATAACGACCCATGTGGCTTTGGTTGCCAGGGCATTCGGCGCTGACCGGATCTTAATCGACACCAGGGACCCGGACCTGGAGAGGAACTTCCAGTCCACGTGCGAGCGCTGGGGCGGCAAGGTTTCAATCAGATCCGGCGTGAAGCACCGCGAGGAGATGAAGAATTTCAAAGGCCAGATTGTCCATCTCACGATGTACGGCGAGGAGATGCACAGGGGGTTATCGGCACTCGACCCAAAGAAAGACTTGATGATAGTTGTCGGTGCCGAGAAGGTCCCCAGGGAAGTTTACGAGCTCGCCACGATCAACATCTCGGTGGGCAACCAGCCTCATTCGGAGGTCGCGGCACTCGCTCTGTTCCTGTACAAGTTCCGGGGGGAGCAGTTGCCGGAATTCGCAGACGGCCAGATGAAGATAGTGCCCAATCCCAGGGGCAAGACGGTGGTCGAGGGTGAGTGAGTCAGCCTGCAAGGCCAAATATCCGACCGTGGAAATGTGCCTTTCCTTCCTAGTAGAGGAGAACTGCCCCAACGCTGTCATAGACCATTGCATGGCGGTCGAGCATCTGGCCCTGAAGATCGCCAAACGCATAACGCAGGACAGGGAGACCCTTGACCTGATAAGCCGCGCGGCCCTCCTCCATGACATAGGCCGGTCCAGGACCCATGGCATCGGCCATGCCGCGGCAAGCGCCGACATCCTCAGAAAGCGCGGCCTGGACGAATCACTTGTCAGAATTGTGGAGCGCCACATCGGCGCCGGCATTGACACCGGTGAAGCAAAGGAGCTCGGACTTCCTCCGGGGAATTACATGCCCGAGACACTGGCAGAAAAAATTGTGGCGCATGCGGACAACCTTATAACTCACAATGAGAGGGGCCCGGCCAGGTGGAAGCTGTCAGATGCTGTCGAACGCGAAAGGGGCAAGGGCAATGAGGCCCAGGCCATAAGGATGGAGAAACTCCATCGGGAACTCAGTGAACTGGCCGGGATTGACTTGGACGAGATTGCCTGAAATCTGATTTTCTTTGCCCGGTTCCGGAACGTCTGTTCGGCGCATGTCCCGGGTTCTGACCGCCAGGCGCTCTATAGCCTCGCTGGCTTTGGGGTCTGGCCCTGCGCTCTCCTGAGTGTCTGCCCTGCCCTCTTCGCCCCTGAGGGGGCGCCGGTTCGGTCGATTTGGCAGCTGCTTCGGAATGGTAAGGCTGGTCCCTGACCACCGGTATCGGATGCTTCAGAAGCTTCTCAATATCCCTGATATAGGACCTTTCCTCCGAATCGCAGAATGAGACAGAGATTCCGGCATTCCCGGCCCTCGCTGTCCTGCCTATGCGGTGAATGTAGGTCTCAGGCACGTTCGGAATGTCGAAATTGATGACATGGGTTATGCCCTCGACATCGATGCCCCTCGCCGCGATATCCGTGGCCACCAGCACCCTCACCCTTCCCGAGCGGAAGTCTTCCAACGCTTTCGTCCTGGCGTTCTGCGCTTTGTTGCCGTGGATGCCCAAGGCCCTTATCCCGGCGCGCTCGAGTATCCTGACAATCTTGTTGGCCCCGTGCTTCGTGCGCGAGAAGACCAGCATCTTGCCGTCCGGCTCCTGCCTGAGCAGGCGCTCCAGCAGCGCGACCTTGTCCTTGCGCTCGACATACATCAGCCGCTGGTCGATGAGCTCCACCACCGGCGTCTCCGGTGTCACGTTCACGCTCACCGGGTCCCGGACCATGGTCCTGGCCAGCCTGATTATGTCAGGCGGCAGCGTGGCAGAGAAGAACATTGTCTGGCGCTTCGACGGGAGCTTTGCCAGTATCCTTTTTATATCTGGGAGAAAACCCATGTCCAGCATGCGGTCGGCTTCATCCAGCACGAATATCTCCACACTGTCCAGCCGCACGTAGCCCTGGCTCATCAGATCCAGCAATCTTCCCGGCGTCGCCACCAGGATGTCTATGCCCCTGTCCAGCGCCCTCACCTGGGGGTTCTGGCCCACTCCGCCGAATATGACGGTGCCTGTGACATTGGTGTATCTGGAGTAATCCTTCATGCTCTGGTCTATCTGCGCGGCGAGTTCCCGGGTCGGCGTGACTATCAACGCTCTGACGTAACCTTTCCTTCTCTGCCCTCTGACTGTAGCCATGTGCTGCAGTATGGGCAGCGCGAAAGCCGCTGTCTTGCCTGTTCCTGTCTGCGCGCATCCGAGCAGATCCCGCCCCGCCATCAGCGGCGGTATCGATTGGACCTGGACGGGAGTGGGCACAGAGTATCCTACATCCCGGATGGCGCGGTTGAGCGGCTCCAGGAGTTTAAATTCTGAGAAATTATCGCATCCCATTATTCATTCCTTCTTTATCGGTCCCATACCGGGTGGGTATTTAATGGCATGGGTAGCCCATTCAGAGCCAGATTGCTGCAACGACCTGCGCGCGCCTGTGTCCGCCCGGGAAAGCCCTAACCGACAGGCAGCCTCTTCAACTGCCATTCCCTTTCTCTGCCGAGGCCCTTCTCGCCACCAGAAATGAACGCCGCCTTCGCCGCATAGAGCCCGGCACCGGCCGAATGTCTGGCAACATGGGCTGTCGCCGCAGCATGCCCTGCTGCCCTTGCCGCTGCTGTCGCTGCCTCGTCCCCCGCCTCCCTGGCCGCAGCATGGGCAGCCAGAGCCGCCTTCCTTGCAGCTCCGCACTTAATCTCGCCCCTGGCCCAGGCCCTTGCCGCCTCTATAGCCTCCCGGGGCCGCGCATCCCCCGGGCGTGCTGACTCGAAATAATGCAGGACATGCTCAGCGCTGTCGGCCGCCCAGAGCGCCTGCGCCCTCTGGTCCAGCGCTTTCAACTGTTCCGCGATGGCCTTTCCGGCCTCAGAATCCATGAGCTTTTTCAGCATTGTCCCCCCAATACCTTTCCTCACAATTAAATATTCTCAGCCCCATCTCCCTGCCATGGAATATCTAGCCCTTGCGCAGGCCTACGAAAGAATCGAGGCCACAAGCAAGCGCCTGGAGATGACAGACCTTCTTGCGGACCTGTTCCGCCAGGTACCCGCAGGCTCGATTGAGAAAGTGGTTCTCCTCACCCAGGGCAAGCTGGCTCCAGATTTCGCAGGCCAGGAGCTGGGCATCGCCGAGAAGCTGGCACTCAGGGCAATCAACGAGGCCACGCGCGTGGGCGACATGGAGATACAGAAGATATGGCTCAAGGAGGGGGATCTGGGCACGGTGGCCTTCGAAGCCGTTTCCAGGAGGAAGCAGACCTCCCTGTTCACTGACACCCTGAGCGTCGACATTGTATTCGACAGCCTGGTTCAGATATCGTCCGCATCCGGTCCAGGCTCCCAGGACCTGAAGCTCAAGCTGCTGGCCAAGCTGATGCATGATTCCTCCCCGGTCGAAGCCAAGTACATAGCCCGCACGCTCGCGGGGAAGCTGAGGCTCGGGATTGCCGACATGACGCTGGTGGACGCGCTGGCAGTGACCTATGCCACCAAGGAGGACAGGGATGCGGTCGAGAGAGCCTACAACACCTGCTCGGACCTGGCCAGGGTGGCCAAAGTGCTCGCGGCAAAGGGGTTGGATGGTCTGGACGGGATAAAGCTGGAAGTGGGAACACCCATCCGGGCCATGCTGGCTGAACGATTAACCGGCATCCCCGAGATACTGGAGAAGCTCGGGGGGAAATGCGCCTTCGAGTACAAGTACGACGGCCTCAGGATACAGGCCCATATCAAACGCGGGGATGTGCAGTTGTTCACCAGGCAGCTGGAGAATGCGACTGTTCAGTTTCCCGATCTCGTGGCCTTGCTGGGCAAGGCATTCAAAGGAAAGGCAGGCGTGATAGAGGGGGAGTGCGTTCCCGTCGACCAGAACACCGGGGAGATGCTGCCCTTCCAGACTGTGAGCCGCCGCAGGGGAAGGAAGTACGAACTGACTTCGGCCGTGGAGGAATTCCCAGTCATGCTGTTCCTGTTCGACTGCCTTTACCTGGACGGGAGAGACCTCACTCAAACCCCGTACACGAACCGCCGCAAGAAACTGGCATCCTGCATCAAAGAAGTAGACAGGGTGAAGTTGGCGGAGGTCCTCGTCACCGATGACCCGCAGGAGGCCGAGGAATTCTTCGCCAAGGTAATCGGAAAGGGGGGGGAGGGCGTTATAGCCAAGTCCCTGGCCGAGGATTCGTTTTACCGCGCAGGCTCCAGGGGCTGGAACTGGATAAAGTTCAAGAGAGATTACAAGTCCGAGATGAGCGACACCGTGGACCTTGTCGCAGTCGGGGCCTTCTCGGGCAGGGGGAAGCGCGCCGGGCATTACGGCGCCCTGCTCATGGCCGTCTACAACAAAGAAGAGGGTAAATTCGAGACAGTGACGAAGCTGGGCTCCGGCTTCGATGACGCGATATTGGCCGCGCTCCCGGAGATGCTTGAACCCCTGAAGTCCAAAAAGCCCCACAGGCTCGTGAATTCCACAATGAAGGCGGATTTCTGGTTCGAGCCAAGCCTTGTAATGGAAGTCAAAGGCGCGGAAATCACGTTATCCCCCATCCACACCTGCGCCTGGGAGGCCGTGAGGAAGGGCTCGGGCCTGGCGATACGGTTCCCGAGGTTCACGGGCCTTGTTAGGAAAGACAAGGCGCCGGAGGACGCGACCACAAGCGAGGAGATGCTGGCGCTGTACAATATGCAGGCCAAATAAGCATTTTCGGACGTATTATTGCAGCATACCTCGGCTGTTTTTAGTGGTATCCAAAGCCCCTTCGGGACGTTTGGAGCGGAGGGCGGGGTAAGCGGCGATACTTCGCCGCGTCACAGACGAGGCTTTGCCTCGTTAGGGATTCTGCCGGCTCTGGCATGGAAACGATTTTTCAACCTTTGTTCCAAAAACGCAAAGCGAAGTATGAGAGAGACGAAGCCTTGCGAGAGCTACAAAATGTGTTTCGCCCGGCTCGCACGGACCGGGCGAGTGCCTGAACCCCCCTGCCCTCACAGGCAGGGCCCCCGAATACAGAGCAACAAAATGCCTGAGAATGCCCTGTCACATATGCAGCTATTAAAATGAAACCCCGCCCTCACAGGCGGGGCATGTTGTTTGCAGCTTCATCGCTATGAAACCGCATTGCCTTGGATCGAATAGATGTTTACTCGATCTTCCACTTCTTGGCCATCTTCATCACGATGAATACCACGAGGCACACTATGGCAAAGGTTATCAAGGCCATTATGAACAAGCCTGGCCTGTACGGATCGAACTGGCCGACCGGTGTTCCGCTCATCATCGGGTCCAGTATCTGGTTTATCAGGGGCATCAATATGCCCGTGACCAATCCCTTCACGACCTCGCCCAGGTACATGCCTATGACGAAGGCCACCGCAAGCCCCAGTATCTTGTATTTTCCCACGAAGTCAAGGAATTCGCCTATCACACCCTTGCGCCCCTTCGGCTCGGGTGCGGGTGTGAGAAGCTTCCTTATTTCTTTCAGTTCTGCCAGCATTTCCGCGTTTTGGTCGGTAATAGAATCACCGCCTCCCTTATATCCTATATTCTATATAAATGTGTCTATAAAATGTAGCACCGGGCATGGCATTTTATAATGCTTCCGTGATTTGGGTGCGGGACAATGGCTCTGAAGGACCACCAGGACGCGTTCGGGTACGGCATGTACGACTATTTCCACGGCATGGATGTCGAGGAAGTGGTGGAGAGGGACGACGGCTATATCGATGTCTCCGAAGGCCCCAAGTCCTACCTGGCGAAGTTCGGGGACTGGTCAGCGCACCTGCAGAGGGCGATGAGACATGCGAAGGGCCGGGTGCTGGACATAGGCTGCGGCGGTGGCCGCCACTCCCTTTTCCTGCAGAACCAGGGCTTCGATGTCCTGGGCATTGACAATTCCCCGATGGCGCTCAAGTGCTGCCAGGAGCAGGGCCTGAAGAAGACCAGGCTCATGGACATCATGCAGATAAATAAGAAGCTCGGCACCTTTGACACCATCATCATGATGGGCAACAATTTCGGCCTGTTCGCCAATCCCAAGAGGGCGAAGCTTCTGCTCCGCAGGTTCCGCGGGATGACCTCGCCAGATGCATACATTATCGCCGAGACGCTCGACCCCTACCAAACTGACAAGCCCCATCATTTGGATTACCATGCAAGGAACAGGGCAAGGGGCCGCATGTCAGGCCAGGTGCGCATACGCGTCAGGTACCAGAAATACTGCACGCCCTGGTTCGACTACCTGATGGTCTCCAAGCAGGAGCTGGAGGCCATACTCGTGGGCACAGGCTGGAAGGTGAAGAAGTATATCAACGGCAAGAACGGGATTTATGTCATGATACTCGAGAAGGGGGCAATGCCTTGACCCTGATACTGCTGAACCCCAAGGGGCGCGTGGCCAGCGTATCGGCCGCTGCAATATGGATAATTTCACTGGCCTTGCTGCTTACCAAAGGAGACTGGTCCAAAGGGCCGGTCCTGTTGATGATACTATTCGCCCTGCTGCTGGCCCTCACGGGCGTGCGCCTGTACCAGGAGTTCAGGGAAGACGGGGCCTGGCTGGATTGAACTATCGCCCCAGGTTTAATTATTCGATAGGCGGAAGTTCAATTCGTAGGCCATGCGCCTGAATTATCAGTTCCCCTACGAACTGATTTTTTTCACTGAGAATACTTACGGCGCATGGCGGATTCCCGGAAAAAGTTAGACTGGA
>CAYHBA010000013.1:0-48994 GCA_964354755.1 uncultured Thermoplasmata archaeon
AGTGGCCGAGGGACGAACTACGGGACAGAGCAATCTAATGCTCCCGTAGTGTAGTGGCCAATCATGAAGCCCTCTCGAGGCTTCGACTCGGGTTCAAATCCCGACGGGAGCACCTCCTTTCATTTTTGCAGCTAACCGGTGCTCCCGTCGGGTCTCGGTTGTTTTTTGAGAGGTTGATAATATACCAACCTCGATCCCGACGGAAATTCTTCAGTTATCTACTGCTTGGATACAGAATTTACATTCGTTATTAAATGATGAGAACAGTTGATACTGTGCAAGAGTTGCGAAAACAGAACGGACGCGAGGCTCCCCCGATTCCCTGGGTGATTGGTGGCTGAGTACCGATTCAATTCCCACAAGACCCAGAGCTTGTGCAAGAGCTGAGAAATAGAACGAACACAGGGTTCCCCCCGTTGCACTGGGTGATTGGAAAATGTGCTCCCCATCACTATCACGGACCATTCCGGGAAATTATAATACCTGGGTTATACATTTGCTCGTTCATGGAAAGCCGGGGCATCGAATCTCAAATCAGGAAGCTCGTCAAAGACCTCTCCGACCCTGAGGTTTATCCGCGAAAACATGCCGCCTGGACCCTGGCCAGGATGGCCCAGAAAGGCAATGCGAAGGCTATTGTCGAGTGCGGCGCGGTGCCTGCCCTGGTGAAATGCCTGGCTGACTCAGAGTCAATCGTACGGGGTCGAGCCCTATGGGCATTGTGCATGCTTGCGAAGCATGGAGAAAGGGATGCTGTTCTGCAGGCTGGCATAATCCCGAGGCTCGAGGAAATGACCTCCGACAATACTGAGATTGAGATAACCCATTCCGTGTCAAACGAAATAAAACGCGTCGAAATTTCGGAACTGGCCTCTGAGTTGCAAAACATCCTATGTTGAATGCGACAATAATAAATTCCGAACGCCGAACGCTTTGGATATAGAAAAAAGCATTCGCCCCGAATCGCCATAAACAATTCCAACGCGATTCAAAGATTTTGGTAATTGTCAATCTCAAAACAACCAGATTACCGATGTAAAAATGGGGGTGGTGCCTCGAGAAAGTTAAGACCGTGGCTATTATGAACATAACTTTCGAGCAAGCCGAATTTTCGAATGAAAATATATAATGCCTGAGAAAACTCGGCGATGTCCCCAAACTAGCGGCTTTCTTCGATGTTAACATAGAGTCTGTTTGGGGATTTTGTCAGCAACAATATAACCACCCTGTCAGATGGCATATTAGAAAAATAGGGGTGGTGCCTTTGGCGAAAATGCCTAGGTTTGGACGAGAAAGTTAAGACAATCGCGCTTGTCAGCATAACTTTCGAGCGCGCCGGATTTGCGAATATCAACATTTCCCAACTGAGAAAATGCGGCTGTGTCCCCAAACTAGCGGCATTCTTCGATGTTAAAACAGAGTCTGTTTGGGGAGATTGTCAGCAACAACAGAACCACCCCGTCACCTACATATTAGAAAAAAAGGGGTGGTGCCTTTGGCATAAAAGCCTAGGTTGGAGAGAGAATTGCACCACCCAAGTGGGGAAGAGTTTTCATCCTGATTGCGTGTAGTGGACGGTCACTCGTACATATTGGAGAGCCATTTTTTAAGACTCTCAACTCCGGTTTCACCGCGAAGCCAGCTTCTCAGGAGTTCATGGTCCGAGTTTCTCGTGGGTCGTTTGTACTCCTGGTGGTTTCGGTACATCATTTTCCTTACCGTCCTAAATAACAAAAAGGATTTCACAGTATATACCATTTAAGAAAGAAGTTGTGAAATGTAGTGAAAATATAATCAGGTTTTCACCTTAGAATCTCTACTTCCACCTGCCCTGAGCCGCTGCAGGTCCCGCACCTTTTACTGGCCAAGGTTTTGCCTGAACCCTTGCATTTCGAACACACCTGTGTCTCGAGAACCGTAACCAACCTCACCATTTTTTCACTTACGAAAGTCCATGGGTTTTCATAATATATGATTGTAGTGAAAAACCATGTGAAAAATGATGAAATATCGATTATGTTCATTTGAAAAACAAACTTCTTCCCTTTTGAGTGAGTTCGAGCACTTTACGGTTGCCTTTTGTTACTTCTACCGCGTATCCGGAGGAGATGAGCCTTCTTACCCGTTTCCGGAATGTTGGCTTGCTGAGGGAAAGCTCTTCACCTATCTCGGAGAAAGAGGGCTTGATGCCGGTGCTGTTCTTGTCGTATATCAGCTGGGCGATTTCAATCAGCTCCTCGCCCGGCCTGGGTATCTGCCTGAGCTCAATCTCGCTCATCTCCTTCTGCATGATGTTGAGCTCGTCCTCTTTTAATGTCGATGGGTCTATTGAGACTATGACCACCTGCTCCCTGAGGTAAATTTGGTCCCTGAGTCTGAAAATGAATCCCAGTGTTTCCTTGAACCCGTGCTTGAATATGACATAGTCCAGGCGGTCAATCATGATTACACCCTTACCCTTCATCTCATCAATGCTGCTGAGTATTTTCGCGAAGAGCTCCTCGCTCTCCATCTGCTCGCCGAGCCAGAGATGCTCGAACGACCCGGTGATTGAGCGGAGCATGTCCTTCTTGGGTGTCCTGGATATCACTAATCCGATATAATCCAAATTCAGCAAGTCGTTGAGGGCTTCAAGCGTCATCGCTGGCTTGAACTCCTTGACTAGGTAGATGCGCCCGTCTTCCAGCAGGTATTTCATAACTTTCCTCTTGTTTTCATCCTCTGCGAGCTTCCTGTCCGTGATGTCGGTGGTGATGATGAACTGGCTGGTTTTCTTGCCTTCGCGCATTGTGGATACCCTCGTACGTATGTACCTTCGCGACCCGTCCTTGCGCTGTATCCAGAACTCGATTTCACCAGGCGTCTTTCCTGTATCCTTGAATGACCTTAACACATGCAGCAGCTGTTCTTTTTCTTCGGGAATGACAAGGTCGAGATGGTTTATTGCTTTCATTTCCTCCAGCGGATAGCCATATATCTCGATTGCGCGCTCGTTGATGTATGTGCTTACTCCGTTCTCGATGATTATAAGGCCGTCATGCATGCTGTCGCCCATCTTCCTGAATCTCTCCTCGCTCTTTAGGAGCTCGTCGAGGTTCTTTGCACGGAGATAAGCTATGGCCGCCTGCTTGGCCAGTATTCGTAATTTGTTCAGGTCTTCATTGTTGAACACCCTCTCCTGCGCAATGACATTAATTACGCCCAGCAATTTTCCATCTTCCAGCATTGGTTCTGCTATGATGGACTGAAGGTGGTCGGTGATGGTTTTTGTCCCTGGAACATAGCCCTTCTTGGCTTTGGGATCGTTGTAATTGGCGTATGCACCCCCAATGTTCTTTGCCACACGGCCTGTAAGGCCAGTCCCTAAGGGTATCTGATATTCCATGAACTTGTCTCTTTCTGTTTTGGCGTTCGAATAATACGGAATCAGGACTTCCTTTTCGCTGTCCCAGAGATATATCGTGGAGCATTCCCCGTCAAGCATAAATCTGGCCTGTTCGGCGATGACTTCCATTATCCTCTGAACATCCCTGGTCTCGCCAAGGGCCATGGTGGACTCGTAAAGGCTTCTGTAGACCTGCTCGGACGCCTGCAGGGCTTTTTCCGTCGCCTTCTTCTCGGTGATGTCCCTGACGACCGCAACTGAGCCCGAGTATTTCCCCTCGAGGAAGACCGGGGTCATCTTGGCGGAGAACCACATCTCCTGGCCTGCCATGACCAGCGAGTATTCGAAATCCGATGTCCTCTTCTTCCTGTTCGCCTTCAGCCCCTTCTCAATCACGGCGCAGAGGTTTGGCGGGAGGACCTCCGAGTATTTCTTGCCCATGAAGACGTCCGGTGGGACATAGAGCAGGCTCTTCTTCTGGCACTGGTACTGGATGAATATGCCTTCGGCGTCGAATCCAAAGACTAAATCTTCCATGGATGTGAACAGCGACCGTATCTTCTCGTCGGATTCCCTGAGCGCTTTCTCCGCAAGTATCCTGTCAGTGAGGTCATGGAAAATGCCCTGGTTCACAAGGAGACCGCCGATCTCGAATATACTGGCGCTTATCGACACGGGGATTATGTGCCCGTCCTTATGTATTACATCGACGTCAGCCGCTATCGCCTGCCCTTCCTTGACATGGGCTTTGAACATCTTCTCGTACTTCTTGGCTTTTTCAGGCGGATGCAGTTCAGTCTGGTGCATGCCTATTATCTCGAACCTGGACCTGCCGATGAGCTGGCAGGCCCTCTCGTTCGCGTCGATGAGCACGCCGGTTTTCGCGTTTGCCAAGAATATCGCGTCATTGGCCGACTCCATGAGCTTCTTGTATTTCCCCTCGCTCTCCCTGAGTATCTGCTCGGCCTTTTTGAGAGGGGTCGTGTCAGTCACTATCCCAATTATTGACGGCTTGCCGTCGATGTCTATGACCTTGGTGCTGATTATGGAATCCAGTGACTTCCCATCTTTAGTGATCAGCTTGTATTCGTAGGAGGGGATATCTTCTCCCCTGAAATGCTTCTGGAGGTTATCTCTGATGAGTTTCCGATACTCCGGGTGGATTATAGTCATCAGGTCGAAATCCGCAGACAGGAACTCCTCGCGGGTGTATCCCAGCAGTTCCTCGCATATCCTGTTTGTATAGACAATCTTGCCGTCCTTGTTGATGAATATCATGTTGGGAGAAAACTCTGCAAGGTTCCTGAATTTCTCCTCGGACACGCGCAGCGCTTCTTCAGCGTGCCTCCTCTCGGATATATCGCGGATGCCGAAGAGAGCGCCTGAGATTTGTCCGCTGTCCGAAACCATAAGGCGTCCGAGCGCCTCTATCCAGATATATTCGCCCTTTGAATTCCTTACCCTGAACTCTGCCTTGCCTGACCCGGTTGCCCGGGCCAATTCTGCCACCAATTTATTCATTATATCGAGGTCTTCAGGATGCATGTAGTGCCTGAACGGGTGTCTCTTCATCTCGGAAATGGAGTACCCAAGCACCCTCTTGACAGATGGGCTAAGATAGACGATGTCGCCCTCCAAGTCAACGTGGCAGACTACGTCCAGCATGCTGTCCGTGATGTTGCGAAGCTGCCCCTCGCTTCTCCTCAGGGTCTCTTCGTTTTTCTTCCGTTCGGTGATATCTATATTAAATTCCGCCACCATGGCGTTCCCGTTCTCGTCCTTCATCGGTATCGTGTGCACCTCGATATGCCGCTTCTCCTTTTGCAAATATTCCTCGGATATCACCTTCTGGTCGGTTTTTATCGCCTTGGGTATAGCACAGCCTTCGCACATCTGCTTGGTGCCCATGAAGTATTCATAGCATTTCCTGCCCGAGTAATCACCCAGTCTCTTGGCCCATTCAGGGTCTACATAGAGGACGTTCAAATCCTCGTCAATAATGTCAAAACCGGTTTTGGTCGCCCCGAGGACGTACTCGAACTGGTCCTTGATGGTCCGGACATCCCTCTCGGCCATCCTGCGTTCTGTGAGGTCTCTTACGTAGACGAAATCGCTGGGCTTGCCCAGATAATTCATCATTGTGGCATTGATTTCGACCGGAACCTTTTTCCCGTCTTTCCGAAGTATTGCGGTTTCGTAAAAATGTGGGATGGGTTTCCCCTTCATCCTTGCTTGATAGGCGGCTGTGATTTTCTTCTTCTCTTCGGGAACAAGGTCTTCCGCGATATCCCTTCCAAGTTGTTCCTCCAAGGTGTATCCAGACAATTTCACGAGCGAGGGGTTCATGTAGACAACCTTGCCGTCTTGAACTATCACAATGCCGTCCACCGAATGCTCAACCATTGTCTTGAATTTGTCCTCCGATTGCTTTAGTGAGTCCAGCATTTTTTTCCTTTCTGTCATGTCGTTTACAATGGCCAGCAGACCTTCCGGCGCTCCGTCATCTCCGTATAAAACTGAACTTGCAATCTGGATCCACAGTTCCTGTCCGTCTGAGGTGAAGGCCTTCAGTTCCAACAACTCAGGTTCACGCCCGGCAATGGTTTTCTTGACATAATCGAGTACGGTCGGTTTCTCAGCTGGATCGATGAAATCCGTTACTTTCCATGACTTGATTTCGGATTCATGGATTTGTGCCATCCGACAGAAGGCATGGTTTGCATACATGAGATTCAACTGCAAATCGAATAGGCCAATAGCGTTGAACGAACCCTCTACGGCCTTTATGAGTCTCTTGACTTCGGTCTCGGCTCTTCTTCTCTCGAAAACCTCCTTCCTCATGCCCTCGGACTTCTCATCCAGCATAAGCTGAAGCTTGAGCCTGTGCGCTTCAAGGTCCAGGTGTGCCTCCTCGGTGTGGCACACTTCTCTGACCGTGGCTTGCAGGACCTTTCGCCCTTCAAGCGGGAATGCGGTCAGCCACACTGTGGCAGGGAAATCCTGGCCGTTGCTTCTCCGGTGCACCCATTCGAACTTGTTGATGCCTTTCTCGTATGCCTCGGATATCCTCCTGTCTGCTTCCTCTCTCGAGCTTTTTCCGTTCGCCTGCTTGGGCGGTGAGATTTCCGAGGGATGGCGCTTGATGAATTCCTCCTTGGTAAGGCCGAACATGTCCAGAGTCGCTTTATTGCAGTCGAAGAACCTTTCCCTGTCAAGGAGCATTATGGCGTCGGAAGACGATTCGAAAAGAAGTCTGTACTTTTCGTCTTGTATGGGGCTTCCCTGCCCGATCTTTGCCTTCCTCCCTTTGGCTTTCGCCTCGGTCATAAATTACTCCCGCCTCTCCCGTTTCACTACTTTTCACAATATGCACATACTGCGTATTTATAATTTGCGACCCTCAGCGGCTGCGTACGAAGATGACTGTGTCCAGATATTCGATTCTGAATATCCTGTGATAAGGAACCGAAGATTCGGATGTGGTGAAGAAAGAGGCGTCAGTCTCCAATATTTCCTTTCCCGATATTGTCTTCGTGTCATCCGGCGCGCCTCGGTGGACATAATGGATGACAGCATTGGCCAGGTCCCTATCTTTTCTCCATTTCATTTCGTCCAGGACCTGCTTTGCATTCATGGATTCCCTATTTTTTCTGCTTGAAAACGATTTCCTCGTCCTGGGTATAATCCAGTCTGTACCTGAGTGCAATCTCCGCCTTCTGCAGTTCCCGCCCGAGGTAGGCCGCATGGTCCACCCTGCTGACCAGTTCTTCCCTGGCTATCGTATGGCATAAGGCTTCGGCCGAGGTTCCGCATACGACCATTCCGAGCTTCCCTGTGGCAATCTTCTTTTCCTTCTCCTTTGACACGGGTTCGTAGAACTCGACCACAATTTCTTCTCTCTCATTGTCCAGGAATATCGTGAAGAAACCGGACGGGTCTTTGACCAGCTTCCTCGATTTGGTCGCTTCCATTACCTCAACTTTCATGATCCATCACCATGTTTCTGGCTTTGACAAGGTTCTCCAGCTTGGCCCTCGCCACTGCCGGGTGGAGATGCCTGAGTCCGCAGTCCGGGTCCAGAACCAGTCTCTTTTCACCAACACAGGCAATCCCCTTCTTAATCCTTTCTGAAATTTCTCCGGGTGTTTCTGCAGTGTTCACATCTGAACGGACGCATCCGTATCCCAGGAATTGGCTGAAATCAGTGTCGGAGACAGTATCCATCAGTTCCGGATGTGCCGCGAACTCATGGTCGAGAATGTCTACGGGCAGTTCCGCCAGCTTGGGGAATATCCCAGCAACGTCCCCGCAAACATGGAGGGATTTAGGCAGTCCGACGCCGGCAAATATTATCGAGACCAACCGGTCTGCGTATTCGGGATATTCCACAGAGAAGTAGGGCTCATCCACCTGCAGTACATCCACCAGGCCGGAGAGGGCTCTTGCTTCGCTGTTTAGGGCTTCGGCAAAAGCCATTGCAACCTTTTCCGTGCTTCCGTAGTGCCGGTCCTGGCAAGACATTGCCAGCGTGTAAGGGCCGGTGATTATCCCTTTGAGCATTGCCCGACCATGTATCAGGTTCCTGGACAGTTTTTGGTCATCCGTTGTGATTGGAGATTTCCAGGATATCGGACCGATTATCTCCGGCTTGGACCTCATCCTGATGCCGCCCAGTTTGGCCGTGAAAAGCTTCACCATGTCATTCCGGGTCTGGCCGTCGGAGACTATGTCTATGCCTGCGGATATCTGTGTTTCGACTGCTTCGGCCAGGCTCTCGCCGAACGGGTCCCTCCCCTCCCGGCAATACCTGACCAGCGAAGCCGCGCCGGGTGACGACGGAAAGCTGCCCACCACAGTCGTGGCCATTGGTCGGATGCCCTTCACCCAAGTTTCCTCCTGGGGTGGTCCTCGGCCTGGGCGACGCCGAAATAATCCTCCGCGCCCTCTGCCATGAACTTGTCGACCATCGCGACGAACGGGAAAACCATTCCGGCGTTCCTGATCGGGCCGTAAACGCAGAAATCCGCGCCCAGCATGACGGGAAGCGCGTTCGAGCCTGCATCGCAAGCCATGTACTCGGATTTGTGGTCCTTGCGGTACTGCTTCATCCACAGCCAGGATTCCACTGTGTTATGTATCGCGCAGCCGACAGGCAGGCCCCATCTATTCTTCATGACAGGTATTGAACGCAGCGTCTCGGCGGCGCTGTGGTCGAAGGGCGTGGCGCCGGCATCCAGCAGCACATTTTTGATGCGGAACTCCTCGGCGAGCCCGAGCAGGCCCTTCTCGAGATAGCCCGCGCCGGATTCCAGCATGTCAATTCGCCCGTCCACGGAGAAATCCTTCGGATTGTAACCGAGAAGGATGGCGCATCCGGGGGGGTGGTCCCGCAGCATCTCCAGTTCGGCCGGCCCGGCGGCCAGGTTGAAGGAATTGAGAATGATCCTCTCCGATACGCCTATCTCATGGGCATGCTTCAGCACAGCCCGGCGGATTTCTGATTCTGGTATGTCAACCGAGAACGGCCTTGCCTTGGGCAGCTCCTCCATCACCAGCTCGAGCCTACTGGCCATGCATTCCTTGTCCCCCAGGTACACGTCGACAATGGCCGGGTTGCCTGTCATCCTGGAAAGGCTTTCCTGGGCCCGTATGAAGCTCCTCACTTCCTCCAGGGCTGCGGCGTCCGGAACATTATATTTCTTGCCGTAGAAGGCCGTGCCGAACAGGACTGTGGGAAGCTCTCCAGGCTGTCCGCCGAATTTCACATCCCCCACCTGGATGGTTCTCTGCTCCTTCGAGAAATTCATCATGTTTTTGCCTCCATTTCTCCTACTTCCAGATAGGGGTCCACGAGCAGGTCCTTGTGCAGCGACACCTTCCCTGACAGCGAGTTCATGCGGACTGTCTTTTCCCTCTCGGCGAATTCCATGATTATGGGCTCGCCGGCCGGTTCCTTCCTGACCGAAGCCAGTTTGTCAATTCTTTCAAGCAATATTGACAAGTCCGAAATGCCTATCATGTCAGTTATTTCGACCTGTTCCCTGAACCTGGCTATCGCTTCCGGAGTGATGTTCTCGATGTAAGGCACTGCGCCGGTGGCCCCGATTATCCTCCCGCCCGCGTCAATGCCGTTCGCATGGATGGATTTCAGGCTCTGACCCGACTTGTGGCCCCTCACCTCCTGACCGCATAAAATGAGGTAGCGGATATTCGGATTCGATACGATGTTGGCGACTATCTTCTCTATGCCAAGGTTCTCTGTCTTGTGCTGGCCCCAAATCGCGACCTTCTCCTTCGGGAAGTCCAGCTTGGAGGACAGTGTGTCGATTGCGACCTGGCTGTCCTTGCTGCCTACAGTGAACTCGCCCCTCCAGGGATACATCATGTTACCCGAATCCCCCCATCGGATATTTTTGTTTGGGTGTCCGCCGTTGCCGACAGATAGACAGCCTCCATCATCTTGGCGGCCCTGACCCATGTATAGCCTTGTGCAATCTCCGCCGCCTTCCTGCCCATGGCCAGGCGTTTCTCCCTGTCCTCAAGCAGGAGGTTTATCTTCCCGGCCAGGTCCTTCGGGTCGCGCGGGCTTGCGAGCAGCCCGCCCTCGCCCACGACCTCAGGCAGTCCGCCGACATCGGACGCCACAACAGGCTTCCCGTAAGACATAGCCTCGGCCGCTGCAATGCCGTATGACTCGTAAATCGAGGGAAGCACGAAAACGCTGCAGCCGGCGAAAAGCTTCAGCTTCTCTTCTTCGGGAACCCTGCCCGGGAAACTGACCCTGGCGGATATACCGAGCTTCGAGGCGAGCTTCTCCAGGCTCTTCATCTCCGGGCCGCCGCCGCACACGACCAGCCTGGAATCCACGTCCTTCATGGCCCTGAGCAGATAGGGTATGCCCTTCGTGCCGACCAGGCGCCCCACGAACAGCACATAATCACCGTCCTCGCGCTTTCCGGGGGGGGGCATGTCAATGCCGTTTGGCACCGTGACCAGTATTTTTCCGGGGAAGCCCCTGGCCTCGAGGTCCTTCCTGACGAAATCGCTCACGCAGACGATTCTCCCGAACTTCTTCAACGGCGATTTCCAGAGGCGGTCGTTCACGACGCTGGGTATCTTCGTGAGGCCGGCGCCCTCGCCGTATGTGTTGTGGAAGGTGAAGACCTTTCTGCCGGGGTATTTCCGCGCTGCTTTGTTGTAGGTGGGCGCCCAACGGTAGTGGAAATCAGCAATGTCCGGCCTGAGCCCCGCGAGCGCCTCCAGCAGCCCCAGCGTTTTAATATAAGGTGGATTATATATATTATAGTATTTAGAAGGCAGACGCTTCACCGTGTATCCCTCAATCTCCTCGGTTTCCTTGGTTCCGGGCATCCTGCCGGTGAGCACCGTCACCTCGTGTTTCGGGGCGAGCCTCTTGGCGATGTGGTGTATGCGGTGCTCTATGCCCCCGAGGAAGGGGTAATGGAATGCATTGACCTCGACGATTTTCATCTAAGCCTGGATTTGCCCGAATCCATATAAAGCTACTGCACGGGCCTGCGCTTTTTCAGGGCATAGGACGCAGCAAGGCTCAAGCAAATGACGATCACAACCGCGAGAAGGCTGAAAAGCTGGGTTTCCTCCCTGTCGAACTGGTAGTCGAACAGGCCAACAAGCCCGAACAGGGCCCCGTACTTCATCAGGCCTCCGACCGCAAGGAAAAGCATGGACTTCCTGTAATTCCAATTGCATGTGGCAATGAACGCCCCGGTGAAGGGCATCACTGGCGCGAGCCTGTTGAGCAGTATTATCCTCTCGTCGCTGAATATGATGAAGCCTGTCCATTTCTTCATGGCCCTCTCCAGGAACTCCGGAAGTTTCTTCCACCTTACAAAGGCGTACAGGAGGCTGTTCCCGACAACCTCGGCAAGGCAGACAGTGGCCAGCAGGACGGCCGCCCATTCGGGAGTGGGGTCTATAAGAAAGGCCAGCACAGCGAAGAGCTCGGGAAGCGCCGGGAAGATCATCGCGTCGACAACCATTATGACGAACAAGCCGAGAAGCGCGAATCCCGGGCCGAATCCCTGGAACCAGTCGAAGAGCCCTTCGAGCATGCATCACCTGATGCCTATCAATGTTATTAATGATTTGACCCGGCACGAGCCTCGGTTGCCGGAATTTTCTTCTTCGAAAGGACCAGGCCGGCGGTTATCATAGCAGACCCGAGAATCAAATCAAAGGCCAGATGGGTGCCGCCATGGAAGAGGGAATAATATTCCGCCTGGAATACGGACATGATGTATGAAACCAAAGCCAGCAGCAATAGGACTGTGCCGAGAAACAGGAGACCTATCCCCACTTGCCTTCGCGTCGTCCTTTCCCGTGATTTCTCCATGATGACGGAATGTGCGGAGAAGGGTAAATAGGTTTCCATGAAAGGTTTATTCACGGAATCGTTATTCCGGTTATGGCCTACAGCAATTACGAGCGCGAGTTCAAGATGCTCCTCCAGGGCAACGATGAAACTGTCCGCAGGATCATCAGGACATGCAATTCCGATGTCCATTTTAATTACCTGAAGATTCTAAAAAAGCCGTTCATAGTGATCAGGGCTGCCGGCTCCTTCGGCGTGGACCTTGTGGCCATTCGCGGGGATGTCTCCTTCCCGATAGAGGTCAAGGCTTCGTCTGCAAAGCTTGTGCATTTCTCGGATTCCAGCGGCCGCGCATTGCGGCAGGCCGCGGAGCTGAAGGCCGAGTGCCTCCGGGCCAATGTCTTTCCCCTGTACGCGCACAGGCTCAAGGGTGTGCGCGGAGCCGACCCGTGGCGGGTTTCGACCATCGACATCGAGGGGCTGGAAGGCAGGAACAGGACGCTGCACAGGGCCATACCCAGGGTGCACATCACGAAGGCTGGCAACATCGCGCTGAACTGGGAGACGGCGATGCCGATGAACAAGCTGATAGAATATTTATGCTAGAAAAGTTGAGAGACGCGATATTATGCAAGAGCTTGGACATCGGAACCCCGCCCTTCCAGGCGGGGCTTTTTGCATATTGTTTTTTCAGAATGCATGAAACAATCGCACTAGTATAGAAAATGCATCAAAACCCTGCCCTCACAGGCAGGGCATGCAGGTATAAAATGTCTAGAATGTTCCTACATTCCCCAAAATTTATCTTCCTTTCTTTTAATCTTGCACACCTGCTCCAGAGTATCCTTGTCGTCGAAGCTCAGCTCCATTGTGCTCAGCTCCTTGCAATGCGCCCCCGGGATGTCCACGTACAGGACTGTATCGACATCAATCTGGCGGCCGCATGTGGCCCCCTCAATCGATATTGCCACTTCGTCGCCCATCCTCGCTTCCTTGATGGTCTCCTTGTCCCGCTGTATGCTCTTTATCTTGCCGATTTCCCTGCCGTCGTCCCTTATCAGTTTTTGGCCGGTTCTAAGGCGGCCTGCAAGTATCCTGACACCAACGACGGCGGGCTTACTGACCCGGAATATGCAGTCCGGGAGAATCACTGCCTTGCCAGGATACATTAATTCTTTGCGGCTGCCTGCCTCCATCTCTTTCTTCTTCGCGGCAAGCCATTCCTCATATTCGTCGATTATCCTGTAGACTATATCGCTCTGGATTATCTTGATGTCGTTAGTGGTCAATTCCTCTTTTGCATCGGGAAGCAGCTTCACGTTGAAGCCCAGTATGATGCGCTTGGTGGGATCGGAGCATGCCGCTGCCTCGACAATGTCCCTGCGGGATATGTCCCCGACCTCGGCCTTGCTGATGAGTATGTCCTTGGCCTTTGCCTCGAACGCAAGACCTTCAAGCGAGCCTATGGCATCCGCTTTCACGATGATTCCCCCTTCGCAGGTCTCGACACATATCTTGCTCTCTGTGCAGACCTGCTCGATTATGTCCTGAAGGCTTTCTCCCTCCTTCACAACCCTCAGGACGCCGCCGGCTATGACATCCTCTATGTTCTGGGCAACCACCTTCACCCCGGCCGCGGCCGTGACGGAATCGACAGAGTCGAACCTCTGCCTGGGGTCCCTTATCTCGTCCAGGGGCTTGGGCTTGAGAATGGCCTTGACCTTGGTTATCCTGGGCTGGTTCTTGGCCTCCAGCACGATTGTGTCGCCGCAGGATATGCTGCCCTTGTAGAGTATGAAATCCATCGTGGCGCCGAGGCCCTTCTCCTCCTTTATCTCGAGTACTGTGCCCTCGCCCGGGCCTGTCTCGTCAGTCCAAAGCTCCTCCTCGAGGAATTTCTGGGCCAGGCCCACGAGAATCATGAGGATGTCCGCTATTCCCTCGCCTGTCTTGGCGCTGATGGGGACAAGCGCGATATTCTTCTGGAAATTTGAAATTTTATCGTACCTGTCCGCCGAGAAACCGAGTTCGTACAACTTTCCCACGATGTTGTAGAGCTTGTCGTCCAGCGCCTGCCTGACTTGCTCGTTCTGTTGGGCATATGTGGACAGGAATGACTCATTTTTATGCGCCCGCCAGCTGTATACCAGATCTATTTTGTTCAGCGCGACGATGAACGGCGTCTTGGCCCTCTTGAGTATGTTTATGGACTCTATAGTCTGGGGCTTCAGGCCCTCGTTGATGTCTATGACCAGCACGGCCATGTCAGCGAGGTTTCCCCCCCTGGACCTCAGGGTGGCAAAGGAATGGTGGCCCGGCGTGTCTATGAATAAGAGGCCGGGAATCGCCAGCTTCCTTTTCTTCAGCAAAGGGCCGCATATCCTGTAGATGGCGTCGACAGGAACTTCTGTGGCACCTATGTGCTGGGTGATGGCCCCCGCTTCCCTGGATACGACGGTGGAACCCCTGATGTAATCCAGGAACGAGGTCTTGCCGTGGTCCACATGCCCGAGGACGCTGACTATGGGCTGCCTGATTGATTTGCCTTTCATCGATGCCCCTTATTGTGAGGCCTTATTAAATATTTCCCCGATGGCAGAAAGGCCAGCATCCGTTTTTACTCCCTTCCGACTGTAATGCACGCCCGACGCCCGGAATCCAGCTGCCCTCAGCGCCATGACCAGGTCATCGGTCTTGAGGGGCCTTGTCCCTGTGCGCCTGGCCATGTCGTCGATATGGTAATGGTAAGGCGGATGCGGGAGCTCGGATAGCAGGCTCTCCAGGATTGCCCTTGTATCCCTATGGAATGTCTCATCGCAGGCCTTGAGTATGCGCTTCACCGCCGCAGGCTCCCACAGCGGGCCAGTCCACAGAGGGCCGGCAAATGTCCCTTCGGGCCGGGTTTCATGTATCGAGTATCCGGACTTGTCATCCCACCGGATGTATTCCAGTTGTCCGAGGCCGGCGTTCGCCACCTGGACCCCTTTCCTCTTCCTGAAATATGCCCGGAAATAATGCCCGTGGTAGTAAGCCATCACAGGTTCAAGGCCGTAATCGAATACTGCTGCGCGCCGCACCGCGTTGCCCACCAGGATGCGGAGCCCGAACTCGTGGCAAGCATTGTCGTTCAGGGGCATGGCCTGGTACCTGCGCAGGCACGTGTCCGGTTTCGTGCCGCATAATGGTGCCGTGTCCGTGGCCGTGATGGATATTATGCCGTTCCTTGAGGCATGCCGCACTGCCAGGTCGAGGAATTTCACAGGCGAGCCGAACGGATCAATGTCTATCCAATCGAAGCCGCGGCCGCTCAGCAGGACATTGTACTCGAGGTTACTGGCAGCCACATTTTCTAGTTTGTTCAGGGCTATATTCTTCTTTATCGCTGAATATGAGTCGCGGTCCAGGTCGTTGACCTGCACCTCCAGGTCTTTCCCGGATTCCTTGGCGAGGCGTATTCCCTTCGCGCCTGTTCCTCCGAGGGCGTCCAGATAGCTCCAGCCTGGCTTGGCCACGGCCCGACCGAAGAGCACTGTGATGTCGCGGTTCGTCCTCATTGCTGGATTGTAGAAAACGCCCGCCCTTGTCCCGGGGCCTTTGTCGCGGTTGCCGGTCGGGACGGTCAGGATGGTGCAGCCCTCTGTTATCTTGCTGAGTTTGGCCCGTCCAGGCAAGTTACAGCACTTCCCCCCTCATGAGGTTCAATATCTTGAACGGAAGCAGGTTCCGGTTGACAGGAGTCACTTCCAGAATCCTCAGGTCGTCGCGGCGCCTGATGTCCTGGAGCAGGGGATTCCGGGATTTCTTGTGCAAAGTCAGAATGAGCGGCTTGTCGCAGTCCAGGGCCTCGTTCACCGCCTCCACGAATCCGGGGCTCTCCACCTCCATCTTGCCGACCTCGTCTATGACTATGACGTCCGCATCCTTGATGGCGGCCTTTATCGCCTTCACGCCGACGGCATCCAGCGCCCGCATGTCAACGCCGTATTCCTCGACATGGACAGTGGATTCAATGTTCTCGTGGGCGAACTTCCTCCGCTTCTTGGTGAGCCAGTCCACAACATAGAAGCCGACCTTCTTGTTCCTGAAGAATATGGCCTCGGTTATCATGCCCCCGACCTTCTTGTCCTCGGCCTCAAGCATCTCAATGATTTTCAAAAGCAGCTGGGTCTTGCCGGAATTGGGGAGCCCTGTGATGCCGATTTTTGGGACTTCCGAGGCTATGGCCTCTTCGGTTTCCGGTAGTAGCTCTTCGTCTGGCATCCCAATGTACGCTCCTGATTGTGCCACAGGATATGCTTTTCTGGTTTAAATAATTGCGCTTTAATTTTAATTGCGATATGTATATCGGCCAGCTCGCATAAAGACCTTGAACTAACCGCAGCTGCACCCGGGCCTGCAGTGCCCCGCGCACGCTGACAGCTCGCCCTCGCGCACCTCAACGAGCTTTATTTTGAAATTGAGGACCTTACCGGCCAGCGGATGGTTCATGTCGATCGTGACCTTGTCCGCAGTAACGGCGGTTATTGTCACGGGCACCTGCTGGCCATGGGGCAATGTGGCCATCAGCGTTATCCCCGCCTCCAGCTTCTCCGCGGGCATCCTGTCCCTCGGTATCTCCCTGGTCATCTCGCTCTGGTATTCGCCGTACGCATCGGCCGGCTGAATCTTGACATGTTTTTCCTCGTTGAGTTCCATATTGACTATGGTTTTCTCGAAGCCGTCGATCACCTGCTGCGCGCCAACCTGGAACTCCAGCGGGCAGCCTGCCAGTTCTGTGCTGTCGAACACCTCGCCGTCCTCGAATGTGCCTGTGTACTCGACCTTTACGAAGTATCCTTCCTTGATCTGGGCCTTGGCCTTCTTGGGCGCTGCCTTCTTCGCCGCCTTCGTGGGCGCCGGTTTCTTGGACTCTGACTTCTTAGGCATTGTCTCACGTTCGAGGTCGGCCAACAGGCAGGGATACTTAAGCATTTGCGCGGAAATCCTTTTATCCCGGAACCTGTCTGGTAGGCACGATGAAGGTCACAATCAGGCGCATGCGGAATAAGGACATAGAAGGCACGATAAAGGCCATGAGGGTGGCCTGGGATTACTCATACGAGACCTGGGAGAAGGATTATTACCCGAGGGAAGCGCATGAGTTCGACCTCAGCCAGAACACACCCGAGAATTGGGATAAAAGCCTGGCTGACCCCTGTTACTTCGCATTCATTGCCCTGGCCGACGGCAAAATCGCAGGGAAAGTATCAGGCCAGGTCATCGGAAACAGCGGCTTCGGGATGATTCGGAACATTGCCGTGCATCCGAAATACCACAGAAAGGGCATCGGGAGGATGCTGGTCGATGCTGCCATTAATCACCTTGAGAAGAAGGGGTGCCACAAAGTTTCGCTGAACACCCTCCCGGTCCTGATACCGGCAATCAACCTCTACCTCAAATCTGGCTTTGTCCCTGAGGCCTATCTGGCCAAGCAGTGGTGGGGTGTCGATTTCATCTACATGAGCCGATGGCTGCCCAGGAAAATATAATCAAAGCTGGAACAGCCTGGCCATGACCTTGGCGTCGTCGATCATGTTGGAAATCTTGCAGTACTCGTTGGGCTCGTGGGCAAGCTCGTCGTTCGTCTCCCAGACAGCCGCCGGCAGTCCCTTCTCGCGGAAGTATGCGGCGCAGGTCCCGCCGCCTATGCCTATCGGTTTGGCATTTATTTTCCTTGCTTCTTTCAGGGCCTTCTGCAGGTTCATGACTATCGGCGAATTGACCGATGTGGCCTGAGGAGCCTTGTTCTTCTTGACGTCCTCGAAGCTTATCTTCGTGCCTGTTTCCTTCTCGATTTCCTTCGCAACCTTTTTGATTGTCTTCATCACGTCGTCGAGGTCAATATCCGGGAGGACGCGGCAGTCCATGTGGAACACGTCCTCGCCCGGGATGGTGTTCACGTTCGCCACGTTCGGTTCCTTCTTGGTGCATTCGAATGTCGAGAAAGGAGGGTCGAACATCTTATCCTGGAGATGGAACTCCCTGTACAGCTCGTCGCTTATCCTGGCGACGAACTTGGATGCGGCCAGGAAGGCATTGTTGCCCTTGTGCGGCCTGCTTGCATGCGACTGCTTGCCGTGGGTGACGACCTTGAACTGGAGATGGGATTTCTCGACAACCTCGATCTTGCTGCCGTCCGGGGAGCCCGCATCAGGGACCAGGATTATGTCGTTCTTCCCGAACAGGCCCTTGGAAATGAGATATTGAATGCCGTACTTGCTGCCCACCTCCTCGTCCGAGACGATCGCGAGCTTCACGTCCCTGTCCTGCCTTCCTCCCGAGTCCAGGAGAGCTTTCGCCGCGAAAACTGACGCAGTGAGTGACTGGCCATTGTCCTCGGAACCCCTGCCTATCAGCATGTCCTTCTTTATTATCGGGTCAAATGGGTCTGTTCTCCAGAGCGACCTTTCCCCCTCGGGGACTACATCCATGTGGGTCACTACCCAAACTGCCGGCTGTCTCCGGTTCTTTCCTGGAACCGTAATGATGATGTTGGGCCTGTGCCCTGCGGGCACCCTCTTGTCCTGCGCCTCGATGACCTTCACATCCCTGAAACCCATCTGGGCCAGTTTCATGATGATGAAGCTTGCGCGTTCGCTCTCGCCGGAGCCTCCGCTTTCCGGGGCAATGGCGGGAATCCTGCACATCTCGGTGAGAAAAACAATCATCTCGTCTCTGAGATTTTCGACGCTCTGGCTCAGGTCCTTCATGTATTCACCCGGAACAAACAGCCCTTGAAACAGAGTGCCCTTCATAAATGTTTGTATTGCAAGTAGTTAACAAATTCGTAATGGATTTACAGTGCATTCGGAAGCTTTCATTATTTCAAATGCCGAATTAGTGCTCCTTCATCCCCCGGGTCTCACGTATTGCTCATACCAGTCCTCGACGCCGTCATCTTTCCTCTGCTGCTCCTTCGGTCTCAGAGTCAGTTTCCTTCCGAGTGCCATGGAGTGCAACCTCATCATGGACCAGGCTCTGTCCGAGCCTCCGAACCTCACTGCGACGTTCTCCTTCTTCTTGAGCTGGACTGAGGCAGCGCCTATGATTTCTCCGTCGGATATGGCAATCCAGGATGAGCCAATGCCGAACTTCTGAGTGACGAAAGGGACTAGGCAATATGCCAGGTTATCCCTGGCTGTGAGCACAGCGTCGAATTTCACTGGCCTTTTCTGCAGCTGCTCCAGGTCCTCCCTCACTATCCAATGGAGGGCATCGGCCTGCCATCTCGGCAGATCCCCGCTCCCGAGGAAATAGCCCTTGGCCAGGAAACCCTCCTCCTCCAGTTCCTGGAGTATGGTGCGCAGCTCGAACATCCTGTATTCGCCCTTCGTGTAGAAACCCAGCAGCTCGGCCGTGAATGTCCCGAACTGGCGGAATATCCCGCGTATAACCTCCTTCCTGGCATAGGCCTTGGGATGGGGGGTGTCCGGAGTGAGATAGTATCTGTTGTCAGAGTCCCTCAGGAGGAACAGGCCATAGCCAAGCCTCTGCCTTACCTCCAGGGTTGACCTGTAACCGAGTGGCGAGAGCCTGACCATGCTTCCCCAGGACATGTGGCCTTCCTCCTCGAACATGGATATCAGCATGCGCATCTGTTCGTCAGGAACTACTCCGAGAGCAGCCTTGTGCAGGGCGACCTCTGAGTATGTGGCATATGTCAGGAGCCTGGGAATCAACTGCCCGAGCGCCACTATGCACAGGCCGTGCAGCTTCTTCAGCGGGCTGGTGAAGACGCAGCGCAGCGATGCGGCCTCGTCTGACCTGAAGCTCCCGAACTCCTTCAGACCCTCGCGTATGCTCGGGAACCTGCGATCTGGAAGAACCCGCTGCTTCCAGAGAAGATAGGATATGAACTGGGTGTCGTCTATCACTATGTCCTCGACATGGCCTTTCACCAGCCATTCCCTTATTTCCCTGTAGCCTGCGTCGAGGAATGCCTGCCTGGTTGCTCCGTCAAGGTCGCCGACCTCCCTGCCCAGAGCCCTCTTGAACCTTATGAGGCCCATCAGGTTGCGCTTGTAATAGACAGAAAAGCTGTCAAGGGCCCCGAGGACCTTGGGCAGCAGGCCTGGGTCTTCAAGGGCCAGCTCCCTTATGTCTATGCACCCGGACATCTCCCACATCTCCATCATGCCGACGCATCTCGGCCCGTCGAATATCGGGTAGTACCAGGAATCCCCGAACCGCCTCCTCAGCTCCACACGGTGATGCTGGACCAGCGGGTCGTACAGCGTCAATACCCTGATGCCGGTGGCCGGCTCCCTTGCCGCAGCCCTCAGCCTCGGCAGCTCTTCCGCGCAGATGAGCAATTTGCCCCCGCCCTCGACAGAGAATTCAGTCACCCTGGCGGCATTTATTTCTTCCTGGACAATGTCCTTCAATTGCCTGAGCGAAAGCCCTGCCGAATAGGCCAGCGACCTCTGCGATATCGGCCCCTGCGCCTTAAGCTGGCGGAGGGCCATGTCCTTCAGGGCATCGTCATGTTTCCCGGGTTCCGGCCCGATGTCTAGAGCGATGTATCTGTTGAACGTGGACCAGGATTCCCTGTCAGTGAATTTCCTCACTACATACATGTTCCTGTCCAGGCGCTCCATCATGGACTTGACCTTGGCAGCCGGGAGGTCAGCATCCCTTGCCAATGACATTATGTCCGTTCCGTCCCCCGCAGTGATAATGTCGAGCAGGGATTTCTCCGCCTGGGTTGGCTGTTCAGTCCTGTAGGCCGTGACGTAGGTCCCGGCGTCCCCTCTCCTGACAAAGCACACGCTCCCATCCATGAAACGCCCGTGCAGTATATCGCCGGACCTTCTGCGGTCCAACCATTCCTCATAGGCCGGCTCGGGCAGCCTGGCCAGCAGGTCCTGGGGCATCCAAACGACCCCGTAGGCATCGAAATATTCATCCAGGTTCTTCATCGGGCTTGTGTGCTTTTCCAACAGGTAATTCTCCACCTGCGGCTGGAGTATTGCATCGCCTCTGCCGCGGCCCTGAAGCCTGGCCCTGTCCTCGGCCATCATGTACTGGAGCTCGGGCTCGGTGAAAGAGCCGCTGCAGACTATGCCCCTGGACTCCATCTCGGTGATCAGTTCCGCCACCTGCTCGGTCTGCAGGCCCAGGTCATAGGCCAGCTCGTCGAGTGTCAGCGGGGCAAAGTACTCCAGATGCCTTTGTACCGAGGTTCTCAGGAACTTGGCGTTGGGTTTGGCCCCGTTGATTTCGCGAAGCGACCAGAGCGTGTTCCCTTTCTGGTCGACGCCCGTCCTGGAGGCAAGGTAGGCGCGTTCGAGCGCGCCCAGGTTCCTTGAGACCCTCTTTGGGTCGGTGTCCAGCTTTTTCGATATTGCCAGCGCTGTCATGGGTTCGCAAAGAGCATCCAGCACGGCCTTCTGCGCCTTGTCCGGCTTTTTTCCGCTGGCATGCAATGCCGCATAGCCATCCACCTCCGATGGGTGGCACCAGAGGGCTCTTCCGACCCATACGGACGACACATTGCCCGAGTTCACTGCGTCGGTCGCCATTTTGGCCAGCTCCTTCTCCTGAAGGCCGGACCGGTCGTAGATGCTGGCATCCTTGCGCGTGAACAGCTCGAGCGGGCCGACACGGGCCAGCAGGCCGGGGATGTCCTCGGCCGAGGCTATCGTGGGGAATTTTTCGGAGAAATGCCTTGCCACAGCTTCGGGCTCGAATTCGGGCTTCAGGGATTCGGCCCCGCCCACGCGCATCAGGACTTTCCTGTGCAGTTCCTTCAGGAGGGCGCTCCTGTCATGCATGAGCACTATGTCGGACATGCCCACCAATACGATGCCGTGCGCGAAAGGCGAGGGGATGTCCGAGACGCCCGAGTGAAAGACCCTTATGCCGCCCTTTTCGATTGCGGCGAGCACCTGCCGGGCATTGTCGAGGTTCATCGCCTGGCCCATTATCTCGCTCACTGTCTCGCGGACAATGGGGAACTGGTCGCGGTTCTCCAGCGCCCTGAGCACCTTCTGCGAGCGCTGCTGCTGCCTCCCGACAGGGACTTCGCGGCCCTGGTAGCTCCTGAGAACCATGAGCGCCCTTGTGCTGCAATGCCTGAACCTCTGCCTGAACAGCTCAGTGTCACGGATTGCCTCCTCAAGCAGAGGCACGACATTCTCGGGTCCGACAAGTTTCTCTATTCCTTCCAGCGGTATCCTTCCGGGCACCGTGAGCATGAAGCAGTCGTCGTTAATCGAGACGCTGACATTGCACCCGAATCTATTGGACACTGCCATGGCATAGGCCCTGGAGAGTGCGTCGTTCACCCTGCGGCCGAAGCAGTAATGGAACACGATGTTCAGGTTGTTCTTCGGGTCCACGTATCCCTCGATCAGCAGGCTGCGGTCGGTCGGGATGTGGCTGTGGAAGGCTTTCTGCTCGGCCATGTAGGATGCAATCGTGGTTGCCCCCCCGGCATCGAGGCCGTAATTGTCCAGCAGCCATTTTGCAGTGTCATCTCCAGACCCGAGCAGCTTCGCCATCTTGCCCCTGAATTTTCCTATCTCAACGGAAAGGTCGAAGCTCCTGGGCAGCATCTCGCCGGTCCATGAGGGGACAGTGGGCCTGCGGCCTGTGGCCGGCTTCACGAAAACGCTCATCTCCCGGGCTCTCACGAACTCGTAAGTCCTTCCGCCCAGCACGAAGACATCGCCCGGCGAAAGCCTCTCGACGAAGCCTTCGGACAGCTCGCCCAGCCTTCCGCCCGAATCGGAATAGACCTTGTAGTTCGCCTCCTCCGGGATCGTGCCCGAGTTCATGTAATAAATCATCCTGGACGATTTCTTCTTTCCGAACTCGCCTGTCCCGTCGTCGAGCCAGAGCTTGGAATACACATGGGGCATGTCTCTGCTTGCCAGATAATGCAGCGTCGCGTCGAAGTCCTCCCTTCTCAGCGTGTGGAAGCTGTAGGAATTCTTCACAAGTCTGTAAGCGTCATCGGCCTTCCAGACCTTCTCCAGGGACATGCCGACCAGAGTCTGGGCAAGAACGTCCAACGAGTTCCTGGGCAGGTCGACCCGGTCGATGAAATTCTCTCGAGCCTTCTTGGCCAGCACAGCGCATTCCACGAGGTCGTCATTGTCGAAGGCTATCAGCTTACCGCGGCTCACCTCCCCGTATCCGTGGCCCGAGCGCCCTACCCTCTGCAGGCCCTTGGCAATGCTCTTGGGCGAGCCTATCTGGCAGACCATGTCGATGCTGCCTATGTCTATGCCCAGCTCCAGGGATGTGCTCGAGACTGCCGCTTTCAGCTCCCCGCGCTTCAGCCTGTCCTCGACCTCCAGCCGCGTCTCCTTGCTCAGACTGCCGTGATGCGCCGCTATGTTCTCCACGCCCAGTTCGCTCAGCCTCAGCAGAACGTTCTCAGTGCCGCTCCTCGTATTCGTGAACACCAAGGTCGTGGTGTTCTCCATGACTGTATCCCGCAGGGTCTCGTACATCCTGGCATTGATTATCTCGAACGGAAGTGCAGTCATGTCCTCGACCGGCGTGATTACCGAAATCTCCACCTTCTTGTTGCTGGCCACCTCGACGATTCTCACGTCCCTCTCCCTCTTGCCATCATAGCCTCCGAGGAATCTGGCTATCTCCTCTATCGGCGCCTGCGTCGCCGAGAGGCCTATCCTGGTGACCGGAGAAGCCAGCCTGCCCTGCAATCTCTCCAGGCTTACGGAAAGGTGAACACCTCTCTTGGAACTGCATATGTCGTGTATCTCGTCCATGATGAGCCATTCGGTCGTGTGCAGGGCCTGGCTGAACTTTGGCGTGGACAGGATTATCGCCAGGGACTCGGGCGTGGTGATGAAGATGTGAGGAGGCTTTCTCGCCATCTTCTGGCGCTCGTAGCTGGTCGTGTCGCCGGAGCGGACCGCGACGCGGATTCTGGGTCTTGTCATGCCTTTCGCGACAGCCAGGTCATCAAGCTCTTTCAAAGGCTCCAAGAGGTTCTTGTTTATGTCGTTGGCGAGGGCTTTCAGCGGGGAAATGTAAACGCAGTATATCTTCTCCTCAAGCGCCCCTGCCTCCTGCTTCGCCAGGAGCTCGTTGATTATCGAGAGGAAGGCCGTGAGGGTCTTTCCCGAGCCTGTGGGCGACGATATCAGAACGTTCTGCCTGGCATGTATTATCGGGACTGCGAAGGCCTGCGGCTCAGTGAGCCCCGGGAACTTGGAATGGAACCACTCTCGAACCAAGGGGAGCATTAGGCTCAGGACCTCTTTCTTGGTATGTTGTTTCCTTACCCTTGTTATCATGTCTCATCACGCGTTTCTGAAGTTAAATCGCAGGGTATCTGGTTCCGGGATTATAAAATTATTGCTGAATGATGGATGAATCCACGTATTCATGGATTTCATATAGACTATCCTGTGAAAACGTGAGTGGATTCGCCTCTGTGCCCTCCGCCTCCGATTGCATCCGGCAAAAACGGATATATAGTCTGAAGCATTGTGGTTTCATGTCCCTGTCTGGGGACGGGGTCTGAGAAAATGGCTCTTTCGTGGCTCATTCCGCAGGAGAAGAAGTTTTTCGACATGCTCATCGAGCAGAGCGCGAACGTGAAGGAGGGCGTCAGATACCTCAACATGATGATGAGCGATTTCACGAACATGGAGCAGAAGGCCCTCAACCTGAAGAAGATGGAGAGCAAGGGGGACGTCATGGTCCATCAGATACATGAGGAATTGAACAAGACATTCATCACCCCGATCGACCGGGAGGACATAGTCGCGCTCACGTCATCGCTTGACGACATTCTTGACTTTGCGGACAATGTGGCAGACAATATAGTCATGTTCAAGATCACGCGGCCCACGAAGGCAATGGTCGACCTCGTGCGCAACCTCAACATGGCAATGGAGGAAGTGGACACAGCCATCCATCATCTTAAAGACATGAAGAAACCGAAGGACACCAAGTCCTGCTGCGTCGAGATAAACCGCCTCGAGCACGAAGGGGACACGTTATACAGGAAGGCCATCGCCGACCTCTTCGAAACCGATGACGCGAAGAACATCATAAAGCTCAAGGAGATTTACACGAATATCGAGGTTGCGGCTGACAGGTGCGAGGACGTGGCGGACGTCCTGAACGGCATCCTCATCAAGTACGCATGATGCGGGGATGAACCATGGCCGTCGAACAGTTCCTGTACCTGGGCTCGGGGGTGATCGCCCTTGCCCTGGTGTTCGACTTCACCAACGGGTTCCATGATTCCGCGAATGCCATCGCAACGGTCGTTTCAACAAAGGTTCTTTCTCCCGGGAAGGCTGTGGCCATGGCCGCGTTCTTCAATTTCGTCGCGGCTTTCGCGGGCAGCACGGCGGTCGCGTCGACGATGACGAAGATACTCCACCTTGAGAACTTCGGATACGAGGAGGCGCACACTGTTCTGCTGGTCATGCTGGCGGGCGTGATGGGCGCCGTTGTCTGGAATATCATTACTTGGCTCCTGGGGCTGCCCACATCATCATCGCACGCCATCATAGGCGGCATAATGGGCGCCGGAATCATCTCGGCCGGGGTGGGCGCGGTGCAATGGCACACCCTGGTCAAGGTAGTCATATTTATGGTTGTTTCCCCGCTGTTGGGAATGCTCTGCGGCTTCCTGCTGATGGCGGCCGTATTGTGGTTTGCGCGCAGGAAGTCGCCGCATTCTGTCAACCAGCATTTCAAGAGGCTCCAGCTCATGAGCGCCTCGCTTTTCAGCTTCAGTCACGGCCTCAATGACGCGCAGAAGACAATGGGAATAATCGCCACTGCCCTCTGGTGCATGGGGTGGTACGGTGCGACTGCCGACCCGATGCAGCTGAGCATAGACCTGTGGGTGATTCTCTCGGCGCACACCGCCATTGCCCTCGGCACAATCATGGGTGGCTGGCGCATAGTCAAGACCATGGGCAGCAAGATTACGAAGCTCGACCCAGTGCACGGATTTGCAGCGGAGACTGCGGGCGCGGGAGCAATAATCGGAACATCGATAATAGGCATCCCTATAAGCACGACCCATGTGATTTCATCGTCCATCATCGGAGTTGGCGCGACCAGGCGGATGAGCGCGGTGCGGTGGGGCGTGGCCAGGCGCATCGTATGGGCTTGGTTCCTCACGATACCGTGCGCGGCGCTTGTCGGAGCCGTTGCCTATTTCGCGGCTGCGGCGTTGCTGTAAGCTCTTTTCTCTACCCAGCAGCGCGGATTATAAGTCTCGCTGGGCCCATTCTCCATTATCGCCCAACCTAAATTATAAATCAAGGTGTGGTTTCCCGCTCATCATAAGAAGGTGGTAAAACGGCAGTCGTGTTGACAGGGAAGGACCTCAGAATCGAGGACGTCGTGAAAGTCGCCAGGAACGGCGAGAAGGTAGAGCTCCACCCGGACGCCGTCAAGAGAATGGAGAAATGCCGCGCCATGCTCGAAAAGAAGATCCAGAAGGGCGAAATCATGTACGGTGTGAACACCGGCATAGGCGAGTTCTCGGAAGTTGTTCTTACGGCAGACCAGATAAAGGATTTCCAGAAATACCTTGTTTACAACCATGCCGCCGGTATAGGCGACCCGGCGCCCATCGAATACGTCCGGGGCGCGATGCTGCTGCGCGCCAATGTCCATGCGCATGGGCAATCCGGCAATCGGCCGATAATGACCCAGACGCTTGTCGAGATGCTGAACAAGGGCGTGACGCCGTTCGTCTGCCAGAAGGGAAGTGTCGGCGCCTGCGGAGACCTGGCTCCGATGTCCCAGATAGCCCTGCTCATGATGGGCGAGGGCAAGGCCTATTTCAAAGGCGAGCTTCTCGAGGGAGATGAGGCCATGGAGCGGGCCGGAATAAAGCCGCCGGGCCTTATGGCCAGGGACGGCCTGGCCATGATAAACGGCTGCAACCTGATGACTGCCATGGGCGCGCTCTTCCTTTACGATGCGGACAACTGGCTGAAACAGGCCGAGATAGCGGCCGCCATGACGCTGGAGGCTCTGAAGGCCAACATGGGCCCGTACAACCCGAAGCTGCTCGAGGCCAGGGGCTTCCCGGGCGGCGTGAGGAGCGCCAAATCAATCATGAAACTGATTGCGGGCGGGGACCTTGCCGAGAAGCGCCTCAAGATAAAGGTCCAGGATGCGTACTCCATGCGTTCCACGCCCCAGGTGATAGGCAGCGCCCATGATACGCTCGCTTTTGCCAGGAAACAGATTGAAACCGAGATGAACGGCGTCGGAGATAACCCCGTATTCTTCCCTGACGAGGACCTGCAGATATCAGGCGCGAACTTCCAGGGCACGCCCATATCCATTCCTATGGACATGGCCGGAGTGGTCGTCACCATGGTCTGCGTGCTTTCCGAGAGGCGGATGAACCGCCTCAACAACCCTGCCCTCTCCGAGGGGCTGCCGCCGTTCCTGACCAAGGGCGCGGGAATGTTCTCGGGCATGATGCTGAGCCAGTACACGGCTGACATGCAGATAACCGAGGCACGGATTCTCTCGGCTCCGGCAAGCATCCTGTCAATACCCGCGGCCGCGGACCAGGAGGATTTCGTGTCAATGGGCATGAACACGGCAATCAAGAACCTCCAGATACTGGACAATGCCTACGGCATCCTCGGAATAGAATTCATGGCCGCAGCCCAGGCATTGGATTTCAGGGATTACAAGTTCGGCAAGGGCACAGTGAAAGCCAAGGAAGTCATCAGAAAGCATGTCAAATTCCTGGATGTGGACAGGCCGCTTTACCCCGACCACACCGCGATGAAGAAGCTGGTGAAGAGCTGCGAGATACTTCGCGAAGTGGAGAAGGAAGTCGGGAGCCTCGGATGATTGCAGAATAAAGTTATATAGCACTCTGGCGATTCCCGACTGAGGAAGAGTATTGAGAGCCAATGTATTATCGGCGGCAGCGCTGGCGCTTGCAGCTTGCCTGACGTGTCCGCTCTGTGGAAGCGCACCGGCGGACATCGGTTCTGAATACATGATGCATGCTCCGATAAGGATTGACTCGGATGCGGATTTCACCCAGGCCAAGGGCGTTACGGGCGGCTCGGGCACTGCGGCCGACCCATGGAGGTTGGAGGGCTGGGACATAACGGGGGCACTACAGGCGTACTGCATCTATGTCGGAAACACCACGCAGCCCTTCGTCATAGCAGGCTGCAGGGCGCACAATGCCTCCGGGACGTTCGTGTCATATTATTATACAGAGTCCGGAATAATATTTTACAACGTGACAAATGGCTGCGTCTCCGAAACGGTCGCCGAGAACAACGGGTTCGACGGGATATGCCTCTACAATTCCACGCATTGCACTCTCTCGGGGAACAATGTCCGGGGCAACGAGTACGGCATCACCGTGATGGAAGGATCGAACAACAACTCAGTCATGCGCAACACTGTCGAGTTTAACGCATATTATGGCATGAGCCTTATAGATGCAAGCACAAATCATGTGAGTGCGAACACCGTGCGCGGGAACACCGCAAACGGCATTTGCATCTCATGCGGCAATCACAACAGCCTGGCTGCGAACAATGTCACAGGGAATGACAACGGCATAGACCTCTGGAAGGCGGAGAACAACTCAGTGGCCGGCAACAGGCTGTGGAACAACACGAACGGCATTTACCTAGAATACTCTGACAGGAACTGGGTAGAGAACAACAATGCCTCGGGGAACGGCGAGTACGGGATCAGGCTCGCCATATCGACAGGCAACAGGATGTTCCACAACAGCCTGGCCAATAATTCAGCCGCGCAGGCGCGGGACGGCTCCGGGGGAAACGCCTGGGACGGCGGTTACCCTACCGGGGGCAACTGGTGGGGGGACTATGCGGGCTCGGACGCGGACAGGGACGGCTTCGGCGACGCACCATATCTTTCCATCAAGGGAAACATGGGCTCGAGGGACCGTTATCCGCTGATGCGTGCATGGTTCCCTGACACGGAACGCCCGGTGGCGGAGGCCGGGGCCGACATGGCTGTCGACGAGGACAATGCCGTAACTTTCAACGGCGCAGCCAGCCATGACAATGTCGGCGTCGTGAATTATTCCTGGCAATTCTCCGAAGGACTGTCCGGGGTGACGCTGTATAGCCCGTTGGCCGAATATTGCTTCGCCGAACCCGGGATTTACTCAGTGACCCTGAACGTCACCGACTCGGCCGGGAACACGGGCTCGGACTGGCTTCTCGTGGATGTCAGGGACATCACGACTCCTGTCGCGGACGCGGGTCCGGACCGCAATGCGTCGGTGGGGGAAAGAGTGATTTTCAACGGCTCGGGAAGCGCTGACAATGTCGGAATCGTGAATTACACCTGGAACATGGATGACGGCCTGGAGAATATCGCCTTGTGGGGCGTGTCCCCGGCCCATGAATTCCAAACCGCCGGCGCATGGGCTGCAGTCCTCACGGTCCGGGATTCAGCGGGCCTCGAGGGCACCGATGTAGTCGTGGTCACTGTGACAGCTGACACGGAGCCGCCTGCTGCAGATGCCGGGATCGGATGGCTCGCAGGCCCGGGAGATTTGATAAAGTTCAACGGGACAGGGAGCACTGACAATGTAGGCATTGTCAATTACACCTGGAATTTCACTTGCAACGGCTCGGCTGTTTTCCTTTATGATTCCGAACCGAGGTTTACATTCTGGATGCCTGGGAACTACACTGTCACCCTGACCGTGCTCGATGCCGCGGGGAACACGGACACCGACTCTGTCCTGGTCTGTATTTCGGAACCTGAGGTTGAACAGGATAATGTCGGCGAATCCACAAGTGCATCCGGACTCTGGCTGCTTGGTCTGGCCACAATAATGTTCGTTGTGGGCCTGGCAGTATTCGCATGTACGAAAAGGACCTAAGGTATTCAGGCGAATCTCTCGGCCACCATCACCACGGCGACCAGCACCGTGAGCACAAGAAATGCCATTTTGATTTGCTTCCCTGTGAGCCTGGCTATGCCGGCTCTTGTACCGAGGAAAGCACCAACGAAACAAACAGGGGCAAGAATGAGGAGATTCTCTATCAGGTTAGGGTTCATCTGGCCTGAGCCACTTGTTAGGTATATCGCAATACCCACAGCCGTGGTCGGGACTATCGTGGCAGCTGAGGTTCCCACTGCCAGCTTGACATGCCTGCACAGTATATATATCAGGGTCGGCACCAGTATCGCACCCCCGCCTATGCCGAAAGCTCCTGAAAGGAAGCCGGCGAAGACAGAGATGCCCACGGCTGCGCCGATGTACTGGGTGCACATCCTCGAGTCATCGTCGCAATCAGGCCTCGTGCCTTTGTAAAGGTCCATGACCATCCAGACAGAGAGCCCGAGTATGACTGCCAGGAAGAGCCACCTGAAGGTTTCCTCGTTTATCCGGAGGTTGAAGAGCGTGCCGAGAACGGCCCCTGAGCAAGCACCCAGGGACATGAGCCCGGCCAGCCTGAGGTCCACATTCCCGGCTTTTCTGTGCTGGTACATTGCCGCGAGCGAACCGGCCAGAACCAGGCAGAGGGAGCCTGCAACGGCCGAATCCTTGCCAAGGCCGCCCAGCATTATCAATGCCGGGACATACATGATGCCGCCGCCTAGACCCAGATTCGAGTAGAGGGCGGCAACGGTGAATGCGACGATGACCAGCAGGCCGAAAGTGAGCAGTTCCATCGGAGGGGGAATCGGCTACCGGATAAAAACATTATTCGAATATCCTGTCTATCATCCACTTTGCATCGAAAACATCCAGCTGGCTGTATTCCTGCCCGGTGGAGACGAAGATTATCGGCTTCCCGACAGCTTTTGTGATGGAGAGGGCTGCGCCGCCCTTCGCGTCCGCGTCGATCTTGGTCAGGATGACAGCGTCGATTCCGACCGCCTCGTCGAACTTCCTGGCCTGCTCGACGGCATCGTTCCCTGCCAGGGAGTCGCCCACGAAGATGACCATGTCCGGGTTGGCTATACGTCTGACTTTCTTCATCTCGTCCATCAGGTTGGCGTTGGTCTGCATCCTCCCTGCCGTGTCTATCAGGACTACATCCTTGTACCTGGCCTTGGCGTGCTCGATTGCGTCATAAGCCACTGCCGCGGAGTCCGCTCCGGCCTGATGCTTGATTATCTTGCATCCGAGTTTATCGGAATGTATTGTCAGCTGCTCTATCGCGCCCGCCCGGAAGGTGTCTCCGGCAGCCAGCACGACTGATTTCTTCCGGTTCTGCAGCCTGTGCGCTATCTTGGCGATGGCAGTTGTCTTGCCTGTGCCGTTCACTCCGACAAACATGAGGACGACAGGTTTCTCGTGCTTCTCGATGTAATCGTCGAAGTCCAGGGATGCGGCAGTGAGCACTTTCTGGAGGGACGATCTGATGGCTAAATCTATGGCGGTCTGAAAATCCACGCTGCGCTTCACCCTTTTTCCGAGCAGCTCGGCCCTCAGCTGGGCCTTCAGCTCCTCGATGACCTCGACGGCCACGTCAGACTCCATCAGGCCGACCTCGAGGTTACAGAGAATCTCTTCCAGCCTGGATTCCTTGATGGCCTTGCCATGCTCCTCCGATATCGCTTCCTCGGAGACTGACTCGGCCTCCCTGTTGAACTTGGAAAACATCCCTTTCAGGAACTTGAACATGAGATTCACCTAGTGGGAATGCTGGGATTCCATCTTTCCGTAGGCTTCCTCTAGAGCCGCGCTCAGGTCTCTGGCCCTTGCCTCGACCTTGGATATCTTCGCGGAGAGCTCCCCCTGGGCTTTCTGTATGTCTTTGAGTTGCCTGTCCAGCCTCTCGATGATGGCCTCGAGCTTCTGCCCGACAGCCACATTGGAGCCGATGCTGGCGATGGCTTTGCCCGTGTCCCCCAGCCCGGCGTGCACCCAGCAATTCGCGCCTATGGGAACCAGTATGTCCTGGCCCTTCTCCTTTCCCTTCAGGTCCTCGAGCGCACCACGGGCGAGCGTGTATTCTTCCAGAGTAATCTCGATAAGCTCGTCCTGCTTGTTCATGTTGTCGAGCTGCAGGCGCAAAAGCTCCAGTTCCTGGGCTGCGACAGCCATTTCCCGCTCGTTCATCTACTGCCCGCCCAGTTTGAAGCTGATGATGCTGTCAGTCACTTCGTCAGGCTTCAGCTCCTTGACTTCCGCAATCTTTATATTATAACGCTTGACCTTGTGCTTGCTGCCCAGGTCGGAAATGATGAACTCGGTCGCCTGATTTTTGTCTTTGGAGATTACTTCCTTGGTGAAGCTCTGTATTTTCTTTCCCATCATGAAACTGCCAGTTACCCTGAAGGCCTTCATATATACACCTAAGGGACTGAAAAGGTGGTTGGTATTAAAGATTATTGTAAAAAAAAGGTGCGGGCGCCGGGATGCAAAAGTTTGGATGACATCGACATAACCCCCAAACTTTTGCGCCAGCCGAATTCGTATTGATCTAAAAGATCATCAGAGAATTCGGCGTATGGAAACAATAATCGCACTGGGACGAGCATCGTAGCTCCATGGCATATTCCCAACATCGATGCGAGTGAGACGAATTAGGCCAGTTTCATGAAATAATCCCAAATTCGTCGGAGGCGCCCACACGCAATGAAAACAATTAGGAGACTAAGTGCGGGCGCCGGGATTTGAACCCGAGTTACCAGCTTGGCAAGCTGGAGTGATACCAGGCTACACTACGCCCGCATATTTTCAACATGGATGATGGGCCGGTATTAAATCCTTTTCCGCCGCGGTCTCCTTTTTTTCTTTTTTCTCATCGAGGCCATGAGAATCCCAGTCAGAACAATCGGCCCTCCTATGAGCACCCACTTGCCAGGCATCTCGCCCAGGAGAAGAACTGCGAGCAGTGACGAGCCAATGGGTTCGCCCAGCAGGCTGACTGAAACCACTGTAGCAGTGACATGCTTCAGCGACCAGTTGTAGAGAGTGTGGCCCAGTATCCCGGGAATCAGGGCCATGAGCAGGAACAGGTAATACTCGTTGGCGGGGAGCGGGAACAGGGGCGTGGATGTGACCAGGCACTGGATGAGCAGGAATATAGTGCAGAACAGGTACACGAGGAACGCATAGGTTACAACAGAGACTGAGCGGCGCATCGTTCTACCGCCCAGGATGTATATGCCGGCGCACACCCCCCCTAGGAGAGCGAGGATATTTCCCAAGGTCTGGCTGCCCGTGAGAGGACCACCTGAGAAATCGCCCATCGTGAGGATGATGACGCCGGCCACGCCGACAAAAATCCCGGCAAAGTTCAGTTTGGACAGCTTGTCCTTCAGGACGAAATGCGAGACGGTTCCGACGAGGATGGGATGCGCAGTGACAAGTATCACCGAACTCGCCACTGTCGTGAGTCCAAGGGACGTGACCCACATCGAGAAATGGAAGCTGAGGACAAGACCGATGCCCAGCATGATGCTGACATTCTTCCCGCCCAGGGCTTTGAGCTCGCCACCGCGCTTCATGAGCACGAACGGCAGGAGCAACAGTGTGGTGAAAAGCAACCGGTAAAAGGCGATTGCCAGCGGGTCTGCGTCGCTCCATCGAATGAAAATTGACGAGAACGAGCAGGCTATGACTGCGATGACTATCGCGAGGTCGGACTTGCGCATGCCTGTGGATTGCATTGCAGGTAATTATATTTTCTAGAAAGGATGATAGAAACGATCCCCTGAGTCTGTGCGATACCGAAAAACAGACTGCGGTTGTATTTGCATATAATCGCTAGTTTTTCGGCTGTGACGAGTTTGCTTTGCATCAATCAATTATTAAGCGCAAATTCGTCCAGGTTTTATTGTTTTTCCGCGATGCTGCTTATTAACCATTGCGGATAAACAAAGCGAAGGATGAGAGAATCGAATTCTTGAGTCGGTGAGACTCCGGCAAACAGACTACGCCAGTAAGACGCAAACAGCCGCTAGTTTGCCGGCTTAGACGAGTTTGCTTTGCATCAATCAATTATTAAGCGCAAACTCGTCCAGGTTTTATTGTTTTTCCGCGATGCTGAACATAGATTGCGGAAAAACAATAAAACAGGGCCCGGACCGAGATTTGAACTCGGCACTAAGGATCCACAGTCCCGAATGTTACCAGGCTACACTACCCGGGCCATCTCGCTTTATCGTGCCAAAATGCGATGGTGTATAAATGTATTGGTGACGAATCGACAATATGCTCCCTACTTTTTGTACTTATGGATGAGCATGTTGTCCCAGTCGACCTCGTTGTCGTAGCCCTTGTGCTTTAAAAACTGGCTCATGGACTCCGTGACCCTTGCCACCTCCAGGCTCTTGGCCGAGTGGTAGTGGCCGTAGATGTAGAACTCTATGGGCTGGGACTGCTTCTCGAGTATCGGAAAAATAAGGCGCATGCGGCCCTGGCGGTTGTAGCCCTCCGGCTTCTTGCCTTTCTCGAGGTCTATAATGTTCTCGGTGATGAGCATGGTGGTGACCTCCTCTTCTTCCGGGAGCTGGCCTGTTTCCCTGAGGAACTTCATGAACAGGTCCTTGTACACAGGCACCAGGTCCTTGTACTTGACCCCCTTCTTGAATACGATGTGTCCGCTTCGAACTTTCATGGTCCCGACCTATAATGCGAAGGGCGGATATTTAAGCATTTGTGAAAGCATTCGATCCTCCTTCCTGCAGCGCATTTAAATATGAGTAATACAATATATGTCGCGGGATGCACTTGGCAAAGACGCTGCCGAAATACCTCAAAGAACGTGAAGTCAGGAAACTGCTGGAATGCCCCAGCAGGGAGAAGCTCAGAGACCGTCTGATACTGCGCATGCTGTACAGGTGCGGCCTCAGGGTCTCGGAGCTTACGAACCTGAAGATTGAGGACATCGACTCCACGGATTCCACGCTCATGGTGCGCGGCGGAAAAGGCAACAAGGACAGGCTGATTCCAGTTGACCACCAGACCCTGGACATGATTGAGTACTTCATCGAGGACGCGACATCGGGATATCTCATCCTGTCAGAGCGCAACGAGAGGCTCTCGCCCAGGCAGGTCGAGCGCCTGGTCGAGGACTATGGGAAGCAGGCCGGCATCGAGCAGAAGGTGCACCCCCACATGCTCAGGCATTCATTCGCCGTCCATTGCCTCAAGTCGGGCATGAACCTCAGGACGGTGCAGAAGATGCTGGGCCATTCCTCGCTGACGACGACGCAGATTTACCTGGACATCACCGGCGAGGACGTGAAGGCGGACTATTTCGAGCATCCTCTTCCGGTCTAGCGCCAATATTATATACGCTAAGGCCATGCCATATTCATGGACAGCTCCAGCCTGGCGATAAAGGGCGGTTGGGTGGCCACCCAGAACCCGAAGCGGGAGATTCTTAAGGCCGATATTCTGATTGAGGAAGGGCGCATCAGCCAGGTCGGAAAAATCCGGAAGGCCGATGAAATTATCGACGCGAAGAACTGCGCCGTCATCCCCGGCCTGATCAATGCCCACACCCACATATCCATGACGCTGATGCGGGGCATCGCGGACGACATGAACCTGGAGGGATTCCTGGAGAAGACCTTCAAGGTGGATGCCCTGAGAACTCCCGACGACATCCTCGCTGGAGCCAGGCTCGGGGCCATCGAGATGCTGCGCTCAGGATGCACCTCCTTCGTTGACATGTACTACGGCCAGGACACGGTGGCCAAGGCGGTGGGGGAGTCCGGCATCCGGGGATTCCTGGGCTGGGTGGTCCTTGACGAAAAATTCACAACGCAGAAAGGCAGCCCGCTGGCCAACTGCGGGAAGTTCATAGACGGCCACCGGGGCAAGCCCAACGTGCATCCGTTCGTGGCGCTTCAGGGCGTCTATGTTTGCTCGGAAGACACCCTGCTGAAGGCCAAAGACCTGGCCTATAAAAAAGACACGCTCCTGCACATTCACCTTTCCGAGACAAGGAAGGAGGTTTACGACCACCAGGCCTCGACGGGGAAGAGGCCGGCCGACTGGCTCTATGATATAGGATTCCTCTGCGACAAGCTTCTGGCTGCGCACTGCGCCTGGCTCACCATGAACGAGATACGCAGGATGGCGGAACGCGGTGTGAGCGTCGCGCACTGCCCGGTTTCCAACATGAAGCTTGCCAGCGGCTCCGAGGCCCCTGTCCCCGAGATGCAGGCAAACCACATACCTGTCGGTATAGGCACGGACAGCTGCTCGTCGCAGAACAGGCTCGACATGTGGGGGGAGATGAAGACATGCGCGCTGCTGCACAAGGCCCAGCGCCTGGATGCGGCAGTAATGCCTGCACAGAGGGTGCTGGACATGGCCACGGTAGAGGGCGCCAGAGCCCTCAAGATGGAAAAGGACCTCGGCAGCATCGAGCCAGGAAAAATCGCCGACCTGGCCGTCATCGACCTGAGGCATCCTGCCATGACGCCGTCGTTCAAGGAGAACCTTGTTTCCAACCTTGTGTATTCATGCCAGGCAGACTGCGTCCGCGACACGTTCGTCGCGGGAAGGCCCGTGATGAGGGCCGGAAGGATGCTCACGCTCGACCAGGATTCGGTCGTAGAGCAGGCGCAAATTATTAGCGAAAAGTTCTTTCATTAAAGAAACATTGAACATTGTATTATTTTCAATATTATTCTTTAAGTAATAATTCATCCATCTAGGAGTCATAGTGCAGGGTGGAACTGAGGGTGGAATGTTGGCGTCGGAAGAGAGGAAGCTTGTAGTGTTAGGCGATTCCGAGGTCGGAAAGACCGCGCTGGTCCATTATTTCGTGAAGCGGATTTTCCCGTCCGAGTACAAACCGACCGCCGGTGCCGTTCCTTACAAAAAGACAGTGGAACTCGGAAAAAAGACTGTCAATCTGACAATCTGGGACCTGGCCGGGCTTATGCTGAAACTTCATCCCGCTTACATTTCCGATGCCCACGGCGCGGTGCTGGTCTGCGACCTCAGCCGGCAGGCGAGTTTCGACTCTGTCCTCCAGTGGCATCAGGTGATTAAAAACAAGGTCGGGGACATCCCTGTGATTGTGGCTGGAAACAAATCGGATATTGTCGATACTGACAGATGCGAGGCTTTGAAGAAGGCCGGCTACACGGGGCACAAGACCAGCGCGAAGACAGGGGATAATGTGGACAGGGTCTTCATGGACCTTGTGGCAATGTTATAATTACGATTTGGCCTATCAAATAATATAACCGTAACCAATTGTATATCTGCAGTGTACAAACATGTACATGATTGAGGCAACCATTATATAATAGAAATCAAATCCCGTGCCCGATGAAGAAAGGGAGAAGTTTTAAAAAAGGGGATCAAATCCATTTCATCGTCACAGAGGATTTTATGGACACGGCCAATGAGTTCGTGGATTACTGCAAATCAAATTCCGTAAACACATCCGAGGCGATGAGGGCCGCAATAACGAACTGGCTTCATCTGCGCGTCGCCAAGGAGAAGAGACTGGCTCAGCTCGTTCACGGCACTTCGGCCCTGGAGAGCATAGCCAAGGATTACGAGAGGGACGTATTGAAGGAGGTTTAGACATGTCGGAGATAGTGAGGAAAGTGTGCATATGCGGGGACCCGAGCGTGGGGAAGACATCGCTGGTCAAGCGTTTCGTCACCGGGAAATACGACGACAAGTACATTTCGACCCTGGGAACGATGATATCCAAGAAATCCGTCAAAAACCAGGAACCCGGAAAGGACGTCACCATGATGCTCTGGGACATTTCGGGCCAGCGCGAGTTCCACAGGATACATGCGGCCGCGTTCAAGAATGCAACGGCGGGTTTCGCAGTCTGCGACGTCACGAAGCCCGATACAATCCAGCATCTGAGCGAGTGGGTGAACAATTTCAGGGACTATGCGGGCCAGAACGTGCCCGTCAGCGTCCTGGTGAACAAGACAGACCTTGCGACGCAGAATAAGGACACGCTCAAGTCCATCAAGATATCGCTCGACAAGCTTGGGCTGCCCGTCTACATGACAAGCGCCAAGACTGGGGACAATGTCGAGAAGGCCTTCTCGGACATGGCGCGGCAGATCCTCAAGACTGGCAGGGCAGTGCCAGAAGCCGAAGCGCCTTCGCCCAACACGAACGGCATACCGGACCAGTTCGAATCCACCAACCTGCTCCTGGACTATATGATGATGAGGTTCTGCGACGCGCTGGGCGACCATGAGATGGCCATGCACATCATCAGGAAGCAGATGTCCAACCTGCAGATAGAATTCCAGACTATGACGGTGAACCAGGCCAGGGTGCTCGCGGCCAATCTGGTCCCGGTGATTCATGATTTCAAGGGCGAGGAGCATGCCAACAACCTGAAACACGAGCTGATGAAGGCATGCGACAGATGCAACGGGTGAGAGATGGCGGATTACATCAGGAAGATCGTGATGCTGGGAGACTCGGCAGTGGGAAAGACCTCCCTTGTGCGCAAATATGTGGACAACATGTTCGAGGACAAGTACTTGAGCACGATAGGCGCCAAGCCCGTGAACAAGAAACTGAAGTTCGGCAACGATTCCGTGGTCCTGATGATATGGGACCTGGCCGGACAGAGCTTCGCCCTGCACCCCGCATATTATTCGGGCGCCAAAGGCGCCCTGCTTGTCTGCGACATCACCAAGAAGGACTCGGCCGATTCTCTGAAAGGATGGAAATCCATGCTGGTGTCGAAGACCGGGGAGGTTCCGATCATTGCCCTTGCAAACAAGGCGGACCTTCCCAACCACAAGTTCGGCCTTGATTACCTGGAGGCCATAGGTTTCGAGACAATGAGCACCAGCGCGAAGACTGGAGATAACGTGGAGAAAGCCTTCACCATGCTGGCAGAGAGGATAATCCATGAATGAGGAGATTATTGACGGGCACGGATACTTCATCATGTCGGGCGAGGCCATCAAAACCCTCCAGGACGAGCTCATGTCTGTGCTGGGCGCAGCGCTCGCCAGAAGCTTCCTGTTCAGGTTCGGTTACAAGTGCGGGTACATCAACGCCAGGGACCTCAACCTCACTGCCCAGGGCAAGGAGGCCATAAACTTCCTCGGGGAGATATGGATGGAGATGGGCCTGGCCAGGCCGAAGTCCATAACAGTGAAGAAGGACCTGGTCGAGATAGTGCTCCTGGAAACGCTCGAATCGACGTACGGGGGAAAGGGATGCGACTTCACAAGGGGGTTCATAGGGGGCCTGATGGCCGGCATTACCAACCAGCCCCATTTCTGCGTGGAGGAGAAATGCATATCCAAAGGGGGCAAGTTCTGCGTTTTCAAGGTCACCGAGGAAAAGTCAGGGTGATTGAATGAGGGAGAAAGGTTCGGTCCGGGTCAAAATGGCAGGCATTCTGACATTCGCCCTGCTCATGTTTCCTGGGCTAAATACAGCGGGAGTAAACCAACAGCAACCTGTGCCGCTCGGGCCGCCTTACATTATTGATTCACGTTGCATCAATTCATCCGCCTTGGTTGACGGCTTCCTGAACGAGCCTGTCTGGACAGCGGCGACAACCTCGGTGACGAAGACCACCCTGATAATGACCGGCTGGAACCTGACAATCAGGACATTCTTCAATGCCGCTTCCCTTTTCATCGGTGTCGAGATGTGCGGTGATACGACCTCGCACCCTAACGATTACTGCGAGATATGCTTCGACACCGACCATGATGCGACGCCCCTTCCGGATGCGGAAGACATGAAGATTCAGGCAAAGAGCACAACATCGGCTGACAGTTATTCCCTCTGGTTCGGGGACGGCTCAGATTGGGTCGCCAGTTCCTGGCCAGCCGGATTCGCTGCGGACGGAGAACTAAGCGTGAATGTCACGTACGAGTTTCAGGTACCCATTGAGGCAGCCTGGGGAGAGGCCTCACCTCCGAACGGGGACATAGCCGGCTTCGCGGTGCATGCCATGGACAAGGGTGACAATGAGCATGTATGGTGGCCCGACCATTATGAGACCGCAAATAACCCCACGGTCGAGTACTGCGACGACCCGAGCGGGTGGGGAGATGTCGTGAAAGACAGGCCTAGAGGGCTATTGACCAGGTCGCTGTACCTATTCGACGACGGCAGCTTCTCAGGTAGCGATCCGTGGGACATCATGAAGGACGATCTCCTCACAGACCCGACCTTGGACGATTTCGATGGCGATTCATTCCCCGGGCAGAGGGTGGACAAGGGGCCGCCTGCCAGTGACCCCTTCAAATACCACGTGTGGAACATGACGCCCGCGTCCCCAGTGCCGGTCCTAATTCGGGGCAACATTACCGTGACGCTTTGGCTGGCAAACAAAGATTTCGATACGACGAAGACCGCGGAACTGAACCTGTCATTCTGCGACGGGACACTCCTCTCGCCGATACCGAACGCTTACACAGAAATCGCTCTTGCGCCTCCATGGCCTGTCGGGTCTTTCAGACAGGTCAATGTCACAATCCCAAACATCAATTATTCACTGGCAGCAGACAATCCCCTTCTCTTCATGCTTTGGGTGCGGCCAACCTCCGATGATTCCGTTTGGATTGCCTACAACACGACAATATATCCATCAAGGGTGGACCTGCAGACGCGGGAGCCATACACCATCGATACATTTTATGTAAATCCAGGCGTCATGACGATAGACGGCAACCTGATTGAACCGGCGTGGACCGACCCGAACGTCCAGGTTGTGACTACGAACATGACATACAACGGATGGAACCTAACATTAAGCGTCTTCCATGATGTCAACTACCTCTTCGTCGGAGTGGTCCTGGAGCCTGACAATACCGCCAATCCCAACGATTACTGCGAGTTGGCGTTCGACGTCAACCACAACAATGCGACCCCGCTTGAAGCGACTGATCTCAAGATACGGGGAGAGGGTACGACAGCGGGCGTGGACGAATACTCGGTTTTCAACGGCAGTGGCGTTGGATGGTCGCAATACTCGGACGAGACAGGCGCCCCTAACCCCTGGCCCACGGATTACATTGCGGATGCGGAGATGCAGACCTATGCCACGTACGAATTCCAGGTTCCAATCTCGGCAGTCTGGGGGACAGCCACCCCCATGAATGGAACTATATGCGGTTTCATCGTGCACACGAAGGGCCAGGCGGGGAACCACGTTTGGTGGCCCGACCATGACGACACAGGGAACGTTCCCACAATAGAGTATTGCGATAATGTGGCGTACTATGGGGATTTGGTTTTCTATCAAGGAACCGCGCCTGTCGCAGACCACCTCTTGCTGGACTCCGGCGACGGGCAGACCGGCACGGTCGACACGGACCTCGCGCAGCCCATCAAGGTGCGCGCCGTCACCGCGGCCGGTATCTCTGTCCCTGGGACGCCTGTCAACTTCACGATTTACTTGGGGTCATCCAACGACGCATACTTCCAGGGCTCAGGGACCGAATGGCTTGATGCGGTCACAGACGGCACAGGCAATGCGAGCGCGGTCCTGCACCTCGGCACGCACACAGGCACGTACTGGGTGAACGCGAGCAATCCTGGGTTGCCCGGGAACACAGGGCCGATATTCATCAACACACTGGACGCAACGGCCATGGCCGGGCCTCTGGCCACTCTGCAGGCCAAGGCCACTCCCCCGACAGTCGCACCTTCGGGGGCGTCTGCTGTCAAGGTATGGGCGAACGATTCCTTCGGAAACGGGATTGCCGGTCTGACCGTAGCCATGACCTTTGACAGCAATCCCAGCACTCCGGGGGAATCAGTATCCTCTCCGGCGGTCGACAACGGGGACGGCACCTATTCAGCTAGCTACACGGCAGGCACTACGGGCGGTGTCACCGACGTCGTGAGGGCGACATCCGGAGCGATATGGGACACAGTGAGCATAGACATAGACCCGGATGTCCCGGACCATCTTGTGTATGTTTCCGGAGACGGGCAGTCAGGCACGGTTGACACTGCCATAGCCCAACCGATGAAAGTTAGGGTCGTGGACACCCTCGGTGTGAACGTTCCCGGAATAATCGTAAACTACACAGTATTCAACTGGCCGGCAGGCGCCGCAGGTTATTACTTCGAGGAATCCGGCCAGCCCTGGTTCGGTTCGGTATCTGATTCGCAGGGCATTGCAAATGCCACGCTTCATCTGGGCACGAAGCCAGGCAATTACTGGGTCAATGCCAGCAACTCAGGGTTGGCCGGAACAACAGGTCCGAAATTCATCGACACGCTCAACGCGACTGCCGCACACGGAGCCCTGGCCGCGCTGAGCCTCAAGGCCTATCCCGGGACTGTGTCACCCTCGGGAGGCTCGTCCCTCATTGCCTGGGCCAACGATTCCTTCGGCAACGGCATAACCGGCCTCACCGTGGCCATGTCATTCGACGCAAACCTCAGCGGCGGCAGCGTCAGCCCGACTGTGTCGGACAACGGCGACGGCACTTATTCGGCCGGCTACACCGCCGGAACAACAGGAGCCGTTACAGATGTGGTAAACGCGACCTCCGGCGGGAAATGGGGCACGGCGTCGATCCAGGTCATGGCACAGACCCTGAACAGCATTGAGATTTCATCGAATGTCACAACTCTCAAGGTGACAGAGGAAGCAGCTCTCACAGTGTGGGCAAACGACTCGGGAGGATGGGGGATAGCGGGGCTATCCATACTCCTCACTTTCGACGCAAACCCAAGTGGCGCATCTTTAACCTCGGTTTCGGATGTTGGAGGAGGCGTGTACTCTGCAACGTACACTGCGGGCCAGACAGCTTGGGTAATGGATACAATCAGAGCCAGTTGCAGCGGGAAGGAAGACACCGTGAACATCTCTGTTCAGGCAGGTGTCCCCTCCGACCTCGTTTATGTCTCGGGAGATGGGCAGCAGAAAAATATCAGTCTGGTCCTGGATGCGCCTTTCGTCGCCCGGGCAGTGGACGCATACGGCAACACCGTGCCCGGAGTGCCCATGGCTTGGGCAATAGATTCATATCCTGCGGGGGCGACTGGTCAAGCCCTGGCACCGGCCAGCAATGCGACTGATGCTTCGGGCCTATCGGGAACAAGGATGACGCTCGGGAACATGGCAGGATGGTTCAATGCATCCGTGACCAGCACCTCTGTGGCCGGCGACTCGGTGGTTTTCTCGGCCGAGGGCTTGCACCAGGCGGTTCCCGTTATCCAGGTTTACAGCATCGCATTGATTGGTGGCGACGGCCAGACAGGCTCCATTTTCTCGAAATTGGCCAATCCATTCATCGTGGAGGTGCGGAACCAGACCGGCGCAATAGCAAGCGGAGTAAATGCCTGGTTCAATGTCACGGCTGGCGGAGGTCACCTTGACAACAGTAATGTCACAACCAGCGCGACCGGCCGGGCACAGACCTTCCTTACGCTCGGGCCCTCGGCAGGGATTAATACTGTTTCCGCTGAGATAAGTTCTACTGGGACTTCCAGCGTTTCGTTCTATGCCATTGGCACAGCTCCCGAGGTTTCTGTCGCCCTTGCTTCAAACCTCACCAGCCTTGTCACTGGCGGGAGCATGGTGTTCATACTGACCTATGACAACACGGGCACCGAGCCGGCCAAAAATGTATGGCTGAACTTCACCATGCCTGCCAATCTGAATTATATATCCGATTCCTCAGGAGGCACACCCACAGTGTCCCAAAATATATTGGCATGGCTGTTCCCGACCTCGGCAGTCGGCCCGCATTCATTCGTGATACTGTGCAGGCTGGGCTCGCAGGCTTCGGCATCATTTGCCTGTCATTTCGATGTGAATTATTCCAGCCAATCCGGCATCCGGCTTCCCACTGTCACCTCCAACACTGTGACCGTGTATGTGCTCCAGGAGGCTGGGAACAACATACCGCCCATAATAGACGGGGTCCCAGACCTGATAGTGCACTATGACTGGGACTACGGGATAGACCTGGCGCCGTACATCTTTGACCCGGACAATTCCGAAAGCGAACTTTCGCTGATACTCTCCGACAATGTGAATGCCAGGGTCAACACCACCCGGAACCTTGCAATCGTCCTGAACTATTCCCATGACCTGCTTGGAATCTCGCAGCTGCTGAACATAACAGTCTCGGACGGCTTGGGCTCGGATTGGGATGTGATAACAATCACGGTGAGCGACGATTTCCCTCCCGAAATGGTGGACAGCATGCCTGATGTCGCTTTCGACGAAGACATGTCCTGCTATGGATTCAACATCACCCATTACTTTTTCGACAGGGACGGGGACTCTCTATACTACACCTACGGCCAGAGGCATTTGAACATCACCATACTTGCAAATTACACTGTCCTGTTCCGGGGGCAGCAGGATTGGTATGGCCAGGAACGCATCACATTCAGGGCTCTCGATCCGACAGGGGCTCTCATCGAGGACACGATTCTGGTGACAGTGAGGCCGGTGAACGACGCCCCCGTCACAGCGGCCGTGCCGGGCCAGGCCGGGCTCGTGGATATCAGCTGGGTCCTTGACCTCAGCCCGTACATTTCCGATGTGGACAACGCGATGGCCCAACTGACACTCACCGTCGATTCGGATTACGCGACCATCAACGGGCTCAACATCACCTTCAGATGCGCCGCGCCGCTGAACGATATACTCACCATCACAGTGTCGGACGGCGCGGCCCAGGCATATATCCAGATAAGCGTCCTCGTGGAGGCCCCGCCTGTCACGCCGGATTCGTTCCCCTCCTGGGTCCTGCCGCCTCTCATCATCATACTGGCTATAATCGCACTCCTCATGGTGCTCGCGGCCAGGAGGAAGCCCGTGATAGAGCAGGCTTTCCTGATTTACAAGGACGGGGCCCTGCTGGCCCACACCACCAACAGGATGATACCCGACATGGACAGCCAGATATTCAGCAGCATGTTCACGGCCATCCAGGATTTCATAAAGGACAGCTTCAAGGACGAGAAGAACTGGAGCCTCAACAAGATCGAGTTCGGGGACAACAAGATATTCGTGGCCAAGGGAAGCGAGGGCCTCTTCAGCCTGGCGCTGGTCTACAAGGGCAGGGACAAGGGCCTCCAGAACATTTCCAAGAAAGCCATCGAGGCCATAGACAAGAAATTCGGTAAAGCCCTCAAGGACTGGGACGGGAACATGGACCATTTCAGGGGCGTGAGGGACGTGCTCTCGGATTCGATATTCAAATAATTACTGTTCGCCCCATCTGGGGCCGATGCCTGTCTCCATGCCGAGCTGGTCCATTATCCTGCCGACTATGAAATCCACAAGGTCGCCGACCGTTTCGGGGCAGCCGTAGAACCCGGGCATCGCAGGAAGAATAATAACGCCTTCCCTTGAAAGCCTGAGCATGTTCTCGAGGTGTATGGAACTGAGCGGCGTCTCCCTCGGCACGATGATGAGCTTGCGCCGCTCCTTCATGGCGACGGATGCGGCCCGGGTGATGACATTGTCGGATATGCCGCAGGCAATCTTGGACATTGTGGCCATCGAGCAGGGCACAATTACCATGGCGTCGAATCCCCTGGAGCCGGAGCATATGGCCGCGGTCATGTCGGAGTTATCAGCGTTCTCGTGAGCCAGGGACTCCAGGTTTGCAAAATCATAGTCTGTTTCCTCGCCCATCATCTGCTTCCCGGTCTCCGAAGCCACCAGGGTGATGCGGCACTGCTCGGCCAGCTCCTCCACCAGCCTTATCGCGTAAAGCGAGCCCGAAGCGCCGGTTATGCCTATCACGACGTCCATTGCCATCAGTCCGTTATTATCTCGAATTTCGCATTGTCGAACATCAGCGGGTAATAGGACCTGTCATGGTTGGTCTTCCTCATCTTGAACACGCTCAGGAACAGGTTGACCCTGCGGCCACTCTTCTCCAGGTCCAGGTGGATTATGCCGTCCGCCAGGAAATCCTCCACTCCGAACATGCCGAACTGGTCCTTGGTAGGGTCCAGCATCTCCGAGATTATGAAGACGCTCATGTCCAGCTCCCTCAGGCGTTCGAAGAAGAAGAAAACGTCGCTCCTCGGATTGCTGAACGTGGCCAGGGAGTAGAGGGCAGCCAGGGAGTCCAGCACCAGGATGTCGCACGAGTATTTCATCCTGTACGAATCGACTGTCTGGATTATAGAGTCGACCCAGTTTATGTCCTCGCGCACGGATTTGGCCTTTGTTTCCTTCCTCAGCCTGGTCATGTCGATGACGACTATTCCGGAGCCTGAGTCGGCCAGTGTCTGCGTGTCCATGCCGAGCTTAATCATGTGCTCCAGGAGGCTAACGCGTGTCTGCTCCAGTGTAACATATATCCCGCGCTTCTTCTTTATCTTTGCATTGTTGAAGAGTATGTAATATGCCAGCGTGGATTTCATCGTTCCTGCGCGGCCGCATATTAAGGTGACATACTTCTCGGGCACCCCGCCCTCCATCCTTGTGTCCAACCCGCCCACAAAAGTCCTCATTCTTCCTTCTGCCATTGTCCAACCTCCTGCTTCGCAGCAGGTTTCTCATGAAAAACGATTTGATACGCAATCGATAATTTCATGATTCCACCTAGTGCAACGATAAGACATAAGCCCCCTTATATCGTTTTCTGTAAACTACCGGCCCCTAAAAGGACTGGCGTTTCTGTTTTGAATCAATGTCGGCGGATACTGAGCTGTATGTGTACTATGGGGCTGATGCCGAATATTGTGGTGAACCGGTTGGAATTATTCGGCTCAAATTTGATGACTTCAAGGGTAAATAGAAGAAACGCAATCAATTAGCAGCTTACCTGATTTATCGAAGCCAGGTGCTTCGATTCACTTTGATAAAGCAAGCGCGATATGCTACTGCGTATTGAAGACTGCCCATGCCGATTCATCTCAGCCCCGAATGAATAATCAGGTCGGCCACAACCATGCCGAAATCGTGACCACAATGACCGAGCCTATGCAGAGACCCACGACTATCCAGGGTGATATCTTGGGGGACTTCTCGTCCTCGTCGTCGAAATACCTTATGAGACCGGCTGCCGAGTGGAAGCCTTCTCCCTTTTTCTTTGCCATGTCAACCTATAAGACTATAATTGCAACAATATTTAATCGTTTCGCTGCAATGCTCCAGGGAAAAATGCCCAATTACACATTCCTCTTGGATATGGCGGTCTCGAACCTGAACAGGTTGCCCTCCCCGTAAAGCCTCTCGGATATTTCCATTATCCTCTTCGAGGTATTACCCTTGCCATAGGGGCAGGCGGCCGAGGCCATCCTCTTCCTGAGCTGCCTGTCCCCCATGACCTTCCTGACATTCTCCAACACAGTCTCCTTGCCGAGGCCCGCGATGATGTTGCTGCCCGATGCCACAGTCTCGGGCCGGTCGCAGATATACCTCGCCGTGAGGAAGGGTATCTTCAGGGCCGACGCCTCCTCCGGCATGGAGCCCGAGTCGGAGAGAATAGCATCGCATTGCTTCATGATGGCGATGGTCTCCACATACGAAGGTATCGAATCGTGAACGGAGATGTGACTGGCTTTCTCAACCTTTCTCAGCAGTCCGAACCTCTCGAGTGCGGCCCTTGTGCCCGGCCTCATGGACACGAAGAAGTTGTACTCCTCCATCTCGAGCATGGCCTGCACCGGGCCGCTGAACCTCTTCCTGTCCATGGTGGTCTCGCGCCTGTGGATGGAGAAATAAATCAGAGGCTTTCTCAACCCGTACTTCCTGACAACGTCCGATGGCCTGCCGGCCGCCCATTTGGCTATGTCGATGACAGTGTTCCCGACAGTGAAAATCCTCTCCCTCGGGAAACCCTCGCTGAGCAGGTTCCTGGCGTTCCTCTCGACAGGCGCGAAGAACGCGTCGGAGGCGGCATCCGAAACCCTGGTGTTCAGCTGCTCGGGGAAAGGCTCCTTGGAGAAGGTCCTGAGGCCGGCCTCCACATGGAAGACTGGCACCTGGCACATCTGCGCGCTCAGGGCGACCGCGAGGGAAGTGGTCGTATCCCCATGGGTGTAGACGATGTCGGGCTTCGCCTCCTTGAGCACATGCTCGGTCCTCTGGAGGATGTTGGTCGCCAGCTGGTTGAGGGAGAATGACTCCTCGCCGCACCTAAGGTTGAAGTCCGGATACCTGAGCTCGAGGTCGTCGAACAGCTCGCTGTAAAGGTTCGGGCTCCAGTGCTGGCCTGTGTAAAGGATCGTGGTCTCGTGGCCCCTGGATTCGCATTCCTTGATCAGGGGGGCCATCTTGATCGTGCATGGCTTCGTGCCGAAGGCAATGACGACTTTCATCGAAGTTGGATGGCAATAAGTCTATTTATTAATTAGGTGAAAGGGGGAATTCCACCATTTGTACCGGTTCCGCAGTTTCCTGTCCAGCCTGTTCAGCCGCCTCCAGAACCGCTCGGCATACCTTTCAGTTATGACCACGCCTATCACCGCGATCAACACGCCGCCCAGTATGTCTGTCAGCCAGTGTATGCCAAGGTAGATTATGGCTGCGGCAATCAGAAATATCATGGCCAGCATGAAGCATTTGTATCCCCTGAAACCCTTGACGTTTATCATCATGCTCAGGAGTATGGCCACAGGGTAGCCTATGTGCATGGACGGGAAGCAGTTGTTGAATGTGTCGTAGTTCATGAAGAACGCGTTCATGTTCGGCCCGAAGTTGTAGAGAAGGGGCTTCATCCCGACAATAACGGAATTGGCGTCGGGATAGAACATCTTGGGATATGACGGCACATAGACCAGGACGAACAGGTAGAAGGGCACTGACAGGACCATGAGAACCAGATACATGAAGGCAATCTTCGAGGCGGCCTTCCTTATATTCAGGTAGGAGAAGAAGGCGAGGGTGAATATCATTATAAAGAGGAAGCTGCCGACATATATTACCGCCATGAACACTGTCATGGGCCAGCTTTCAAGGTAATGTTGTATCCAGAATATCTGGTTGCCCTCGAACTCGTGAATCATGGGCGTCAAGTCAATGGCATATTTCTCGAAGTAGGCCTCGAATATGTAGACAAAGGACTTGAACAGGTAGAGGATTATGAGGATCAGGAAATGCCATCTGAACCTGTCGCACATCTCGAGGAATCCGTGTATCGTGACCTTGGTCTTCCCGCCGAACAGGTAAACTCCCACCGGGAACGTGATGAGGAGCTGGATTCCCACTAGCACGTCAATTATGTTCATTGGCAGCCTTCCGCGATTGACGTCTTGATTATTAAATGTGGTTTTCCTTCAATCCGAGGCTACGGCATGACACGATACATGTCTCTGGGGAACATGACGCACTCACGGATGTTCGGAAGCCTCAGCATCA
>CAYHBA010000014.1:0-26991 GCA_964354755.1 uncultured Thermoplasmata archaeon
TGAATCGCCCAATCCCTCGTGCAGTACCTCCATGATATGTAGGCATGTGTCCAGGCCTATCAGGTCCGCGAGAGCCAGCGGCCCCATGGGATGGTTCATCCCCAGCTTCATTATCTCGTCTATGTTCTGAGGCGTGCCGACACCCTCCATGACGCAGTACATGGCCTCGTTCAGCATGGGCATGAGCAGGCGGTTCGAGACGAAGCCCGGGAAATCGTTGCACTCCACCGGGACCTTGTCCATCTTCTTCGAGACCTCGACTATCATCCGCGTTGTTTCGTCGTCTGTCAGGTGGCCCCTGATGACCTCGACCAGCTTCATCATGGGGACAGGGTTCATGAAGTGCATGCCTATGAACCTCTGCGGTCTCTTTGTGGCCGCTGCCAGCTTCGTTATGGATATCGAGGAAGTGTTGCTGGCCAGGATGGTGTCCGGAGGGCATATGCCGTCCAGGTTTGCAAAAATCTTCCTTTTGAGCTCCAGATCCTCGATAACTGCCTCGACCACCAGGTCAGCATGCTTCATCTCCTTCAGGTCAAGAGTGGTCTTTATCCTGGCAATGGCCGCCTCCTTCGCCTCGGGCGCGATTTTGCCTTTCTCGGCAAACTTGGACAGGCTCTTCTGTATGCCGCCCATACCCTTGTCTATGAATTCCTGCTTGATGTCGTTCAGAATGACATTGAATCCAGCCACGGCCGCGACTTGGGCTATGCCCGCGCCCATCTGGCCCGCTCCTATGACTCCGATTGTCTTGATTTCCATTGTATCACATCTCCAGGACCATTGTCACGGCGTTGCCGCCGCCCAGGCATACTGTCGCCATGCCCCTGTGCGCGCCCCTGTCCTTCATCCCGTGGATGAGGGTGGTGAGTATCCTCGCGCCGGAGCATCCTATCGGGTGCCCCAGGGCCACCGCGCCTCCTCTAATGTTGAACTTGTCTTCGGGTATCTTTAGCGCTTTCCTGACAGCAACAGAGGCCGAGGCGAAGGCCTCATTGTGCTCGACCAGGTCCATGTCCTTTATCGAAAGGCCTGTCCTGTCGAACATCTTCCTGGTAGTCACAACGGGCGCGTCCATGACCATCTCGGGCTCGCAGCCTCCGCTCTCGTATTCGACTATTCTGGCGAGCGGCTTTATTCCCTTTTCCCTGGCATAATCCTCCGACATGACCACAAGGGCGGATGCACCATCGCTTATCTGGGAAGCGTTCCCGGCCGTGACAATACCGTCCTTCTTGAACACAGGCTGGAGCTTGGCCAGCTTCTCGATGCTGGTGTCCTCTCTCGGACCCTCGTCAGTGTCGAAAACGACAGGATCGCCCTTCTTCTGCTTGATGTGGTAGGGTACGATCTCGGCCTTGAACTCGCCCGCCTTAATGGCCTTGAGGGCAAGTTTGTGGCTCCTCGCTGCCAGCTCGTCAGTTTCGTGCCTTGTGATGCCGTATTTCTCGGCAATCAATTCGCCTGTGATGCCCATGTGGAAATTGTTGTATATGTCCCATAGCCCGTCGTTGACCATGGAATCGATGATTTTCCCCTCGCCCAGGCGGTATCCGTACCTTGCATTGGGCAGGAGGAAGGGGCAGAGGTTCATGTTCTCCATGCCCCCGGCAACTATGACCTTGGCGTCGCCGGCCTTTATGGCCTGTGCGGCCAGCACGACAGCTTTCATGCCGGAGCCGCAGACCTTGTTGATTGTGAATGCAGGAACCGAGTAAGGAAGCCCTGCCGCAATCATGGCCTGCCTCGCAGGATTCTGGCCTATGCCGGCGCTGACAACATTTCCCATGATGACCTCGTTCACTTCCTCGTTTGAAATTGCCGCCCTGGAGATGGCCTCGCTTATGACCCTGCCTCCGAGGTCCGGAGCCCTGGTGTTCTGCAGGGTTCCCCCGAACTTGCCTATGGCTGTCCTCACGGCGCTAGCTATTACAATGTTCATCCATTGGTTCCTCCTTTATTCGGGAGAATGGGAACAGTCTATTTACATTTTATCATTGCAATGCCGCCGCTGACCCTTCAGCTTGGGCTGCGTATCTGGCTGAGCCCATCACATCTGAGGCAGATCTATCACTTTCCCTCCGGGGTACACTTTTTCCTCGGCTATCCACCGGACAACCATCGGCAGAAGCAGGTGCTCGGCGTTCAGCACCCTGGCCTGGAGCGTTTCAGGAGTATCCCCCTGCTTGACTGGAACCTTCATCCTTGCTATGACCGGGCCGCCGTCGATATCCTCCGTGACATAATGAACGCTGCACCCTGATTCAGAGTCCCCGGATGCCAGCACAGCCCTGTGGACATTCAGGCCGTGCATGCCCTTCCCCCCGTACTTGGGCAGAAGCGCCGGGTGAATATTAATAATCTTGTTTTTATATTTATTTACAAATTCTTTTGTGAACATCCTCAGGTACCCGGCCAGGACGACCAGTTCCACGCCCGCATTGTCCAGCTCCCAAGCAATTTCGCTCTCGTGCGCGGACCGGGACTTTCCCCTGTGGTCAATGAACACGGCCCTGGCATCATAGTCCGCGGCCCTCTTCAGAGCCCCGACCCCCTGGACATTGGACACCACCACGACAACGCAGCCGTCTATCTGGCTGGATTCGCATGCGTCAAGTATTGACTGGAGGTTTGTCCCGCCTCCGGAGGCCAAAACGCCGATTCTGAGCATGATACATGAATGTCGCTATTGGTTTATAATCTTTCAGTTAGATATTTCAATAGTATCGGCGATTAAGGTTCGATGCTGAAGGTAGGGTTCCTGGTCAATCCGATTGCCGGAATGGGCGGCCGTGTGGGGCTCAAGGGCACGGACGGCGTTCTGGAGGAGGCGAGGAAGCTGGGTGCCATACCCACAGCCGGAGAGCATGCCTTGGCCATGCTGTCAGAGTTCAATAGAATTCGCAATGACGGCGATGCGGAATGGCTGACCTGCTCGGGAGAAATGGGCGCGGACAGCCTGGAGAAGGCAGGAATAGGCTTCCGCACAGTCTACGAGGCTCCGAAGGTCACGGATCAGAAAGACACTGCCGCGGCTTCCAGGGCATTCCTGAAACAGAAGGCGGACATTGTCCTGTTCTGCGGGGGCGACGGCACAGCAAAGGACATTTGCTCTGTCGTCGGGAGAAGAATTCCCATTCTGGGGATTCCGGCGGGCGTGAAGATGCACTCAGGTGTTTTCGGAGTGACGCCGGCCAAGACGGCCGAGGTGCTGGCGGGATTCATTTCAGGAGACCTGAAGCCGGCCGAGGCCGAGATAATGGACCTGGACGAGGATATGTACAGGAAGGGGGAATGGGTAGTCAGGCTGTACGGTTCAGCCCTGACTCCGTTCGAATCGACCTTGGTTCAGACCTCAAAAATGATGGTCGCCGAGGCAAGCGACGCGGACGTTCTGGCTGAGATCGGCGAGTACATACAGGAACTCGTGTCCGAGGAACCGGGAACGCTGTTCTTGCTCGGGCCCGGCGGCACCACCGAAGCCATAGGAAAAGTGCTGGGCATGGAAAAGATCCTGCTCGGCATCGATGCCTGGGCTGGCGAGACGCAGCCCGGAAAGGACCTGAACGAAGCCGGGATATTAAAATTATTTGATAAATATAAAAAAGTGAAACTTATTTTAAGCCCGATAGGCAGCCAGGGCTTCGTGCTTGGCAGGGGGAACCTCCAGCTGAGCCCCAGGATCGTGAGGCGCATCGGAAGGAAGAACATCACAGTGGTTTCGACACCGGCCAAGCTCCAGAAGACGCCTGTGCTTAGGTTCGACACGGGGGATGCGGACCTGGACAGGGAACTCGCGGGACGCGGCTGGTTTTCGGTGGTCATCGGATACAGGCTGAGCAGGCTGGCCAAGATCCAGATTTAACATTTCATCAACCTTAAATATAGCGTTTCAATACACGGGGTCAGAAATAAAAGGAGCGTGTCTCTTTGGACAGGAACCCGAACGCATTTCTACGAGAAGAATACCAGGCACTTGTGGAAAAGAACTTCAACTGGCAGCTGAGGACGCTGGAAGGCCCCTCTACGCCTGTTTGCAAGGTCGACGGCAAGGAGGTGATAATGCTGTGCTCGAACAACTACCTCAACCTGAGCAACCACCCCAAGATAAAAAGGGCTGCGAAACAGGCAATAAAAACCCACGGGGCAGGCTCCGGCTCGGTCAGGGGCATAGCCGGCACAATGGACCTGCACTTCGCGGCCGAGAAAGCCGTCGCCAGGTTCAAGCGCACAGAATCAGCGCTCATATACCAGACAGGCTTCGCAGCCAATGCCGGGCTCATACCCCAGCTTGCTGACAAGGGGGACATCATCATCAGTGACGAGCTTAACCACGGCTCGATAATCGACGGGGTGAGGCTTTCAAAGGCTGACCGCGGCGTCTACAAGCACAGCGACATGGCAGACCTGGAGAACGTCCTCAGGGACACCGATTCAAAGGGCTACCGCCGAATACTGATCATCACCGATGGGGTGTTCAGCATGGACGGGGACATAGCACATGCGGACCAGATAGTAAAACTGGCCCAGCAGTTCGGGGCCATGACATACATCGACGACGCCCACGGGGAAGGGGTAATCGGCCCGGACGGCAGGGGCGTCGGCGCGCACTTTGGGATAGAGGGCAAGATAGATGTCGAGATGGGCACGTTCTCGAAAGCCTATGGGGTCGTGGGCGGACTCATTGCAGGCTCCCAGGACCTTGTCAACTTCGCCTATAACAAATCAAGGACATGGCTCCTCAGCGGCTCCCACCCGCCTGCGGTCGCGGCGGCCCAGAAGGCTGCCATCGAGGTCCTGGAGACAGAGCCAAGGCATGTCAAGAGGCTTTGGAAGAACACGAAGTACTTCAAGCGCCAGATTAAAAAGATGGGCTTCGACACTGGCAGCAGCGAAACACCCATAATCCCGATAATGTGCGGGGAGAGTTCGAAAGCCAAGGAGCTGAGCGCCCTCCTTTATCAGGACGGAATATTCGCCCTGCCCATAGTCTTCCCGATGGTCGCGAGGGACAAGGCCCGGATAAGGGTAATGATGAACGCCGGCCTCAAGAGGGAGCATCTGGACAAGGCTTTGGTCGCATTCGAGGCAAGCGGAAGGAAGATAGGCATTATTTAAGCGGATAAAGGGCGGACAGAATCCGCCCTTTTCTATATTCGCCCTTATCACGGAAGATTGAGCCAGATTGTTGTCTCCGCAGCCCCGACATAGACCTCGGCCGATTTCGTGTAGTTCTGCAGGTTATTCTCCGTGTGCACCATGAAGACATGGCTCCTGTTCTGCTCTACCTGCTGGGAGAGGAAGAACACCTCCCCGTGGTTGACCCATGTGCTGCCTGAAGTCTGGCCGTCGATATACAGTGTGGCATAGGCCGTACCCGTGCCGTTGTAGTATCCGCGTATGATTACTGAGGTCTTGGGCTTGACTATGTTGAGGGAAATCCAAGTGATCTCCCCGAACCTTGTGTACTCGGTAACTGTCTGGGACTCCTCCCCGTTGGAGGTTATGGCCTGGAATGTATGTTCGGTGTTGGCTTTGACATGGATTCCGTAGAAGTAGAAATAATTGTCATTGTACATGTAATTGCTCTGGGCTATTTGCTCTGTCGCTGCCAGGCTGCCGTCAATGTACAGGCTCACCTCGGTGGCATTGCTTCCTTCAGCGTAACCGTTGATACCCACATCCGCGTTGAAAACACCGGCCGAGTCTGCCATGAAGAAGAACCCTCCGACAGAGGCTATGATAACCACCCCAGTGAACACAACAGCTGCCAGCACCTTCGATGGGCTCATTTGGCCGTTCCCACTCACAGCTTCCACCCCCAGAGGAAGGTCTGGGCTATGACCAGCCACGCCACCGTGAACATCAGAGCCAGGATACCGAGGGACAGGCCTGCCAGGCCCGCGCCGCTCTCTCCGTTTTCGCGCGCTTGGCCTTTGCGGAACAGACCGCGGGTCGAGACGAAACCGAAGGTTATGGCCAGGACCGAGAGGATGAGTGGCACGACAAACAGGAACAGACCCCACCTGAAGAACACTATCCAGTGCAGGCTCATGGCTAGTATCCCCAGTATCAGGGCCGCGGCCTCGCCCGCGTTGGCCAGCCTCCTGCCCTCCGGAAGCGGGGCAACATGCCTCCAGGCGTTCTCCCCTTCGAAAGGCTGCTCCGCAGCAATTTTCTTGTCACTGTCTGGCATATCAATCACTCCATAATAGGCTCAGCATGTAGAATAGGACGCTCATTACCAGGCTTATTATCCCCAGCACGAGGCCGGCCACCGAAGAAAGGCGTCCAGACCCGTGCCTTCTGCTGGAGAAAAGGCCTAAGCCAGCGAAAACAACGGTGATGACGGAGGCTACGACGAATACTGCCGCCAGAAAGGCCACGAGGCTCAGCCAGCAAAGGCAGACGCACAGTATCCCAAGTATCAGGGAGGCCATACCAGCCCAGTTCACCCTCTCGCCCGGCATCCCGCTCCTGGCTATCAGGTAATAGGGGCATGCCAGCCCTGAATCCCGGTCAGGGTAATAGGGGCACGAGGGTTTTGGGCCGGAGTCTTTCCTCGAAGGTTCCCGTTCACCATTTGTCGACGCTATTTCATGAGGTTCGGATATAGTCCCTGGGTCTTTCACATTCCATGGTAGCTTATATTAGGATAAATAATTTCCGCCATGTTCGCATGCGTCTGGGGGTTCTGTTGCGTCTGGGGGTGCGGATGGCCAATAGCACCCGAGTTTTCAGAGTGTTGCATCGGGGGGGGCTACCCTCTAATATTAGCCTATTTATACATGAATAACCATACATACAATGAGGTGTAAAATGACGACAAAATTATGTCCGATGAAATTCGGAGCAGAAGGGGCTATGGGTAATTGTGACACGAATACATGTGAGTGGTTTGATGGGGATAAATGTTCGATTCGAGTAATATCCGAAGTCATGAGTGGAAAAAGGAAACCCACCTAATTGAATGATGGAATAAAAGAGAAACCCTTAAATACAATTATGCCATTTCCGTTTTTGTATATTATAAGCATACAATCGGATAATCGGTATTATATGTAATTTATACCAGTGAGCCGATTTTAGGAGTTGGTGAAATGCCCGAATATACTCAGGAATTGAAAAAAGGCACTACGACAGTGGGAATCGCATGCAAGGACGGCGTGGTCATAGCGACGGAGCACAGGGCTACGATGGGAACGCTGATCGCGCACAAGAAGACCCAGAAACTCTTCAAGATAGACGAGAACATCGGCATGACGGTCGCGGGCCTGGTCGGGGACGCACAAACCCTCGCCAGGTATCTCAAGGCCGAGGCGGAGCTTTACAGGCTCAAACGCGGTGTCCAGATGCCAGTGAGGGCAGCGGCTACAATGCTCGCCAACATCCTCAACGGCAGGTCATATTACCCGTACTGGGTCCAGCTTATTGTGGCCGGAGTAGATGACGACGGATTCCACGTTTACTCGCTGGATGCGGCCGGTGGTTCAATACCGGATGATTACGTCACCACTGGTTCGGGTTCGCCGTATGTGTATGGCATCCTTGAGGATTACTACAAGGACGGAATGTCCATGAACGATACAATAGACCTTGCTATCAGGGGCCTGAGCGCGGCCATGAAGAGGGATTCGGCATCTGGAAACGGAATCAGTGTCGCTTCGATAACCAAGAAGGAGTTCAAGGAATTGGAGGACTCCGACGTGACGAAGAGAATTGAGAAAATGAAACTGGCATAGGGCAGATGCGGGTTTTTAGGCGGAGAGGCGCATGAGCGTAGAGAAGATACTGGAACAGGCCAGGGACGAAGTCAGGAAGATTGTCCCGGCCCACATTAAAATCACCCAAATCGACTTCGAGGGTGCGGTCATAATAATCTACACCGAGGACATGGAAGGCCTGGCCAACAACATTGACATCATTAAACAACTTGCGCAGAGCCTGAGGCGCAGGGTGGCCATAAGGCCGGACCCCAAGCTTCTCAGCGCACCCGAGGAGGCCGAGGCCGCAATCAGGAAGATAATTCCCGAGGAAGCCGAGATAACAGACATTTACTTCGAGCACGAAACCGGGGAAGTCACAATAGAGGCCATCACGCCCGGCCTGGTCATAGGGAAGCACGGCGCGTTGCTCAACGAGCTGAAGAAGAGCATAGGCTGGGCCCCCAAGGTCACCAGGGCACCGCCGTTGCCGTCCAAGACAGTCAGCGAGGTCAGGAGCTACATGCGCAGCGTGCGCGAGGAGAGGATAGAGTTCCTGAGGAAGCTGGGCAAGAGGCTTGTCCGCGAGATGACCGAGGGGGAGAACTGGGTCCGCTTGACAACGTTGGGCGGGTTCAGGGAAGTGGGGAGGAGCTGCGCGCTCCTTTCGACGCGCAACAGCAAGGTCATGATCGACTGCGGCGCCATGCCGTCGAGCGACAATGTCACGCCCTATCTCTACGTTCCGGAACTCGCGCCCCTGGACAGCCTGGACGCAGTCGTGGTGACGCATGCCCACCTGGACCACTGCGGCATTCTGCCGGTCCTTTACAAATACGGGTACGAGGGCCCCGTGTACTGCACGCCACCGACCAGGGACCTGATGTCCCTCATGCTCATAGATTCGATCAAGGTGTCTTTCGGCGAAGCCAAGAAGGGCCAGTACGAGTCAAGCCATGTCAGGGAGATAGTGAAGCACTGCATTCCGCTGAAGTACGGCGAGACCACAGATATTTCACCGGATGTGAGGCTGACATTCCAGAACTCGGGCCACATCCTCGGCTCGGCAATATGCCACTTCCACATCGGCGACGGCCTGTACAACATTGCCATGACAGGGGACATGAAGTTCGAGAAGTCCTGGCTGTTCAATGCCGCTGTGAACCGGTTCCCCAGGATAGAAACCCTGGTGATAGAGTCCACCTACGGCGGCTTCCATGACTTGCAGCCCAGCAGGACAGAGGCCTCAGTGCAGCTCAGGCAGACTGTCGAGCGCACCCTGGAGAAGGGCGGCCGCGTGCTCATACCCGTCTTCGCGGTCGGGCGTTCCCAGGAAGTCATGCTGGTGCTCGAGGACCTCATCAGGAACGAGCAGATACCTACGGTCTCCGTTTACCTGGACGGCATGATTTGGGAAGCCACAGCGATACACACGGCTTATCCCGAATATCTCAATAGTTCTCTACGCACCCAGATATTCCAGCAGAAGGAGAATCCATTCCTCTCGAAGATATTCAAGCGCGTGGACAGCATGGAGATGCGCCAGCGGATTGCCGATGACCCGGAGCCATGCGTGGTTCTCGCCACGGCGGGCATGATGAACGGCGGGCCGGTCCTCGAATACCTGAAGGCCTGGGCCAGGGACCCGAATTCCACGTTGGTGTTCGTAGGATACCAGGCAGAAGGCACCATCGGCCGCAAGATACAGAAGGGCTGGAAGGAAATCCAGCTGAGCAACCGGGGCGACGGCATGACCCTGGACATGCAGATGAACATCGAGACTGTCGACGGTTTCTCCGGGCACTCGGACAGGCGCCAGCTCATGAAATACATCGAGGGCATGGAGCCCAAGCCTGAGCGCATAATAATCGGGCACGGGGAAGAATTTAAGTGCTCGGACCTGGCCAGCTCGCTTTATAAGAAATTCGGATTCGAGACGAGAGCGCCGATGAACCTGGAAACGATTAGGGTAAAATGAGATTGGATAGAGCATTTTCGTAGCCGCATACCCTACCTGTGGGGGCGGGGATGTCAAACCGATGCATCCAATCCTTGAAATCGCTGTCCGCGAAACCTTTATAACCATTCCACCACATATATTCTCAGTTGGGAGACTGATAATTTGCTTTCCTGGGTGAGAGTTTCCGGAGCCATTGCAACAATCATCGCTATAATTCTAAGCGCTGTAGCGTTCTCGCCTTCTGCGTTCAGTTCAGTGCAGCCAATGCCATCCATCCGAAACGCATCCTATTTCATTAATGGAACGGTTTATCTCTATGACGGAACCTACGCTGGAGGTTACAATCCCCTCACTGCCACCAGCGGCGCACCGGTCACGGTCAGATGGTTCGATTCGGATACGGGCACATACCGCACCATATCCACCACCACGAACGCAGTCGGCTTTTTCTCTGTATCCATCTACAACTGCACTGACGGCGGCCTGGTCGAACTTAAGGCGAGGTTTGTCTCACCATATCTGAACTGGGGATACAATTACACCTATGTGGATTTCATAGGCCACCCGGGAGGGCGGATCCAGAACATTGTCTGCGGCGTGCCCTACGAGGTCAAGATAACCATCCCCCTGCCCGGAGCCATGGAAATGCCTTGCATCCCATTCCCAGCTACCTATAAATTATATGACCGGGACGGGGGCATCGCCCAGGGGTATTTCACTTTCTCGGACGGCCCCATGGAATGGTCGTCCTCGGATGCCCTGTTCTTGCCGCCGGCCGCGAAGACATTCAACGGAGTTTCAACTGGAGGTTCATGTTCAAACATCCTGACTCTTTTTACTGGTGGCTATCAATGGCTCAACATCAGCGAGGGCGGTTCTGACGAATTCAACCCATATCTGACACCCTGGGGGAATTTCGTTCAGATAATAACTGGTGTAACATCCCCGGGCTTCAAGGATGACTGGAACAACATCACGCTCATTGTCGAGAGCGGCGGGGGGTTCGACTGGAAAATAGTGGAGGGCTGGAACCTGGTCAGCTGCCCCATGTCCACGTACGAAACCGGCTCGAACGGCCATTTCGACGCCTACGATGCCCTCAAGATATGCCACTGGCAGCTGTTCGGATTCACCGAATTGTCATTGCTCAAGAGATTGGGCGGTAATCCTTCATCATATGAGACCTTCGACTACGGTATGCCTGAATCCAGCGCATTTGCTTTGGACGGAGTGCATAGCTATTGGGTGTATTGTGATGTATCTATACCCGACATCTGCCATTTCAATGGGACTGTCTGGCCTGCAGGAGGGAATGTTCTGACCCTGTCTGCTGGCTGGAATATGGTCGGATTCACCCACAATGACTCTTGGTCCACAACCCCTACGGCGAAGATGTTCACGGACGGGACAATAGACCCTGACCTCCTGATGTCGGACAAGGTCATCGCCAGCCGGTGGGATTATGGCGCACAGAATTGGATTAGCTATGTCGCTTCGGCACAATTCCCGGGCATGGCTTCGAAGAACTGGCAATGGGACTTTTCGTATTCACCGATGCCGGGGAACGGGCTAATGCTCTGGGTTGAATGCCCTATGGTCATAACGTTCAATCAGAATTTCGACAGTGTCCCCCTCAATGAAATTTGCGGTGCAGCTCCCCCGCCTTCCGAACCGGCTGCTGAGCCTTCCCAACCTAACATTCCCGCTCCCATGGAAATACCCATGCACGAGGTTCGGGCAGGTCCCTGGCCGATAGTGGGGCCAATAACTGTCACGCCGAATCCTCACAGCGGGGATACAACGTCCGAACAGGTCATAATCCAGACGACACTGGATTCCTCCGCTATTATGGCTTACATCATTGCAGGGCAATGCCGCATCGACGGAGCCTCGTATGCAATGTATGCCCAGGATGGCGCCTTTGACGAGATGACAGAGACAGTCATTTACACCTACCAATTCCCGAATGGATTTGCAGAGGGCGTGCATATTGTCGAGGTTAGGGGCGAAGATACTGACGGGTGGGGGGAATGGGCATCAGATGACTTTACAGTAACGGACATCACAGACCCGACCGTGGCATGGCTGTCAACGCCCCCCGCGACATTATTCACGACCCAGCCAGCGAACTTCATCGTCGGGTACGAGGATTTCACAGCCTACGACCCGAGCATTGCGAATTCCTACATTGAATGGCGCGTCAACAACGGGACCTGGGGCCGATATCCATGGATCAATTCATCCTTTTTCTGGGGCAGCTACCAGAATATCCTAACCTATTCGATCCCCGGCGGAACCTTCGTGATAGGTGATTATGTAGAGTACAGAGGCGTGGTTTCAGACACTGCCGCCACACCGAACGTTGCATATCTTGCGGAAGGGTCATTCGAAATACCCAACTGTTATTCTCAGGCAACGGGTGATCCCTACCCGGTCTACGGGTATGTTTACCTCTACAATGGCATTTCAGGCTATTACTTCCCCTTCACATCCTCTGGCGGCTCAATTGTGACGGCCACTTGGACAAGTTGGTATTCAGGTGAAACTATCAATATTATGACTGGAACCAACTCTCTCGGCCAGTATTCGGTAGATTTAATGGAATACCTGAACGGAGACACCATCCAACTGGAAGCTCAGTTCGATGCGCCATACAACAACAAGGGTTACAACTATACAACTGTCGACCTGGTCGGAGAGCCGGGAAGCGCTTTTCAGGAGATTGTCTGCGGGGTGCCTTACGAGGTCAAGATAACCAATCCGCTGCCCGGTGCTCTTGAGATGCCCGGTGTACCATTCCCAGTCACATATAGAATTTATGATCGAGATGGCCTCACGGCTCAAGGTTATTATTCCTTTGCGGGCGGCCCAATGATCTGGTACTCGTGCGATCCGCTGTTTATCCCGCCAGCCAGCAGGATTTTTAACGGTGTTTCCAATGGGGGCTCTGCAACAGATCTGCTCACTTTATTTACTGGAGGATATCAATGGCTAAATATCAGCGAGGGCGGCTCGTCTGAATTTAACCCGTACCTTACACCTTGGGGTAACTTCAACCAGATAATCAACGGCGAAACCTCTCCAGGATGGAAGGACGACTGGGACAATATCACACTGATTGTGGTCGGAGGCTTTTTCAACTGGAACGTCGTCGAGGGCTGGAACTTGGTTTCAGTGCCGCAAAATCCCGTCAATAAAGGGACGAATGGCATCTTCGATGCATACGATGCGCTCGAATACTGTCACTGGCAGTTACCTGGCGTTACACAGTTATCCATAGCGGACAGGACCGGCGGGAATCCCTCGACCTGGAATGTGTTCGATTATGGCATGCCGGAGGCTGCCGCCTTCCCCATGAACGGCGTTCACGGATATGTGATATACTCGGACGTTGCTGGAATATGCTCTTTCAACGCGACCAATTATTCATCCACACAAGCATTAAACCTTCAAGCAGGCTGGAACCTAGTCGGCTTCCAGCACAATTACATATACTGGACAACAAATCCGACGGCCAGCATGTTCGCGGACGGTACGGTCCATCCGAATCTACTTGCCGCTGACAAGGTGATTGCCAGCCAGTGGGACTACAACACCCAATCCTGGAACAGCTATGTCGACTCCTTTTATTTCCCCGGATTGCCAACACACAACTGGGCCTGGGACAACTCCTATTCCGCCCAGCCGGGCAATGCCCTTTTCCTGTGGGTCGATGTTCCTTTGACAATCACCTTCAATGAGAATTTCGACGCTCCGATTAACAATTCAATCAACGGCCAGCCCTCTGGTCCTGTGGGAAGTGAAGGATTTTCACCAGAGAATCCCGGACCTCTCGATTGGAATTCGGCTTCCCCCGGGGAGGACCCATACCCGATGTACGGCTATGTGAAATGGGCGGATGGCAGCCTTGTCGGACCCGGAGCCCAGGTCTATATCGAGTGGCAGAATACATCCGGCCCCTGGAGCAGCCCGGTGATTCATGACCAGAGGGCTGGCATGTTCCCGGTCATCACCAATGCGCTCGGCCAGTACTCCATCGACATGATGCAGTACGACCAGGACAGTATAATATGGGGAAATGCCACAATCAATGGGACATGGGGATACAATATGACATATCCCAATTTCCCGTTTGATGGGGGCAAGTTGTTCAACATCACCCTGGAAACGCCAAGCCTGACTGTGACCAAGTCCGGCCCAGCTACAGCGAATCCCGGTGAGACGATTGTGTACACAATCGAAGCGACCAATACCGGCAATTCCACTGCTTACAATCTCAATATTACAGAAACGTATCCTTCAGAGACGACATTTGTGAGTTCGACTCCCCTGCCCACATTCGGTGATAATGTATGGTGCATACCAATGTTAACCGCAGGAGCATCAATTTTAATATACATCACTGTCGCAGTGAGCCCGACAGCATCGGGCACCCTGTTGAACTATGTCGAACTGACATATGAGGACAGCGGAGGAACTCCCCAACCACCGGTCAGCGATATATGCTCTACGGTTATTGTCAACCCGTACATGGTTATTTCAAAAACAGGGCCGGCTACTGCCAATCCCGGGGAATCAATCACATACACCATCAGCTACACCAACATCGGGACGGACATCGCATACAATGTTGTTGTGACTGACACGCTGCCGTTCGGTGTGATATATGTTTCAGCGGTCCCGGCACCAACTTCAGTTGTGGGTCAGGTTTTGACGTGGAATATAGGCACAGTCGCAGCGGGCGCAAGCGGCATGATACAGATACAGGTAACTGTACAAATCAATGTGCCAATAGGCCTGCTGGTGATGAACTATGTCGAACTCACCTATGATGACAGTGGTGGCGAACCCCAACCTGCTGTTAACGCCACATGTACCACAATAATAATCAATCCGCTCATGATGATTGCTAAGATAGGCCCCGCGGAAGCCTCCCCAGGAGAAATCATCACCTACTGGCTCAATTACACAAACCTTGGAACCGACTGGGCCTACAATGTCACGGTCACCGAGACTTATCCTCCGGGCGTGACATTCATTTCAGCGATACCCGCGCCGACAAACGGGAACAATGTTTGGTATATGGGGTATTTGGCTCCCGGAGCTTCGGGCAGCATTCAGGTAATTGTTCAGGTGAATGCCGGGGCTACCGGTAATATCACAAATTTCGTCCAGCTGGACTATTGGAACAGCGTGTGGCCTCTGCCGCCAGTTTATGCATTCTGGCTGACTGTGATTGGCAGCGGCAGCGACACCCTCCCGCCCGAACACCTGAATGAGCAGCCTCCAATAAACGGCGCCTCATTCAATCTGACGCCAGTGATATCCGTGGATGTCACCGACATTTCGGGAGTCAATGCAAGCACTATATGGCTGTATGTATGTGGCTTTATGATATTCTATGATTTGACTGCGATTACCGATGGATACACAGTCTCCTACTGGCATGAAGGCGGTTTCACCGAAGGCCAGAACGTTTCCTGCAGGATAGTGGCAAAGGATTTTGTTGGCAATGCGCTGGATTTCACATGGTTTTTCACCGCAGCCACTGGAGAAGCATTCGTTATACCTCTTCACGATGGTTGGAACCTCCTCTCATTCCCGCTAATCCCGATGGATACAACAGTTGAAAATTTGTTCTCTTCAATATCTGGACGCTGGGATGTGGCAAAATGGTTCGACCCGAGCGATCCTTCAGATCCATGGAAGACATACCGCGTCGGATTCTCCGCGAACGACCTGATAAATATTGACAACACGATGGGTTTCTGGCTGCACGTAACCGATTCATCGGGCGATTTAGTTATTTACGGAAATACGCCTGTCACGACAAACATCCTGTTGAAAGCAGGCTGGAACCTCGTGAGCTATCCCTGCCAGACCAATAAAACCGTTGCAACGGCGCTCTGGGGCACCGGGGCTGACCATGTGGAGGCCTACGACGGCTCAAGCCCTACATTGCTCAGGGAGCTTGGACCGGGTGAATTAATGGAGTCCGGAAACGGATATTGGGTCCATGTGCCGACGGACAGCGTCTGGACTGTTGATTCGTAACAGGGCAATCTGATGACAGCAAGCCAGGATTCGCCCCCGTTATTATTTTATCGTCCCTCAGCGTTGACCGCCTCAACCCAATAGGGGGGACATTCCAATGAAGTCGAGCATCAAATCAGTAACTGCGATTGAGATTCTGGATTCAAGGGGGAACCCCACTGTCGAAGCCGAGGTCGTCCTTGCTGACGGCTCCAGGGGCTCGGCAGGCGTGCCTTCGGGGGCGTCGACGGGCGCCCATGAAGCCGTGGAACTCAGGGACGGCGACAAGAAACGGTACGGTGGGAAAGGCGTGCTGAAGGCAGTCCAGAATGTCAATCATAGGATTGCCAAGGCCGTGAAAGGCATGGATGCTCTGGACCAAGAAGCCTTGGATATTGTCATGATAAAGCTTGACGGTACCCCCAACAAATCCAAGCTCGGAGCCAATGCGATACTGGGCGTGAGCCTGGCCGCGGCAAGGGCCGCAGCACAGCATACGGGCGAGCCTCTGTACCAGTACCTCGGGGGCAAATCCGCGAAGAGGCTGCCCTGCCCGATGTTCAACATCCTGAACGGCGGAGTCCATGCAAACTGGCAGGGGCCCGACATCCAGGAATACATGATTTGCCCGGTCGGGGCGCCAAATTTCAGGGAAGGCCTGCGCTGGTCTGCGGAGACTTACCATACACTGAAAGGCATTCTGAAGGCCAAGGGCTACACTGTGGGCGTCGGGGACGAAGGCGGATTCGCGCCTGCGCTGAAGACCAACGCCGAAGCCCTGGACGTGATAGTCGAGGCAATCGAGAAGGCCGGGTACAAGCCGGGAAGGGGCATATCCATAGCCTTGGATCCTGCATCCAGCTCCTTTTTCGACGAGAAGAGCGGCAAGTACAATCTGGCTTCAGAGAAGAGGAAGCTGACATCCGAAGGGATGGTCGGGCTGTATTCCGACTGGGTGTCCGCATACCCGATAATTCTGATTGAAGACGGCCTGGCCGAGGACGACTGGACAGGCTGGAAATCGCTCAACAGAGCCATCGGCAAGAGGATTGAGCTGGTGGGCGACGACCTCTTCGTCACGAACGTGTCCAGGGTGAAGCGGGGTATAAAGGAGAACGCTGCCAACGGCGTCCTGATAAAGCTGAACCAGATAGGCACCCTGACCGAGACAATCGAGACGATAAAGATGGCTAAGAAGGCGAAATGGGGCGCGATGGTGTCCCACAGGAGCGGAGAGACTGTCGACTCCTTCATCTCTGACTTCGTGGTTGCCATGGACACCGGCCATATCAAGACCGGGGCTCCCTGCAGGGGCGAGCGCGTAGAGAAATACAACCAGCTGATGCGGATAGAGCAGAGGCTGGGCGCCAAAGCCTCTTATGCGGGGAGAAAGGGATTCGTCCGGTAAAGGTTGGCCAATCTAATCGATGCGCTTCAAACCCTTTGCGAGCCTGGATTGCGCCAAATCGACGTATATCGATTTGAAATGCGTCCACTGCTTCTTGTATTCGTCGTTGACCCGGGCGACCGGCTTCGCCGGAATCCCGACGACAATCTGGCCGGGCTCGATTACGGATTTGTTTTTCACGACCGCCCCTTCCCCGACCACGGCCCAGACACCGACCTTCGCATAGTCCGAGACGATGGCGCCCATGCCTATCACGCAGAAATCCTCCAGCGTGCAGTTGTGGATTATGGCGGCATGGCCGATTGTCACGTCATTGCCTATTCTCAGAATATCCCCGGGCCTGGCATGGAGCGCGCAGTTCTCCTCGATGGCTGTCCTGTTCCCGATAATGATGGTTCCGTAATCCCCCCGGATGACTGCGCCTGGACCGATATAGCATCCCTCGCCGATGGTCACGTCCCCGATTATTGTGGCCTCCGGATAAACAAAACTGGTCTTTCCGATGACTGGTTTCTTGCACTCGAACTCATAGATGGCCATGCTTCACCTCAGTATTTGTGATACTCAACCCCTGCCTCGGAGTTGCACACGCCATGGCCCTCGTGGACGCGGCCGACTTCCCTGGCCTCAAGGGTTTTGTTGAGAATTGTAAGGGCTTTTTTCACATGTTTCTCCGGTAGGACCACAGCCATTCCCATGCCCATGTTGAATGTCTGGTACATCTCCTCGTCCGAGATGCCGCCCATCTCCTGCAGCACTTTGAATATGGGCTGGGGTTCCAGCGGCTTCTCAATCCTGAATTCCCTGCCCGTGTGCAGCCTGATGAGGTTCCGAAGCCCGCCTCCGGTGATGTGGGCCATGCCGTGGACCTCGCAGTGCCGCACCATGCCGAGAATCTCCCTGACATACATCTTGGTCGGCTCCAGCAGCTCCAGGCCTATTGTCCGGTCGAGCCTTCCGAGTTTCTCGTCATAGTTTATCTCGTTCCTCTCGAGGACCTTCCTGGCCAGCGAAAGGCCGTTGGAATGGATTCCGGAGCTGCGCACTCCGATGATCATGTCCCCGACAGCGATTTTCCGGCCGGTTATGAGCTTGCTCTTCTTTATCCAGCCCATGCAGGTTCCCGCAAGGTCGAATCCGTTCACCATCTGCGGCAGTATGGCATATTCTCCCCCGACCAATGAGACATTGGCCAGCTCAGCGCCCTTCTGGAGGCCGATGCCTATCTGTTTTGCCCATTCATTGTCCGCCTTGTCTGCAGCGATATAGTCGACGAAAGCCAGCGGCTCCGCGCCCACGCAGATGAGGTCGTTCGCGTTCATGGCCACGCAGTCAATGCCTATCGTGTCCCACTTTCGCATTGCATTGGCTACTAGAATCTTCGTGCCCACGCCATCCGTGCACATGCCGAGGGCGTACGAGCCGAATTCGATGAAGCCGGCGTACCCCCCAGGCATCTCCACCCGCTTTCCGACGCCTTGCCTGGTGAATCCCAGAACCTTCACAAGATGGTCGATGGCCTCTGATTTCTTGTCAATGTCAACACCAGCCTCGGCGTAAGTCAGTTTCATTGTCTCACGCCGGAGAATATACGGCTAGCTTTAAATCTTTTTCTTACGTTAAACTTATAATCTATTGGCTGTATGCAGTCTCCCGGTTAGCATGAACTTCAAAGGCTTTCACGTGGTTTCGGCCCGGGACTTCTGCAGAGAGGACATCGAGCACATTCTTGATTTGGCTGATAAGATGGTGCCCGTCGCCAGGGGCGAGAAGTCCTCGGACCTCATGAAGGGCAGGATTATGGCCACATTATTCTTCGAGCCCAGCACCAGGACCAGGCTGAGCTTCGAGAGTGCCATGCTCAGGTTGAACGGCAGCGTACTGGGGTTCGCTGACCCTAGTGGTACATCAGCCAAGAAGGGGGAAACTCTCGCTGACACGGTTCGCATGGCCTCTGCCTACTCGGATGTGATAGTGCTCAGGCATCCCCAGGAAGGCGCGGCCAGGTTGGCGTCCAAATTCTCAGATGTGCCTGTGATAAACGGGGGCGACGGGGCTGGCCAGCACCCGACACAGACATTGTTGGACCTCATGACCATCCGTCGGGAGACAGGCAAGATAGACGGCAGGAGGATTGCTATAGTCGGGGACCTGAAGTACGGCAGGACAGTGCACTCGCTGACCTATGCCCTGGCCAAATTCGACACAGAGCTCGTGTTCGTTGCGCCGCCGTCGCTGCAGATGCCCTCGGAGGTCGTGGAGATAGCCAAGCAGCTGGGGGCAAGGACAAGCCACGCAGACACCATCGAAGAGGCCTTGGTCGACACAGACGTGATATATGTCACCAGGATTCAGAAGGAGAGATTCCCGGACCCGGCAGAGTACGACAAGGTCGCGGGAGTCTACAAGATTACGGCCGCGCTGCTGGAGAACGCGAAGAAATCAGCCATCGTGATGCATCCTCTTCCCAGGGTCAAGGAGATATCGCCTGACGTTGACGGAACAAGTTACGCAGCATACTTCAAGCAGGCATTCTACGGCGTGCCCACAAGGATGGCGCTGATAGGGCTTGTCACGGGGGTGCTGGAATGAAGGAAGTCAAGATATCCCCCATCAAGAACGGCACCGTGATAGACCATATCGGGCCAGGAATGGCCTTGAAGGTTGCCAAGCTGCTGGGCATACCCGAGGCAGGCACGAACTCGACCGTCAGCATCGCCATGTTCGTGAAGAGTAAGAAGATGGGCTTCAAGGACATACTGAAGATCGAGGACAGGGAGCTGAAGAAGCGCGAGGTGAATATCATCTCCCTGGTCTCGCCGAACGCAAGCATATCCATAATCAAGGACGAGGAAGTCGTGAAGAAGCTGCAGCTCGCACTGCCCAAGACAGTGACAGGCATAGTCAGATGCTCGAATCCCAACTGCATCACCAACAAGGATGAACCGCTTGAGTCCGAGTTCTCGGTGATAAAGGAGGAAGGGGTACGGCTGAGATGCGTCTTCTGCGACAGGTATGTCAGCGACATCCTTGAGAGCATTGTATAGCGGAATTTTATTAAGGCTTAGGCCTTTACATTCGAAGGAGATATTGTCAAATGGAGAAATCCAAGGACCTGTTGAAATACGAGTTCAAGAAGCAGCTCAGGGAGATTCACGGCGTGAAGGGCCGCGCCACCGAGCTGATCTCACTCTACGTGCCGCCCGGCAAGAGAATTTCCGATGTCACCGGATACCTCAGGAACGAGTACGCCCAGTCCTCCAACATCAAGTCCAGGACAACCAAGAAGAACGTCATGTGGGCAATTGACTCGATAAGCGGCAAGCTGAAGACCTTCAAGGACGTGCCCCCGAACGGCTTGGTTTTCCTGGTGGGGCACAAGTCCGGAAGCGGGGACCAGACAGTGCCTGTGTCGTACATCATCGAACCGCCCATGCCGATAACCACCTTCATGTACAGATGCGACAACCATTTCTACCTCGAGCAGCTGGAGGCCATGCTCCTGGAGAGCGAGGTGTACGGCCTCATCGTGATCGACCGCAACGAAGCCACCATAGGCGTCCTTAACGGCAGGCGCATCGAGGTGGTGAAGAATTTCCAGTCGAGGGTCATGGGCAAGCACAAGTCCGGCGGCCAGTCCGCGCTCAGGTTCGAGCGGCTCATCGAGATAGCTGTCCACGAGTTCTTCAAGAACGTGGCCGATGTGGCCAACGAGAAGTTCATGTCCATACCCGAACTGAAAGGCGTGATACTGGGCGGCCCCGGCTCAACAAAGACCTATTTCACCGAGGAGAATTACCTGCACCACGAACTCATGAAGAAAATCATCGGCACCTTCGAGGTCGGGTACACGGACGAGTCGGGCCTGAGGGAGCTCATGCAGAACGCGGCCCAGGCCCTTGCCGACCTCAGCCTGATGAAGGAGAAGAAGATGATGACCAGGTTCCTGGACGAGCTGAGAAAGCACGACGGCGGCCTCGCGGCCTACGGCGAGGCGCAAACAAGGGAAGCCATGCTCAGGGGGGCTGTTGACACTCTGCTTGTCTCCGAGGCCATGGAAAAGATACACATCGAATATCTATGCCCCAAATGCGGGAGGAAAGGCGAAATGAGCCTCAAGGAGACGGAGCACGTGAAGTGCCCGGACTGCTCGTCCGAAGTGACCATCCGGAAGCACACAGATGTTGTCAATGAGCTTTACGAGTTGGCGGACAAGTACGGGACCAAGGTGGAAATGATTTCCAACGATTCCGAGGAAGGGGAGATGCTGATGAAGGCCTTCAACGGCATGGCCGCCATACTGAGATACAGGACGGTGGTGTGAGCTGGCATTGGACCCCATGGAGCCGTTCCGCGAAAGGGCCGTGTCGCTGGTGCACAAGGCCGTCGAGGTGTTGGGCTCATCCGCCTCACTTCCCATCGGGATGCCGCCCGAGGGCATGGGCGATTTCGCGTTTCCCTGTTTCATCCTGGCGAAGGAACTGAGGAAATCTCCTGCAGAACTGGCAAAGGCCATATCCGGGTCCATACCGGCCGATGCTCTGTTTTCCTCTGTCGAAGCAAAGGGCCCCTATGTGAACTTCCGCATAGAACCGGCCGGGCTGGTCAGGACCACATTGGAAGCCGTTATGAACCTTCGCGAGGAATACGGCAATGCCGCCCCGACCGGTAAAACGATTTGCCTGGAGCATACGAGCGCCAACCCGAACGGCCCCCTGCATGTCGGAAGGGCCAGGAACCCGATAATCGGCGATACGCTCGCCCGCATACTGACAAGGTGCGGCAATGAAGTGGCAACCGAGTTCTATGTCGATGACATGGGCAAGCAGCAGGTCACTCTGACCTGGGGCGTGGAGAACCTGAAGCGCGATGCCGAGGCCCCGAAGAAAGCGGACCATGCCCTCGTCTGGTTCTACCAGGAGGCCAGCAGATTGATGGCCGAGCAGCCAGACGTGCTTGCACAGATAGACTCGATGATTTCCACTTACGAGAGGAAGGACAAGGCCATGGCCGAGAGGGTGAGGAAGAACTGCCAGAAAGTGCTGGAAGGCATGACGGCCAGCCTCCGCAGGCTGGACATCAATTTCGAATCTTTCGCCTGGGAGTCGAAATACATATTCGACGGCAGCGTGGACTCTGTGCTGGAGAAGTTGAGGAAATTAAAATCCACCGCGGAGGAGGACGGCGCCCTTTACCTGAACCTCGAGGATTTCGGCATCACGGGCCAGGAGAACAAATTCTTCCTGACCAGGGGCGACGGCTCCAGCCTTTACAGCACGAGGGACATGGCTTATCACCTTGACAAGCTCTCCAGATTCGACAGGGCGATAGACGTCCTGGGGGAGGACCACAGGCTGAAGGCCAGGGTCGTGGGCATAGGGGTAAGGCTGCTGGGCCAGGTGAAGCCTGTCGAAGCGGTATTCTACGCGTTCGTTTCCCTGCCGGAGGGCAAGATGTCCACCAGGCGAGGAACCGTGGTCTGCCTGGACGACCTCATAGACGAGGGCGTGGCCAGAGCCAGAGAGGAAGTCGAGAAGCGCCGGCCAGAGCTCTCTGAGGAACTGAAACGGGGCATTGCGGAAGCCGTGGGCACAGGGGCCATCAGATTCAACATCATCCGGGTGCAGGCAGAAAAGCAGATGGTTTTCAAGTGGGAGGAGGCGCTGAACTTCGAGGGGAACAGCGCGCCTTTCGTCCAGTACTCGCATGCCAGGGCCAGCAGCATCCTCAGGAAGGCCACCGAATTTGGAAGCTATGACGCAGGGCTGCTCACCCATCCCTCGGAAACCGCCCTGGCCAAGGGCCTTGCCAGGTTCCCGTCGGTGATAAAGGAGTGCGGGGAGAGCTTGACATGCCACCAGGTCGCGCTGTACGCCTTGGAGCTTGCCTCACTGTTCAACCAGTTCTACAGGGACTGCCCTGTGCTTGCCGCAGAGGGCGAGCTCAGGAATGCGAGGCTTGCCCTGGTGACTGCCTCAAAATTTGTTCTGCTCAATGCGCTGGATACGCTCGGGATTGTGGCGCCTGAGGAATTATAGAATAAGTTCATAGAATTTTATGTCCTCGCCCCAGTAATGCTTGCGAAAGTACCCGCATTCTTTGAAGCCCATGCTCTCGTAGAGGGCTGCGGCGTCCTTGAGCTTGGGGCTGGTGTCCAGCCACACCTTCTTGGCTTTGGTTTTTCTGGCCCAATCGATCGCATGCTTGGTCAGGGCCTTGCCGATGCCCTTCCCCCGGTGCTCCGGGTGCACGACCATCCTGTCCAGCAGGCATGCCCCGTGGTCCATGGATACACGCACCACCCCGACAATCCTGCCCTCCTTCCTGATCACATAGTAGGATTTGCTTCCCATGGCCTCTGCCACCTCACCGGGCAGAGGCATGCGGTTGAGCATCAGCTCCCTGGGGAATATCTCCGAGCGGGCAGTCCACACGATGCGGTACAGCTCGGAAATCTCCTTGGCATCCTTCTTCCCTGCCTTCTCTATCTTCCACCGAGCCATGCCGACATGTATGGAAACACAGGCACTAAATCTTTCCGGCCTTTTTCGTTTGGCCGGCAGGAATCCCTGAGGGCTTCTTTTCCGCAGGTTTTTCCCTGCTAATCAGAGCCACTATTACGGCAATTGCCGCGAACACGACAAGAAGGACCACGCCTATCCACTTTGGCTTGGACGTGTCAACCTCCGCATGATGCTGGACCGGCACCAATGTGACATTGTAGAGTTGCGTCGTCATGGTGTTGCCGTACGAATCTGTGGCGATTATCCTGTAGTGGAGGTCAGTGTGATCATGCGCAATCGGATAAATGCTGGCCGAGTATGTGTTGCCTGTCGTGAGGTTCATGTCGAAGATGAAGTAAGGCGAACAGGCTTCGGGGGTGCAGGAGAAGTAGGATATCTGCACGGAAGTGACCTGGCTGGTGTCCCCGACAATTGCAGTGACTGTGATGGCCTCGTCCGCTTGGGGCAGCGCGGGCGTGCTTGTGGGCGTAACCACAACGGGCGGGGCAATGTCGTCCTTCACTTCCACTTGAACTCGCGACGAAGCCCGGATTGTGATGTCCAGAACGCCCCTGGCGCGCAGAGTGAAGTTCGCGATGGGATCTGCCGACGAAGTGGTGTTGCCCTTGACCCGTAAGCCGAATGTAGCGTTACCGTTTGCAGGGACCGAAACTGATGTGGCGGAAAGGGCTGCATCCCAGTTCGCGGGCTTCTCGACCGAGAGATTGACATCCAGGGCCGAATCCCGGTAATTGAAAAGGGTGAAGGTGAAATTCGCTGTGCTGTTCGGCAGGGCAGCCTGCGAATCGTCCGGGGAGGACATGAACAGGACATCGGGCTCATTTGAGCTCAGCACCTTGGCGGTTATCTGGACGCCCCCCTGCCAGGCCACGACCACCAACGCTGTGTTGCCCATCCGCATGTCCGAGAACAACAATGCATCATTCCCTGTCCAGGTTACAGGAATGACTTCGGAGCCGCCCGCCTGGACCGGGTAAGTCCCGTTGACGGCAAGGTCCACGAAGGCATTGGGTATGGGGTCTCCCTGGAGGTTGAGCCAGCGTGACATCCTTTCCACAAGGAAAGCCTCGATTGTTATCTCTTCCTGGGCGTCACCCAGGTTCGAAACCGTAATGTTTGCGAACATGGTGTCTCCCGATGCCCCCATGTTCCCAGCGATGGAGAGGTTGACAGGCGCCAGGCTTGCAGCCCCAATATAGGTCCTGTAGGAGGCCAAAGCCGTTGCGGTGCTGAGCGCGCCCACCTGTTCACCCGGGCCTCCGGCGAATATGGCCCAGGGATGGCCGAGCGCAGCCGGGGCGAGTTGCGAATTGTATATGCCTTCCCTGAAGGTGCTGTAACCTCCAGATGACCCGGGGGCATCCGTGATGAAGCTGACGAAATCTGTCGCATGCTCTTCCTCAAGCTCGACAAGCGCATCCTCGCTCTTGAAGCAGTTCACGCAGCCCGTGTCCACGAACAGCTCGGTGAGTACTACGGTTTCGGAAGGTGTCACAGGGACAATGGACCCCGAAGGGACATGCCTGTCCATCGCATCGAGTATGGTCGCTTCCAGTTCGAGCCTCTTGGACTCTCCCTGGTCGCTGGACGAGCCGTACTGGGTGTTGTACTGGACCTCCGGCACTGTGCCGTTCATGACAACAATGAGCGTCGTGAACATGGGGACGCCGAACCTTTTATCGGGCGTGCCGGCGAAATCGTAAATGTCGTAGGAAGCGTCTTCTTCGGAAGTCGCATGGTCCAGGTTTATATGAACGAACTCGACGCTCGCGCCGTACTGCTCTTCAAGCATGGCGACATGGGGCTCCATCTCGTCGCAGCCAGGACAGACGTCAGTCCTATAGTGCAGGAACACGGGTCTGGTGGCCAGGGCTGCGGAAACAAAATCCGGCTGCGCCTCATCCGAAATCCTCCATTCGCTCAGTTTGTAGGGGTCCAGTGCAAGGCAGCCGAGACAGGGCAGCGAGTTTATCTTGTCCGCGCGGGAATACCCGTCAAAGTAAGCGCCGCCGGCCAGCATGGCCGAGGAAGCGAGAAGGAAGACCAGCCAAACGGCCATTACCTTCCTGGTGCTGAACGGAATCAGCCCGAGCTTCAGGGAATTGAACTTGCAGGACTGGACGCAGCGCCCGCAAACTATGCATTCGTTGTCAGGCTTGAGGCCAATCTCTCTGATGTCCATGGGGCAACTTTTCTCGCAGAGACTGCAATTCTTGCAGGCCTTCTCGTCCCTGGTTATGCCCACCCTGCTCAGCTTATTCCAAGGGGCCAGGAAAGCGCCTATGGGGCACAGGTACTTGCACCAGCCCCTGGCCACGAGCACGATGAGCAGGGAGAAGAGAACAATGGATGTAAGCTTCACCGGGAAAGCGCTTCCCAGCATCCACTCGCTTGAATAGAATAGCAGCGTGGGTATTGTCCCGGTCACGCCTCCGACAGGGCAGAGGTTGGTGTAGAAGAGGTCCTTGGACAGGTATGCCGTGACAGGTATGGCAATCAGCATCAGGTATTTCACGTTCTTGAATTTCGGGTTAACATTGGATTTCAGCCCTTTCCTGACCTTTTCACTTATCCAGAATTTCCTGGTGATGTCCTGGAGAAGCCCCATCGGGCATGCCCAGCCGCAGAAAGCCCGGCCTAGGAGGGCGCCCATCAGGGAAAGGAAGCCGGCAATGTAAATTATCATGGCCAGCCCTATCCAGAATGTTATCTGGATGTCAATGAAACCATGCTCGGTAATGCCTATCGGGCAGTTGCCTACGTCCCAGGGGCAGGAATAGCAGAAGAAATAGGGGTATATCAGCCCGGTGGTGGCAATGCCAGCCAGACCTATGACTGTGACTGCCAGGAATGCCAGCTGCGATGCCCTTCTCCAGGTCCCGATGCTCATTCAGCCATCACCGAATCACTTTTGTTTCGGGCGAATCACAAATACGTAGGCAAGTATCGCTATCACGATTATAACGGTTATGACGATTCCGGCCACCAGGCTCATGCTCATACCGCCCTCTATTTCTGTGACTGCCGGGTCCAGCGGGTCAGGGTCGTCTGCATCCAGCACTCCGTCGCCGTCATCATCGGGGTCAGCATTGTTGCCAATGCCGTCGCTGTCCGTGTCCACTGTTTCTGTCCCGTCCAGCGGGAACGTGTCCTCTGCATCGGGAGTTCCGTCTCCGTCATCGTCCGTGTCAGCGTCGTTGTTGTGACCATCATTGTCCGTGTCCAGGGAGAAAAGGTCCTGGGAATCTGGTATTCCATCTCCATCATCGTCCGAGTCCAGGGTGTTCATGAGCCCGTCATTGTCAGTGTCCCAGGGATGGGGGTCCTCGGAGTCCGGTATACCGTCAGCATCGTCGTCCGTGT
>CAYHBA010000014.1:27091-40369 GCA_964354755.1 uncultured Thermoplasmata archaeon
CGGCATTGTTGCCTATGCCGTCCCCGTCGTAATCCGCGGACTCGTCCGGGTCCAGTGGGAATGCGTCTGAACCATCGGGCGCGCCATCCCCGTCATCGTCCGTGTCGGCATTGTTGCCTATGCCGTCCCCGTCGTAATCCGCGGACTCGTCCGGGTCCAGGGGCAAATCGTCCGTGGCATCGGGGACACCGTCGCCATCATCGTCCGTATCGACATTGTTGCCTATGCCATCGCTGTCCGTGTCCAGCCATTCATCCGGGTCGAACTGGAAAGCATCTTCGGTATCGTTCACGCCGTCATTATCGTCGTCCGGGTCTGTAGGATCGCCAATGCCGTCCCCGTCATTGTCTGCCATCACCGTGAAAACAATGCCGGCTTTGTTGTTCGTTTCTGAACTTTCCTCTGTGGTGTTCACGGGGTCGGCGCTGGCATTCAGGTAATGGGTTCCGGGAACCGCAACCCAATTCAGCGAGATTGTGGTGTTGGCTCCGACTGCGATGGTTCGTTTTGAGGAGTTGAGCAGGGCATTGTCCAGAGTGATGTTTATCATTGTGTCGGTTGCTGTTGCCAGGCCCATGTTGAAGACCGTGGCGTTCAGCTTCAGGCCCTGGCCCTGGACAAGATTGCCGGAGACCTTGACGTTTGCGTTGGCAATTACAAGGTCAGGCACTGGCACTGCCACGACTGTGATGTCTGTCTCGTTCCATGCCGCTATGCTGTAAGTTGCATTCTGAACCGTGGCATTGACCGTGAATGCGCCGATTGCACTGGGTGTGTTAATTTGGACGGAATAATCTCCGCTGGCATCTGTGTTCGCATTCCAGTAATCGCCCCCGACGATGGACACGTTGACCGGGTATCCGGTGTTGACGGGATTTCCGTCCAGCTTCACTGTTCCGTTGGCCCAGAGCTGTTGACTGGGGAGAGAAGTAGTGGAATTCATCTCGAGGGAAACGTTCATCCAGTGCGCGTTCACCTGAATCTGGTGTTCCAGGGCCTTGCAAGGCACGTTCCTGTTTGCGGTGGCATTGGAAACCGTGGTGTTTACCATGTACTGGCCCGCTGCGGATGGAGCCGTGACCTGGACCGAGTAATTGCCCCAGATGTTGGTCTTGCTGTTGAACGGAGTTCCGCCAACAGTGACCGTGACCGGGCATTCGTCGGCAGGCAGGAGCTTGCTGAAATCGTCGGGATATGATGTGCTGTTCCAATAGTTCGAGGTTCCGTTGACCCAGAATGTTTCCCCTAGCCACATAGTCGCCTTGGAGAGAACTGAGGTTGCGTTTATCTGGGATGGAGGGTAGGCGGGGTAAAACCTAACACACTCATCTGAAGCGGGATTCGGAACTGTAGTGGGACCCGGATACGCAGTAGTGTAGTTCCAGTCTTCCGACCAAGCCCAAATTTGAAAATTGATATCGCTGAGGTTGGAGTCGCATGCCTCATAGACATCCCATCCGGGATGGTAGACATCGCCCGGGAGTGTGAAATTATAGAGGTCGCCCGTGACATGAGTCATCTCGAGCCAGGGACCGACACTCCAGTCAAAAGCCCAGGGCTTGCAGCCCGTGCTGTCGCAGAAATAGTAATTGAAAAAGACGCCAATCGTAGTCGTGTTAACGTTTAACACCTCGGCATAGACGGTGATGACATCGCCCCCTTCGCCCGTGGTCCAGTTATCCGCGCCCAGGGGGTATCTGGGAGTCGTGTAGACATTAAGGAAAACAGGTGGAATATCATCAACCGAGTTGTTGTCCGGATTCAGGCCTTTCGCGTTGTTGGTGAGGAGGGGACTTATAACAACGGTCAGAAGCATTATTCCTGTGATTGCCAGGCTTGTGTATCGGCGCATTTTTCGACCTCTTTGACACGATAGTTAATTTTCTATAAACAACTATTGATGATTGTATTTAATATTAAAAGGGAGGGGGCCAATGTGGCCCCCAATTCTTCTGAGTTACGGGTTTACGGTCCAGGTGCAGTCTGCCGTGACGTGCACCCAGTAGGCGTTACCCGCTGCCATCATGGCCGCTCCTTTGGCATGCTGCGTTATGTACGGCGTTGCTGCCTGCCAAACTGCCACAAAGTCAGCTTCTGCCGGCAGCGTGGCCGATTCAGCCCTGCTAGTTGCTGACGGGTATCCGACCATGTTCCAGCCTGTGTGCAGGCTGACCGCAACCGGACTGGCGGAGTAACTGCCGGTGAGACCGGTGGTCAGCATCTGGTCGCCGCCGTTCGCGGTAATCCAGAGCCACACGCCCATTGCATTGTTGATGGTAGTCAGGTCGTTGACAGTGCTGCCTGCCCTGTAGGTCTTCCACGGGTCTAGCGGTGTCTGCGGGTTGTACCACTTGGCTACTGTCCAGGTCGTGGCACCGTCGCCCAGTGTGGCATCGTTCAGTATGGTTTGGATATTGCCGCTTATCGTTATCGGGAACGACACGTATACCCAGCTGTTGGCTGGTTTTCCGACACAGTTGATGGCATAAGGCGGATTCGTGACGATTCCGATGGTCGGAAGGACGCTGGACTTGCTTGAGGTGAAATCGTATTCCATCTCGAACCATGGGTATGGATTCGCATATGTCAGGAGCACGTTGTCGTAGCCAGCAACGCATGGATATTGGTTAGACGCTGCTATTCCGTGGTAGAAAGCGATTTTCAGATAATATGTTGTGTCAGCATTTACATACGAAGATATGTCTAGAGGACCTATCGATATCCATGGCGTAACCGCGTTGACTGCCACGGACCAGACCTCGGTACCTATTGTTGGATTTCCAGCAGTCGTGTCCACGAATACATACAGATTGGCTATGGATGTGCCCAACGTGTATTTATAATCGAAGGACAGCAGGGCTTGGGTAGGTGCAAAGCCGGTGGTAAATGTTTGTTGCCAGTACCCGGCAACTATTTTTGATCCAGCTGGGGGGGTCCATTTCGGAAGGGTTATATTCACGTATCCTCCCGGGTTCCCGCCAGAAGCCATATAAGTCCCGGTTGAGACATTTTTCCATGCGTAGAAAGTCCATGGAGTGGATCCCGAGTCAAATCCTGGATTCACAGTAGAACCGTATGCCCCGATGTACGGGCCTCCGACCGCGTTCAGCCATATCTCCACGACGAGGCTGTCACCGGGGGATATCGAACCCGCAAGCGTGCTGGTCCAAGTGAACAGATGCGATGTTGGGAAGGTGCCGACATTCTCATTGTCCAGTGAAGTGGTTGCCAACGGTGTGGCCATGTTTGAGCTGGAGAACACCTTTGCATACAGGTATCCTTGGAGCGGTACGACGCCAGGGTGAGGCACTTTTCCGTAGGCCCTGAAAGTCCAGGCGCCGTTTATGTTGTTGCTTGGGAATGTCTGGGTCGTCTGCCATGCGCCGACCTGGTATTCTCCGGCGACGGTAACCGGACTTGTCAAAGCGAGGTTCATGCTCTGTTCAACCGGTCTCATATTCAGGTCTTTCAAGGCAGCAGTTGTGTCAACCTGGAAGAACCATTCATCATTCTGGATGTTGTCGATTGAGAATGGCAATAGGCTTGTTGCCTGAGCACTTTTTGCGCCTGAATCCTCTGCGGTCACCCTTAACATGTATTCGATGCCATCACTCACCGTTGGTGAAATCCAGTTGTAGGTGTACGGAGGCACGTTGTTGTCTGTCCCGCTCATGATGTTGATCCAGGTGTTCCCGCTGTTCGGGCTGTAATCTATAGAAATATCCAGATTGCTTGCTTCTTCTTCATTGTCTGTTGCAGACCAGGTGACGGGTATGGTTCCGCTGAGCACCTGTTCATCCAGGTCCGGGTCTGGATTCACAAGGTCGACCATTGGCGCGTAATTGTCGAAGGCTTCGACGTGAGCCTGTTTAACGTCCTTAGATGACACATCCTGTACCCAGATACTTATGCCTATTTCATCTACGATCCAATCAGACTCAATAATGAATGGATAGGTAATATCAACGGACTCACCTGCTGTGGCCCCTGAGGTCCAGATTGGTGTTCCTGCAGCGGTGGGGATCATGTCACGTAAAACCCAAGGATATGAGGCTTCGTTGCCGCCAGGATATCTGGTAATATTATGTTCCCATAGGCCAAAGTGTACAACCAGGTCGGTGTCTGTTATGTCATCGGCAGCTTCGAAATGCGCAGATATTTCTCCAGTGAGGCCGATATCATCTATGAAACCTGAGGATGTTATCGATATTGGTGATGGTATCGCTAAACGCGAGTCAACATGGGCCTTGATTGCGGCGTCTTGTCCAAGGTCATGTCCATCATAAAACGTTTCTGGGACTCCATATGAGGGGACACCGTAATAATTCGCTCTGGTCACGACTTCAGCGGTGTTATAAAAATACATTGGATCATCCCCGCCTGGCCACCAGACATGGTAGAATAATGGAGCTACGACGTCGTAGCCATAGCCTGGAGTTCCTTCAAGCAGATCAACTATTGCACCGGTTCTTGCTGGACAATAGGGACATTTCCATTCGGTAAAATCCTCCAGCAACACACATCGCGGAACACTCTTTGGTTCTGGATTAGGCTCGCTCGAGCCTGTGACTACATTTACAAACGCTAGCCCACTCATTATCATCATTCCCACAATCAGTCCTGCCATCAGTTTTTTCGCTTCCATTCCTATTCCTCCTCATGAAACAAATTGTATCAAAACGATACAATTGCGTCTTATTTCAACACTACTATATGCTCGATTAACTATAAAATATTTTTCATGTACAGCAGTCAATATACACAAATTGTAATTGATATAATAGATTATATTTACAAACATATCGGTCATATTTTTCCGAAATCCAGATATGGTAGAAAAAGATATATAGTACCAATCTGATACATCGTTGCATGTGGAACCAACTTGTAAAGGAATTCTCCAGAACACCGTCCCAGGCAGAGGTCGCGAAATACATGCTGGAGACAGGCATCCGCCAGGAAGGCACCAAGCTGTTCTTCGAGAAGGTCGCGATATCCCATTCCCAGGTGGCCGAGGCCCTCGGCAAGGACAAGAGGGTGGTGGCCGCGACAGTCAAGACAATCAAGAAGAACAAGCGCCTCTACTCGATATATTCGAAGTTGCAGCCCACGTGCAACCTTATGAACATGGCCCATGACATGGGTTGGGGCGTCATCTGCATAGAACTGCTGAATCCCAATATGCCCGGAACACTCGGACGGGTTTCCACGAAGCTGGGTGACATGAAGATATCCATACGCCAGGCGCAATGCCCGGCCACAGCCTGCGACATCTTGTACATAATCACAGACAACCCCATTACGGGCGATGTCATAACCGCACTGAAGGACCTCAAGAATGTAAAGACAATTAAAATATTCACTTAATAATTTTAATGAGTTTAATTTATATTAATTTTCATATTTAATAATACTTTCGCTGGCCCTGCGCCTCTGTTTATATATTCATTCCCGGATACCAGGCCGATGAAAGGGAAGAGCTGCCCTGACTTGTTCCCGTACGAGCCGAGGGAAAACCAGAAAATCATCATGGCCCACATCTCCGAAATCCTGGATAAAGGCGGCCACCTGGTTGCCGAATCAGGCACAGGTTCAGGCAAGACCATCTGCTCACTCGCTCCGTCGCTGGATTATGCCCTGAAGCACAAAAAGAAGGTCCTATACCTGACCAGGACCAATTCCCAGCAGAAGCAGGTGATAACCGAGATGCGGCAGATTAACTCCAAGAAGAAGGTCTTCGGAATAGGCATGCAGGGCAGGCAGAACATGTGCCCGCTTCTGGCCGAGCGCGCAGACCTGAGGAACGGCAATGCGGAGGAGCTGTCAAAGGTCTGCGGCGACCTGAAGAGGGCCAGCGCCGAGGGCGGAAAGGGCTGCGCATTCTACACCCGGCTCATGGACTTTGACATGCACCCGCTGGAAAGCAAAGTGAGGGGCGAAATGCCCACTGTCGAGGAATTCATGGCCCTCTGCAAAAGCCATGAAAACATATGCCCGTACGAGGCCAACAAGCTTCTTCTCAGGCATGCAAGTGTCGTCACGGCACCCTATGTGTATTTCTTCAGCCCGGTGATCAGGAGAGCGCTGCTGGACTGGATGGGCGTGCACATCTCCGACCTGATTGTGATAGTAGACGAGGCCCACAACCTTGCGGATTATGCGAGGGAGCTTCATTCCAGGGAACTTGGCCTAAGGGGCCTCGAGCTCTCAGTGGCAGAGGCAAGGGAGATTGGCAATCCCAGGCTGGCGGAGAATCTGTCGATTGCCGACGCTTGCGTCCTTTTCGGGGAGATAGTGAGGTCCACTGTGGCGGAATACGTGACAGAGGATGACGGCCTGGTGCCTCCTTCCGAAATCGAAGCTCAGATGATGAGCAGGCTCAAATCGACAAGCCACGAGGTGAACCTGATGCTGGCGAACATGGTCACGCACGGAGACATAATCAGGGAAACAAGGAGGAAGCAGGGCAAGCTCCCGAGGTCCCATATACACAAGACAGCGTCATTCCTCATGGACTGGATGTCCCTGGAAGACTATGAATTCGCAAAGCTCGCTTGCGACCCGGAGAATCCTAGGCTGGAGGCATACTGCCTGAACCCGGCCCTGGCCACAGGTATACTGAGGGACTGTCATGCCTCGGTCCACCTCTCCGGCACAATATCGCCCATTGCCGAGTACAGGGATTCAATAGGCCTGCCCGAGGATACTGACTGCTTGGTCCTGCCAAGCCCCTTTAGCAAAGAAAACCGCCTGATACTCTACACGGAAGATTTTACCACAAGATTTGAAACCCTGGCTATGGACGAAGCAATGGTTCCCCGGATGAAAGCCGCCATATCTGGATTTCTGAAAAAACACCTGAGGAACACGATACTGTTCTTTCCGAGCTTCTCCTTGATGTCCGAGTTCTCGGACGTCGCAAATGGCCTGGGAAGAGACATTTACTTCGAGGAACAGGGCATGAGCCAGGACGAGCTCATGACCACAGTGGCCAATTTCAAGCTCAGCCAGGGCGCGGTGATGTTTGCGGTGATGGGCGGCCGGATCTCGGAGGGCATAGACTTCCCTGACAGGGAGCTGGAGATAGCGCTGCTCGTGGGCATACCATACCCCAAGCCGACTGCAAAGCATCGTTCTCTCCTGAATTATTACGACAGGAGGTTCGGCATGGGATGGGAATACACTGTCAAGGCTCCCACAGTCCGGAAGATGATGCAGAGCATAGGCAGGCTTCTGAGAAGGGAGACGGACAGGGGCGTCGCCGTCATACTGGACTCGAGGACGGTCCAGTTCAAATCGGAGATACCGGAGGCTGTCGTCTCGTCCGACCCGGCTGCCGATGCAGGCTCGTTCTTTTCCGGCGCGTGAATAACCTGTCGCTGCATGTAAATACATAAATAGCCGTTTCACATTGTCCAGGTGGGATAGGGTATAAAATGGCCAAGAAGAAAGGCTCAATCGATTCAAGGATTACGGACATTGACAATTCTAATGCTTCATCGCTCTATGACTGGATTTCAGAGCAGTATAATGTTGACCCGCTCATAGGAGCCATCAGGTCCGGGGACCAAGCTGTGGTGGATACAGCATTCCGGGATTATAACCGGAGGGTCGAGAGGCTGGAGACGATACTGGACAAATTGGCTGGACTGGGCTTCGGAAAGGAACACGAACGTTTCCCTGAGTTTTCCGGGCATTTGAAGAATCCCATGTGGGTGGAGGAACTAGAATCGCTCGCCAGATTCCTGGAGGCCGACCCAAAGATCAAGGAGCTCCAGGCCCAGCTTGCGGAACTGAACACATCCGGATTCGAAAATGAAGCAGAGGGAATACGCGCCATGTTCAGCAACGGGACCGAGACGGCCATCATCGAGAACGAGATCAGGATCTTGGAAAAGAGAATAAAGGAGAAATTCTTTGAGGTGGCCTTCGAGGAGGTGGCGGTTCCGAACCAACCAAAATCCCATTTCGTGGCCGAGACCATATTCCTGCTGCATAAGGACGGCACCCTCCTATCTGTCAAAAGCCGGAAACCGTCCACAGACCTTGACAAGAAGCTCATGTCCAGAATGGTCATGGCTATCAAAGAGCAGATGGGCAGGGCGTTCCGGGAGGGCGAGCACATACACTCCCTGACTTACGAGGGGCACACGATAATCCTCGAGGACAGCGTTCATGTCTATGCCGCTATCGTCATAGTGGGGGAGCCAAAGCCGGTCATGTACCGCGTTGTTCTGAAAGCACTTCAGATAATGGAGAAGAAACTTGCCGTGGAGTTGGACGGCTGGAAGGGCAACAGGAACAGCCTAGAGAACCTGGACAAGTACACCAGCGCCATTTTCCAGGCCTTGGAGAAGCTTGACTAATCAGATAATTTTAGGTCCGCCGTGCAAAATTATTTAACCATCTATACAGATATGCATGGTGTCATGAGGTTTGTGAGAATATCCCAGAAGGAACTTGAGAACATCAGACGGCTGTACGAAAGCGTGATGTCGCATGCCAGCTATGGCCTTTTTTACCGCGAGGGTGAAACTCTGGGCAGGGAGATAGTCGAGATAGCAGGCAATGAAGCGGAAACATTCCTGGAAACCGCAGGGAGGCTCATCAAGGGCAGGGGATGGGTCGACGAGATACAATTCACTGAGACAAGTGTCACGGCCAAAGGGTCGTTCGAAAGCTCGAAAAATGCCAAGGAGGTGACGTGCCACAGGCTGAGGGGCATGATTCACATTATCATGGAGAAACATACAGGCAAAAAGCTTTTATGCCTTGAAGATAAATGCCTCAGCCTAGGAGACTCGCAATGCGAGTTCACGCTGAAGGAGTTGGAGGGGATATGAGATGAATGAAATCAACAGAATTCTGGACCAGCTGAGAGAGACCAAGGGCGTGCTTGGCTGCGGCATAGTCACAAAGGACGGAAGGCCTGTGGAGATGAGACTGCCCGAGAACATGAACAAGGAGACAATAGCCATAATGTGCGCCACTGTGTTCGGGGGCTCGACCACGCTTCACACCGAGGCCGGAAAATCAATGCCCACGAGCATCAAGACGAAGACCCAGGGGTACAGAACCGCAATCTACCAGTGCGGCAGGCGCTCGCTCGCGATAGTCATGCTCGAGGAGAATCCGGACGATGGGAAGGTCAAGGAACTCATCCTAAAGTTAGGCACCGAGTTCGGCTCTATTTAGACTCGCCGTGCTTTGTCCAGACTTCGTCGTCCATCTCGGAATAGACTGCGAACTCGTCAGCTTTCTGGATTTCCTCCTCTCCCCTGGACAGCTTCAGTATCAGATTCTGGTTGAGGAACCAGTAATGCAGCCTCCACACCTTGCCCTTCGCAATGGCCACTTCTTCCTGCTGGGTGTGCATCAGGCCGGCTTCCTCAAGTTTATAGAATAAGTCCCTTTCCTCGGGCTTGAGCCTGTTGTCCACAACTGAATTGGCGAATCCGAAGAGGCATATGATGTCCTCTGCCATAGTGAGAATCTGCTCCTCGGCGAAGCCTTTCGGCGACAGCGTCTTCCTGAATGCCACTTCGAGGTCTTCCTTCGTGATTATTGCCACACAGCCTCCTCCGGAACGGAATCGACCATCCATGTAATAATAGTTACTGTTTTATGAATCAATATTGTCTTAAGATTGAAAATATAAAATTAGAAAAGGTGGGGAGCCGGTTGGCTCCCCATTCTGTTTCGCGCTTTACGGTTGTACAGTCCAGGTGCAGTCTGCCGTGACATGCACCCAGTAGGCATTGCCCGCGGCCATCATGGCCGCGCCTTTGGCATGCTGCGTTATGTACGGTGTTGCTGCCTGCCAAACTGCCACAAAGTCCGCTTCTGTCGGTAGTGTGGCGGATTCAGCCCTGCTCGTTGCAGTCGGGTATCCGACCATGTTCCAGCCTGTGTGCAGGCTGATTGCCACCGCGCCGGGGTAATAGCCAGCCAGACTCGTAGTCAGCATGTAGTCGCCGCCGTTCGCGGTTATCCAGAGCCAAACGCCCATCGTGTTGTCTATGGTGGCCAGGTCGTTGACTGTGCTGCCGACCCTGTAGGTCTTCCACGGGTCTGCCGGTGTCTGTATGTTGAACCACTTGGCCACAGTCCAGGTCGTGAGGCCGTCTCCGAGAGTTGCGTCGTTCAGTATTGTGTTGATGTTGCCGCTGATGTCTATCGGGAACGATACAAACACCCAGCTGTTGATAGCCTTTCCTGTAAGATCGATGTTGTAGGGTACTGGCGGTGGTCCTCCTCCGCCTTCTTCCACAATGCTAACTGTATTTGTCTCCTCGTTGGTTGCAAGGTCCACAGCCCTCACCCTGTACCACCAGAATGTAGCGTCTGCGTTGCCGTAGTCAGTGTCAATGTATGTGTTGGTGCCGAACGGAACATTATTAATCAGTGTGTAGGCTCCGCCCTGAGTGGCAGATCTGTAGATATTGTAGTGGTCGACATCCCCACTCGCGCTCGCTGTCCAGTTCAGTGTGTTGTCCCTGTATGGATCCCTTGCCGCCATTGGTGTGTACTGGAATCCTGAAATGTGGTTGTCGTATGCTGTGGTGCCCCAGTACCAGTCCGAGCCTCCCTGAGCTGCACCACCATACCTTGTCCAGTACTGGACTGTCCACTGGTTTGCCTCAAGCCGCATGGTTCCGAGCTGTTCGGTTGTGAAGGTCGCCCTGAGCGTGGTCGGGTTGGCTGTCGTGTCTCCGTAGACTTTAATAACTATGGATTCGCCTGTATTCAGGATTGTTTCCGGCGGTGTCCAGGTTGCTGTCTGGAAACCGTTACCTGCGGCTGTCCTGCTGACAGTCGCCACTAGGCCTCCTCCGCTAATCTCAGTCTCGGTTCCTCCGGTCGTGCGTGTGTACACCCTCATACCAAGGTAGATGGCTAAATTATTTCCCGGTCCCCAGTTGCCTGCTGTGGCTGAGTTTGTAGTGCCCAGCGAGTAGCAGGTTAGGCCGTTCACGTTCGCTTCGTTAACGACACCTCTGAGGTATCGGGTTTCAGTTGTAAGCGTGCCGTATGCTATTGATGGGCCCCAGTTATCGACAGTGTTTAGTGTTGGCGCTGCGGGTGGTGTAATATCCAGCAAGTAAGATTCTGCCTCCGGAAGAGCGCTTCCAGATGGTGGTGTCTCACCGCCTGTCCCCAGGCCCACCGCTAACCAGCCATAGGTTCCGGATGCCGGGCATGTCCAGGCATAGTTGCCGTTGACCGATGCATCGTTGCCTGCGAGCGTCCATGAGGTTCCGCCATTGGTCGTGTAATAGAGGCTTACAGATGTCGGGCTGTTGTAATAGAGGTAGGTGATGGTCACGGCCGCGACATTTGTCAAGCCGCTGACGGGTCCGTCCGCGATCGCATAAGGCGTCGTGCCTATTATGTGGAAGGTCGTATTCGTGAATGGTCCCCAGTGGTTGCCGGGGAGGGCATCCCTGCCGTGCACGAAGAGCTTATGTGTGCCTATAGGTAACAGAGTGCTTGAGTTGGTTATGGTGGCTGCCTCGGTAATGCTGTTGAAGCTGCCGTCAGCCGCGTTCATATCAACGCCGGTGTCGTTGGCGCCTGTGATGTCGATGAAGAACTCGACCTGAGCTATGTTGGACTGGCCCCTGCCGTCATCCGTGACTGTGGCATTGAACCACATGGTGTTGCCTTTAATAGTTGGTTCTTTGTCCACTGACACGCTGCCTGCAATGCACTTCGGTCCAATGTTGTCCACTCCGGTTATTGTAAATGTGTTGGATTGGCTGTAGTCAGTGAGTGTCGCATATGTGGCTACATTGTTCGCCACCACTTTAACCCTGTATTGGTTCCCTGTGAGCAGGCCGGCCGTGTTCCAAGCATAACTGGTAGATGTGCCGGCAAGGCCCGTTGCCAGGGATGTCCATGCCTGTCCGTTGTTGGAGCTGTAATACACGTCGATTGTATCCGCGCCGGTGACTGTCCAGGTGATGGTTACGGTGCCTGTTACGGATTCGCCGCCGAGTGGGTAAGTCAGGTCTATTGTCGGGTGGGTGCCTCCGAGCAGCCACTGTATCGTTTCATCGCACATTTGTGCCCTCTCGGTATCGATGGCTGGCGGCATGTAGTCTGTGTGGCCGTTGTTATTCGTTGATATCATGTCATGGCTGAATCCGTCGTAGACTACCCTTGCATGTACTCCTGCGCCTCCAGCGCTTTGGCTTACGCCACCGCAAGTCCCGCCGCCAGCATGGGCAGTGTAACCCCAGTCGGCTGTTCCGCCTGTGCGTGCGTTCAGGTCATCCGGCCAGAACCTGCCCGGAGTTCCGACAGGGTAGTCGTACGCTTCGACTTCAAGGTCGACATTGTTGAGGTTATAGACATCATTCAACGGATGTCCGTTGTCCGTGACCTGGAAATTTCCAGGTTCAGTACCGCCGCCGCCGTCAGCATCGTCCCGCAGGAATGTGGCTTTGAGGTAGTTCTGGTACCATGCTACATCTCTGTCTGTTCCAGCTGGATCGCACATGTCCCAACCTATGTCCTGACCGCTCAGGAATAGCATCGGGGGTGTGGTGCCTCCCGCGATTACTGCTTGGTCGAGGTATTGGCCCAGGACGATCCTGTCATTCGCGCTGATTTGCGGGTAGCCTTCCGCGACAAACCAGCACACAATGGTGTGCGAGTTCATGTCGGCGAGCGAGGGTGTTCCGAGGACCTTGAAGTCCCAGTGCGTGTAGGTCCAGCCATAATTGGCGAGGTTGTCCATCCAGTCCAGCTCGAAAGGTGTGCCTGAATTCTCCGAGACTGTGCCGTCGTCGTCATCGATCAAGAGGACCAGGTTGCCTCCTGCCCCGGCGCTGCCAGTGGAGAACATATAGTGCGAGTTACCATTGTTGTCTCGTACAGAACGGCCTCTGTAATCGGTTGATGCAACGTCGAAATAATAAATCGTAGCCGGTGTCAGGCCCTTTAGGATAACTTGATGGTTGATTGCCAGTGTATCCACGTATGAAGTGGTGCCCAGCGCTATCGTTGTTCCGTAATAGACAGTGGAATTCGCGTTCTCGTTTGTGTCCCAGTAGATGATGGCCGCTGTCGGCAGAATGCCTCCAGCATGCACGTTCGTGATTACAGGGCCTTTAATGTCGACTTTAGCGTAGGCATATGAATTGTGGGCCGGGCTAGAATCCACATAGGTTGCGGTAATCGTATCCCCGTGGAACACCTGAAGCACGTTGTCGCCGGTGCTAATCACACCGAGTCCAGTAACTAAACTTCCGTACTTGTAAACGCCGGAGTTGG
>CAYHBA010000015.1:0-34833 GCA_964354755.1 uncultured Thermoplasmata archaeon
ATAAATAACACAGTGTTCGCCAATATCTTCAGGCTTCCGAAGGAAGACTGAATTGCAATCATCTTTTAGTATTGATATGGCGAATTGGATAAATAACACAGTGTTCGCCAATATCTTCAGGCTTCCGAAGGAAGACTGAATTGTGTATATATTATAGGCATCGATAGGGCGAATTTCAAGAATTACACTGAATTCGCCACTACATTCATGGGCTGGTAGTTTACTGCTGTCCCCTGAACCTGGCAAGGTTCTTGTCGTACAGTTCCTTCGATATCTTGCCTGACTCGTAAGCCTCCGTGAGCTTGGCAATCCTAGGGTCGTCCGGGCTCGGCGGGGGTGACTCCAGGGCGGCCTTTTCCTCAGGGATGGCCTCCGGAGCAGATTCTTCGGGCGAGATGGGCTCAAGCTCCTCTGTGTTTTCTGCATTCTCTTCAGGAACCTCGGATTCCTCGGACGAATTCTCAGCCGGAGGCTTGCCAGCCTTCCTGGACATCAGCAGATATCCGATTATGACGCCCACAATGACGCAGGCCACAATCAAGATTATCAACAGGAAATCACCAGCTGGTTCGCTATCTTCCAGACCGGGAACGGCCGGGTCCAGCGGGTCAGGGTCTTCCGCATCCCCCACTCCGTCGTTGTCGTCGTCCGGGTCGGCATCGTTTCCGATGCCGTCTTCGTCCGTGTCGATCGTTTCTGTCGGGTCCAGCGGGAACGCGTCTGATGTGTCCGGCACGCCGTCGCCGTCATCGTCCAGGTCCGCAGAATCTGTGGTTCCGTCCAAATCCGTGTCCATGAAGGTGGCGAAGTGGAAGGAATAGTTCTGGGCCATGTGGGTGCCGTTTGCATCCATTGCCCGGGTGTCGACCGTCACCGTATATGTGGTCAGGGGCAACAGCCTGGGGCTGATTGCCACAACCAGTGTGGTGTTGCTCGCACTCCAGGAGAATGTGAACACTGTGTTGTTGGCGGTGATGTTGGTGACGCCGAAGGCGGACTGGACTGAGGCGCGGTCCATAGAACGGTTGAAATGGATTGTTATGGTCGTCGAGGTGGAAACACCGATTGCGCGGTTGGCTGGCGTTGTTCCGGTGATTCCCGGGATTGGAGGATTCGCAATGATGGCCTGCGGGATGTACACTGTCACGCCATGCGAGGCGGAATTGCCTGCCAGGTCACATGCCCAGATAGTGTAATTGAACCAGCCAGGCGTCAACGCTGATGTGTCAATGAAATAAGGAGCTGTGTCAGTTGTGTTTGTTGTTCCGGACAGCCAGTAGACCATGCCCGGATTGGCGTCAGTGACATTGTACCATATTCCTGTGTCATTGACAATATTGGAAACGGCAATCGCTGGGTCAGTCGCGTCCCAAATCAGGTTGAACTCGTCGGCAGCCCAGTTGCCCGCATTGTCCGTGACATTCAACCGGATGATGTATGTTCCGTCGGGGTTGGCAGAGACGGCGGTGTCTTCGGACCACTGTGTGCCGAAGTTTACCGCTCCGAGCCCAGAGGCCATGGTCCAGGTGTAGTTGAAAATGCCCGAGCCTGTGTCCGCGGCAGTGGCGTTCTGCGTGAACTGGGAATTGTCGATTGCGTCGGGACCGGCATTCACGGCAGGCGCTGCCGCTTCGCAGCCGGCGGATGCATCCAGCGCTCCAGGTGCAACCTCAGAATTGCCGCTGCCGTCCTCCGCAACGCTGTAGAAGGAGTAATTGCCCTCTGCCGATGGCCAGTCGAAGTCCCATGACCATGGCGAAGCGCTGTCCGTGCCGAACAGGGCCCATGCGCCTGCTTCGTATCTGTACCACATCTCGACTTGGACGACAGATCCCCTGGCGTCGTACGCAGTTGCGGTGACCGCAAGAATATCGAGATTATGCCAGTATGGCACGACAGCATCGACCGACGATATAGGCGGATAGTTGTCAGCGATGTCGCCCATGGTCATGAGCGGGTAGCTGTCCTGGCTCCCGCCGATGCCGCTGATAGGGTAGGGAGTGTCCCCGATCCCGTCCGGGCCTGGGATGCTCTGGCCCGAGCCGGACATCGCGTCCGCGCCCGAGTAATCCGACCAGAAGTTGCCGCCGGAGGGATAGCCATAGTCCCAAAGGTTTGCGTTGGTGTCATCATTTCCCTGAACAGTGTTGCCGGCGAAATTATTGTAATATATTGAGTTGCTGCCGGAAGCGTGGACGCGCAGTCCGCAGCCATTGTCGGCCAGCTTGCAAAGCGTGACATTGTTGCTGTCCGAATTCAGATATAGATGGACGCCTGTATCTGTATTGTTGTTGACCGAGCAATTGAGAATCCGGTTATGGCTGGCAGAGTAGAGGTAAATCCCGTATTTGGTGTTAAAGGTCACATTATTGTCAATCAGATTGTTTTCTGTTCCAGAGTAAATATATATGCCATTGAGGTCGTTGTGGGACGCTGTGTTGTTGCTGATATCGTTGCCCTCGGAGCCCGCATCCAACAATATTCCCGTGTCTGTGTTTGAGGACGCATTGTTCTCGGTGATTACATTGTCGAAAGAATTACTGTACAGGTAAATCCCGAAAGAACTGCTATTGGCAGTGTTATTATGCAGAGTTCCGTTTGTCACGCTGTACATCATAAGCGATGCGTCGAACCTGTTAATCGAGCCGTCGCCGCCGTTCGCATCGTGCAGCATGCAGTCCTTCACGACGAAATGCTCCGTGGTGTTTCCGATGTAAACGCAGTAACCCTCGCCCGACCCGTCGATTTCCAAGTTCTCAATCACCCACGGCGCCCAGACAGTGCCGTTCCCCGAGGTGGCGATTCCCGGAAAGTCCGCATCTGAGTCTATGCGGATTGGGGCGTGCGGTGTGTATTTGATTCCCCAGCCCGGGTCCGGCTCACCGGCCATCGCCGAGATCGGTGTCAGCAATCCAATCAAAACCAAAAGGCACACGAATGTTGCCATGCACTTCCTGTTCATAGTACTCCCTCTTCCTATAGGCCTATAGGCTGTAATGTTTTCGTGGGATATATTGATTTGCGTGACGCCCCAAAACGCTTATCAACCCGCACACCATCTCCTGTCCAGTGATTGAAATGTCAACCAAAATGTACAGATTCTTGGCAGCGATGACTATTGCGGCAATGGCCCTGGCCCTGGTGCCTTTGGGCACATCCGCGCAGGACATACCAACCCATGGCACCCGCCAGGCTGCGGCTGGTGAGGTGACGGTCGGGATCTATGTTGTAGGGTTCGGCAACTTCGACGCCAACAAGGGCACATACACCATAGATTTCTATCTCTGGCTGATCTGGGATGCCTCGGACGCGAACTTCACGGCTCTCGGATATGAGTTCATGAACGGCCGGGCCAGCTCGACGACGAAGCTTTCTGACGAGACATATCCAGCGACCAACACGCGCGAGGTCTGGTTCCGAATCCAGGCATCGCTCTATAACGAACCGCAGTTCAAGGCCTACCCGTTCAATGAATTCGAGATAGTCATACAGATAGAGGATTCCCAACTGACCACTGAAGACCTTGTTTACATCGCGGACACGGAAGGCAGCACGATTGACGAATCCCTGAACATACCTGGATGGCAGATTGAAGATATAGGCCTCTCTGTCTCGGACAAGGTTTACGGGAACTGGGACGAAACCTACTCCCGCATGACGTTTTCAATCAGCATCGGCAGGGCTCTCGGGACTACGGCCCTCAAGACGCTTCTTCCGCCTATTATTTTCTGCATTGTCTCCGGCCTGAGCTTCGCATTCAGGCCTGATAAGATAGCAAACAGGATAGGATTCGGCACGAGCATGCTGATATCCGCGGTGATGTTCCATATCAGCCAGACAGCCTCGCTGCCGCCGATGCCGATGCTGATGACCATAGACAAGATAATGATTGCCACCTATGCATTCCTGGCCGCATCCCTACTCGTGACAACGGTGATGTACATCGACGAGGAGTTCTGGAAGGACAGGGACTACACCAAGCAGGTCAACTACTACGGGGCGATTGTCGCAGTCGCGCTACCCTTCATCGTCTATGCCATCCTGAACATCTGAGCAATCCCCGAAAGCCTTATTAGCGGTTCGCATCTTACAAAGCCACAATGAAGATAGTGTTCCTTGGCACGGGAGGGAGCTGGCCGTCTCCCGAGAGAAATGTTTCAGCCATCGCTGTCAAGCGCGGCTCTGAGGTGCTGCTTTTCGACTGCGGGGAGGGCACCCAGCGCCAGCTGATGAAATCGACCGTATCATTCATGCAGGTGAGCAAGATATTCATCACGCATTTCCACGGAGACCATTTCTTGGGCCTGCCAGGCCTCCTGCAGAGCATGTCGCTCAATGACAGAAAGGAAGAGCTGGAGATATACGGGCCTGAAGGGTGCGCCGACCTCATTCTCACGATAATGAACCTGGGCTACTACAGCCCCAGCTACCCGGTGAGCATGAACGATGTCAAGCCGGGCGATATCATAAAATTCGATGGGTACACCGTGAAAGTCGGGGAGGCCTCCCACAATGTGCCGGCATTATTTTTCGCGCTGGAGGAGAACATGAGGCCCGGAAAGTTCAACAAAGCCAGAGCCCTGGAGCTGGGGATCCCTGAAGGTAAAATGTTCAGCCAATTGCAGAGCGGAAAGACAGTCGAGCACAAAGGGAAGACTTTCACGCCCGACATGGTGATGGGCTCCCGGAGGCCCGGGAGGAAGATAGTTTACACGGGGGACACGAAGCCCTGCGAAGCCATAATCGGGATGGCGAAGAACTGCGACGTGCTCATCCATGACGCGACAACCGCCCTTGACCTGGAGGAGAAGGCCAACTTCTACTGCCACTCGTCGTCGAGGCAGGCCGCGGAGGCCGCGAAAAAGGCCAATGCAGGGAAGCTGTTCCTCACACACATCAGCCCCAGATACGAGGAGACAGAACAGCTGGTGGCGGACGCCAAAGCCGTGTTCGAGAACAGCCAGGTTGCGACCGATTTTCTTGAATATGACGTTAAATATAAAAATGAGGAATAATAATGCTGGACGAACTGAGGCTCGTTGGCGCCCTGCTGCTCATATTCTTCATACCCGGGATAATGCTGGTGCAGGCCCTTTTCCCGAGAAAAGGCGAACTTGACCCTGAGCTGGACTGGATATACAGGCTGGCCCTGGGCATAGGCCTGAGCATAGTGGTCACCATCCTTGTCAATTTCGGGCTCAATTCGCTGGGGGTGAATCCGGACACAGGTATGGGATATGTCACTGCCGTGCCCATAACAATCTGCCTGGTTCTGTTGTCGCTGCTATTCCTCCTTGTCGCATGGCTGAGGGGAGGTATGTCAGTCCTGGGCAGGCTTCACCCTTCGCTCATCAGGTTCCCGGCGCCCGACATGAGGGACGACGACATACCTAGAATCACAGATAGGCAGCAGAGGTACAGGCACCAGGAGCTGATGGGCGAGAGGTTCAGGCTGATAAAGGAGATTGACAGGGCCGAGAGGATGGCGGAAGCCCATTCGGGCGACCAGAGGGATTATTACCTGAAACGGAAGGAAACGCAGCTGGCGGACCTGGCCAGGACAGAAAAGGAAATCCAGGACATAGAGAGGGGTTACAGCGCCAAGCCCAAATCCCCTGAGGCGTCCGAGACGGAGGAAGGGTGAAATGAGCGGGGAATACAAGATGGTCATTGCAGTGAGGAACGACCTGAAGCTGAGCCCGGGAAAGATGGCGGCGCAGGTCGCCCATGCGGCCGTGAACTGCTCAATGTCGGCAAAGAAGAACCACAGGGATTATTTCGACGCGTGGTACGACGAGGGCCAGAAGAAGGTCGTGGTCAGGGTCAAGGACCTGGAGGAGCTGAGGGACCTGCAGGCAGAGGCCAGAAGGGTAAAGCTCCCGCACTCGCTCATCACCGACGCGGGCCACACTCACCTTCCCCCGGGGACCGTGACCTGCCTGGGCATCGGACCTGGACCTGAAGTGGCCATCGATAAGATCACAGGCCATTTGCAGCTGATGTGAGGTTATGAAAGACCAGATCAGGGTGCTTGGGATAGATGACGGGCCTTTCGAATTCGGCCAGGCGAGGACCAACATCGTGGGCGTCGCAGTCAGGCTTCCGGGCTATGTCGAGGGCGTCATGGTCTCGGATGTTGAAATAGACGGTCTTGATTCCACCCAGCGGATAATTGAGATGCTCAGCCCGTCAAGGTACCTGGAGCAATTGAAGCTGATAATGTTGGACGGCGCTGCGCTCGGGGGCTTCAATGTCGTGGACGTGCGCCGCCTCAACAACGAACTGGGCATACCTGTAACAACCGTGACGAGGGACAGTCCGGATTATGCGGAGATAGAAAACGCGCTGAGGAAGCATTTCGACGACTGGCAGGTGCGGCTCGACATGCTGAGGAACACGGATGTGGAGGAGTACGACACAGGCCACACTCCGATTTTTGTCGGGCGCGTGGGCATTGAAAGGGAGGAGTTGGCAGGAATTTTTGCAGGTTCCATAGTCCAGGGCGCGCTTCCCGAGGCGCTGAGGATCGCCCATCTCATTGCCACGGCAATGGCCAGGGGCGAGTCAAGGGGCCGGGCTTAGAAAATGCAAAATAGTCATGTGGCTTTCCCCCGCATGGTGAGACCATGACCGATCCGAGAATCGAGAAGCTGGCGAAGCTGGTAGTGAACTATTCTGTGTATTGCAAGAAAGGGGACATGGTGCTGATACGCGCGCCTGTTCTTGCCGAGGAACTTGCCCTGGAGATGTACCGAGAGGTCCTTCGGGCCGGCGGATATCCCATTATGAACCCGGTCTTTCCCAGGACCGAGGAAATATTCTACGAAGAGGCGAAAGACCATCAACTCGACTGGCCCTCTCCCTACACGAGATTCCTTTACGAGAACATCGATTGCCTGATAGGGATATCGGCGGACGAGAACACACGGGCCCTGTCGAATGCTGATTCCAAGAAGATGGCCAGAGTGGCTGCTTCCGGCAAAGAGGCCAGGGCTATTTTCAGCAGGAGAAGCGCCACAAACGAGCTGAAGTGGTGCGGGCTGGCCTTCCCGACCAACGCGATGGCCCAGGAGGCGAGCATGTCGCTTTCCGAGTACGAGGATTTTGTGTACTCGGCTTGCCTGGTGGACAGGAGGGACCCTGTTGCCGAGTGGAAGAAGGTTTCCAGGAAGCAGCAGGGCATGGCCGATTACCTGGACAGGGTCAGGACACTGCATTTCTACGGCGAGGACACGGACATCAAGATGTCGGTGAAAGGCCGCAAGTGGATAAATTCCGACGGGAAGCACAACATGCCAAGCGGCGAGGTCTTCTCCGCCCCTGTGGAGGACAGCGTCGAAGGAACGATCAGATTCACCTACCCGGGAATATACATGGGCAAGGAGATTGAGGACATCACACTTACCTTCAAAAAGGGAAAGGTCGTGAAGGCCAAGGCTGCGAAGGGCCAGGAGCTTCTGGACAGCCTCCTCGCCATCGACGACGGGGCCAAGCGGCTCGGGGAAGTGGCCATCGGCACGAACGATGGGATAAAGAAATTCACCAGGAAGATACTGTTCGACGAGAAGCTCGGGGGCACGATACACATGGCCCTGGGCAATGCCTACCTGGAGTGCAGGGCGAAGAACGAGAGCGCGATACATTGGGACATCATCAAGGATATGAAGAAGGATGGCGAGATTGTGGCGGACGGGCAGACTGTTTATAAAAATGGAAAATGGTTGAAATAAACTGCCAGCTTATTATGATGCACATGCGAACCATAGTGATGCAGTAATTATTTATAGAGGACAGAGTATTATATTAGTTATATCGAGGTGAACATATGCAAAATTACCGACTTTCAGTTATTGTGGAAAAAGACGCAGATGGCTATTTTGCCTTTTGTCCGGAACTTCAGGGCTGTTACACCCAGGGCGAGAGTTACGAAGAGGCCCTTGAGAATATCAAAGATGCCATTCGCCTCAACATAGAGGACATGATAGAATCCGGGGAAGACATTCCGGTTATCGAATCGATAAGCCTGACTTCTCTGGAAGTGGCTGTATGAGCGAGAAGCTCCCCCGCATCACCGCAGAAAAAATAATTAAAGTTCTGGAAAAACGCGGTTTTGTCTGCGTCCGGCAAAGCGGTAGCCACAAGATATTCAAAAACAAGGAAGGTAAGCGAGTTACAATATCATGCCATTCAAAGAAGATTCTCCATCCGAAAGTGCTGAAAAGCATTCTGAGAGATGCGGAAATGACAAACGAGGAATTGCTGAAAGTTTTATAGAATGATATGTATATAATAATTCAGTTAAAATTAGCAATTACAACAGGTAAACTCTGAATTTCCCTCAACATAAATGCCGTGCGTGTCTCCGTCCAGTATGTTGCAGTTCTCCAGGGTGCAGTTGCTTCCCGGCAGGTTCCTGATGCCACCTGTTGTATCTGGGTCGTCTGAATCCCCATACACCCGCGTCACATTCGCGCCGAGGAAGTCGATAGTGCCGGAGTTGAGGAAGAAGTAGGTATCCAGTGGATCAACTGAACCATAGGTAATTATTGTGTTTGCGCTAGTACTGTTTATATCAAATTTACCTCCTGATTCAATAGTGATTCCCCAATCCCCTGCCTCAGGACATATAATTTTAAAAGTTACGCTGTCATTGAAAACAAGTGTAGTGCCATTTGGAATTGTGAGATCTCCACCTTGCATTGTGATGTTGCAATTTTCATACCATTCTGTACCACTTACTGTATGACCGTTGTTCCAAGGCACGTCATCTGCTAGTGCATTCATGCTTGTGAAATTCATAACTGCCAGCACACTAAGGACGAGCATCAGGCTTAAGACTGTGCTCGTCAACCTTCTCGGCTTCTGGGTCTCCATTTACATCTCCTCCGCCCCTTTGTAAAAAAATCGAGGACAAACCCTAATGGTTTTTTAAAGATATAATTATTCCTATTCATTTATAATATGCTAAAAAGTGATATGCTGGAGGAATGTAGACACAATCAATAGATTTAAGTACGGGGAAGTGAATATTAATCATGCATGAGGCGAAGTGTGAGTCCGTTTACATTTACCTCGTTAGTAGTTGGGGTAACGGCTTTGATGATTTTTTTGTCTCCTTTCAGTGTATGCCAGAATCCTGCACTTAATGTTTTAGGAACACCACCGGGATGGAGCGGCGATATTCCTTTATGCAATTATACAGTAACTAACCAGTATTGTTCTATCGCAACAAGTGGCAATGAGATTTTTGTTATCTGGAGACATAACTATACCGATCTTGTTTTCTCAAAATCACAAGATAATGGACTAACTTGGAATCCATTTATTAGCATATATCATAATAGCGCCGGGACCGTTCTTTATGACGATATAGGAACCTCCGGACTAAATGTTCATACAGTTGTAGGGGATTTTCAAGGATGGGATGGAATATACTACCGTAATTCGACAAATGGTGGAGAAACATGGAATTCTGTGAGAAGGATAAGTTCTGATAGTGTTGATGCTGCTGGCCCTCTGTTATATGTAAATAATTCAAATATTCATATTATATGGTTGGATTATCGAGATGGTTCTAATGGTGAGATATATTATCGACGTAGTTTGGATGGAGGAATAACTTTCGATAACGGTCAAGGGATTGATGAGGATAGGAGAATAACGTTTTCACCTGCTTTAATTGGTGGAATAAGTATAGCAGGAGATGAATCAACTATTTCAGTTTCATGGAGCGATGAACGGGATGGAGATTTAGAGAAATCCTGGATGATTTCCAAAAACAACGGATACACATGGGAAAATGGTTTGGGGGCAGAAAATGAGGGAAGAAAATTAACTGATGACACCACAGATTGTGGAGGTGGAGCTATCACCGTTAGCGAATCGAATATTCACATAATCTGGGAAGATGAATCATGGCCAGGCCCAGAATATCGATTATATTATCGAAATTCTACTGACAACGGCCTAACTTGGAATCCTATTCAGTTGTTAACAGGTCCAGTACCTGGAATTAACTCTCCAGACATCGATGTTCAAGGCAACAATATTTCTGTCGTTTGGGACGATGAACGAGATGATGGATCTCATGAACAAATTTATTACAAAAATTCAAGTGATGGTGGAATCACGTGGAGCCAAGATACTAGATTGAACTATAACATTTCACGCTCATCCTATTGGCCTAGGATTTCAATGGAAAATGATACAAAACACGTAGTCTGGTGGGACCAGATAGCAAATCCCAATCATCAAGTGATGTACAAACGCTCCCCAGACTTCCCTGACCTCTCCCCCCCATCCCACTCCAACGAAATCCCCCTTCCAGACAGCTACAAGGACGCCCCCGGCACAAACATCTCGGTCCACGTGACCGACCCCTCGGGAGTCAACGCGAGTGCAATCCAGCTAAGGGTCAACGGAAGCCTTGTACCGCATATCTCGATACCGATTGCAGACGGCTATAACGTTTCCTGGGCATCGGGAGGTTTTGGCCCTGGACTAGTAACATGCCGGATTGTCGCGGAAGATATGCTTGGCAATGTTCTAGATTACACCTGGAATTTTACCGTGCTGGCGAATTACATCATTCTCTTGCAGCCTGCTTGGAACCTGATTTCCCTGCCATTGGAACAGGTCGATACTTCGGTCCCGAGCGTGCTGGCCTCTATCGATGGCCAGTACGATGACGTGAAATATTATGACACTCTGGACAAGAACGACCCCTGGAAATCATACCGGCCTGGAAGTTCGGTGAACGACCTCACTGGCATCGATAATACAATGGGATTCTGGATTCATGCGTCGCAGTTCTGTAACCTGACGGCACGGGGAATTGTCCGGGCATCGACCCAGATAACCCTGAGTGCCGACTGGAATCTAGTCGGGTATCCGACGCAGACGACCGAGACTGTTGGAAATGCGCTGTGGGGGACCGGAGCGGACAGAGTAGAAGTGTTTAATTCGACATCACCTTATTATGTCAAGGAGGTCGGAGCGACTTATTTGATGAAGCCTGGAGAGGGGTACTGGGTGCATGTCACGGCGGATACCACTTGGATTATCAATTGGTAGCTGACATGGCGTTCAAATGAACGCCAGTGTTGTGGAGAACGAGCAGGCTCACTCGGAGTTTTTCTATTAATGAATTTTTCTTTTTGCGTAGAGTGAGCCAGCGCAGTTCGGAGCCTCAAAAAGAAAAACTCGGGTACTGGATACACGTTCCAACAGATGCAATTTGGGTTGTGAACTGGTAGCTAAAGCAAGTAGAATTGGTTGGGAACAAAACAATCCGGAAATTCTACGATGGCCCGGCTTCCGATTTCCTGCTGAATCAGGGCCATGAATTCTTGGCTTATCATAACAAGAGGTGAATGCGGAAACTGAATCTCTGCGGTCAAAAGCAATCGCCATGATTGTCCACGCATTTTGAAAACACAATCAAGAAATTCGGTAATCTCCAGAGACATTATTTCCTGAGATTACCGCTCATCAGCCTGATTATTGCCTCTGCCGGCTCCCCGTGGCACTCCTCGAGAGCCTTGAGGGCCTCCTCGCGCGAGACATTGGCCTGGGAGGCCACAAGGTCTATGTCCTCCTCCGGAATCGTTGGTTTCTTCGGCGCGCCCGGGGTTTTTGAAACAGGAACCTCACCTTCGATTACCTCGTGGTCCCCAGCAATCTGGAAGGACATCTGGCCCTGCACCGTGATGGCCGTGACAGAGGGTTTTTTGAAAACGTAGGTCCTGCCTGGCCTGCGGATTGTGACCTCGTCGACGTCGTCCCACTCCTCCTGGGTAATGCCCATGCGCTTCATGGCCTGCTTCATCTGCCTTGGATTTACTCCTCTCATTCCCGGCATCATTTCATTCACCTAGGTTGGAATCGCGACGAGGGTATTAGATTTTCCCTCTCCTTGATTATTTAAGAATAGCAATAGACCGCCATGCACCGTCCAACGCATTACATATGAAATCAAAGCTAACTAGCTTTGATAATTTAGGTGCATGGCCTACACACGTGAACTTCCTGCCGAACGATGATAACTAGCATTATAAGGCAGGTAGTTTACGCGTACTTGCCGGCTATCAGGTCATTGATGTGCCTGAAGGAGGGCGTGAGCTTGTCGACCTCTCCGTCCCATGTCTCCAGCGCCTCATGGTGGTTGGTCTCGATGTCCTTCAGGCATTTCTCAATCTGGGGCTTGAAGGGCTTCGTGTCGTCTCCGAGGATGAGGGCGGCGATTATCGTGTGCTTGCCCCTGCCCAGGACAATCTGAAACTTGCCGAACCTCAGCTCCTCCAGGCCGCCTTCCTCGCCTCTGAACGAGTCCTTGATGAAGTCCTGGACTGCGACCAGCATACCGCTCAGAATGTCCTGGTCCATGTCCGGCTTCAGCCTGCGCGTGAAATGCTTTATCAGCCTGCCGTCAGTGCTCATGTAGAATATCTCATCTATGACTGTCTCGGATGCTTTCTTGGCGGCCTTGCGTTTCTTGTAAATGAAGTAAAGGGCAATCGGACAGACTATCAGCAATATCACGAGGAATGCGGCGCATGGTGAGGTCGTGTTCCTGAGGTCCAGCGTTACATCTCCAGTCGTGACAGTCGCACCGGCGACGACAGTGACCTGAACCTCCCTGCGCTGGTAATCGTCATGGACGAAAACGATTGTCTTTTCGCCCTGCGGGACATTATCCAGGATGAAGCTGCCTGTATTGTCGGTGATGACCTCAATCCTGGGAGCTGAGTCCTTGACATAGACAGTCACGCCCGCTATAGGCCCACCTTTACTGTCCAGGACCGTTCCTGTCACGATTCCGAGCGTGGCAACCCCGGTAACAGTGATGATCTTGGTGTCGGTGGATGTATGGCCTGCGAAGTCCATCACTGCAAGTTCCACGTTATAGACCCCAGGAGTGGTGAAAGTGTATTCAATCGACATACCGTATAGCGTCTGGACGCCATTGTCCGTGAGCGTCCACGTGTAATTCGCTATGCCGTAGTTATCCGTGCTGGCGCTTGCGTTGAGAACCACCATAGTCCCGGACGAGACAGTCCTGTCGATCCCTGCATTGGCAACCGGAGCCTGGGTATCCTCGGTTGAAATTGTTCCGGAGTTATGGTTGAAGTTGCCTGACGGATCCCTTGCCCAAAGCGTGAAGGAATAGTCGCCCAGCAGGGCGTAGGTTCTGTTCAGGCTGAATGTATTTCCTGCGAATGCCATGCTCAGGTTGGACAGCCAGTGCCCGTCTGGTGCTGTAAGGTTCAGGCAACATGAAAACACAGAATCCGTGTCTTGGATCACAGCCCTGACATTGACGCTGCCAAGAACCTCCTGAACCTGGGGAATCACATTAACGGAAACGAAGTTGGGGGGCGTTGTGTCGATCACCATGAATGTGGATGATGTGCTGTTGGCCACACCGTTCCCGTCAAGAGCCCATATAGTGAAATTGTACCGGCCCGGGGAGTCCGGAACGAAAGCATACCAATAGGAGCCGCCATTCATTGTTTCGTTGAATACTTCCTGGTTGTCAGGGCCGAACATCTGGAGCGCGACATTGTTCAGGCCACCGAGGTCGTCTATGTCCGCGGTGATGTTGACCTCCTGGCCCAGTTCCACCGATGCAGGTGCCGTGAGGTTCCTGATTGTCGGTTTGACAGTGTCGTTGGCCCAGAATGAGCCGGCCGAGGACGATGATTGGCCATGGGTGTCCCTTGCCCATATCGTGTACGAGTAATGGCCTGCCATGTCGCATGTAAATGACGCGAAATAACTGTCGGCAGTTCCGTGGGTCATCGTGATGTTGCCGAGGGCCGTGCCGTTCGGGTACCGCGCATCGAGCCATGCGCCAGATATTCCGGCCAGGTCGGTAATGTTTGCACTGATATTGACTGCCCCCATATAATCGGGCGTTTGCGGGTTGGCAGTCATTCCGGATATCGCGGGAACAGTAGAGTCCTGTACCGTGAACGAGCCGTCAATGTGATTGAAATTCCCGAAGGAATCGGTCGCCCAGATGGTGAACTGGTAAAGGCCCAGCGTGAGGAATGTGTCTTCCAGGTAATAATTGCCAGCGCCTGCATAGCCCATGCTGGTGTTGGTGCTTGTGAAATGATTGTACAGCCAAACGCCGGTAATTGCGGACGCATCGGCCACAGTGACCGTGACATTCGAGGAATCGCCGTACTCCGTGGGATTCTGTGTCACTGCCAGGTTGGACAGCACAGGAGGCGCAACCTCGATGACTGTGACTGCGAATTCGCCGGCCGCCGGAAGTCTGGCAGACCTGCCTGTTGTATCATTGGCTATTATATGGAAGTACACAGTCCCGGTGCCGGTCTGTGCCGGTATCACGGCCTTGTATGTTGTGCCGCCCAGCTTTGACATGGGAAGCGCATGGTTTCCTCCGAAAATATCGGAGTACATCAGCACGACATCGCCGACCACGCCGTCATCTGTCACGTCAGCGTAGACTTCTATTGCAGTGTAATTTGTCACGGTTGACATGTACTGGACATTGAATATCACCGGTGGATATGAGAACAGGGTCATGTTGGCAATCCAGGTGGTGGCCCCGGCGGATACTGCCTGGTTGTTCGTGGCATTTGACTGGTAGCCGGCTTTCTCAGCGGTGATGTTATAATTTCCCGGTGCGATGTTGGATACGGAGTAGAATCCGTAGGTGTCGGTCGCGGTTGTCGCCACCAGAGAGCCTGTCGCATATGTGGTTACTTTGACGGTCACACCGAAATGCGAGGTCCTGCCGTCGAGCGTCACATTGCCTGCGATTGTTCCCACTGTCGGAACCTGGGAGTCGGATATCGTGATGTTGGCCCATTCATACTCGAACGCATCCCCGGCATCCGGATCCGTGCCCGGGTCGGCCGTGATGTAGTCTGTTCCGGAGAATGTGATGTTTGCCGTGGGCTTGTTGCCTGTCATTCCCCAGTTGGTCGGAGGAATCACATGACATATCATTGTGGAGTTGACCTCAGACATCGAATCCATGTAGGTGTCATCATAGGACAGGTTGACGTTCAGCCAGTGGGGAGAACCCGCCGGAATGGGGGTCTGGGCCGTGTAATTCGCTTTCTGCCGGATGTAAATCGGGACAGCCGATGTCACTTGCCCCACCAGGCCGATGTCGTATATCGTGGAATCGCCGTCCAAGTCATATGTTATGCCATCCAGGGTCATGTGGTCGGTGAGATTCGCAGGCATGTCAACCTGTGCGCCCAGGAAACCCATGAGCATGTCCACCTCGGCCTCGCTGATGAACCCGTCGCCGTTGCCGAATTCGTAAATGTCGAAATCGTACCGGATGGTCTGGTTGTCGTTGAGCATGCCCATCAATGACTCGACAGCTGTCCTGTTCCAATCATCCTGCTTGAAAAGGATGCTCAGCGCGTTGGTGTCCAGGATTTCTTCCTGCATGATTCTGTCGCGCTTTATCGGCAGGCCGGCTGTAAGGGCAATAGTTGTCAGATTGCCCTGATACGCATGGGCTGTTTCATCGTCATCGTTCATGACCAAAATCCAGGAACCGCCCCAGCCGCCCAGTTCGTAGTAGCCATTTGCATCCGTGTAGGTGAAATTGAGAAACCGGTTCGTCGTGTTGTAAATCTCGATCCTCAGGTTTTCTATCGGCGCATTGCCAGTATCGTTTGCCCAGCCGTAAACTGTTGCGTCGATCGGGTAGTTCTGGAACTGCCTGTAGTCATACGGCACATAGGCCTGGCTTGTGCCAATCATCGTGCTCTCGTCCATTGCGACGGAGCTGTTGAACAGGACGACCGAAGCCAGTCCGAGGTGCCAATGGGAATTGTATATGGCCGTCCCCGAGAATGCGAAGTTGAAGTTGTGCGTGCCGGCTGTCATATGGCGCGCCTCCATCTCCGAGTCCAGTTCCGTCATGTCCTCGCCACTCTGCACACCAGGGACATTGTACAGCTGTGCCATGACCGTGTAGTTGCCCTCCGCGAGCACCTCGATGGTGGTGTTGAAGAGAAGCATGTTGTAAAGCCCGTCGAAGTCCGTGTCCACAGGGCCGAACGAATGCCAGGGCGATGCCAGTTCGAGGTCAGGAGCATCAAAATCCGTGGAGTTTCTGGGGGTCAGCTGGACGATGGCTCTGTCAAGGTCGTTCCATTCAGAGTCATGCAATTTCAACTCGATTGCATACCCGTCAATGCCGCTGAGGGTAATCTGCGGTCCGCTGAATGCTAACCTCACAGTTCTCAGCCCTGTTCCGAGTTGGGTCTCGTTGCGGGTGCTGGCTGCCCTGCTGCTTGATATGCCGCCCGAATCCGCGCTCCATTCATTCGGGTAGAGAGAGCCCTCGAGCGCGTATCCGCCCGACACTGAGACATTCACTTGGACATCAACAAAGAGCCAATCGCTTTTTCCGTCCGAATCGTCATCTGTGACCGTGTCTGTCACTGGGGATTCCAGCCAGGCTGCGCTGCTGTCAAGGGTGAGGTTCGTCCAATAGAGCGACCCCAACCAGGAGTTCGCCTGCATCGAATGAACACTGCCCGTGCCGTATCCGGGGCGCTGCGGCGTGAGGTCGAAGCGGCCCTGCGGCACCATCAATGTGTAGTTGCCCGCAGAATCTGACATAGCGGTGAATTTCCTGTCATTGAACATTGCAGTGACTACGGTCCCCGGAACGGCAGTGCTGTTGCTTCCCCTCACAGCGCCGACAACCTCGAATATCAGCGGTTTCGGTCTTGCGGATATATTCATCCAGATACTGCCGCCGGCACCGGTTTTCGCAAGCAGCCTGCCAGGGTCGTAATAGCTGTCCAGCTGAGGGCTTATGTAAATATCGCCCCTCGGGACTTTGATGCTGAAAAAGCCGTCCGAATCTGTCTCGGTCCAGTTCATCCAATCGGTCGCCGTGACCATCATTTGATGGCCGATTATGGGATTTCCGTCCAGGTCTGTGAGATAGCCCTTCACTGTCGCCGTGGCTCCGACGGATTGCAGGGTGATGTTGCGCCAGTTCCATTCCTGGTCTGGTGTTGTTTCTCCGGATTGCATTCGGTAGCCGTCCGCCAGGTACATGAAGGCCGCCCTTTCGTTCCTCGGAAGGCTAATCTCGTATGTCCCGTTGAAATCGGATACAGCTGCTGTCTCATATGTCAAGAGCCCATTGACGGCGTTTGAGAAATAGCAGAATGCTCCCTCGACCACTGTGCCGCCCTGGTTCCTGGCCTTGCCAAGAATGACTGAATCGCAGTCAAGCGTGTGCAGATTGAAATCATGCCACATAATCTGTCCCGGGCTCAGAATAAAATCAATTGCCTCGACATTGGACCTTGTGCCGTTCTCGGTCGTCATTGCTGCGAACTCAGTGTATCCGGCTGTAACCTCAATATCGTAGTGACCGCTGCCGTCCGTCATGACTCCGTAATTATCTGTCCACGTCAGCATGTTGACGCTGCCCTGGGACACGGGCGACCCGTCCAGAGTTATGTTCCCCTGAAGATGGGCATGGGCTGCGGATTCGTTGGTGAGAGTGATGTTCAGCCACCTGGTCTGGCTGGCAGTGAGGCTCAGTTCGGTGCCGTTCCTCAGGTAATATTCCTGTTCAGCCTCGATGCGCAGGTCTCCCGGGACAGTGCTCACCGAGTAGAAACCCAGAGTATCGGTCGAGGTTCCGTTGGTCCAGGAATTGTTTGTATTTCCTATCCTTATGGCTGCGCCCCCGATAGGATTGGAAGTCTCCAGGTCCCTAACGTAGCCTCTCACGTTGCAGGAATCGGCCGGTTCGGGGGCAAGCGTCACGTTCAGCCAATTCACTCCCGCATGAATTGTGGCTGGCCTGCTTGTCGAGAGAAATCCGTCGAATGCGAAATTCACGCTCTTCGTGCCCCTGGTCAGGTTCATCTGGAAAAGTCCTGCACCGTCAGTGTAATTCTCATAGTCATTGTTCGAGGGCCTTACGTTCCATGGCTCCTCGACAAACACATATGCCCCAACCAAAGGCGCGCCCGAGCCTCTCACGATGCCCTTCAGCGTGCAGTTCAGCGGTTCGAGCGTGATGTTGCGCCACTTGGACTGGTTGACCCCGAGCGTGAACTGGATGCTGGTGGACTCATAGCCTGTACGGGAAGCGCCCATGAGGTATTCTCCGGGTATCAGGCCCAGCTGGAACGAGCCGTTTACACCGGTCTTGGTTGAATTGAGATAATCGCCAGACGCTGCGGTCATTGACTCATTGACTAAAAATTGGCCTGTGACGGCATCTGATAGGTTCCCGCGTATGGTCGAGTTCCTTGGTGGCGCGGGTTCGAGTTGCATGTCATAATGGAACCAAGGAATGGATTCATCCAGCCAGAAATCGGTCGCATTCAGCAGATACGCATTGTTGATGCCGTGCATGAGAAAGTGATGGATGTTCGTGATTGTGAGGTTCAATGAATAATACCCGAGTATATTCGAGGAGGTCGAATTTGTGGCGCCCATGCCGTCCATGTCCGCGAAATAGACTGCGGCCTGCACCGGATTGCCCGTTCCTGTCTCGTTTATCCACCCGAATACGGGCCTCACCGTGGCCAGTGCAATATTTTCTGAGGGCTGTGCCTGCACATCCTTCTGCAAGACTGTTCCAGCCGGCATGCAAAAGGCCACGGTCACAAGGATAGCTATCAATTTTATCTGGGACATCGTATTCCCCATCCTTCCTGATGACCTAACATTCACAACAATATATAAAACATGCTATTTCCTCACAACTAATGCCAAATGGTCCTTCTCGAAAGGCTCCAGCTTCACCATCTCGAGCACTGCGAATCCGGCTTTCTCCAAGTCCCCGCGGCAGGCATTGAAGGCCTTTGCTGGTGATGCGGCAACGTCGATGCACCGCGCCTTGACCATCAGGTATCCGGTGCCGCCCGGTTTCAACATTCTCGAGTTCCTGATGAATATTTCTGCCTGGTTGCGCTGCGAGACATCCTGGTACATTATCTCCACCTGGCCGACCACCCTCTCGTATATCTCCGGATGGTTGGCGTCCTCCAGTATCGGAATGATGTTGCCGCGCTTCTCCGCTATCTCCAGCAGTTCCCTGAACGGGTTCTTGGCCACCTCGACCGCGAATATCCTGCCGTTCTGGGCTATGTCCGATACGTGGCTCACGGTTGTTCCGCTGGCCGCGCCAAGGTAGAGGATTGTAGATTTTGCACCGAACGGGAACGTCCTGCCCCCGTTCGCGAGGAAGGCTGCAAGTTTACTCCTCGCCGGGTCCCAGTAACGATAGTCTATTCCGTTCAGTTTCCTGTGCACCTCCCAGTACTGGGATTCGCCTGGAATGAGATTCCTGGTGTATGGCTTCCTGTCAACCCATTTCACGTTGAACTGGTCTGCCAACTTCACCCTCCGCTCTCGAGATGAATGATTTCCAATGTGCAGCCATCCGGAATCTTCTTCTCCGTGTATTGTGATCTGGGTATTATCACGCCATCCATCTTGATTACAAGCATGGGATAGATATAGTTCATCCTGCGGAGCAGTTCGGTTATGGTCTCGCCTTTCACCCAATCCACCTTGTTGGAATTGACCTTAATCGACATCCGCTCCCTCCAACAAGATTTCAAGTGCCAGGCTTGCCTGCCAGTAAGCAAAAATTCCCACTTTCGGCGCCAGAACGGCAGCGTCGTAACATGACGGGGCTTTTTCATCCTGAACAAGATAGAGGTTTCCGCTCCTCCTCATCTGAATTCTCTCGGTACCCCGGATGCCGGCGACTCCGGAAGCCACGATTATGGGCTTGTCCGGCAGTTTGTTGGAGATCTCCTCGATGAAGATAGCCTTCATCTCCGCATTGTCCAGCGCCTCGATAATTATGTCCACCGAACCGAAAGGCACGTCCATGGCGCCGGGTTCGAGCTTCAGGTGCACGGCCGTGACGTCCACTGCGGGATTCGCCTTGGATACGTTCTGCATCAGCGCCTCAGTCTTCCTCATTCCCACCTGGTCAACCGTGTAGGCCTGCCTGCTGAGGTTGGATTCTTCAACCGAATCGAAATCGACAATGACGAGGCGGCCTATCCCGGCCCTGGCAAGCGCTATGGCCACGTTGGATCCGAGGCCTCCAAGGCCGGCAATGCCGATTGATGCACATTTGAGTTTGGCTTTTACTGCTTCTAGGTCAAGTTCTGTCATAGCAACACCTACCCTCACGGGTTAAGGATATTTACAATTTATGCTTCCGAAGAGCACAACAAAGATTTCCCTGCTTGCCGAAGCATGGTGCCCAAGGTGGTAGCAAAAACATTAATATCCGTATCACGATTCTGAGATGGAAGGAATGGCCATGCAAAAGGTCACAAGGATAGGAATATCTATTGAGCCTGAGCTTCTGGAGAAATTCGACCAGCTCATAGAGAAACAGCAGTACACGAACAGGTCCGAGGCGGTTCGGGACATAATACGGAAAAATCTCGTTTCAGAAGAGTGGGAGAAGGGCATTGGCACTGTCGTGGGGTCCATAACCCTCATGTACGACTACGACGCCAGCAATGTCATCGAGAGGCTGGCAGAGCTCCAGCATGCCAACCACAAGCTCATTCACAATTCCGCGGTCGTCAGGTTGGACGAGCATGCCTGTCTGGAGGTTATAGTCGTCCAGGGCAGCCCGTTCGAGATAAAGGAGCTCGCAGACAAGGTGCAGGCTATCAAGGGCGTGAAGCACGCAGAGCTGGCCAAATGCACGATAAAATAGCGCTCGCCATAACCTTTATTAAGAATATGGCATTGGACGTTTGGTGCGGGGGTTGCCAAGCTCGGTCAACGGCGCAAGATTGAGGGTCTTGTCCTTAGTGGTTCGAGGGTTCAAACCGAGGTCAGCGAATAATATAAACGCTGACTAAGCTGACCGAGGCCGTGCCGAATGGCAAAGCCATTCGAGCCGGTCTGAGACGAGCCAGGCTCGTCGAGATGGTGGCTGTTCGTGAAATTCCCTTCTCCCGCATTATTTTCTCTTCAAATACTCGTTCGTCAACTTGATCGCGCAATATTTCCCGCACATCGTGCACACATCGTCCTCTCCAGGTTTGCGCAACTTCCTCCTGGTCCTGGCAAGTTCCGGGTCCAAGCAGAGTTCAAACTGCTTCTCCCAGTCGAGGCTGGCTCTTGCCTGAGAAAGGGCATTGTCCATCTCCATGCCCGATCCCCGTGACAGGTCGCCGGCATGGGCCGCTATCCTGCTGGTAATTGTGGCGACCCTGATGTCCTCGACGGTGGGAAGGCCCAGATGCTCCGAGGGGCTCACGTCGCAAAGGAAATCCGCGCCGGCCATGGCAGCGACCGCGCCTCCGATGGCGCCGGTTATGTGGTCATACCCGGGTGCTATGTCCGTGACCAGCGGTCCAAGCACATAGAACGGCGCGCCGCTGCATATCGATTTCTCGAGCCGGACATTGGCCTCTATCTGGTGAATAGGCACATGCCCCGGGCCTTCTACCATCGACTGGACGTTGGCTTGCCTGGCCCTCCTGACGCATTCGCCCAGGGTGATGAGTTCTTGAACCTGCGGGCTGTCTGTCGCATCGGCTATGCATCCCGGCCTGAACCCGTCCCCCAGGCTCAGCGCGAACTCGTGCTCCCTGGCCATCTCAAGAAGATAGTCATAATTGGCATAAAGCGGGTTCTCCTTCCCGTTGTGCAGAATCCAGGCTGTCAGGAAAGAACCGCCCCGGCTGACAACGCCTGCAAGCCTGCCCGAGCCCTTGAGCGCGGCCACGCTTCCCTTGGTGACCCCGCAGTGAACAGTCATGAAATCTATGCCGTCCTTGGCGTGCGCCTCTATTCCCTTGAATATGTGGTCCTCGGTCATGTCCACGACCGCGCTCTTCCTTGCGAATTCCAGGCCGGCCTGGTATATCGGCACGCTGCCGACCGGGACCTTCACTTCCTTCAGGATTCTCCTCCGTATGCTGTCAATGTCACCGCCGGTGCTCAGGTCCATGATTGTGTCGGAGCCGAACCTGACCGCGGCCCTTGCCTTCTCGAGTTCCTCCGCCAGGTCTGCGCAGTCCTCCGAAGTGCCCAAATTGACATTGACTTTGACCTTCAGCCCCTCGCCTATGCCGGTGGGCACAGGGCTGTGCCTCGGGTTGGACGGTATCACTATGTGGCCGGATGCGACCCCCCTTGCAACGATTTCCGGCCGGACACCCTCGCGGCTGGCCACTTCCCGTGCGATGCCGGGTATGCCGTTCTTGGCCTCTGACATCAATGACATTGCATATACCATCCATTCGCCAGATAAAAAACTATCTGCTTTTCCTGTAAACTATCAGCCCCTAAAGAGGCTAGCGTTCGCGTCTTGAACCGCAGCTTTATGATTCAGGGCTGGAAGTTTACCATAGGCCAGTTGCATACCTGATCTATCGAAGCCAGTGGTTTCGATTTTCTTTGAAAAAATATGCACGGTATGCAACGGTGGATTGACGACTGCTCATACCGATTCATCTCAGCCCTGAAGTGCCGAGCGTTCTCGGCATACGTGCAGTAAACTATCAGCCCCTAAAGTGGCTAGCGTTTATTTCGGAGCTGGAAGTTTACGCGTGTAGGCCATGCATTTGATTTATCAAAGCTGATTCGCTTTGATTTTATATGCATCTTATTGCACGATGCATGGCGGATTCCTGCGTATTTACTGTTTATGCCGATTCATTTTTGCCCTGAATGGCTGAGCTTTCTCGGCATTTATACAGTAATCCGCCAGCAGTTTCTCGGCCGCAGAATACGGGTCAGCCTTCCGGGCGAGCACCATGTCCACGGCCTTCTCGAATCCGCCATTGGCTTGTATGGAATCCGTGACTGAGTCCCTCATGATATGGAGAAGCTCAGCTCTGGCCCGGTCCCTGTTCAGCTTGCCCAATTCGCCGCTCTGGATCAGGTACTCATAATGTGATTCGATTGTAACCCTGAGCTCGGTGATGCCCTCGTTGCTGCTTGCCACCGTCTTCAGGATGGGGGGTTTCCAAGGGGGATTCGCATCGCTGAGGTCCAGCATGGCTCTCAGTTCCGACTCGGTCCTGTCAGCACCCTGGCGGTCCGCTTTATTTACTACGAAAATGTCCCCTATCTCCATTATTCCTGCCTTGATGGTCTGGATGTCGTCGCCCAGGCCAGGCATCTCTACCAGTACCGTCGTGTGGGCGTGGGAGGCTATCTCCACTTCGGACTGGCCGGCTCCGACTGTCTCGACTATGACCTTGTCCATGCCGAAGGCGTCGAGAATCCGAATGGCATCGGCCGTGGCGCAGGAAAGGCCGCCCAGATGCCCCCTGGTGCCCATGCTTCGGATGAAAACGCCCGGATCTGTGTTCAACTCCGACATCCTTATCCGATCGCCAAGAATCGCGCCGCCCGTGAACGGGCTTGACGGATCTATGGCTATTATTCCAATTTTTTTATTTAATAATCTGTATGATTTTACAAGCCTGTCGATGAGGGTGCTCTTCCCTGCTCCCGGTGGGCCTGTGATGCCTATGACATGCGCCTTGCCCGTGCGGGAGTGAATGACTGCCATTTCCTCTTTCGCGCCAGGTTCGGAATCCTCGGCCATGGATATCAATCTGGCCAAGGCCCTTCTGTCGCCCTGCAAAACACGCTCGGCAAGTTCCATCTGACTACTTCCCTGCAGCCTTCCTGTGGAATTCGATTATCTCTTCAAGGGGGGTTCCGGGTCCGAATATGGCAGCTATGCCGGCCTTCTTCAGCTGAGGTATGTCCTCTTCGGGTATTATGCCGCCGCCTGTGACTACTATGTCTCCAGCGCCGCGTTCTCTGAGAAGTTCCATCACCCTGGGGAACAGAGTCATGTGTGCTCCGGACAGGCAACTGAGGCCTATGATGTCCACATCCTCCTGTATGGCCGTTTCAGCGATCTGTTCCGGTGTCTGGTGCAGACCTGTATATATCACTTCCATGCCTGCGTCCCGGAGTGCCCTGGCCACTATCTTCGCGCCCCTGTCATGGCCGTCAAGCCCGGGTTTCGCAATCAATACACGTATTTTGCGTCCGACCATGGCTTCATTCCTCCGGCCGGTTTCCCAATTTCTCCTTCAGGATGTTTGATTCCTGTTCCAACTTAACTTTCTCCAATGCCTCCCTCTTCTCTTCCAGCTTCTCTTCGAGCATCTTGTACCATTCCTCTGTTTCCGATTTCAGGATGTCCCTCTCCCTGCGCATGGACGAGGAGAGAATCGTGTTTTCGGCGAACAATCTCCCGACAATGGCGCCAAGGAGGGAAATCGGCAGTACGAGGATTATGGTTATCAGCATGTTCTGCGGCGCATGTATCATCCAAAGTGTTCCGGTGGGGTCTAACACTATCCCGAAAATGAGGGGCGCCATCAGCGTTATGAGGACTGCAATCGTGGTCCATATTGTCATTATTATGCTCGATATCACCGTGTTTATGGCTTCCATCTCACAGGTGATTATCCCGAGTATCAGGCCGCACATCAGAGGGCTGAAGAAGAGTACACTTCCCCCGGGATTGAACTCCGTTGCCCAGGCGAGGAAGTTGGTGGCAAAGAAATAAGCCACTATCGTGCCCGCGGAAATTGACCATAATGTCAGTTTCAGTTTGACACGCAGGTTATTCGCCTCAATCATTTACCGCGACCTCCCTGGGATAAAAAAGCATGTCAAGCTCGCCGTCCACTTCGTGGTAATCCGACAGCCTGAACAATGCAAATCCGTTGAGATACATCCATGTGGAATTTCCGCCTGCCAGGGCATATTCCAGTCTCTCGAAGTAAAGGCTTCCCGGCCCTACAAGGAACATTACCGTGAGGTCCCTTACCGTGTTCGCGTTGACTGTCCCGTTTGCCAAACCGCTGGAACCGCCGCCAACGCAGGCATCATAACTTGTAAGTGTGGCTGTCGACTTGTCTGCAAAAACAAGGTACTCGATGCTGTATATCTCAATATCCAAATCGGACGGGTTGGACACAGTAAGCGCGACAATTATCTGGTACTGGCCCGAAACATTGTCGTGGAAAAGCGTGATGTCTGTTCCATTCGTCTCAACAGAGACCAGTGTATCGGATATTTGGCAGTATTCCGACGCAAGGTAATAAAGACCGCCCGCCGAAATCACGGCAACGACCAAGAGCAGCACGCCAATGAGATTGGTTACTCCCAGTTCTTTCTTCTTCATTGTTCTCCCGCGTTTCTAGCCAACTGCCGAAGCGTTCTTCACCGTTTCCTCGAAAGACGGCACTATTGGTACGCTGAAACTCAGCTCACCGCCGAAGTGGCACTGAACGAAGTGGCCTGTCTTTACCTCCTTCATTTCGGGTTTCTTCTGCTTGCACACATCCTTTGCATAGAAACATCTCGGATGGAAGGGACAGCCGGATGGCAGGTTTATGGGCGAGGGTAAGTCTCCCTTGATCTCGGTTCTGCCCCTCTGGACCTTGGGATCCGGAATCGGAACTGCCGAAAGCAGCGCTTTCATGTACGGGTGGTACGGATCGTGTATGATTTCCTCGGATGGGCCGTACTCGACAAGGTTACCCAGATACATGACTCCGATGAAATCGCTCATGTATCTCGAGACCGAAACATCGTGCGTTATGAAGAGGAACGGTATCTTGTACTGGTCCTTCAGCCCGAGCATCAGATTCATGATTCCCGCCCTGATGGAAACATCGAGCATGGATACGGGTTCGTCGGCCACGATGAATTCGGGTCTGAGGGCCAACGTCCTGGCTATTGATATGCGCTGTCTCTGCCCGCCGCTCAGTTCGTGCGGGAAACGGCTTATGTATTCGGAGGCTGGTTTGAGTTCAGCGTATTCCAGCGCCTTGGCCACCATATCCTCCCTCTCCTCGTAGGAATCGCCCACGCCATGGACGATGAGAGGTTCTGCCACGGTGTCGAATACCGTGAACCTCGGGTTTAGAGACTCATAGGGGTCCTGGAACACCATCTGCACCTTTCTCCTATATTCCTTCAGTTCCTTTCCTTTCTTCGGTGCAATGTCCTCGCCGTGGAATAACATCTGGCCGGATGTCGGGTCATCCAGACGGACCAGCAGCCTTCCGGTTGTTGTCTTTCCGCAGCCGCTTTCCCCGACCATGCCCAGAACCTTTCCCTTCTCGATGTTGAAGGATATGTCGTCCACTGCGTGAACGAATATGGATTCCTTGCTTAATAGGGATTTCATCAGGCCGCGGTTGACCTCGAAATACTTCCTCAGTTTATCTACTTTAATCACAATGTCTGCCATCAGACCACCTCGCTCAGTTGGCCGTTGAATATCTCAAGCGCAAAGTGGCAAGCCGAGAAATGGTTCGGTTCGACCTCGATGATCTCCGGAATCCGTTCTTTGCATATGCTCTTTGCATACCTGCAGCGTGGGTGGAACCTGCAGCCGGACGGCGGGTTTGCCAGGTCAGGCGGCGAGCCCGGAATCGAATACAGGGGCTTCTTCTCCCCGATGATGCTGGGGAAGGATGCCATCAGACCTATCGAGTACGGATTGGAAGGTCTGGCGAATACGGCGGTTATGTCCCCGTACTCCATGAGGCGGCCCGCATACATTATTGCTATCCTTTTGGCCACTTCAGCCACCACGGAAATGTCATGGGTGATTATTATCATGGCCATGCCCATCTTCCTTTGCAGGTCCCTTATCTCGGCGAGAACGCGGTCCTGCATGATGACATCCAGTGCGGTTGTCGGTTCATCCGCGATTATGAGCTTTGGGTTGCAGGCAAGCGCCATGGCTATCATGGCCCTCTGCCTCATTCCGCCGCTGTACTCATGCGGATAGCCGTCAATCCTGCCCACATCCAGGCCCACGAGCTTGAACAGCTCGATCACCTTCTTCCTCGCCTCCTGCTTCGTGACATCCTCGTGGGCAAGTATGGCCTCGGCTATCTGATCGCCAATTTTATACACGGGATTGAAGGCATTCATCGCGCTCTGGAAGATCATGGAAATCTGTTTCCATCTAACGTCCCTCATGACCTGGTCAACGTATTTGGCCCTCTTTCTTTTAGAAAGTGCATTTTCCTCGTCGCTGCCTGCAAGAACCCTGCCGTCAAATGTGATTTTCCCGCTGATGATGTCTCCGTTCGGAGGAAGCAATCTCGTGATGGCGAATGCAGCCGTTGTTTTCCCGCATCCGGATTCGCCAACAAGGCCCAGGGTGTCGCCCCTTTCGAGGGTGAAGGATACTCCATCCACGGCCTTTACTTCGCCTCTGACTATGCTGAAATAGACTTTCAGATCCTCAACTTCTAGCAATGCCATGTGATCACCTCCTCCTCCTAAGCCTCGGGTTCACAATCTCGTCGAAAGCCCTTCCAAGCAGGAAGAATGACATGCAGACCAGGGTGATGCAGATACCCGGGGGCAGCAGCCACCACCAATTGGTCAGTGCGTTGGAGTGCTGCACATAGTTCAGCATCATGCCCCATGTCATCGTGCTCGGGTCTCCCAGGCCGATAAAGCTCAGGGCGGCCTCGAACAGGATTGCTCCGCTCACTGCAAAGGTCATATATAGAAGGCCGAGAGGCAGAACGTTGGGAGCTATGTGTTTGAACATTATCCTGAATTTGCTGGCACCGGTGACGCGGGCAGAGTCAATGAAAGGTCTTTCTTTCAGGCTGAGTACCTCGGCGCGTATGATCCTAGCCACGCCGCCCCAACCAACCAATGAGATGATGAGGATGATGTTCCATATACTCGGGTTCAGAATGGCTGCAAGCGTTATGAGCAACGGCAGGGACGGAATGACAAGGATAACATCCGTGAATCTCATCAAGATCGCGTCTATTGCCCCTCCATAATATCCCGACACCAGGCCGAATATCACACCTATGAATATAGAGAAGAAAGCAGACAGGAAACCGACCAGCAGGGCAATCCTGGAACCTAAAACGGTCTGGGCCAAGATGTCGTGGCCTTGTGCATCTGTCCCAAGCAAATAGGTTGTTCCTGTGGCGGAAGGTGTCACCCAAGTGGGCGGGAGCGGCGTTATGACACGTCCGGCCGCGCTGAACGAGTACATCTTGCCGCTTGTGGGTATTCCATCTGGGCTGAAATAGGTTGTGGTCATGACGACATCGGCCGGGCTCCCCACGTGGTTATTGTTCACGAAACTTATGATGGGGGAGGTTATGACTCCTTCCAGTGTCTTTCTCCATTTCACTGTATCATTGCCCGGGGATGCAATGCAGAATATAACGGTGAAATCGTCTGACGGGTCTGTGGCCGTGCCGTTCAGGTTGGTTGATGTCACGAACAGATACTTGGCAGCCATAGCGTCGAAGTATGGCTTTACATGGATTTGAGTGTCCTCGGTACCGATCTTCGTGTTGAACACCATGCTCAGGTTCACTGTGTTCCTATTTATCGAGTACATCAAACCAGTGTCAGAACCGACCAGAATGTAGTCGCCTACCGTGGTGATGTCTGTCAGGTTACCGTTATCCGGATCCCTGTTGAAGTTCTCCAGTTTGAAGCCTGGCACCAGGTTCTGGCTCTCATCCGTGTGCGTCCAGCCTGTAACTGCGGTGCCGTTCGCTCCGTATATCGCATGGATGAACCCCTCGTCGTTGGATATGTAGACTGTTCCTTCGTTGCAGGTCGGGGAAGTGGAGAGGTAGCTGTCAGTGACTCTGTATGGGCCATTCACCCATTCGGGTATCGAAACGCCTGTCAATGCGTCATATCCGTACACAAGGCCGTCAACGCTGCTCACAAACACCTTCTGGCCATCGCTTGATACTGCGGGTTCATTAAGTGAAACATTGGAGACTTGGACAGACCAGATTAATGATGGCTGGGTGGCGTTGAAAAGGCTTGTTGCCGCATTGTAATCCGGAGTGGGGCCTTCGAAGGCATAGAGCATGCCGCTTGATGTGCTGGCGAAGAATGTATCCATGTTGTTGAAATGCCATAATTTTCCATTCGATATATAATCCATCCAGCCGGGCCTACCCCCGCGGTCGTCATGGAATGCCACGCCGACCACGTTGCTGTCGAGCCGGTAAGACCAAACGTTGGACCCTGCAGGGGCAAATGCGGAAGAGGTTTCCACATAATCGTCCCTCAAAACATACAGCGAGCCATCATCGCAGCCGAACATGAGTCTGAGGTTTGCGTCGGCCGGGTTGGTCTCGCTCCCGTAGTTGTTCACAATAAGATCTGTGGTTATCTCGGAACCTGTCCTGAAATTCCAGATAACACTGCCAGCATTGTTATCATATGCATACAAACTATAAGGCTTGAATAGTGTGCCTTCACCGCCCACCGCATATATCCTGTCGCATTGCCTGGTGTTTCCCGAGCCCGGTCTCAATCTGTAATTGGCCCCGTGGACGAATGGCCCTTCAGTATCCACTCCGTTGTTCCCGTTGAAGTACGAATCAATGACCAGGATGTCATCATCGGGAGCCAACCAGTTGAGGGGATGCCTAAGGCCGAGGTATGGCGAGATGAGGGCCATCACGATAAATACAACCATAATGAACAGGCCGACCATTCCGATGCGGCTTTCCCTGAAGAGGTTCCAGCTGTGTTTTATTGAGCGTCTGTAGTCGCGTATTTTTTCCTTCATCTGTCTGCTTGTAACCATGTTTGTCACCTCACAGTTGCACTCTTGGGTCTAGCCACGCATATAGTATATCTGCAGCCATGTTCCCGAATATGGTCAGTAGTGCCAGTACGTAGAATGCCCCCTGAACGACAGGGAAGTCCTTCGACAGGGTCCCTTCAATAAGAAGCGTACCCATGCCAAACCATGAGAAAATGGTCTCGGTGAGCACACCGCCGCTGATTATTGCACCTATTCCCATCGCCATGGATGTCACGACAGGCAGCATCGCGTTTCTCGCGACGTGTTTGTATATGACTGTCCTTTCTTTCAGTCCCTTTGCTTTCGCTGTGATCGTGAAGTCCTCGCCGATGACTTCAAGCATGCAGCTTCTCATGAGGAGGATGTCTCCGGCCAGGCCCAGAATGACGAGGGTGGTTAGTGGCATCGCAAGATGCCAAAGCACATCCAGGAACCAGGTCAAACCATTTTTATCCAGACCGCCCATGCCGGCCAGCGGGAACCAGTCCAATTGGGCATAGAATACCCACTGCATGATGAGGGCAAACCAGAATATTGGCATGGAGTAGAAGAATAGGGTAACTATGATAGTGCTCATTTCAAAAACCGTGCCCCTTCTCCAGGCCACGACTACACCGATCATGATGCCCAAGGCATAGGCAATTATCATCGCCGAGCCAAACAGGAGGGCTGTTGAGGGCACGCGCTCGAGTATCACATCCCATGATGGTCTCTGGTAAATGTATGAAGTTCCGAAGTCAAATACAAGCATTGTTTTCATGTATGTAATGAACTGCTCGCCCATGCTTCTGTCCTTTACATATGTCGGGTGAGTCATCTGAACCTCTGCCACAGAACCGTCCGGCTTGGTGATGAATGCATTGACTATCGGGCATCTCTCACCTTCTGAGTCCAGGGCTGTGGCGTTGATTCTGAGTCTGAGATCTCTCATAATGTATGGATACTGGGATACGGCTGTAATCGCGCCTCTTTCATTGACGACATTCAGGAAGAGGTCACTGAGGACCGGAGAAATCCCGTCGTTGTCCTGGACCTGGGTCGGTTCTGTGCTCAAGGGAGCGTTCACGGGGAATATGAATGTGGCATTTGCCTCACCGAGGTCTGCATAGAAAGTCATCATCCCGTTGTCAGGAAGTCTGAATACACCATCAAAGTTTCCAGCTAAATCATTGTTCAAGGTCGTTATTGGATAAGTCTGTTTGTCCGGCGTTTCCATGTAAAAGGTGGGAGCTGTGCCGTTCACATTTGAATGCAAGTTGACATTGGTGTTGTAGGTTGGGTAGGAGTATCTGCGGTTCGAATAGGCTATATCGACTGTAAGGTTCCATATCTTGAAACTCTCGAGCCCTGTCACGGCATCGAAACCCATCACGGCAGTGCCTATGTTTTTAAATCGGTCTTCAACTTTGAACTGAACCGAATAATTCGAACTGCCGTCCTGGCCCAATCCAAGGTTGCTTATCGAGGTTCCGTTGTAATAGTATTGATGGAGAGTTTCGTTGGTGAGGCTTTCAACCGCGTTAAGCTTGAATGTTTCTGCGTAAGGATAAGTATCATCCCCCGTCGAGGTCAGATTGGGGAAGATTAGAGTGACTTCAGTATTTTTTATTGCGCCCAGGTCATAGGCCATGAGGTAGAATTCACCCTTCTGACCAAGGCTTGCGCTAATTATCCCAATGTCCATTATTCTGGGTGAGATATAGTCGGTTTCGTTGACTGGATTAATATCAAACTCGGTTGTGAAATTGTCTGAACTTCCGTCGCGGTCCGTTGCCTCCACGGTGACCGTGTATGTACCTATCACCTGTGGGTCCAGATTCGTCGCCATGTAATCTCCGGGGTAGTCGGCCCAAACGCCGAAGCCATACCTTACCTTCACCATATCGATTTCCGTCTGAGTCATCTTCGGGTTCATCATCATGGACGCGGCGGCACTTCCCGGCATCATTCTGTAAAGAACGAACAGCAGAACAAGCACAATCAGAATTGTGATTATCATATGCATCGTTCTTTTCATCAGATATGTTCTCAGTTTCATTCACATCATCTCCGAATTCGTGTGTATACCAGTCTGAAAGGGAAAGGGCCCGGGCTTTCCCGGGCCTATTGCTTCGCTTACTTTTTCTTGATGCGTATTGCTGCATAGCTTACGGCAGCCACACAGAACACGGAAGCCACGACCAGGAAGGTCGGGAACGGGGTGCTTCCGGTTGTCGATGGTGGCTTGTAGTCCACGATGTTCAGGGTGACTCTGTTCTGCCCTGTGATGTTTGTGTCATCCGGGTCTATGGCTAGGGCCGTGAGGACGTACTCTACGTTCGTACCGTCATTGTCCGGAAGGTCCGTGGCTGTGACCTTGAAGGTGGCGGTGCCGTCCTGGTCAGTTGTCTGGTCCCCGGGCGTGATGGTCGGGACGGCTGGCGATGCTGTCAGCGCCACGGATGCCCCGTACACAGGGGCGCCGCTTTCGTCTTCGACCGTGACCACGACATAAGTGAATCCAAGGGTTCCAGCCTCGTCAATGTCCGGGTTTATCACATCAGGATCCGCGGTGAGCGATACAGACAGGAATGAGGCGCCCACAGGGAAGACTTTTATCAGGGCCAGCCTGCTCGGCGCATCGTCGTATTGTGTGCCTGTTGAACTAGTGTAAGTGGCTTTCTCGATTTGAATTATGGCTTGGGTTCCGTTCCTCACGATATCTGGATCGGTCGGGTCGGCCCATGGGGCTGTGTATGTCACTTGCAACTTGCCCGTGGATGTCGTGTTGCCAGTCAGTGATGATAGGGTTCCCATGCTGGCTTGCAACCAAACCTGTGCGTCTCCGAGTGGTTCACCGTCCTGGTCCTTGACGAACACGGTTAGCTGGGTTGTGGAGTTCGACAGTATGGCGGAAGGCGGGCTCACGAATTGGGCATTGACCTTGTAACGGCTCGGAGCCTTGATTTTATATAAGGATGACCATGTGAATATCGAGCCTTTCGAGCCTACTTCCCAGCCAGTGAACCTGTCCGACCTGTATGCTTCAATATTCGTCCTGTAATACAGGACATCATATGGAAGGTCGTAACAGATTGATGCCTGAGCCTCTTTGACCAGGTCTTTCCTCTCCTCCTCGTCGCCTGTCCTCCTTGCTGCATCGATTATCTCGTCGAAGCACTCGTCATACCCCATGTAGGCCGCATAGGACGAGGAGTTCTGGTATCCGGGATAGTTCTGGCCGACAACAGACATGCTCGAGTGGAAGAATGCATGCAGGAAATCAGTCGGGTCGGAGCCGATGCTCCATCCGAGGATGTACATGTCGAAATTCCTCTCGTTCATCCTGTCGACAATCGAGCCGAAGTCCATGGCAATGGATTCGGCATTTATACCAATGTCCTTGAGCTGTTTGGCAATCATCAGGCCGGCCTGGGCTCTGATAGGGTCGTAATTGGCCTCAGGTGTCAGTATCTCGATGAGACCTCCTGCGGAGCTTCCGATGGGCTGACCGTCAGGCCTGACCCACCAGTTTCCGTTGCCTGCCGCGGCCTTGGCCGCATCGCCGTATATGATAGTTCCGCCCTGATTGACTCCATAACCTGCATTGGCCAGGATGTTCTTGGCTTCTGCCCAGTCAAAACTGTACTTCGGAATGCTCGTGTTGTACCACGGGCTGATTGAACTCACAGGCCCTTCGCCCGCGATACCGAGGTTGAGCAGTAGCCTTTGCACAACAGTGTTTTTGTCGATGCAGTGTGCCACTGCCTTCCTGAAAGCCTTGCCGTAGTCTCCCTGGAGGGGGTCGCCGTTCAGGTAGCCGAATGACGTCTTTCTCATATTATAGGCCAAATAGAAGAAGCCCTGCTCCGGGTTCTGCACGAGCGATACGCCCGGTTCATTGGCCAGTTCCTGGACGAATGTCGGAGGAACAGACCATGCAATATAGTCAATGTCATTGCTCTTCAATGCCAGAACGGCCGCTTCAGCGGTTTTGAATATCTGATATGTGACGCCGTCGATTGTCGGTTGGTAGCAAAGGGGCTTTCCGTACTCATCTTTCACATAATCTATGTATTTGTAATCTTCCCTGAAGTAGTGGTCGCGCCATGTGCTTATTTTAATCATCTGGCCCACATCCCAGGATACGAACTTGAAAGGACCGTTGCCAATGCAATCGTCGTTTTTATATGACCGGGCCGGGTCGACTTTCCATGGATTCTGGAGATACCCTAGATCGCACCATATCTTGGCGCCAGTCAGTTGTCCGGAGATAGGTGAGTTCCAGATGTGTTCAGGCAGCAGGAAAACCGAGATGGTGTTTCTGAAGAAATCGGCAAAGGGTTCCTGGAGCTCGTATTTCAGGGCAGCCTGCATCTTGTCCGGGCTTTCCCAAACCTTGTTGCATGCCAGCCATCCGGTGGAGGAGAAGTTCGATCCAGTGCTCCCGCCATTATCCTTCAGCGGGTTCATGGACGTGGACCATTCGGGAATCTGGGCGGCCATGTGCATCGAGAACTGAATATCCCTGATGGTCATCTGCGTGCCATCATGCCACTTCACATTGGTGAAATCATAGAATATTACGGCTTCTCCAACGCCTGCGACGCCTGTCCATGTATCCTTTGGCATGAAACCGAAATTACCTATGTCGCAGTAACCGTCAAAGGTCGTTGCCCCAGCTGGGGGTATGGCTCCTGTTGTGTTTGCGGAGCCAATCGCAATATACGGGATGAGTTCTTCGGTCTTGGGATTGATGTTGACCGGTCCATCATACACGTAACTCAGCACGTTCCAGGACCAAACATCACTCACAGTTATCGGGTTCAAGCCCTTCATGTCATCCTGCATCGCAACCCTCAGGATCAGTTCGGTCTCTTGCTTTGTTCCCTGTGCGTTCGCCAATACTGAAAACGAGTTCAGAACCATCACAAGGCTGAACAGCAGGGCAATACCCACAATTATACCATGGCTATTGTGTTTTCCATTCATGGTTACATCCTCTTTTCCTTTCTTACTCCGTTTTAGAAATCCCAGAGGAATTCCAGTGGCGGAGTGAATAGGGTGTCTATATTTATAGTTTTCTTGGAGGCATGGCCAGATTCCATTTTCCGGCCTATTTTGCTTTTTTATTTTTCACCCTCAGACTGGTAATAAATGGGGGAAGTATAAAAACAGATTTGTACAGCGTTTTGTATAATATAAAAACCTTGTGGTACAGTGTTTTGTAAACTGGA
>CAYHBA010000016.1:0-9078 GCA_964354755.1 uncultured Thermoplasmata archaeon
TGGCGGATTCCCGGGAAAAGTTAGACTGGAAACGATATCCGAAAAATATTTGGACGTTTTTAGTCATAGCTTGAATCCCTTCGGGACCTTTGGAGCAGCGGTTCGTCTCGCCTGTCAGATGCGCATGAGAAGTGATTTATCTGATGATGAATATGCACGGTGCATGGCGGATTCCCCGGAAAAGTTAGACTGGAAACGGTATCCTTTGGCCTGGAACAAATCCTATGCCAGGAAGGGCACCCAATGGCGCGGGATATTCGACATTTCCGCTTACAAGGAATTCCTCGACCTGGAAGGGAATGTCCTCGAACTGGGCTCGGGCGACGGCAATACAGCCTCGGTGCTGGCGCCGCACTGCGGGAACCTCGTGTGCATAGACATAGCCAAAACCTCCTTCCTGACCCTGGCCATGAAAAATCCCGCAATTAACAGGGCCGCGGCCGATGCCAGGCAACTCCCTTTTGAGAACGGTGCATTCTCAGCGGTGGTATCCAGACACGTACTCACGCATGTGATACCGGGCGACGACAGGGCCGTGATGGAGGAAACGGCGCGCGTTCTGGCGCCCCGGGGCATGGTCCTGCTGGAAGTCTTCACTCCGGCTGACATGCGCTCCGGCAAGGGCCAGGAAATATTCCCGCGCACGTTCCTGAGGGACGATGGCCTTGTCTGGAGGTTCTACCTCGGCCAGGAATTGGACGCCCTGGTCAAGGCGGTCGGGCTTTCTGTCAGGCATTTCCAGATAATCGAGAGAAAGGTGAGGCACGAAGGCCAAATTTATCCTAGGGAATCGATAATAATGATGGCATCGAAGCCTTGACCATCGACATGGTTTTCCCAAATTATTTTAAGGTCAACGCCATCATATGCCCGAGGGGAGGAACCCCGGTAACGGAACTGAGAAAATGGCAGTCGTATGGTTCATGGAATACGATATCCCCAAGGATGATGCTGCCAGCGCCAGATACTCCAAGTACATCTTCGAGGACGGGTACAGCTGCAGGGTGATGGACAGATGCAAGGAGATAGGCGCCAGGCTGAATGTCTGGTCTGACGGCCTCCATCACATAACAATGACAATCGAATTCCAGCGCATGGAGGATTACGCCAAGCTGTTCGACGACAGAGCGTGGCGCGACGGACTCTGGGAGTTGGACAAGCTGGTCCTGAATCCGAAGACAAGGCTGATGTGGCCGGCAGGGGAATAATATCTCCATGCCAAGTCCTACGGACATTGGCAGATGTTGGGCTTTCGGGCGGGGGATCACCCGATTCTGGCGTCTACCACCACATGCTCTACCCCCGGTGCATATGATTTCACCCTCGCCATCTTCAGGATTTTAACATCCCTTCCAGCCTCCCTGGCTGCTTCCTTCACTCTTTCCTGCGGCCTGCCGGGGAGAAGCCTGTTTGGGCATGTCTCATGGTAATGGATGATTCCTTTTCCCCGGAGTATTCTCATGGCCTTGGGCAGGTACTCATGGGTCGTCCCGACATAGCCCATCACCACCCGGTCCGCAATTCCCTCCTCCGCATCCAGGCAGTTTCCGAGCACCGGTTCCACTATTCCGCTGACATTGTTCAGGGCGATGTTCTTCTTCAGATAATCGAAGGCCAGCGGGTTTATTTCGTGCGAAATTATCCTCGCGGGCTTGGAATGAACCGCCATCGGAACGGAGAAATAACCGATTCCGGCGAACATGTCAACTACAACTTCCCCGGGCTTCGGGACCGAGGACATCCTGATGCGCTCGTCCACATTCCCGGAGGAGAACATCAATTTGGCTGCGTCCAAGCAGAATTTCACTTGATTTTCCACATGCACAGTTTTGGTATCTATGCCGAGAAGGAGCTCCATGACAGGCTCTCTGAACTGGCCTGTTATCCCGCCCGTGTCCCTCAGGACAGTGTCGGCCACCAGGACCTTGGCGTAAGCCCGGGCGACCTGCCCCTTCCAAGCTTCCAGTTCATTCGGAATCTTCAGGACAAGTACATGGCCCAGCTGCTCCCATTTCCTCGGGAGCTTCTTTTTCAGTGTCTCCGGGATTTCTGCCTCGGCAAGAATTTCCTTGAAAATCTCTCGGAAAGTCTGCCTGCCCAGGTACTCACCCTCCACTGCCTTGGCTCCCATGGCGGAGAACTGCTCCATAAGACCGGGAAGCGGCATGGCCAGCGCCGGGATCTCAGTGTATCCTTCGGAGTTGAGAATCCTGTGATGCTTGTCAAGGATGCCATGCTCGGTCATCAGCAGCCGAACAGGTTCGGCATTACTGCTTGGCACCTTCAATGCCAGCAACCTATTCCTCCTTCTCCTTGGAGTAATATTTGGCGTCAATGGTCTCGTGTATTGCCCTGGCAATGCCCCTGCCCACGCCTTTCACTTCCTGGAGCTGCTCCTCGGTGGCCTCAAAGACAGCCCTGACGCTGCCGAAATGGGACAAAAGCCTCTGGGCCAGCACGCCCGAGACATTTGGCAGGCCCTCGAGAATGAACTGCTGCCTTTCCTGGACCAGCATCGTGCCCTTCTCGCCCCGGATTCCGGGCGTCCTTCCCTCCTGGCTCTCGCGTTTTATCAGGGTGAGCAGGAATTCAGCGGTTTCCAAATCATCGGCAGTGAACATCACAGGCACGCCGAAGTCCACAGTGATGGAGGCAAGAACCCCGCGCACCGATTCCGCGGACAGCCTTCCCGACCTGATGTCCCCCTCTATGATTATAAGCGGCGACAGGTAAGCCCTCTTCAAGGCCTTGACCTGCTGGAACAGGCGCCCGTCCATCACCGAAGCAACGAAGTCGACAGCCTCCTTCCTTTCGATGCCGACCCTCTCCGAGACCAGGTAATCGCCTATGTCCAGCTGCCTGGATTCCACTATCACGTCCTTCACGGCAAGGTGCCTGACGACGGACGACTTGAATTCCCTGGTGTCCGCGATTATGCGCAGCCTCTCCTGTTCCGGTTTCTCTGGCCCGAACTCCCCGAGCGTGCGCTGGCTTTTGTCCGGTGCCGCTGTCTCCTGCCGTTGCGTTCCTCCGAGAACCCCCGCAGCCGCGCTCTCGAAGCTCGGAGCGGTCGGACCTCCCACCTTCAGGTTCTTCTGCAGCTCCTTTCTCAGCTTCTCCAGTTCCCTGTGCATCCTCCCCTCCTTGTGCTTTGACGACCAGTAATAAGCCACGTCCCTGGTGTCCTTGGATATGAGTATCACGACCTTGCCTGTCCTGCGCCTGCCTGTCCTTCCGCGTCTCTGGATGGTCCTTATCTCGGAGGGAACTGGCTCGTAGAAAATCACCAGGTCTGTGGAAGGGATATCCAGGCCCTCCTCGGCCACGCTAGTCGCCACCAGGACATTGAACTCGCCAGCCTGGAACCTGTCGATTATGTCGACCTGCTTCTTCTGGTTCATGCCCTTGTCCTTGCCCTTCGTGGCCTGGCCCACGAACTTTGCCGGCTTCACGATGCTGATGCCCGCAAGTTCCGTAGACACAAGCTCGGCCGTGTCCCTGTAATGCGTGAACACGATTATCCTGGAATCGGGCTTCTGGTTCAGCTGCGCCACAACAAGCTTCTTCACCCGGCCCAGCTTGGGCGATTCCACCGATATCGCGTCGAGCAGGTTCACGGCTTTCATTGCCAGTTGGACCTTAGGCAGCGCGATTGCCTCCTTCGAAGCCCTGCTGGCGCCCCTGGAGACCGCGTCCTTGATGAGCCTCTCGAAGTAGGCTTTCAGGGCAGCGACGCCCTGTGTCTCGGCAAGCTCCAGGGCATGGTTTATCTTCATCGCCATTGCGACAGTAGTCGCGGCCTGGAATGCCGAAGGCTGGTTGCTCGAAGCCTGCAATTGTCCGCTTATCTGGCGCTGCGCTGCGAGCAGGTCCTTCATGCTGACGAAACCGCTTCTCTTCAGGTACCCGGACTTCCTCAGCTTCTCGACCTGTTCCTCCTGGGCCTTCCTCAGATGCTGGATCACGGCCATCATCTCAGGCGGGACCTCAATCTCCACCCACTTGATGAAAATGTCATGGACATACCTGACAACATCCGGGTCGTACTCGTGCCGTATCTCCACTGCCTGCATCCTGAGATTGCCGCACACCTCCAGGATGTGGTTCGGGTCATTGCCCGGGGACGCTGTCATGCCCAATGTCAGACCGCCCTTCACCCTGCTGAACCTCTCCCCGATGAAGACATAGGCGTAGTCGCCCACGGCCCTGTGCGCCTCGTCGAACACTATCAGCGACACGTCGTTCAGGTCTATCTGGCCCGAGACTATGTCGTTGGATATCACCTGGGGCGTGGCCGCGACGATCTGGCTGGATTCCCACAGCTCCTTCCGCTTGGCTGGCGCCGTCTCCCCGGTGAAAACAGCGGGCTGCTCAGCGACCAGGTGTTTCCCCAGGAACCTGGCATGCTGCTCGACGAGCGGTTTGGTGGGCGCAAGGAACAGTATCTTGCCCTTCTTAGTCCTCAGCGTCTCGGCCACGACCAAAGCCGCGATGATTGTCTTCCCGAGGCCTGTGGGCAGGACAACCAGCGTCGAGGTTGTCGAAGCCGTTCCGGCTATTGCCACCTGGTAATTCCTTTCTTCGAGGGAATCGGGCACTATCATCTGATGCTTGACGAACACGCCCGTGAATAGGCGTTCTATAAAGAAGGTTTTGGGGAGGTGGGCGAAACTGACGCAACTTTCTTATGCAGCGGAACACTGCATCGCCGCATGGAATACACATTGCAAGAGGTCATGTCCAGCGCTGACCTTGAGGCGGCTAAGTCGGTGCGCCTCGAAGTATTCGTCAGGGAACAGAATGTCCCCCGGGAAATGGAGATGGACGAATACGACGCCAAAGCAATACACGTGCTATGTCTTGCAAACGGGAAATCGGTCGGCACCGGGAGGCTGGTGAAGATGCCGGACGGCCTCAAGCTGGGCAGGGTGGCGGTGCTTCGGGACTACAGGGGGAAATGCATTGGAACGGAAATAGTCAGGTGGCTGCTGGCTCGGGCAGGGGAGAACTTGGTCTATGCCAATGTGCAGCTCACGGCCCTGGATTTCTATAAGAGACTCGGGTTCGTCGCGGAGGGCGGGTGTTTCATCGAGGCTGGCATCGAGCATGTGAAAATGACATGGCGACCCTAAGAGCCGGTTTTCATGATATTTCACATCTTTTTTCAATATCCTCATATACTCTGAAAGCCAATGGTCTACCCATGGTAAAGCTGGTAACTGTCCTGGAAACCCAGGCCTGCAGGTCATGCGGAGGCTCTGGTCACGCTCCGAACGGGCATATGTGCGCCGTGTGCAACGGTTCGGGCAAGATAGAGGTCGAGGTGCACAGGTAAAACTTCGCGCGGGTATTTCACTACTTTTCACTTCATTTTTCTTAATGTAGATATACTGTGAAATCTCTATGAGGAAATAGGAAGGAAAGAAAATGATGTACAGGAACTTCAGGGAATACGGCAAAACCGGCCAGAACCATGAACTCCTCAGAAGCTGGCTCCGTGGCGAGTCCGGACATGAATCCCTCAGGACCTGGCTGAGCTCCATGTATACCTGACTTTATCCTCCCGTGTGCTGGGCACGCGCCTCCAGCCAAGATCACACGCAATCAGGATGAAAACTCTTCCCCACTTGGGTGGTGCTATTCTCTCTCCAACCTAGGCATTTATGCCAAAAGGCACCACCCCTTTTTTTTGAATATGCTAATGACGGGGCGGTTTTGTTGTTGCTTTTAATCTCCCCAAACAGACTCTGTCTTTACATCGAAGAAAGCCGCTAGTTTGGGGACATCGCCGAGTTTTCTCAGGCATTATATATTTACATTCGAAAATTCGGCTTGCTCGAAAGTTATGTTCACAAGTGCGATTGTCTTAACTTTCTCGTCCAAACCTAGGCATTTATGCCAAAAGGCACCACCCCGGTAATCTCATTGTTTTTAAAATGATGATTACCGGGAATGTTATGAATCATTGATGTTTGGAGATTGCCGATTCATGGCGAATTCTCCAGGCTGCATGGATTCATTTCACGAATTCACCTTTTGCATTCATGAGTTTATGTTTTATGGCCTTGATTCAGCTGGAATAATGTTACCGGGCCATAGTCGAATGCGCCGCTTGAACGGGCTGAGAATTGCATTCAACATGGCAATGTTTAAATTGAATAAGCTATATGCCAACTGCTCACAAGGGCCTATAGCTTAGACTGGCTGGCACTGGCCGAATTGCTCCGCAACTCGGCCGTGTCTCGGTGGCTTTTGCCACCTCGAAGCAAGCTCCAGCCAAGGGAGCTATAGGCAAGAAAATCACTCGCAATATGGGCCTATAGCTTAGACTGGCTGGAGCGCCCGGCTGATAGGGGATTTTCGTGCGCGAAAATCCCTTCCGAAACCGGGAGGTCAAGAGTTCAAATCTCTTTAGGCCCATTTCTTTCTTATTAATTTCCTGCGCCATTAATTAGTTGGATATCTCCAGCCCGGAGAACCCCTTTGCCGCTCCCCCCATTCCCAGCCACAGGATGAGCGCCGAGATGTCCAGGGCCAGCAGCAGCATCATGAATCCCAGGACCTTGTCCGAGAAGGCCAGCAGCAGAGGCGGCAGCAGAAGGAATGCCGAGAGGAAAAGCGACAGCAGCATGAAGGTGTACATGGTCATGATGTCGGGCGCATTGCCTGAGGACTCGTCGAAATTCGGATTCCGGGCTCCGTACCAGATTCCCAAACCCGTCGAAGCCAAAAACATGGTCATTCCGCCCATGGCCGAGAAGAGTATGGCCACCCACCCGAGGCCCGAGACCAGCGGTATCGGGACTGCAACGCAGGCAAGGACAAAGGGCAGCATCAGCAGGACAGCCAGAGTCTTGCCTTTAACTATCTCCGACTCCCTGACCGGAACAATCCTGTACACCCAGGCCCCCTTTCCGTCATGGCTGAAGGCGCCCAGTGCGGGCACCAGGCCCAATGAGACTACCGAGAGATACAGCGCCAGCCCGACCACCAGGACGGGTATAATGTCCAGCAGGAATCCCGGAAACCCGAGGAAATTCCTGAACTCGTTGTAGAAGTATATTGCAAAGACCAAAAGACCGGCAAGCGTTATCGCGTTTCCGATGCCCTCGCGCTTCCTCATCAGGCTTCTCACTTCGCTGTCGTACACGGCGGCGACAGCCGTGCCGAACCTCCGATTCATGAATTTCGCTGTCCAGCCTCTGCCATTTCTCCTCCTGACTGGATGAAGCGGCGACCTGGAGCTGGTCATGGTGTTCCAGGATTCAAGGAGGAAATGAGCCGATATGGGAATCCCGATTAGGGCCAGCACGAGCAGCACCACCAGTGTCCTGGTGAGGTCCCAACCGTCCAGCCTCATCTGGCCCATCACCACATAGATGAGGGACATCACGGGGCTGAAGGCCGCGCCGGCAACGAGCTTCCTCGGCCAGGAGGCCAGGCCGCTCAGCACGGCATAGGTGAAGCCGACCAGCGTGGCCAGCAGGGAGAGCAGTATCAGGTCGAGCACGATGTCCGGAGGTATGCCGAAGTGCAGGCTCGGGTGGAGGAATGTCATCGCCGTCATCGTGCCCAGGCCGAAGGCGAGCAATGCCAGGTTGAAGACTGCGATCGACAGGACCTTGCCCAGGACTATACGGTCGCTACCGAATGGCTGGACCAGCAAGAACACGCTGGCCGGCCTTTCCACCAGGTAATGGTATGCGTCCAGCAGGGACTTGCCCATGAAAACCAGGAAGAAGAGGAACAGCACGTCGTTGAGGTTCAAAGGGAACTCCTCAATCTCCGGAGACCTGGATATGAAGGATATCAGGCCGACAACCGCCCCGAAGGCCGCGACCATGACCATGAGGGACCAGACGCTGTACAGCCTGTTCTTGTTCAGCCGCTTCAGCGTGTTCCTGTAACCGGTCATGACATCTGTAAAATAAATTTCAAGGATGGGCGAGGGCAGGGAATCAGCCCCCTTCCACCAGCTTCACGAATGCGTCCTCCAGGGTCGCTGTCCCAAGCTCTTTCTTGAGGCCTGCCGGAGTGTCCAGCCCGGCCATCCTCCCTTTGTCCATCACGGCCACCCTGTCGCAAAGGCTGTCAGCGATTTCCGTGACATGGGTGCTCATCAGTATCGTGTTGCCTTTCGCTGCGTAATCCCGAATCCAGGCCTTCACCATCTTGGAATACCTGGGGTCCAGGCCGCTCGTGGGCTCGTCCAGTATCAGTATAGGCGGCTCGTGCAGGACCGAGGAAGCGAATGCCACCCTCTGCCTCATGCCCTTGGAATACGTGCCAATCTCGTAGTCCAGGAAGTCGCCGAACTCGAGAATTCTGATGTACTCGGCCATCCGCTTATCAAGAACTTCCTGGTTCATCTCCCTGAGTGCACCCATCATAGCCATGAATTCGCGGCCAGTGAGTTTATCAAAAAGGTTCGGCGTTTCAGGCAGGTAACCGATTCTGCGCTTCACCTCGAGCTGCTCCCTGGTCACGTCCAGCCCGTCGACCAGGGCCTGGCCCGAAGTCGGTTTCAGCAAGCACGAGAGAATCTTCATGGTCGTGGTCTTGCCCGCGCCATTTGTCCCCAGCAGGCCGAAGACCTCTCCCTTCTCCACCCTGAAGGATAGGTCATCCACGGCTTGGACAGTACCGAATGATTTCACAAGGTTGAGGATCTCTAGCATGCTGACTCCGTAAACCTGACAATGTTTTAAGGGTATATTATGGTAAAGCCAAATTCATCATAAATTCAGTGGGGGCATCTTATAATGGCATTTTGATAACTCTTGCACAGGCTCCCGTCGGGACGAGGAAAGTTTCTCCAAGCAATTATAGCAAACTTTCCGATACGGTCGAAGCAATGCATCGACCTATTGCCAGCCACTTCGTGCCTTGCGAGCAAGCCGAGTTCTGGATGTTCCAAAAAACATCTGAAGAATTCAGCGCAGTCGAGGGTTTCACTCTCAACATATGCCAGCAGTAGCCCGAGATACCGCGGGAGCACCGGTTCGCTACAAAAATGAAAGTAGGTGCTCCCGTCGGGAACGAAGGCTTCACTTGTAGCAATGGGCAACCAATAGCCTG
>CAYHBA010000016.1:9178-32396 GCA_964354755.1 uncultured Thermoplasmata archaeon
GTGATGACGGGAGCACGACTCTAAACATCAAACGATTAAAGTGCTCCCGTCGGGAACGAAGGCTTCACTTGTAGCAATGGGCAACCAATAGCCTGAGTGATGACGGGAGCACGACTCTAAACATCAAACGATTAAAGTGCTCCCGTCGGGATTTGAACCCGAGTCCCCAGCTCTCTTCACACTTCGCAGGTGCGATGAGCTCGAAAGGCTGGAATGATTGGCCGGTCTACACTACGGGAGCGTTTAGGTGATAATTTACCTGTGGGTACGGCGCATAAAGCGCTGCCCTTCTTAAAATTTCTCATACTCCAATCACTCCCCGATGCCCTGCCCGTTTCCAAATGTCCACAGGACTTTGGATTGAGCTAAATACTTTCGGGGCACCCCAGCAACCATTTATATCCAGACAGAGCAATCCCCTTCCCATGGAGCCGCTGACAGTCACCGAGGTTTCCGGCATGGTCAAGAACACGCTTAGGTCCAGTCCCAAACTCAATGACATTGCCGTTCGGGGCGAGGTGACGGGATACACTGACAGGGGCCATCATTATTTCTCCCTGAAGGACGAGAATTCCGTGCTGAAATGCGTGATATGGAAATCCAATGCCGGCTCGGTAGATTGCCTGCCCCTGAAGGACGGCACCAAGGTCGTCGCCTGGGGCAGCATCACATCATGGGGAGGTAACTCCTCCTACCAACTGGACGTGCGCAAATGCACTCCGGAGGGCAGGGGCGAGTTGTACAGGCAGTACCTGGAGCTCAAGGAAAAGCTGCTCAAGGAAGGCCTTTTCGCGCCCGAAGCCAAGGTCCCGATACCTGCCTACCCCATGAAGCTGGGCATAGTCACTTCGGAGAAGGGCGCGGCACTCCAGGACATGGCGAAGGTCTTCATGGCAGGGCCCGGCATAGACATCACGGTGGCTGACGCCAGGGTCCAGGGCGAGGGCTCAGCGGACAGCGTTGCCGCCGGAATCATGGCGCTGGACGGGAAGGTTGACCTGATAATCATGGGCAGGGGTGGCGGCTCCCTCGAGGACCTGTGGGCCTTCAACGAGGAATCGCTGGCCAGGGCGGTCTTCGCCTGCGGAACCCCTATAATCTCGGCTGTGGGACATGAGATTGACGAAGTTATAACCGACCTCGTGGCCGATGCCAGGGCCTCGACGCCCACTGCCGCCGCGGAGCTTGTGGTCAAAGGCATGCAACGGATTCTTGACGAGAAAAAAACATTGGCAGATTCAATCGCAATGATGGCGGAGGACCATGTTGCCACGCATCGCCAGGTGCTGGACGGTATGGACATGTCCATGTGGCGCAAGGTTCTGGCTTCCAGGGTCGACAACCAGAGGACAACTGCGACAGGCTTTAAGGCTGAACTGTGCCATTCATCATCCATGCACATGGCCAAAGCCAGGAAGCGCCTCGACGCCGGAGACATGGCCCTGAGGGCCACATGGATATCGGCGTTAAGGGAGAAGGGTATGGCAGCCATCTACCAGAGCGGTGCAAGGATCACCGAGGTTTCACGGCTGAAGAGAGGCGGCTTCGAGGCTGTCATGAAGGACGGCAAGGTGAAGGGCGAGGTGAGGGACATTGAAGTTTGAGGAGATAATGGACAGGCTCAGGAAAGTGAACGAGGAACTTCAGGACGAAACAATACCCCTGGAGAGGGCCATGCAGCTCTACGAGGAGGGAGTGAAACTCTCAAAGGAGGCCGACGAGATTCTCTCGAAGGCCGAGACCAGGATAAAGAAGCTGGGAGATTAAGTCCCGTTCTTTGGTTTAGTTTCAGACTTTTCCTTCTGTGATTTCTGGGCAATCTCTTCCATCAGCTCCATCTGTATCTGCTGGATGTCCATCATCCTCTCCCACTGCTTTGTCAGAATGTGGTCTATCTTGTCGTTAAGCTGGCGTATCTCAAGCTCGGCCTTGAGATTCACCTTGTAGTCCTCCTTGGCCCGCATCCGGTCCCTCTCGGCCTGCCTGTTCTGGCTCATGATGATTATCGGCGCCTGAAGTGCGGCGATGCACGAGAGCACCAGATTGAGAAGGATGAACGGATACTCGTCATAGGGTTGGTGGAGAAGGAATGTTGTGGCATTTATAGTCACCCAAACAATGATTATTGCGATGAAAAGGGCAATGAAACCCCAGCTTCCCCCGAACTCCGCGACCTTGTCAGCCAGCCTCTCGCCGAATGTGAGCTGGTCTTCGTATTCCTTGGTCGTGTCCTTGGCCAGGAGCTCGTGCTCGCTCAGGCTCCTGATGACCTCCCGGTCAATGGAGGATAGTTCTCCCTTTTCCTCCTCGAGGATTTCCTTGACATACTGGCCGCGAAAATAGTTCAGGTCTGTGAAGCAAATGTAACCGGACGGGGACCATTTTGGGTGCGTTTTTATAATGGTGTTGACCAGCGACGGTCGCACCAGGTCTCCGAGGACGCAGACGCTGGCGCGCTTCTGCTCGCCGCAAATCTGGCATAGAACCGGTTCATCCTGCTTCCTGACCATATGTCCTCGAGTGACTAGACCGCACACTAGATACAAATATGTATCGCGGCAGGAGAGGCCAACCGAAGCCTTAATACAATGAATTGCAATTCTTGACGGATGTCGACCGTGGCTTGCGAATGCATGTATTGCCGGGACAAGACGCTCGAAATGCGAAACTATGAGCAATACATGAAAGAACTCTCAGCCATAAAGATTGACAATAGCTTTGACATTCCGTATTTTGCCGGGTACAACCGAGACGGAACCTGCATCTACATAGACAACGACGTGCCCCAAAATTATATAATCAATGGCAAGGAAATCAACCTGCACCTAAGCCTGGCCATACACGAGCATGTCGAGAAGCTTCATGTCGACAAGGGCTATACATACGCCGGCGCCCACGAGATAGCGACAAAATACGAGAAGCTGTATGTGCTAAGCCAGGGCATCCTGTGGGAGGATTATGACCGTGAGGTGGGCAAGATGATGCACGCCAACTGGCTCTCCAGGTGGAAGGCTTTCCCCGAAGACCTGGACCTCACCCCGTACCAGTACGCCCGCGATGTGAAGACTCTGACGAGGATGCGGCATTTCTTCATGAAATGATTTATCTGTAACGATTGTGGCAATCGTGGCCATTTAATCGCGAATGCCCTTCTCATCGACCGTGATGACGGCTTCGGCCTCCGGGAGGTTGGGCGAGTCTATCAGCCTGACTATCCGCTTTCCGCCCTTGCTCTTCCTCAGATAGAGCCTGAAGGTGGCAGTATGGCCGACTATATGGCCGCCGATTGGCCTGGTCGGGTCGCCGAAGAACGCGTCCGGCTTTGCCGAAACCTGATTGGTCACAAGTATAACCGAGTTGAACAGGTCCCCGAACCTGAGCAGGTCGTGCATGTGCCTGTTCAGCTTTTGCTGCCTGTCGGCCAGTGTCCCGCGGCCTACGTATTCGGCCCTGAAGTGCGATGTTAATGAATCCACTATCAGCAGCCTGACTTTGAACTCCTTTGCAATCTCCTTAGCCTTCTCGGCCAGGAGCATCTGGTGATGCGAGTTGAACGCCCTGGCGACATGGATCCTGGAGAGAACATCCTTGGAGTCCATGTCCAGCGCGTCCGCCATCTGGACGATCCTTTCCGGTCTGAATGTGTTCTCCGTATCTATCATGATGACGTCGCCGTCCAGCCCCCCGTCCTTTTCTTTCATCTGCACCGAGACCGCGCACTGGTGCGCTATCTGGGTCTTCCCAGAGCCGAACTCGCCGTACATCTCGGATATGGCCTGGGATTCGAATCCGCCCCCGAGCAGGGAATTGAGCGCCTTCGAGCACGTGGTCAGCTTGCCGACTTTCTCGCGCCGCTCCATCACCACGTCGCCTGTCTCGAAGCCGCCTATGTCAGCGGCTTTCTTCGCCGCGGCTATGACCTTCACGGCCACTGCCTCGCCGAGCTCGCACACCTCAGCGAGGTTTTTCGGCGATTCGACCGCTATCGACATGAGTGTGGTGTAACCGGCTTCACGAAGTTTATCTGCTGTTGCCGGTCCTACTCCTGGCAACTTCTCTATTCCATTCTCCTCTTCGCTCATGGTTGTTCACCGCAAGTCAATTGATAATTAGGTTTATAAGGATGCCGAAGGGGTGGGCGAAAGTATTACTCCCGGTAATCTCGTTGTTTGGAAATTGATGATTACCGGGAAAGCTTTGGATCTCATTGGTTATGGTTGCCTATCCATGGCGAATTCTCCAATTGGTGAGATTCAGCTGTCGAATTCACCTTTTGTAATCAAATTGATGGGAGTTTCATGGTGCTGGATTCAGTCATTAAATGGTGCCGCACCATCGTCGAATGCGCTGTTTGCATCTGTGCGGAGTTGCATTCAATTTATTTAGCCTAAAACTTCCTTGATGTACTTCCCTTCGTCCATTATCTGCCTGCCATCCAGCCAGATGCTGCACTTCCTCATCAGGAGGTCTATGTGGTAGTTGCTGGTCCAGGTCGCGCCAGTCTTCTCGTGGTACGGGTCGCCGAAGGCAACATGGACCGTGGGGAATTTCTCGTCCTGGAGTATATTGTCTATTATCTCTTTTAGAAAGATATTGGTGCCCAAGCCTATCTCCCCCACCCTGGAGGCGTTAGGCTCGGACTTGACATATGCGGTGAAATCTGCCAGCAAATCCTTGTGCTTGCATTTTATGTTCTTGATGTAGGAACCGCCGTTGACATGCTCCACGTCGATTATGATAGGCGTCTCCTGGTAATTCACCTTCCCCATGTACTTGACCTCTATCCAGTCGCCGACAGTGCCATCAATCACCAGGTGGCCCTGGAATGTCCTGGGCGATGTGAACACCTCTCCGGACGGGAGGTTGTCCCATTCACCCATCCTTTCCAGTATCCCGGTGCAGGGAATCCACTTCAAGCCTGAGTCGAAGGTCGCTATGAAATCGGAACCGGCTGGCGAGGTGACCTTTATTTCCCTCGCGTTGACCAGCATCTGGTAGAGCCTGTTCGTGACAGTCGCCACTTTATCATAATCCACGCACATGCCAGTCTTCATTATTTTATTGTCCACGCCTACCATGTGGGCATGCCTAGCCTTCTGCACGCACAGTTGCAGGAAAGGCCCCCTGAGCGTCTCGAGCTCGCCCTCTGCCGGTCCAGCCACGAAAAATGTGACAGTTGCCTTTTTAATGGCCTCGACCAGGGATTCGGGCATGGACTTGAGCGGCCTACCTCCGTAGGTCGGAAGGTCAAGGTTAAAGAACCTTACCTTGTCAGTCAATTCCAGTGACTTCTTGCGAATGGCCATTCCGATGTCCTTGCTCCGGTTGTCTGCCACGATGAGGACGCTGTCCTTCTGAGTGACCTTCATGCATTTGGTGACGGCTATGCCGGCCCCGTGCTCGATGTTGTATTCCATTGTCCCTCATGAAACAATTGAAGGTATTAATACCCTGCCATTCGGGGCATCAATCTTGTACAGGAATGTACTAATTCCCAATCTCAGATAAATTCATAACTCGGCAGTCATTGTACCGAAGCATGACTGTTCCAAAATCCCATCCCAGGTACGAGAGCCTGATGAAGCGGGACAGGCTGATTCAGGCCTACAAATCAGGCATCGTGGCCGAGGCTGGGATGATAGCCCACGGCCGGGGCGAGGCATTCGATTATCTGCTGGGGGAATGCACGATACCCGAGGCGGAGGAAGCAGAGGCAGCCGCAGCAAGCCTCCTGCTGCACGCGAAAAACCCGTTAATATCCGTCAACGGCAACGCCGCAGCCCTGTGCCCTGAGGCGATTGTTGAGCTGGCCAAGGCAATCCCCGCAAAGCTGGAAGTGAACCTTTTCTACCGCACAGACGAGCGGATGAAGAAGATTGTCAAGCACCTGGAGGACCATGGGGCGAGGAATGTCCTCGGGCTTGAGCCGGGCGCCCACATTGCCGGGCTGGACCATGCCAGGGCCTTATGCACCAACGAGGGGATATTCACGGCTGACGTCATACTCGTGCCTCTGGAGGACGGGGACAGGGCTCAGGCCCTGCGGAACATGGGCAAGACAACCATCGTAATCGACCTGAACCCGCTGTCCAGGAGCGCCAGGGCCGCCAGCGTCACAATCGTCGATGAGGTCACCAGGGCCATACCCAACATCGCCAAGTTCGCGGGGGAGCTGAAGGGCCAGCCCCCGCTGAAGGAGTTCGACAACGAGGCGAACCTCAGGAAGGCCGTCGACAGGATTACCAATTCCCTGTTCGAGCTGCGGTGCGCATTCAAATAAGCTCGTACGTTATCCGGCACCTGTCCTTGCCCTTGGACTCGCAATCAAGGATATGCACTTTTCCAAGCTCGTCCGTGTTGCGTACATGGGTCCCGGCGCAGGGGCAGACATCGAATCCGGCGACCTCGACCACCCTGAGGTTGCTGACGGATTTGGGGATGAGGTCCAGGTTGCACCTCTCCTCATTGACGCGCTTCTCCAGCTCCGACCTTTGCTCCTGGTGGATTCTGACCTCGATGCCCTTGGAGATGATGGTGTTGGCCTCGTCCTCTATGATTCTGAGCTGCTCGTCCGTGAACTTTATCGGGTGGAAATCGACCCTGGCCCTGTCGTAGTACAGCTGGTTGCCGACTGTGCGCGCGCCGAACCTGTCGAAAACCACCCCGGAGACAATGTGCTGGGCCGTGTGCATCCTCATGTGTCCGTATCTCCGGTCCCAGTCGAGCGTGCAATGCACATTGCCTTCTGGAACAGGCCCCTCCAGGAAGTGCTTCACCCCGCCTTTCTTGGTGACCATCTTCACCCAGGATTTTCCTCCTGGCCATTCGAGCCATCCTGTATCGGTCGGCTGGCCCCCGCCCTCTGCATAGAACGCTGTCCTGTCGAGCTCCACCCAGTCCTCTCCCTTGGCGACAACCGTTGCATCCCATTCCCGGATGTAATTGGCCTCTATGTCGGGCATGTACAGGATTTCAGTCATTCCTTCACCTACCGGACATAGCCTTTCTGTTTTTAATCTTTCAGGCAATATCCTTAAATCCCATTGCAGAATATCTGGTGCTGGGAGCATGAACAGGCGCATATACATGGACCATTCGGGCACTACGCCCATAGACCCAAAGGTCTTGGAGGCCATGATGCCGTTCCTCACCACGAACTATGCCAATCCTTCGTCCATCTATACGGAAGGAAGGGAGGTAAGGGCTGCGATTGATGCGGCCAGGGCCCAGGTGGCTTCGGCAATAAACGCCAGGCCCGAGGAGATAACCTTTACATCGGGGGGCACTGAATCAGACAACCTCGGAATCAAGGGCATAGCCCTTGACAGGAAGGAGAAGTCCGGCCATATTATAACAACTACAATAGAGCATCACGCGGTAACACACACCGTGGACTATCTGGAGGAAATGGGCTTTGACGTCAGTTTCCTGCCTGTTAACAAGCTTGGCCAGGTCGAAATGGAAACCCTGGAGAGTGAGATACGCAAGGATACCTTCCTGATTTCCGCAGTATACGGAAACAACGAGATCGGAACAATCCAGGACATGAAGGACATTGTGAGGATCGCGCACAGGCACGATGTTCTGGTGCACACTGACGCCGTCCAGGCCGTGGCGAAGATCCCGGTTGACGTGATGGACCTTGGCGTGGATTTGCTGTCCCTGTCTGGCCACAAGATATACGGGCCCAAGGGCATCGGAGCCCTTTATGCCAGGAAAGGCCTGAAGCTCGCCCCGGTCCAGCACGGCGGAGGCCACGAGAGGAACCTGCGGTCCGGCACCGAGAACGTGGCCGGGGCCATCGGCCTCGGGAAGGCCATGGAGATAGGGAAGGCCGGGCTCGGGACAGACATCCCGCGGATCAGGGCATTGCGTGACAAACTGATAAAAGGGACACTTGCAGAGGTCGAGGAATCGTACCTCAACGGCCATCCCGAGAAAAGGCTTCCCCACAACGCTCATTTCAGATTCTCGTACATCGAGGGCGAGGCGCTCCTTCTCAACCTGGACATGATGGGCATCATAGCCTCCACAGGCTCGGCCTGCTCCTCGAAATCGCTCAAGGCCTCACATGTCCTGCTTGCCATCGGGCTTACTCCCGAACAGGCGCACGGCTCGCTCAGGCTCACGCTCGGGAAGGGTAATACCGATGAAGATATCGACACTGCCCTGGAAGCGGTGCCCAAGGTCGTAAGAAAGCTGAGGGCGATGTCGCCGCTCGGCCACAAGGGAGGGAAGTGATGTACAGCGAAAAGGTAATGGACCATTTCATGAACCCGCGCAATGTGGGGGAGATGAAGGACGCGGACGGGATAGGGGAGGTGGGCAACCCGACATGCGGCGACCTGATGAAGATATTCATCAAAGTTAAGGATAATGTCATAACCGACATCAAGTTCCAGACATTCGGGTGCGGCGCGGCCATCGCAACCAGCAGCATGGTGACGGAACTGGCAAAGGGCAAGACCCTTGATGAGGCCATTAAGCTCACAAGAAAAGACGTGGCTGATGAACTGGACGGCCTTCCGCCCATCAAGATGCACTGCTCCAATCTCGCTGCCGATGCGCTCAAGGCGGCGATAGAGGACTACAGAAAGAAGAAAACCTAATCCTTGTGCGTGGTCAGTTCTTTGAACCTGTCAAAGTCAGTTTTCAGCATCTCGCCTGTCAGGTAGAGCGCCAGCGTGTAAACTATTGTCCCGACAGCGGCCATGACCAGCAGCCAGCCGAAGTTAAATGTAATGTCAAAATACCAGATGACGAAGTGTATGAACGTCATCATCAGCGCGCCGCTGAGAAGGTGAGCCAGCATGCGTGGGTGCGGTCTGCAGCCCAGGATTTTCCAAGTATAGTATCTCGCAACCGTAAAGCCTATGACCGCGGACGCCAGCAAAGTGGCCGCCATCCTGTTCATGGGATGGAAATCACCCTCGGCCAGCACTATGTTGGGTAGCAGGAGCGCTGAAAGGACTGCGAACAGGGCCAGGGACAGGCCGGCCACGACTGTCAGCTCCCTCGTGCGGTCTGCCTTTAGAAGGTAGGAAATGTGGGGCGAGGCCATTGCCGTGAAGAAGCCAGTGCCGGCCAGGAGCGCCACGGCGATGCCCGCGTCCGAAATGATGCTCTCCCCTGTATGACTGTTGGTTACGAAGAAATCCGGCCCCAGAAAGGCAGTCATCAGGTCTCCGGACAGCGCGATGTAGAACAGCGAGACAGGCAGGACGACAAGGCAGACATACCTCTCCGTAAGCCTGAGAGTCTCAGACAGCTTTTCCGTGTCATTTCCTTTAATGTAGTCGGATAGGACCCTGCCCAGCAGGATCTCGATTGAGACTGCCGCCGCCCCTATGAAAACGGTGACCCTCTGCGCCCCGAAATAGACCCCCAGGGTCTGGAAGTCCGTAAAGGACCATAGGATGATCTTGTCCAGGCACAGGATGACAGCCCCCATCGCGATGAAGGGCGCCACCTTGACAGCCTCGTCATGGAAGTCCACCTCGACCTCCTCGTTGTATTCGCCTGCCTTGAGCTTCCTGGCGCTGTTGCGCGCCAGCATCATGGCCAGCGTTCCGGCCAGTAAATATATCAGCACAAGCTGGAAGATGTCATCCACGAATATGTCCGCGATCCAGATGACGCCGATTATCATCATTGCTTTCGCCAGGCTATTAATTAGCTCATATGTGTTCGGCCTCTCCCCGCCCCTCTTCAGGTTCAGGCCGACAATCCATATCCCGGCAAGGTTCATGACCAAGAAATAGCCCAGCATGATGGCCATCGACACTGCGTGAAGGTCTGTGTCAGTCGCCGGAGCCAGGACGTACACGTAAAGGGCGGTCATCATCCCGGCAAGGACTGCCATCGCCGCAGTCAGCTTCAGCTTCGCCGTGATGAATATCTTATAGCACTCGGAGAACCTTTGCCCCCTTGCCAGCAATTTCTCGAAGGCAAGTGCATGGCCCATGTCGCCGACGAAGAAGAACAGGCCCACGAAGGCCAGCAGGAATCCCAGGGTTCCGAGAGTCTCGGCACCCATCTCCCTGGCAATGAGGAGGAGCGCGACCGTGTTGAAAATGGCAGTGAGGAAGCTTGTCGCTCCCATCCTGAACCTGTTGTCAGTACCCCTCAGTTTCTCGACAAGGGCTCCCATGGCCGCGGATTGTCCGGAGTCTATTTTAATGTTTGTAAACTACCAGCCCCTAAAGAAACTGGCGTTTATAGTTTGAATCAATTTCGGTGGATTCGGGGCTGTATGTTTACCATAGGGCTAATGTCGAATATTGTGGTGAACCGGTTGGAATTATTCGACTTAAATTTGATGACTTCATAGGCAAATTGAAGAGATGTCATCAAATTAGTAGCCTACCTGATTTATCGAAGCCGGATGCTTCGATTTGTTTTGATTACATAAGCACGGTATGCAACGGTGGATTGACGACGGCCATGTTCAATCAGTCCAGTATCTTCTCCATCCTGAACGCGGTCCTTGTGCCGTGATGGTCGTGAACGTAATACCCGGGGATGATGTCGGTTATGTTGTACCCGGCCTTCTGGTACATCGATATGGCTGTATCGTTTCCCGCGGATACTTCGAGCCTGAACCTGCGCACTCCCATTTCGAGGAGTTTTTCCTCGGCCTCGGTCAGCAGCCTTGTTCCCACACCCTCGCCCTGGCAATCCGGATGGACTCCGATGGTCTCCAGGATGGCCATGTCTGAGTTGCGCCTCATGAGCATCGTGAGGTATCCGTGCAGGCTGTCGTCTGAGGCCTCCACCAGAGTGATGCCGTTTGCCCTGTAGACGAGATGGCGCATCTGGTCGCGCGAATAGGCCAGATCCCCGGGGAAGCATGTGTTCTCTAAATGCATGATTCCCTCGAAGTCATGCGACTCCGCATGCCTGATACTGCTCTGGTTGGAGCTTTTTATATTCTTCTTTTCAGTAGGGGCTGCGCTCATCAGAAACACCTGCCAGGCCTCCCATGGCGCTGCAAATATATAAGGATTTTCGCGGGCTTTCCTGGGACTGCCCACGCCCTTTTAACCGATTTCAGGCAATAATATTATCTGCCCAGGCATCTTTCTCCTTCCGATGTCACGAATGATAGCTGCGGGCTTTTTCACTGCCCTGCTGGTAATGTCGGCCGCAATGGGCTGTTATTCATCAATCACAGCCCCGAAGGTGGACGGCTTCACTGGCCTTGCCCTCGCCCCGCCCGGGGGTTTCACGCCGGAGCCGCTCCAGTCCCTGCCGGACATAGCCGGTGAAATACAGTCCAGGCCGGACGTTTCCATCATGATATACATCGGGCAGATATATGCGGACTGCGGGGGAAGCGTGAGGCTGAACATCACGAACAACGATTCCAGGGCCATGTTCCTGGAGGAAGCTGCCTTCAGCTGGGCTGGTAGCACTGATATGTTCAGCGTTGACGTGAATGCCGAGATTGCGCCGCGCGAGTCCCTCGTGATACCGGCGCTCGCCTTCGGCGGCCCGTCAGCCGCCGGCACCCGCGGGTACCAGCTGGGGATACGGATGCTCCAGATGCGCAACGGCAACTGGTCCAGGGTGCTGGGCCAGTCGGATGACTGGCTCATGTTCTCGGAGAACAACCTCGAGGTGCTGGGACTGCCCGATGGGGACTTGAATAAAATATCCCTCAATCCCCGCATGTATTACACCAGGGTGAACGACATTGTGGATTTCGGAATAGGGCCGGTGGTCAATGCCACTGACAATGCCACTGCCGGAATGGGCGATGGTTTCACTGTCGGCAAGGCCTGCGCCATATTCGACTGGCTGGACACCAACCTGAACTACACCGAGGACCCGGGCAGCGGGGATGTCTGGTTCTCGCCGGACCAGACGCTTTCCGCCGGAGGGGGGGACTGCGAGGACTATGCCCTGCTCATGGCGGCGATGGCTGACCATGCCGGCGGATATTCCAGGATCTACCTTACCGCAGACCATGCGTTTGCCGCGGTCTATGTCGGCAACACAACGGACGACCTGGACAGTGCCATTGCCGATGTCCGGGCGTATTACAGGACAGAGCTGAATGTCTATTCATTCTCGGACGAAAAGGGATACTGGGTCATAGCCGACCCGCTGGGCTCTTTCCACCTCGGGGGCTCCGCCGTGGGCCTGGCCCCCACCCAGGAATGGAACGGGACCTGGAACTTCACATTCCAAGAATCCGACACCCTGTTCGCGGTCGACGTCACGGGCACGGACATCAGCCGTGGCTTGTGGCTGGACGTGAATATCTGGATGGGCATGATGCTGGTCTTCGGTTTCCTGGCCTTCGGGCTCATCCTGTCGGCCCATTCGGCAAAGCCCGCCACAAAGGTACTGTGCCATATCTGCGCCTGCGAGATAAAGGAGGACCTGTACCAGTGCCCCCACTGCTGGACAACGTACCACCGGGCGTGCGCGTTCTCGAAGGCGTACTGCATGACCTGTCAGAAACCGATTCAATATCCTCCGCCGCCGAAGGTATAATGCAAAGGTTGAGAGAAACGCCTCTGTGCGAACTATGCAAGAGTTTGAAATACAGAACCCCGGCCTCCAGTTCTCTTATTGCTATCATCAGCCGGGGCATCTAGGGATTCTGTGAACGCTGTGAAACGCGCACTTGCAACTCCATCGGGATAAAACCCTGGCCTTACAGCCAGGGCATGCTGTTTTCATATAGACCTGCTGGAAAACACCTATTTCACCTGCCCCGCGGTCTTCCTCTGCCTGTACCTGTAGTAGTTCAGCACCATGTATATCAGTATCCCCAGGGTGAGGAATATGCTTATGGCCTTCCAGCCCGCGTTGCCGAACGTGTCTATCAGGAAGTCCTGGCCTATGGTGAAGGACGCGACCGCGAGGGCCGTCGCCCCGATTGTCGAGCCTATCCAGACCGCGATCCATATCCTGGCCTTTTTCATCCCGGCCAGCAGGCCTATGAGGGTCGACGCGGCTCCGTTCGTGCCCTGGAACGGGAGAGCGTCGTAAGTGATGAGGCCCGCGAACATTCCGATGCGCCTTAGTTTGCTCCTCCTCAGCTTGGCCCTTCCGAACCTCTCGATTCCGTCAATCCATTTCCCGAGCCTCGGGACAAGTTTCAGCAGGTCTAGGTTCCAGAGGAGGAATATGGAGCACATCACGTCCACGAAGACTATCGTGGCCACAATCATGAAAATGTCCTCGGCCATGTACCCGACCCCATGCAGGTCCAGGAGGGATATGACGGTCAGCGGTATCAGCACCTCCCTGCCGAATGGCGAGATGAAGTAGGTCAGCAGGAGCAGCCCTATTATCCTGAACAGGTCCCTGGGCATGAGCCAGTACATCATGAGAATGTACAAGACGCTCACGACTATGGGCGCGAAGAACAGGGTCAGCCTCCTGGCAAAGCCAGCTTTCCTTGTCAAGAGCTCACTCCCGTGGCATCGCTTCCGCCAGCATTGCGAAGGCCTTTCCCCGGTGGGAGAGTCTGTTCTTCACAGCCAGGTCCAGCTCCGCGAATGTCTTTTTCTCTCCCTCGGGCATGAATATCGGGTCGAAGCCGAAGCCGCCTGTCCCTCTCATTTTCCGGATGATTGCGCCTCTGGACACGCCCGACATCATGATGGTTTCTCCCTGGGCATTGACATATCCGGCGCAGCACCTGAACTCAGCCTTCCTCTCCCCAGCTCCTTCCATGAGCCTCAGTATGCCCTGGCAGCCCAGGGTCTTGTACGCATAGGCCGAGTAGACTCCGGGGAAGCCCTTCAGGGAATCAATGAACAGGCCAGAATCGTCAATCATTATCGGCTGATGGTGCCTCTCCCAGAGCCACTTCAGTGCCGATTCGACCACTTCTTCAAGGGTGTCGGCCTGGATCTCCGGGCAGTCCTCGTCCAGCTGGATTACCTCGTGGCCAAGATCTGCGAACAGCGCCGCGACCTCTCTGAACTTGCCTTTGTTGCCTGTAGAAAAGAGAATCCTCAACGGTACCGACCCCTCTCCTCTATCTCCTCGACAAGCTTCAGTATCTGGCCGCCCTCCGGGTACTCGGAGACATAGCCCTTGGCCACTGCCGCGAACAATCCGGCATGCTCCGAATGGGCGCTGCTCAGGGCTTCCTTCAGCAGGTGCAGGTCCACGCCTTTCTTCTCCTGCTCAGTGCTCCTCTCGCCGAGGCCGAAGTCTATGAAGCATGGCTCCCTGCCCCGGAATATTATATTGGAGGTGGTCAGGTCCCCGTGTATCACGTCTGCCCTGTGCAGCCTCCCCACCCTGGAGCCGATAATATTGGCCATGTCCAAGCGTTCAGGGGAGTCCTGCAGCACGGTCTTGGCCGTGGGTCCCTCGACAAACTCCATGGTTATCGAGCAGGAGGTGATGTCCACATCGAAAATCAGCGGCGTGATGATTCCCGCCTTCCTGGCATGGGCCATGAGCTGGGCTTCGGACCTGGTGCGCGCAGACCTCAGCCTGGAATCCAGTTCCTTGGCCCGGTAGGCCTTCGGAACCCTCTCCTTGACCACGACCGGCCTGGAATGCCACGAAGCCTTCCGTATGACTGCCTCGGCACCCTGCGCAATAAGCGTCATTTAATCAGCTTCGACTTGGCCAGGCCTTTGATGATGTCGGCCCTGGACACTATCCCGACAAGCTTCCCAGAGTCCATGACAGGCACTCTGTTGATGGCCTTCAGGCTCATGAGCTCCACGACCTTAGCCAGGTCGGTGCCCTTCTCCGCATAAATGGGCGGCCTGGCCATTATGTCCTCGATCTTCAGCGCTGCAATCTCGCCGAAGGCCTCCATCGTTTCCTTGATGTCGTCCTTCTCCACGAAGGCAACGCTCAGAACGGACAGCGAGGGATACACCATCTCGATGTGCTTGCTCCTGGTCTTCAGCGCGCCGATTATGTCCTGCTCCGTGACCATGCCCACCAGCTTGCCGTGCTCGTCTATCACGGGTGCTCCGGAAATTCCGTGCTCGGCAAATTGGCCCACTGCCTCCGACACTGTCTGGCTCGATTTCAGCGTAATGACTTTCTTGGTCATCACTTCCTCGACTTTCATGCTATCACTGCTTCCTCAGGTCTATGACCCGCTTTGCCTTCCCTTCCGTCCTGGGCAGACTGCCCGGTTCCATGAGTTCGACATCAGCGTGAACTGTCATGACAGCAACCATCTCGTCCACAAGTTTTTTCCTGAACTTGGCTGGGTCGTACTTCGGGGATTTAAAGAACTTTTCCTCCACCTCGACCTTCACGTGTAGCCGGTCCAGTATGTCCCTGTCGACTATTATTTGGTACTGGTCTCCGACTCCTTCGACCTTCATGAGCACTGTCTCGACCTGGCTCGGGAAGACATTTACTCCGCCTATTATTAACATGTCATCAGACCTGCCCTTGATCCTCATAATCCTCGGATGGCTCCGGCCGCACTCGCACTCCTCCCAGACAACCGTCGTCAGGTCCCTCGACCTATACCGCAATAAAGGCATTGCCTCCCTGGTCAGCATGGTGAACACCATTTCACCTGTCGAACCCTCCGGCAGGACCTCGCCTGTGTCCGGGTCGATCATCTCCACGAGGAATTCGTCCCCCCAGATGTGCAACCCGTTCTGGTGCACACATTCGACTGCCACGCCTGGGCCGTAAAGCTCGCTCATGCCGTAAACGTCATTTGCCCTGAGTCCGAACGCATCCTGTATCCTGTGGCGCGCCTCCTCGGACCAAGGCTCGGCACCGAACAAGCCAATCCTGAACTTGAAGTCCTTCTTCGGATCATAACCCTCCCCGGGACAGGCCTCCGCAAGGTACATCGCATATGACGGAGTCGCTGCCAGCACTGTCGAGCCCATGTCCTTGGCCATCATGAGCTGGCGCTTCGTATTGCCGGTCGCGGTGGGAATGACTATGCATCCGAGGGTTTCGGCGCCGTAATGGAATCCGAGGCCGCCCGTGAACAGCCCGTAGCCGTAGGCGTTCTGGACTATGTCCTCGCGCGTCACCCCGGCGGCGGCATATGTCCTGGCCATCAGCCTGCTCCAGGTTCTCAGGTCGTTCTCGGTGTAGGAGACCACTGTCGGCTTTCCTGTAGTCCCGGAGGAGGCGTGCAACCTGTTTATTTTCTCCAAGGGCACGGCTCTTATTCCGTAGGGGTAATGGTCCCTGAGGTCGTCCTTCTTTGTGAAAGGGATTCTTGCATAATCCTCCAGGGTCCTGATCCTGTCCGGCGAGACATTTGCCTCGTCCATGCGCTTCTTGTACATGGGCACGTTCTTGTAGGCGTACTTCACCATCTTCTTCAGGCGTTTCAGCTGCAGGTCTTGGAGTTTCTCCTTGGTCAGTTTTTCCATCTCTGGGTCGAACATCACATGGCCCCCGGCTGTCCGGGAATGTGGTCATGCGATTAAAGGCTTTCCTCCATCCAAGGTCCCGCGGGACGCTTGGACGCGCTTGGGTCGGGTTGAATGTCGATGTAAGTAAATTAAAAAGTGGTTAGTTTCATTCAAGCTGCCAATCTGAATCCCGAAGTTTCCAGCGCCCGTCAGTATATTCCCCGACAATGCCCATGATGCCATCCCGAAAATTCTCGGGAATCATATCAGGGTCGCAGGCCTGGTGGATGTGAATACCCTCGGCATGCGGCCTGGGGGTCCCTCCCAGCTTTGCTAGGAGTCGCGAATGCTCGTGTTCGTCCGGGTCCAGGCGGAGCTTGGTGGCGGTCAGCCTTTCAGGGAAGGCTTGCACATCAACCATTCTGTAGCCCATGATGCGAGGGTCAGTATTGTTGGCCCTGAGGAACAGCATGATTCCGAGGCATTTGGTGCATTTTCCGCAAGGCACTATCTTCCCTTTCTCGAAATGGCAGGAGTGGCACGATCTCTGATGTTTTGCGGCTTCCGGATAGCGCTTCGTCAGAATCCGCTCCACAATCAGGCCGGAGACAGGCCTCAAGGCGCTCCACTGCCTCATGCCCGGCATCCTTGCCGCATACCATTTATCCATCCGGATGTCGAAGTCCTGGTGCTGGTCGTATATCCCGAAATAGTGCTTGATTCCCGAGTATGTCCATTCGCATCGCGGGTCGTCGAACTCGCTTCCTATGAGCAGGTTGCCTATGCCCCTCTCCCTGAATACAGGCAGTAGCTGGAACAGGTAGACAGGGAATATGCAGAGCCTGATTGGGTAGGTGTCCCCCGGAATTCTGCGGTGGTCCTTCTTGACAATCCGGAGATTGTCCAGCATGAACAGGTAAAACCTGTCGACGTTGGTCCATACTCTGCAGGTGTTGGGCTCCTTGGCCAAATGCCATCGGTAGGCTGTGAGCGCGGTCCTCCAGTGGCCGCCGCTCTCGTTGACATAGATGGGATGCACGTCCGCGCCCAGCTCCTTCAGCATCGAGTATGTGAGCAATGCCTCCTTTCCTCCGCTGGACAGTATGCCGCATTTTTTCTCCATCATTTCCTGCGGAAATGACTTGTCTGGATGAGCACCCATGCATACCGCCCTACCGGGCAGCGGCCTGTCTGGAACGACCTTCCTGGCCTTGATGACTGCCCTGGGTCGGGCGTTCTTCGGGTTGACATCGTCACCTTTCGGGAGATATTTCTCTATCAGGTGGGCGGTTCTTCTCCGGACGAGCTTGTTCACGAAGATGTCCCTGGAGAAGGTGTCCAGCAGGTCGTCCAGAAGCTTCTTGTCCGCTCTGGAGACGGGAAAATCCAGCCTGATTGCTTTGGCAAACAGTCCGTAGTTCATCAAGGGCATGGCCATTGCCATGCGGTAGGTTTCCAGGTGCTTTTCATCGGCCTTTTCCTGGTATCTTATTTTCAGTTCGAAAGTTGTTTCGTTGCCGTCCAGCTGCTTTAGCGTGATGGTGGATGTGACAGAATTTCTCCGAACCGCAGGTTCGGATACAGCCAAAAAATCGAGGCAGAGAATGTCCATGCCCTTCACCGTTTCTTCATGTGTGATTCAAGGGCTTTGACCAGGTCATCCACGCCCTGCACCAGCGGGTCGCAGGCAGGTAATTTTGCTGATTCAGAGACCTTCTTCACGACCTTGGGTATGTCCTTCGGGGCGATATTTTCGTGGTTGATTGCCAGCCCGACTACGGGTTTTCCGCCGATGAACTCGACGGCCTTGATCTGGGTCTTCAGGTCGTGAAGTCTGTACCCCGGGAATCCGTCATACTCCTTCCTGGCAGGCACGCACTGCATCAGCACGACATCGGGTCTTGCTGCCGCGAGAATCTCGAACCCGCCGGGGTAAGCCGGGTTCATGAGGCTGCCCTGGCCCTCTATCACGATGACGTCGGGCCTGCGCTCCTTCCAGGCTGACCAAACAGCATGCTCGATTTCGCCGGAGACGAAGTCGTTGATTATCGAGTCCAGGATGATGCAGAATCTCGCTCCCTGCATCCAGGCGGTCTGGCCGGTGCCGACCATCTCGGCTTTGTACCCGGCCTTCTCGAGCGCATCTACAAGTATCCAGGCTGTGGTTCTCTTTCCGGACGCTGAATCGGTGCCCAGCATGGCGACCTTCAGGCATTTGACCTCTTCAATTTTCCCCGAGAAGAAATGCAGTTCCTTCCTGGGCGGAGCCTTCCTGACGTCCCTGATTCTCAGTTTCTTCTTCGCAGCCAGCTTTGCGAGCCCTTTATCGTCCGAGAGGAAGTCATGGGCGCCGGAATCCACGTTCAGGCCGAGGTCCAATGCCTTTCTGGCCGCCTCCCTGGTCTCCGGGCTCACCCTTCCCCCGTCCGGGGTTATGCCGTTGACAAAGTACTTGGCCGGCTTTCCGGCCTTCCTGCACGCCCTGACGGCCTCTTCCAGGCCAGCGTGAATCGGTATGCCTGATTTCTTCCCGTCCAAAACCATCCCGGCGTCCCTGCCGGCATGGCGCGAGTCCACAAGGCCGACAACATCGTATCTTCTGGTCCGCCGCACAAGGCCGTGCGCTGTTTTCCCGTTGGTCGTGCCGAAGAATCCCTCGCAGTACACGATGGCGCGTCCGTCCAAAGGCATCAGAACCCTCCTCCCGGCCAAAGCCATCATGTCTTCCTCCCAGTGAGGATAACAACGTATCTGTCCCCGGGAAGGTGCTCGATTTTATGTTTCTCGAGAAGCGCGATCAGCCCCGCGGTGGAGGCAGGCAGGACATTCATGCCCTCCTTCTCCCTGACGAGTTTAGCATACTGGAGCATCTCCCTATCCGTGGCGTCCGCAGCCCATCCATTGGACATCCGGATGCATTCCAGCGCCAGGTCGCCGTCGATGGAGTGCCAGTTTATCAGCGGTTCGTTAACCTCCGTCTCTTTGACAGTCTCCGGGATTAGGTCCTCGCATTTCGGCTTGTTCTTTAGGAATGCATTGACTATCGGGTTCTTCCCGTAGGACGAGCCAGCCACCAGCCTCGGTATCCTCGAGGTCTTGCCGCGCCTGTAAAGGCTGATGAATCCTCTGTATATCCCAGCCAGTGTGGTTCCGTTGGAGACCGGGACAGCCACGGCATAAGGCGCATCCCTCAGATCATCGTAAATCTCGAACGCTATCTGGGCATAGCCCTTCAGCTGGATCGGTGTGTTCCTGCCTCCCGGGTTCGCGTCGTACATGTCGTCTTTGTCGGCCATCATCACCGAATATTTCACCGAATCCTCGTAGTTGCCTGGCACCCTGCGGATTATTGCGCCCATCTCCTCCATCTCCTTTATCCGCTTGGTGTGGTAGGTTTCAGGAATGTATATTATGCATTTCAGGCCTGCGATGGAAGCGGCCAGTGCGACAGCTGCGCCATAGTTCCCGCATGTTGCCACAGAGATGGAGTCATAGCCTCTGCGCAATGCATCCTGTGCCTGCGTGAAGGCGATGCGGTCCTTCTGGGTTCCGGTCGGATTTCCGCCGTCGAATTTCAGATATATCTGCCTGAGCCCGACCTCGTGCTCTATGTTCCTGGCCCGGGCCATGTTTGTATCCCCTATCTCGGAGTCCTTGATGTCCTCGAACGCCTCCAGCCTCACGTCCAGGGTCTTTGTCGGGTCAGCGGCCACGCTTCTCTGATACTCGAGTTCGCTCTGGATGACCGGATAATACGAAGATGCCCCGTCCAGCAGGGAAAATGATTCAATATCCTTCTGGACAATATCTGAATCCTTGGCCTTCTCTCCGTTCTTTTTTGCCTTTTGGGAATCGTTGTTTGCGTGCCCGGACATCTGTTTCAGAACCTCGAGTTATGAAGTAACGGCGGACAAATGAACAGCGGTTATATAATCGTATTGCAGAACAAAATCAATCCGCGACATGCTGCGCCAGATATTCCGAGCCTTCCTTCGAAAGCGTGACGACAACCCTTGATCCGTGGCCCTTTATCCCAAGGTTCCTGCAGCCCATCCTCTTCAGTCCCAGGAGGCCTTTGGATTCGAGACGCTTCAGATAGGCCGTGAACTGGCTCTGCCCCTTCGGCTTGAGGCCGAGCTTCTCGCATTCCCTGAAATAAGTGCCTCTGACTTCCTCGGCAATGACAAAATCCCGAACCGGGGCCAGTGCCTTGACGGAGCCAAGCACGAGTAACGTATGGTCATTTGCCCTGGCTGTGCTTTTCCTGGCCGTTGCCGGTGTCTGAGGAACATTGCGGGTCATGAGTTGGTCGACCTTGGTGTGCAGTTTTCTCATATCCTCAGAGAGCAATTTCATGGCCGAATGCAGTGTGTTCACAGCCTCGGTCAGTTCCCTGGTGTGCGATTCCTGCGGCCCATAAAATCTCTGCGGTTCAGAATGCCTCGGCCTATCGTCAGCTCTCGGTCTGCCCCAGGTTTTTGAATGGTCATTGTACTCGTGCCTCTGTGTGCGTTCGGGCTCCGGTTCGGTGCCTGTGACAGTGATTGTGCCGGCATCCAGCTTCTCCACGGTCTCGATGCCCTTGTAGGTTATCTTGTAAACGTCCAGTTCCACGAGGGAGCCGTCCCTGAATGTGCTTCTCAGTGATTTCTCCATGAGTTCCTGGTTTATCAGAGATTCGAGTGCCATGTTGATGGCGCGGTAGCTGTATTCGGTTTCCTTTCTCACGAGCCCGGGGGTGATGGACCCTCCAGCGTAGCCCTTGTCATGCTGCTTCATGCCCAGCCTGAGAATCTTGGACTCCATGAGGGTAAGCCTGGGTGTTTCGCTCTCAGCCATGGCCATAACAAAAACATATCTGCTTATAAATGTATTGGTGGCCATGATGGACCGAAGTCCTGCATGACCGAGTATTTCAATCATCCCAGGGCGGCAATCTTCCCATCGGTTCTCCTGGTGCCGGCTTCCGAACCGATGCTCCTGTATATCGCATTTGCCAGATGAAAGTCTTGACCGGCTTCGCTGTTCATCCCGGAACTCCTGTGTATGTCCCCGCGGTATTCCAACGCGTCGGCGATCCTTCTGGGCTCGCCCAGCCTCTCCCTGAGCTCGATGCTCCTGTTGATGCATTCCAGCGCTTTCGGGTAGCATTTCCTCTGCATGTTTATGACCGCATCCAGCATTTCCACGCCGGACATGCCCCTGTCATTCGCCTGGCTCCTTCCGAAAATCTCGCGGGATTCGGCGGAATACGCTTCGGCTTTCTCGCATTGACCCAGGATGGCATATATCTCCCCGGCATTGAACAGGATCCACCCCACCATCCTGGTGAAGTGTATCGCCCTGGCGGTCTCCAATGCATCCTCGTAATTCTTGACGGCTTGGTTCAGATGCTCCTGCCTCTGCCCGGGATGCAGGTCTGCCATCTTGTGATATGTGACTCCGAGGTTGTTGAGTATGCTGGTCTTCATCTTCTTGTTCCTGTAGGTTTCCCCCAGCCCGGCCAGCGATGAAAGGCATTCGTTGTGGTACCGGATGGCCTTCGCCTTGTCTTCGAGCCAATTACCATACAGCACGCCGAAGCCATGAAGTATCCTTGTGTGCAGTTCCTTGTTCTTCGCGATTTCCGCGGACTCGGTGATTTCCCTGCCGTGTTTCTTCATCAGCACGGATACGCCTGCATTGGCCTTTGTGAACTTCTTCTCAGCCTCCTGGTAATGGCCGCATTTCCAGAGGTATATCCCCCATGTCACGTCCATCCTCGCGTAAAGCCTGGGCTTTGCCGCGCCCGTCACATTCTTGACGAGCGGCTCTGCCGTGATGATGAGCGCCTCGGTCTTTTTCCAGTTTGGCGTGTCCATGTACCTTTCCGCGAAATCCAGCAGCACATCAGCGTACCTCTTGCTGAGCAGCGGATCCAACGTGCCAAACTCATCGGAATGCGCTGAGAACAGGGTCTTCAGGGCCTTCATGAGTTTGGGTTGTCTCACAACATCCTTGAAGGCCTCTGCGATTGCGTCTCCGAGGCTGGCTCTTATCGTCTCGGATATAGTCTTTATTTGCTCCCTGTCGAAATCCACAGGCAGTTTCGCATCCTTGCCCAGGCCCAGCTTCTTCCTGATGATGGATACAATCATTTCCGTCTCGGGAAGGTCAAGCAACAGATTTTCCAGGCTCATTTCCTGGTCCAGGATCTCAAGCACACTCTGCCTTGCCGCTTCGGCCAATGCAGATTTGATTTCCTGTGCATCCATGCTTCACATGTCCCTGTCTGTTAATCTTAACAGATTAACCTATTTAACAATTATGTACATATACTTTCACCCGGAAAACAAGAAGGAAAATGCATGCCCCGCCTATGGGTGTGGGGCATTCTAGGGCCTTCCGCTGCAATCAATTGCGAGCGCCCCCCAATCGGGCGCGAGCGTCCGCCGTTACGCCCCTGGCGTTTTAACGCGCTGGCTTTTTCCGCATGCGAGGGCGAGTTTTCTTTGAAAGGATGAAAGAAACGTCCCAGTGTGTATATTTTGCTTTATTGCCAAACAGACTCTGCGGTTATATGCTAACAATCGCTAGTTTGGCGGCACGGGCTAATCGCGCAATAGTTGCTGGGGGCGATTGGCCCTGCCAACAAACTTTTTCTGTTTGCATGAAATTGTGGGGTGAGAAAAAGTTTGATGGGCCCATCCAGATTCGAACTGGAGATCTTCTCCATGTCAAGGAGACGTCCTTTGCAGCACGGTCGGATTATTTCATCCGGCAGTGTAACCAACTAGACCATGAGCCCTTTGGCAGGTGTTCTGAAACATGGTCAGGTTGATATATTTTTCCCAATCATTTTGGCCAAACTATATATATCAGCTTTCTATCCTCAGTAATACACTAATGTG
>CAYHBA010000017.1:0-30797 GCA_964354755.1 uncultured Thermoplasmata archaeon
CCAATCGTGCCATAAACGCAAGTAAAATGGGGCTCCTCCGGGAGCCCCCCTTTTATCATTTTTGTATTGTTTTTATTTGCATGAATGCGTATCTCACGATTTGAATCTAAAAGTCCATAAGGTTTTAATCAGCCTCAATGCTCAACCCTTGGGTTCGCAGACCCGGTGTGTGACAGGAATGCCAAAACGCGACATGCTTCAGAATATTACCAAGGGTGAGGGCCGGCTTGTTGGCCCATCTGGAAATTATTTAATATACTCCGAGGGAAACCCCTCATGCACGGCTGCATGTCCAGCAGGCGTCGATGTTAAAGCATATGTCAATCTCATTGCTGACCGCCGGTACGAAGATGCTGTTCAGGTAGTCAGGCTCGCTAACCCGTTTCCCGGAATTTGCGGCAGAGTATGCACCCATCCATGCGAAGCAGAGTGCGGCAGAAAAGATATAGACGCATCTGTTTCAATCAGATATTTAAAGCGTTTTGCGACAGACTATGAGCTCTCAAGAAGAAAGCCGACTGTCGCTGCGGACCAAAAGTACAGCCGGAAAATAGCCATCGTCGGGGGAGGACCAGCCGGCCTGACTGCGGCGTCCGACCTGGCCTTGGCCGGCTTTGACGTCACAGTTTTCGACAGCGCGAAGGATGCTGGCGGCCTGCTCTCATGGGGCATACCGGATTTCCGGCTTCCGAAGAACATTGTCAGGAGCGAGGTCCATGACATTGAAGCCCTGGGCGTTCATTTTTCCCTCGGGGAGAAGGTCCTGAATCCGGTCAAACTCCTTGAGCAGGGCTATTCGGCCGTGATACTTGCCACAGGGTGCCAAAATCCCGTATTCCCCGGAATTCCGGGAGAGAGTTCACAGGGAGTAATGGACTGCTTGGATTTCCTAAGAAAGGTTTCTGACAGAAGAATCACAGAAATGACAGGAAATGTGATAGTGGTCGGCGGTGGCAATGCGGCACTGGACTCGGCCCGTACGGCCCTTCGCCTGGGTGCCAAGGTCACGGTCGCGTACCGCAGAACAGAGGAGCAGATGCCGGCAGACAGGGAGGAGATTGAGCATGCGAAACAAGAAGGAGTTATATTCAAGTTCCTAGCCATTCCGGCAGAGATAATCCCCGATAAAGGCCCCGTTGGGTCGTTCAGGTTCCAGTCCGCAAAGCTCGGAGAGCCAGACAGCTCTGGGAGACTATCCCCTGTGCCTGTCCCGAACGATTACTTCACTCTGGAGGCGGACATAGTCATAATGGCCATAGGCTCAAGGCCCGACTCGGCAAAGCTTGCCGAGGCAGGCATAGGGCTGGCAAAGTCCAGCGCAGTTACCGTGGACGAAAGCGGCATGGCTTCAGTGAGAGGAATATTTGCATGCGGCGACATAACCACTGGCCCTCTGACAATAATCGATGCCATAGCCGGAGGTCACAGAGCCGCATCGGGCGTTGCGAATTACCTCCTGGGGGAACCGCTCCGAGCGAAACCGGCCGAAATGCTTGTGGTTGAAGCGCCCAAGCTACCCGAATCACAGAAATGCGAAGCCTGCCTTATATCGGTTGAGAAACGCCAGTCCACCTTTGAGGAGGTCGAGCTCGGCATGGATGAAAGGACAGCCATAACCGAGGCACTCAGGTGCAGGAGATGCGGCAGCTGTGATGTCTGCGATTTATGCCTGGCCGTGTGCGACTACAGAAATGCCAAGGTGACAGTCCACGAATCCGGGGAGGAGGCGATTGCAAAGGTTCCGTTCCAGGTGGCCATGGAAGCTATGGTCCATCCGGAGGGCTGGAGAATTGAGGCCGGTAAAACCGTGTCCGATGTGAAAATAGAACCTCTCCTTGCAAGGATCGACAACACCATGTGCATAGCATGCGGCAAATGCGAGGAAGCTTGCCCCTATAAAGCCATTAGGACAGTCTTCGGCACGGACTGGAATGCCGTTGCCAAAGTTGAGGAGACTGCATGCAGGGGCTGCGGGGCCTGCGCCGCAGCCTGCCCCGCGGGTGCCGTGGCCATGGGATTCCCGGGCGACAGACAGCTGATTGCAGGAATACTGGAAGCTGTGAGGCATTCATCCGAGAATAATGGCATAGTCAGATTCTCCTGCATGTGGAACAGGCGCAACCCAAGGACAGAAACCTGGCCATGGGAGGTCAGGGTTCAATGCACCAGGCGGCTTTCGCCTGCCCTGTTCACGGAGACTTTGGCCCGGGGAGCCAGGGCAGTATCGGTCCTTGGTTGCAGCGAGGATGACTGCCATTATGTTCCCGGGCCTTGGATGGGGGCTGACGTCGTTGAATCGGCCAAGGGCATACTTGACGCCATTAACGTCAATCCAGGAAGGATTGCCTATATTGACACAGAGGATTCGGTCGACAGATTCTTCACAGCCATAACCCACCTTAGGGACTTAGAACACTCCTCAGAAAAGTACCCGGAAACGGAAGCAGGGCTCGGCAGGTGCCTGAACGCAATTCAGATTCTGATGGCGCAGCCTGACAGGATTGTGACGCCAAGTTCCTCCGTCCTGTTGGGATACGGATGCCTGGCAATGTCCGAACAGGCATTCAGGGCTTACGGATTGCAGGACTCCGATGTTCTGGAACAATCTGTCCGACTGCTCAGGAAGACAGGCATTAGGCATGCGCTCGCGTCGGGCATACAAATATCCGGAACCAGCCTGAAGGACTGGGGCCTGGACACGCTTTACGTGAGATACGCAGAATCGGTTGCCTGCACCCTGAACACCGGCAGGGTAAAGAAACTCATAATGCCCACGCCGAAGAGTTATGAATCATTTAAGAAAATGCAGCTGGACTGCACAGTTGTGTCATTGCCGTCAGTGCTGAAAGAGAGGTTGACCGGGGCTTTCTTGGACACTCCGATGACTGCGGCCTACCACCCTGCCTGCGCGGGCGGAGGGGAATTTGACGCGGATTGCCTGGAACTGCTGGGCAAGGTGCCCGGGCTCAAGACAGTAAAAATAACAGGAAAATGCGGCGACTCGGGGTGGAGGGATGTCAGCGCGGAGTCAGGAAAGATGGCCAAGAGCCTTCTGAAGAAGGCCGAGGATTCCGGGGCCGAAATAATAATTGCAGGCTCCAACAGATGCGCATGCCACCTGAAGGCAGTGACCGGCGGATGGAACACAAGCCCTGTGAAGGTGATGGACATATACAGTTTCCTCACATCCAGACTTGGGGGTGAGGAATGATGGCCGCGGACAGACGCATTATGAATCATCCGATACTGGCACCAAGGCCAGGGGCCAATATCAATTTCGGTTTCAACGGCAAGGCATATAAGGCCAGGCCGGGCGAACCCATATCGAGCGCCATGATGGCTTACGGAATAATAGTGTTCAACAACCATCACAGGGACGGCGCCCCCCAGGGCATATTCTGCGCCAACGGACAATGCGCCCAGTGCCTAGTCCTTGTTAACGGAGTCCCGAAAAAGGCCTGTATAACTCAGGTGACGGAGGGCATGGATGTAAGATTCATCAACAAGCTGCCAGAACTTCCTGCAGACGATGCGCTGCCCAAGTTCGGCAGCCCGAAAATCATCGAAACAGATGTGCTGATTGTGGGCGCGGGGCCGGCCGGGCTCTCCGCAGCGACAGAGTTGGCTGTCGCGGGTTTGAAAATTCTGATTGTGGACGACAAGCAGGAGCTCGGTGGGAAATTAAGTCTGCAGACACACAATTTCTTCGGCTCCGTCAGGGACTGCAATGCTGGCATGAGGGGCATGGACATAGGCACACTCATGGCCGAGGAAGTGGCAGAGCTGGAGAATGTCGAGATATGGTTGGGCTCACCCGCGGTAGGTGTATTCTCGGACGGTCTGGTCGGCGTTCTGAAGGAGGACAGATACTGCCTGATACGGCCCAAGCATCTGCTGGTCACGGCCGGTGCAAGGGAGAAGGGCCTTGCATTCCCGGGCTGCGACCTGCCAGGGGTCTATGGCGGCGGCGCGTTCCAGACACTTGTCAACAGGGACATGGTGAAGGCCTCCTCGAAGCTCTTCATAGTGGGCGGCGGCAATGTCGGGCTCATTGCGGCCTACCATGCCCTGCAGGCCGGCATCGAGGTGCTGGGCCTTGTCGAGGCTCTGCCCAAATGCGGAGGCTACAAGGTCCATCTGGACAAGATACTCAGGTTCGGGATTCCTGTATGGACGTCGCACACTGTCCTGAAAGCCGAGGGCAACGGTAGGCTGGAGCGCGTGACCATTGCCCAGATCGACGACAACTTCAGGCCCCTTCCCGGGACAGAGATGGCCTTCGAGGCCGACACACTGCTCGTGGCTGTCGGGCTTGCCCCGGTGAACGAGCTTCTCCTCAAGGCCAGGGAATTCGGCATGCCTGTGTACGCAGCAGGTGACGCAGACATCATCGCCGAAGCCTCGGCAGCAATATTCAGCGGCCACATCACCGGCCGGATGATGCTCAGGGACATGGGCCACGAAACCGAGATACCGAAGGAATGGTTCGAGATACTTGACATGCTGAGGGCGAAGCCCGGACCCACCCACGGTCTCGAGATACTAAATCCCCAGAACAGCCAGATATATCCGGTCATAAGATGCACCCAGGAGATTCCATGCAACCCATGCACGGCCGTGTGCCCCAGGGACTCGATACGCACAGGCGGCGGGAAGATGACAGGAATACCTCAGTTGCTCAGCGACTGCATAGGGTGCACAAGATGCGTGGCCATATGCCCCGGGCTTGCGATAACACTCGTGGACAGGGGGTATGACCGGTCAGGAAAGCTTGCGCTGGTTACGCTGTCCTGGGAGATGCCTGAAGGAACAGTCAAGCCCGGCCAATCGGTGAAAACCGTGGGTTTTGAGGGCGAACCGATTGGCAAGGGAAAAGTCCTGGCCATAAGAAAATCCGCCTGGCAGAACCGCAGGGAGCTGCTCATGCTGGAGGTTCAGGCTGCCGAGGCGGAGAAGGTGGCAGGGATAAGGTTGCATGCACCCGGAACCCCGGCAAAGGGAGGTCCAGCAACCGCTGGGGACGATGACCACACCATAGTCTGCAGGTGCGAACGAATAACCAAGGGCGAGATCGTCATGTACATCAGGAATACAGGATGCACAGACTTCAATGCGCTCAAGGCAGGCTTGCGCGTGGGCATGGGTCCTTGCGGGGGCAAGACCTGCACCGAGCTGGTCATGCGCATCTTCAAGCAGGTGCTTGGCCGAGAGGTCGTCATAGAACTGCACAGCGAGAGGCCCTTCACCCAGGAAGTTCCACTCTCTGCATTCATCCACGGGGGTGAGGAATGATGGCGAACAAGTACGACGTCATCGTGATTGGCGCGGGCAGCGTGGGCGTGCCCACAGCCTACTTCCTCGCGAAAGAAGGATTGAAAGTGCTGTGTCTTGACAGCCATGCCTCTTCCGGCCAAGGACAGAACAAGGCTGCGATTGGCGGCGTGAGGGCCACGCATTCAGACCCGGCGAAGATTACCATATGCAAGAAGAGCCTGGAGATTTTCTCGGCCTGGAAGGAAACGACCGGCTCAGACATAGGCTGGAAGCCGGGCGGCTACTGCTTCCCGATATACACCGAGGCAGACGAGAAAACCATGAGAGACATGCTGCCCATACAGAAAAGGTTCAGGCTGAACATCGACTGGATTGACCCGAAGGGAATTGCTGGCGCTGTTCCTGGCATCAACATGCAGGGCCTGAGGGGCGGCACCCTGTCCCCGGAGGACGGGCAGGTCTCGCCCCTCATGGCAATCGAATCCTTCACGCATGAGGCAAAGAAGCTGGGAGCCGAGTTCAGGTTCAGGGAGAAAGTGACAGGGCTCAGGATGGAAGGCGGGAGGATAACCGCAGTGAAGACAGATAGGGGCGAGCATTCTGCAGAAAACGTCGTGAACGCTGCGGGCGCGGATGCGACCAGGATATGCGAGATGGCAGGTTTTTCGTTACCGGTAATACCTGACAGCCATGAGGCCGGAATTACGTCCCCCGTGAGGCCGTTCCTGCCTCCGCTGGTTGTGGACATCAGGCAGGGACCGGAAGGCATGACAAAAAATTTCTATTTCGGGCAGGTGGAAAGCGGCCAGATAATATTCTGCTACACCCCGCTCAAACCGATTCTGGGCACTGACAGGCGCGAAACCTCCGAGTTCATGCCTATCCTGGCGAGAAGGTTGGTCAGCCTCATCCCAAGGCTGAAAGGTCTCACTGTCAGAAGGCTGTGGCGTGGCCTTTACCCGATGACGCCTGATGGCATACCCTTCATCGGCAAAGCCCCCGGAGTTGAAAACATGTACCTGGCCATCGGCATGTGCGGCCAGGGATTCATGATGGGCCCCGGGGTAGGGTACAACCTGGCTCAGCACATCGCCAATGGAAGGCCGGCCATGGACCATGAAATATACGAACTGCTCAGCCCCAATCGAAATTTAGGCCGCGGCAAGGCCGAGAGGCTGGCCTAAGCTTTTCCCAAGATACGCGCCAGGTTCTCCCTTGTTACCGCAGATACTGCCTCATGCAATGAGTTGCCGTGCGAGTCCATGGTAACCACCAGTGGGCCCAACTCATCTGCATCGAACAACCAGACAGCTTCGACAGGCCCTAGCTCCTCCAGGAAATAAACCTCCTTGATGGAGCCCAGCCTCTTCATGGCCAGCGCGCCCAGCCCGCCTGTTATTGACAGATAGACTGCACCCAGCCTCTCAAGGGCTCTCAGCGTGCCATGGCCCATGCCGCCCTTGCCTACGATGGCCAGTGCGCCTGACATCTCAAGGAACTCCGGCTCGAGGGATTCCATGCGCATGCTGGTCGTGGGCCCTGCCGAGGTTATGGTCCTTTCCCCGTTCCTCTGTTTAACAATCGGCCCGCAATGATAGATTGCCAGCCCTTTTGTTTCAAGGCCGGGCGGGATGCCTTTCTTAAGCATTAAAACGTGAGCCTGGTCCCTTGCAGTGAATATGCGGCCGCTCATATAGACGATTTCCCCTATCTTCAGGGATTTGACAGCGCCGGGGTCCAGCGGGGTCCTTATGATTTTCCTCTCAGCCGTCAGACCACCTTCCCTTCCCTGTCCAACCTTATTATGGCGTGCCTGTGGCACCAGCATTGCATAACCAGCCCCACAGGGAATGTGGCAGGGTGCCTGGGTGCGTATTCCACATGCACGGCGAGCGCGGTTGTCCTGCCGCCCATGCCCATGGGTCCTACCTCCAGGGAATTGACTGATTCCAGCAGCTCCTTTTCCAGTGCAGCCGCGTCTGGGTCGGGGTTGGGGGAGCCCAGCGGTCTGAGCAGCGATCGTTTGGCCAGCTTCATGCAAATGTCTGCGCTTCCGCCGATTCCTATGCCGATTATCAGAGGCGGGCAAGGCCTTCCGCCGGCCTTCTGGACATGCGTCAGGACCTCTCTCTTCAGGCCCGCGATTCCGTCCGCCGGGGCAAGCATCCAGAGGGCGGAAAGCTGCTCGCTGCCTCCTCCTTTGGGGAGCATCTGAATCGTTGCGCCATCCCCCTCAACGATTGTGATATTGACTGCTGGAGCATTCGGCCCAAGATTGTCGCCGCTGTTCTTTCCAGTGAAAGGGTTGGCGGTGTTCGGCCTGAGCGGTCCGGAAACAGTCGCCAATCTCACGGCTTCCTGGATGGCTTTGACCAATTCCCCGAGCCCCAGGAAATCCGCGCCCGCATCCACGAATACCGTCTGAATGCCTGTGTCCTCGCAGACAGGAAGGTGCTCCCGACCGGCAAGCCGAATATTGTCCAGTATCGCCTTCAGATGCATTTTTGCCAGAGTGCCCGTCTCTGCATCATGGGCCTTCTGCAGGGCTGCGACCAGGTCCTCGGGCATGGCGGTGACTGCCCTTCCCAGTGCCTCAGCCAATTGCTCAGCGGAAATCATTATCTACCGACCCTTGGCACTGTCAGGCTGCCCCCCGGAAGCACGATGATGGACGGTTCTATGCCCCGTGCCCTCACATCTCCGACTGCCCTGTCTACAGCTTCCTGGAGGGACACGAATCCCCTAATCCTCGCCTGTTTCAGTGTTTCGTCGTCAAGCTCGGTCACAGCCCATATGCTGGCATGCTCGGCCAAACTCAGCATCCTGGCACCCTTGTGATTTCCCAATTTGTAGTTCTTCCCCATATAATCAGAGACAGTCTCCCCTTCCTTGAAACATGAGAGCATGTCATAGAAGCCGCGGTCGCCTATGCCATCCCAGCAGCTCGCCACAAGTATCATTATGCCGCCCTCCGCGAGGGCCGCCCTGCCATGTTCCAGGGCTTTCTGCGACTGATACAGGTTGCAGTCCATTGGCGGCTGTGCAACCGTAATTACGATATCGGCCCTGCGGGGGATCTCAACAGAGAACAGCCTTTGCGCAGTATCGACAGCATCGCGGAATGTCTTGTCGGGCTCGCCGGCAAACGCAGAGTGCAGGTGGCCGTCATGCATCATGACGGTCTGAACAGAAAATATCCTTTTTCCAGACAGAAAATCTGCCGCTTCCTGCATGTCCTCCGATACCGGGTTGCCCCTCAGGTTCATGGGGAGTGCGCCCGGCTCGCAAGCATGGCTGTGGTTACGCTCTATGCTATCGTAGCCTGAAACGCCTGGCAGAAAAGATTTGCGCCCTCCTGTATAACCCGCGAAGTAATGCGGTTCAACGCTGTTGATTGTGACTATTCCATCGGCATCCAGCACTGCCCTGTTGAAGAAGACAGGCGTTCCGCGGGATGTGGTGCCCACATATTTCAATGCGCCGGCATCTTTTGCGTCATGCACCGAGGTGCGCGGCCTGAACTCGTCATGAAACTGGCCGAAAATTCTATGAAATTCCACGTCTGTCGGCACCCTGTGGCTGCCAGTCGCTATGATAAATCTAAAATCCGGAAGGTTCATGAAATGGGGATTCAGATGCTTGAGCACCAACGCTGTTGGTGTGGGGCGTGTACCGTCGCACAGGATGAACAGAAGTTTCTTGCAATTCTTGGCAAAATTCAAGAACCCTAAGGCGCCGTCAAGGTTTTGCCCGATTGCGCGCTCAATTGTCAAATCAGGATCGGGGCACTCGGGGCATGCCATGTCCGCAACCAGGCATGGAACATTTGTCTCGAAGGCTGCATTGCCTTTGCCGTAGCGAACCGTGAATTTCATGATATTCCTCGGATGCAGACATGTATTGGGAATATATTGTTTAATGTATCGTTTAGCCGTGGACTCAAACCTTTTTATACGAATTGTCATTTATGCGCCATGCTAATCAATCGCAAATCCCGACTTAGCTTAGCCTGGCTCGAGCGGCTGACTGTAGTAGGATCACCGGTTACGACCGGTAACAGCCGATATCAGCAGATCCCCGGTTCAAATCCTGGAGTCGGGACTTATTTTTTCTTGTTAAAAACTGCACAGAAGAAAAAATAAGCCAGCCGAATTCACGCAGCGTGCATGGGAATTCGGCGATGCTTTCGGCCGCAGGCTGAAACTTCACTGATGCGTCTTTTTCATCCTAAGGTTGAAAAGGCGCCTCCATGTAAAAGCCGTCAATTTCGCCTAGCTCACATTTGCGAGGCGAGTACCCGACCTCCGGGCTTAGCCCAGGGCCTCCGATTCAAGAGCAACAGGATGCCCCAGAATGCTCTGTCACCGAGTATTTTTCTTTAACCTCGCTTCGCTGGCTCACCCTCCAAAGAAAAATATTCAGTAAAAAGAAACTCGGGTTCACCTACTCGCTCGGTCATGCCTAGATATAACCTTTATCATCAGCCATGCAGCCAAGAATATGAAACCCCGCCCTTTTACTATAAAATGATGGTTTCAAGCGGGACATGCTGCTATCATTTATGATATACAGTGCCAAACAGTTTTTCCTTTATATAGCTATATAACCGAAGCCTTAATAAACGAGAGGCAATACCCGGCAACCATGAGGGACTGGTTCGCCTCAAGGGCGAAAAGACTCCAGGTTTCGGGGATTCGGAAGATGTTCGAGATGGCAGGCCCCGACTCGATAAATCTCGGACTGGGTGAGCTTGACTTCCAGCCCTCGGAATTGGCCCAAACAGCCCTGTACAAGGCAGTGAAGGAGGGGCACAACCACTACGGACCGACAAAAGGCATACCGGAGCTCAGGAAAGTACTGGCTGAGCGGCTGACAAAATACAGGCCGGATGTGGAAATGGACAACATTGTAATAACAGCAGGCGGAACGCAGGCTTTGCTGGTTACTGCCCTCACGCTATTCGACCACGGGGACGAGGTGCTGTGCCCAGACCCGGGCTTCGTCATATACCAGCCGCATGTCATCATGTGCGGGGCAACGCCGCTCAGGTACTCCTTGAAATTCGAGAACCATTTCCAGCCCAACCCGGACGAGATTGAGGAATTGATCACTCCAAGAACCAAGGCAATCATACTCAACTCCCCCAACAACCCTACATCGGGGATTCTGGAGCCTGAAACCATTAAAGCCATCAGGGACATAGCCAGGGAGAATGAGCTGGCAATAATATCGGACGAGGTCTATGACGAGATAATATTCGAGGGCGAACACCAGTCCCTGTTGAGTCCGGACTATGACAATGTGGTGTACGTAAACTCGTTCTCGAAAACCTTCGCCCTGACAGGGTGGAGGCTGGGCTACCTGGCAGCGTCCAAGTACATGGTAAACCAGCTGTCCAAGATGCAGTACTACAACATAGCCTGCCCGCCAACGCCGCTGCAGAAGGCTGTGTACGAACTGATGATTTCGCCCACCAACAAGATTCAGGAAAGGGTGGAAATACTGAGAAAGAGGCGGGACGTAATAGTGAAGAGGGTGAATGACATACCAGGCTTCAACTGCCTGAAACCTAAAGGCGCATTCTATGTGTTCCCGACATATGACCATGACATACCCAGCGAGGACTTCGCCATGGAGCTTGTCAAGGCAGGCGTGATTTGCGCCCCCGGTTCCGCATTCGGGAAAGGCGGCGAGGGGCATCTCAGGTTTTCATATGCCAACTCCCTTGAGATGATCGAGAAAGGCATGGACATTGTGGAGAAGGTGGCCAAAACAATACCCAGGAAAAAAACATGACCCGGCCCGGGAAAGTTGTTTGCGGGCGGGTAAGGAATAAAATAATACAATAGAATATCAAGGTGATAAACATGGAAAAGAATGTAAAGAAATACGAAACAGAGATAGATGGAAAGAAAATAACCGTCGAGACAGGCCGCCTGGCCAAGCAGGCAAGCGCCGCCGTCATCGTGCAGATGGGCGAGACAGTTGTCATGGCCACGGCCATGATATCGAAGGAAGCGAGGGACATTGACTTCTTCCCGCTGATGGTTGATTACGAGGAAAGGTACTCGGCTGCAGGCCGGATAAAGGGCCCCAGGTTCTCCAAGAGAGAGGGCAAGCCCTCGAATGAAGCAGTACTCATCGGCCGAATGATTGACAGGGGCCTCAGACCGCTGTTCCCCCAGAACATGAGGAACGAAGTGCAGGTCATCTGCCTTCCTCTCAGCCTGGACCATGAGAACAGGCCAGACATCGTTGCCATGTTGGCGGCCTGCCTGGCCGTGCACATATCCGAGATACCGTTCGACGGCCCTCTGGGATGCGTTAGGCTGGGCATGAGCGGCGGATTCCCCATAATCAACCCGACAATCGAGGAGATGGAGCAATCCGAGCTTCAGCTCGTGGTCATGGGCGACGGCAACCGCATCACGATGGTCGAATGCGACGCCCAGGAGCTTGCGGACGAGAGCATGAAGAAGGCCTTCGACACGGCCATGGAGATAATGGGCCCGATAGCCGAGTTCGCGAACATGATGCGCAAGGACATAGGCAAGCCAAAGCTCACGGAGGAACAGTTAACCTTCAGGAGCAGCGTGAAACCCGAGAACAAGCACATAATCGAGGAGATGAAAAAGGCAGCGCTGCCCCATCTTGAAAAATACCTTTTCAACACCCCCAAGGGCTCCAAGGGCGAGCGCAAGGAGATACTGAAAGGCCTCGAAAAGAAACTGATCGAGCATTTCCGCCCAAAATACATCAAGGAGAAAGGCAGCGAGGAAGAGGCCGATAAACACCTGAAGAGCGTACTGGCCAGCTTCTTTTATGAATTCATAGAGGAACAGGTCGCAATCGCGATAGTCGAGCGCAATCAGAGGGTAGACGGCAGAAAGCTGGACCAGATAAGGCCTTTGTCGGCTGAGGTTGGCCTCCTGCCCAGAACGCATGGAAGCGGCCTGTTCGAGAGAGGCGAGACCCAGATACTGTCTATGGTCACGCTGGGCGCTCCGTTCGACGAGCAATCAGTGGAAACCATGGAAAGCGACGGGAGCAAGAAATACTTCCACCACTACAATTTCCTTCCCTACTCGGTCGGCGAGGTCAAGATGCTCAGGGGCGCGGGGAGGCGCGAGATAGGGCACGGCGCATTGGCGGAGAAGGCACTCGTGCCTGTGCTGCCGGACGACGAAATCTTCCCCTACACAATCAGGGTGGTGTCCGAGACCATGAGTTCCAACGGCTCCTCTTCGATGGGCTCGACCTGCGGGTCGACGCTGGCCCTCATGGATGCCGGTGTCCCGATAAAAAAGCCGGTCGGCGGAATAGCAATGGGCATAGCCACCCATGGCGGCAAGTGGAAGATAATCACAGACATCCAGGACCTGGAGGATGGCCCGGGCGGCATGGACTTCAAGTTCACGGGAACGAAGGACGGCATCACTGCAATCCAGATGGACACGAAGACCGCCGGCCTGACAAGGGAGATGATACATGGTGTGTTTCCCCAGATGCGAAAAGCCATCAACGAGGTCATTGACTGCCTGGTGGCAGCCATACCGGAGCCCAGGAAGGAGCTGAGCCCGTACGCGCCCAGGATAATAAGCTTCAAGATCGACCCGCAGAAGATAGGCGATGTGATCGGACCCGGAGGCAAGAAAATAAGGGCGATTACCGAAGAGCTGGACCTCAAGATAGACATCAACGACGACGGCCTGGTGATGATAACGACCAACGATGTCGAGAAGGGCAAGATTGCCGAGAAGATGATACGCGATATTGTCCGTGTTGTCGAGATGGACGAGATATTCGAAGAGGCCGAGGTTGTCAAGATAATGCCGTTCGGCGCATTCCTGAACTTAACACCGGGCCAGGACGGCATGCTGCACGTGTCCGAGATAGAATGGGGGCGCGTTGAAAACGTCACAGACCGAATCAAACTTGGCGACAAGGTCCGCGTGAAGGTAATCAAGATAGACAACGGCAAGGTCGATGTGTCGAGGAAGGCCCTTCTGCCCAGGCCTGAGGGTTATGTCGAGCCTGAGCGCCGGCCCAGGCGCGACAGGGACGACCGCCGGGGCGGCGACCGGAGGGGCGGAGACAGGCGCGGCGGCGACCGGAGGGGCGGAGACCGCCGGGAAAGGGATGGCGGTTCACGGGACAGGAGGCCCCGTGAGAGGCGCCCCAGGGATGACGGACCCAACAGGGACGGATATGCGGGCGAGCGCAAGGACGATAGGCTCGATACCATAGAGAAGCGCAAGACCGAGAAGAAGCCAGAAGAGACTGAGGCGCAGGAAGAATAAGGGCCATGAGGATCGAACTCTACCTGAACTCCGAGGAATACGCGGTCAAAGGCGGAACGGGGCACTACATGAGGTATTTCAGAGGGGCAGCCTCCACCGATTATGACGACCAGCTGAGGATGAGCCAAAAAGTGGTCGGGCTCCCAGAGGAGGTTCTGAACCTCAAAAACCTGCTGGAAAGGATTGCCAGCCAACACAATGTCGAAATGATTGTGTATGACAGGACGAGACTCCGGGACACCGTCAGGGCGTTCTTCAAGGGCGTTAGAAAGACGCCTACAGTATTCATCGGAAAGAGAAAGTTCGTCGGTTACATCACCGAGGATGAGATTGAAAAGGCAATGAAATCCGGCACCGGTTGAATGCGATCCGGTTTCCCACTCAATTTTAAATTCTTCTCGCCCTGGTCAGAAACGCCAGGGCGAGTATCATGACCGCAGCCAGAAGCGTGACCGTCCATGTCTCCCTGAATCCCACAACGACCATCAGGGACAGGTAAAGGAGAATCACAGAAAGAGCGAATACCATTGCCAGCGTGCCCAGTTGCTTGAGCACGAGCCTCTTCAGGGTATTTACCGTGACCTGTGCAACGTGGCCGGAATAAACCGGTCTGAAGCCATTGGCCATGCCTGCCGTTTCGAAATATGCGAGCATGAGCATCAGGAATCCCATCTGGAAGAACAATGGCTCGGCATTCAGCAGCCCTATGAAATGCAGGGCGCCGAGCATGAAGCAGGCTGCGCCTGTCAGGTGAGGCCTGAAGGATTCGAACAGGTCGGTAACGATTCCGGCATTTCTCAGGAACAGGGAGGCGAGCCCGGCTGCAAGTATGGTTCCGAGCGCCGCAACATGCCCGTTCCAATCCCCAAGCCCCCCGTAATGGTAAAATGAAACCATATGCCATGTGCATGCCGCGAAAAGGCAAATCGCGGGAATGGCCTGAATATAGTGGATCTTTGCCATCACCTTCTGTTCCGCGATGCTTCCACCCCCCTGAGTGCCGTTGCCAGCGGCTCGTCCGCATTCCAGTCCACTATCCTGGCGTACCTGCTCAACTCGCTTATCAGGTTCTGGCGCTCCATCTCGAGAATCCTCATAGCCCTGGCCTTGGGGCCAGAGTCTTTCACGAGCCTTGATTCCAATTTGACCGGAGAAGGTGACAGGACAACTACATCGTAATCCCTGGCGCAGAGGTCGCCTATCGTCGTCACGATATCGGAATCGGTGAGGGCGCTTATGACTATTATCTGCGATTCAAGGGGGAAATAGCTTGTCACCATCCAGCCGACGTTCTCGAACGGCAGCAGGCCCAGCGGCTTCACGTCCAGCAGATGCTCGCTCAGCCTGTAGAACTGCCTTTTGCCGAAAGCTGGGTACACCTCGTCTATGATGTCCCTCAGCACAATGAGGCCGACCCTGTTCTTGTCCTTAAGAATCTGGGATGCTATCGTGGAAGCAGCCCTCACCCCGTGCTCGACCGAACAGTCCTCTATGGTGCCGACATTTGCCTCCAGCCTTGCGTCCAGTATCAGGGTTGCGTCCCCTGAGCATTCAGACTCGAACTCGTTCGTGAGCAGAATATCGCGCCTTGCCGAGGCCTTCCAGTTTATCCTGCGTAGTTCGTCACCGGAGACATAGTCTCTCAGCCCGAAGAACTCGGTGCCGATTCCCACCCTGTGAGATTTAATCATGCCCACCCAGTTCCTTGTCTTCTTCGGTGCTATGCTCGCTCCCTTGGTCGGCTCTATCTTGGCCACGACAGAGAATTCGTTTGCTTCTCCGAACAGCATCTCCGACCTGTGCAGTCTGCCCGAATCCATGACTGCCAGTTTCATGGACTCAAGTTTGTACCGGCCCCTGAGAGGGCAATCAAGAGTGTATTCGAACGAGCATTCCTCGCCCTCGTCCAGGCTCATCAGCGCGCAGTTGGTGCCCCCGGCAACGGATACGTAATCTGGGATTATGTCCTCTACCTCGAGGAGTTCGATGGGTTCGCCCCTGTTCCTGACAATGACCTCAATATGCAACGAATCTCCAGCCATTATCCTGGTGTCGGAAATCCTGCGCTCGACCTCAAGGTCTGCCCTCTCCTTCTCCAGGAACAGGCCCATGATGCCCAGGTAAACGACTATCGGCAGGGAGAGGGCGACCAAGGTGCCGCTGACCAGGAACAGCCCTGCTACGATGCAGGCGACGGCCGCAGAGGCCAGCCAGAACCCTTTCCTCGACCTCATCTTTGCCCTCAGGACCTGGCCTTCGGGACAGGCACCGTGGTCAGCACCTTGTCTATGATGACCTTGGGCTTTATCCCTTTTATCCAGGGGTCTGGCTTCAGAATCAGCCTATGGGCCAGCGCCGGAACTGCAACGCTCTTCACGTCATCGGGAAGAACGAAATCCCTTCCTGCGAGCGCGGCTTTGGCCTGCGCAAGTTTCATCAACGCGAGTGAACCCCTTGGGCTGGCTCCGACCTCGACCTGGCCGTGCTTCCTTGTCTCCTGGACAACCGAAACGATGTATGTCTCTATGTCGTCATCCACATGCACGTTCTCGATGGCGGCCTGCATGGCCTTTACGGTCTCCGGGCTGGAGACGCAGGATATCTGTATGTCGTCCGTCTTCCTGTTCCGCCTTCTGCGCAGTATCTCGGCCTCGCCTTTCTGGCTGGGGTATCCGATGCTGAGCCGCATAAGGAACCTGTCAATCTGCGCCTCTGGCAGCGGGTATGTGCCCTCGTACTCTATCGGATTCTGCGTGGCTATGACCATGAACGGCCTTGGCAGCTTGTGGGTTTCACCCTCCAGGGTCACCTGGAACTCCTGCATAGCCTCCAGCAGCGCGCTCTGTGTCTTGGGTGGAGCCCTGTTTATCTCGTCCGCAAGCAGGATGTTCGTGAATATCGGCCCCTTTCTCAGTTCGAACTGGCTCGTGGCCCTGTTGAGCACGAATGTGCCTGTGATGTCAGCCGGAAGCAGGTCCGGCGTGAACTGCACACGTTTGAAATTGCATCCTATGGCCCTCGAGAACGTGTTTGCCATCAAGGTCTTTGCCAGGCCAGGATAGTCCTCGAACAGGACATGCCCCCCTGCCAGGAAAGCAAGCATGAGCTGCTCTATCACGCTGTCTTTCTCCACGATGGCCTTGGCCACCTCTGTTCTGATTCCTTTGCAGTTCCTTGCCACTTCCTCGATTTTCATGTCATCGCCTCGATTCTCCCTATGATGTCGTCAATCTCCGTCAAAAATCTCATGCCCTTTTCCTTGGACCTGCCCTTGGCATTCAGGGATTCGCGGGCTTTGGCCCCGGGATTGTTTTTCCTCAGGAACTCATCCAGGGCAGTGTCGTCCAGTATTCCCGATTTCCCTGACTCAAGCATGTCCAATATCTCTTCCTCGCCAATATCCCTGGCTTGTGCCTCCCTGGAAACGATTATCTCGCACAGCCTTTCCCTTATTACTTGCTGGCTGTATGTGTATCCGTCCGCCGCCCTTTCCATTGCCTCGGTCAGGTGGGTGAGTTCACCCGGGTATTGCGTTTTTGCTGGGCTTCTTTCTTGCGCCGCAGCGCCCTTGGCCAGCCCCATCCTCATGATGTAGACGGCTATGAAGCCCATCGCCGTGATGAGACCGAGTCCTATCAACCATCTCATGCCGTCGCTGTAAGTGCCGAACAGCAGCAGCATGGCCACTGGCGTGGCGCCAAAGAACAGAACGGCAAACACCATGACCAGGATGTTGCCGGCCGTGGCCTCTCCCAGAACCATGTAAACTAAGTCATCCCAGTTGCGTTTATCCATTTTCAGATGCCTTTCTGTGGACACCTCGCCCTTCACGGAGGATTCAAACTCCAGGCTTCTCATCCCCCTGGACATGTGGCGGGCTGTGGGCGACAAGCACCTTGCGTACCGCCTCAAGCGCGGACAGCGCGCGTTTGCTGTCTTCCTCTTCAAGCCGATGCTGGCTGTACCTTGCCTCCTCGAAAACGTTTACGAGCGCTCTCATCTGCACCTCCGGGACAGGCAGCCTCTTGACTGCAAGCTTCAGAAACTCCCTGGGAGTGAGATACTCCTGCTCTTCGACTCCGTGCCTGGCCATTATCCTGCACATATCTGTGTAGCACCTTATGACCGTTGCCCGGATGTCAGAGCCCCCGGCCAAAGCGTCGATGGTTCTCTGTATCGTTGTTGCCATCTCGTGCGAGTCTTTCTCCATGTCAGAATAGTCAAGCCCGGACGACCTCATTTTCATAAAATTTGATATGGCCATGATGGCCACAATGGCGAACAGGAAGATTATGGCAAAAACACCGAATGCAAGAACAACCCTTAGCGAATCAGGGGCTTCAGACGGTTCCCCCCCATCATCCGCAGTGACATTGCCGCCCCCCGGCAGTATGTCCGTAGTGCCGATGCCGGTCACTGAGCTCTCGATGTCCTTATAGAAGTGCGCAAATGCAAAGATTGCGGCTATACCGAGCATCAGGCCGGCCATCTGGATGAACAACCTGCGCCATTTCTTCCTGTCCTTCGAAGCCCCGAAAGTAATGGCGCCTATGACAACCACGACTCCGCAGAAAACCATGAATCCGTAGTATATCCACCTCAGGGCATTTGTCAGGGTGCTGTTGGTGGCTACATCCTGGCTTTGTGCGGTCGTGCTGATGAACCGCGGCATATTCTCGTCCCCGATGTCCAGGTTCTCGAGGTTGAAAATCAGGTTGCCGAGGCTGAATATGAACACCAACAGCAGGAAGCCTACCGCCAGTTTGCCCAGGTAATGGCCCTTCATAACACCGACAATTAATGTCCTCAAGGATATAAAGAGTCTAGCATTCAGCCAAAAGCTTCCAGTAGTTCACATAGGTGTTTGACACGGAGAACCCTGCCTTTGTATATAGGCTCAGGGCGCCGGTCGTACGTTCCGAGTCAACGGTCAGCCTTGCCTCTGTCAAGCCGCGCGACGCCAGCCCGGCCATGCTTTTCGAGAGCAGGGCTGATGCAATGCCCCGCCTTCTCCAGGGCCTCAGAACGCAGAGATTGCTGATGTACCCGCGTTTCCTCCCCAGAATGGCATTCTCGTCAGGTTTGATATAGTTCCTCACGCTGCCCACGACACGGCCATCCGCAACCGCGATAAACCACAGCGAAAGGTCGAAGAGGGGGGATGCGATAATCTCCTCCAGTCTCTCGTTAGACCAGTTCTTCTCGCTATAGCACCAATGGTCCATGAACGCCTCGCGGGATACGGCCCATGCCTCTCTCACACTATGTTCCAGCAAAGGAGTTATAGTTATACCCTCGGGTGCAACAGCCGCAGGCACCGCATCAAGAGGGCCGACCATCTCGAAGAAATGCCTGGAAGGCACGTATCCCATGCATTTCACAATTGCGTCAAGGGCTGTTCCAGGCACTGCCTGGGTTTCCAGCATTTTACTGGCGTCTGACCGATGTCCCAAGGCAATCTCCGCAAGCCTTCTCTCGGCCCAATCCATGAGCCGCTCCCGGATACAGGCATACTCCGGGAGCACAGAACTCTGGTGGGAATAAAGCCTGTGGCCCCCGGCGACATCCCGCCACCAAACCATTGCATGGCCCACAATCTTCCCCTCCTGTTCAGCCACAAGGACGCTCGCGGACGGCAGCGTTTCCATGAATCCCGCATACATCCCTAGAAAAGTGTCAAAGTCATGAATCATGCCCATGCTGTCGGCCAGCATGCTGGCGTTTGAGACCGTAAACATGTCTTCCAGGTCATGCTCGCCCTCAAACCCGCGCAGAAGCGGTTCAAGTATACCCATGCGGCTCACTTGCTCTGCTTCGGGACCTTCTCCCAGTCCCTAAGGAAAGCTGCGATTCCCAGGTCTGTGAGCGGGTGTTTGGTCATCTGCTGCAGCACTCCCCACGGCACCGTGGCAATGTGTGCGCCGGCCTTGGCAGCCTCCAGGACATGTATGGGGTGGCGCACGCTGGCCACGATGACCTCCGTGTCGAAGGCATAGTTGAGGTAAATCTGGACTATGTCCCTCACGACCTGCATCCCGTCATGGCCTGTGTCGTCAATCCTGCCCACGAACGGGCTTACGAAAGTTGCGCCGGCCTTGGCCGCGAGCAATGCCTGGTTTGCGGAAAACACCAGAGTGACATTAGTCTTAATTCCTCTGGCTGAGAGTTCCTTCGCTGCCTTGAGGCCCTCGGACGTCATCGGGATTTTGATGTTGATGTTCTCGTGTATCTTTGCCAATTCCCTGCCCTCCTTGACCATGCCCTTCGCGTCCGGGCTGATTGCCTCAGCGCTGATTGGGCCGTTGACTATTGAGCATATCTCAATGACCACTTCCCTGAAGTCTCTGCCCTCCTTCGCAACCAGGCTCGGGTTGGTTGTCACGCCGTCTATTATGCCCCAGCTGTTCGCCTCGCGTATCTGCTCCACATTTGCCGTGTCCAGGAATATCTTCATTACCTTCCTCTCCTTTTAATGACATCATGGGCTCCGTCAACGATGTTGTCCACAGTCAGCCCGTACTTCTCCATGAGCTCATCCGGCTCTCCTGACTCGCCGAATGAATCCGGAATTCCTACCCTTTTCATCGGAACATGGGCGTTCTCGACCAGAACCAGCGCGACAGCCGCGCCCATGCCCATCACATGGCTGTGCTCCTCGGCCGTGACCATGCATCCTGTCTCTCTCGCGGCTTTGACGAGAAGCTTCTCGTCAAGAGGCTTAATTGTGGACAGGTTAATGACCCTGGCACTCACCTGGTGTTTTGCCAGCTCATCGGCTGCTTCAAGACATTTGGCCACCATTATGCCCGTGCCCACCAGGGTGACGTCGTTCCCGTCACGCATCAATGTGGCCCTACCGATCTCGAAGTCTTGGCAGTCCTTGCCAGCTGTACAGACAGGAACATTAGCCCTGCCAAGGCGTATGTAAACCGGGCCTTCGTAGTCTGCCGCAGCCAGTATTGCCTTTTCAGTTTCCGGGGCATCGGCCGGAACAACGACAGTCATGTTGGGAAGCGCCCTCATCAGGGCCAGGTCCTCAATCATCTGGTGTGTCGCCCCGTCCGCGCCCACCGTGATGCCGGCATGGGTGGCCACGAGTTTGACGTTGAGCTTCGGATAGCAAACGCTTTGTCTTATCTGGTCATATACACGGCCAGTTCCAAATATCGCGAAGGTGCTTGCAAATACAACCTTTCCTGTTGTTGCCAGCCCTGCGCAGGCGCTTATCATGTTCTGCTCGGCTATGCCGAAATTGTAATGCCGCTCTGGGAATTCCTGGGCAAAGGCAGATGTTCCGACAGAAGAAGAAAGGTCGGCACTGGCCACAACGATATCCTTGCGCATATTGCCCAATGCCACGAGCGCCCTGGAGAATGCCGGCCTCTGGGGTTCAAAATCCCATTTATTTTTCATGTTTTTGCCCCCAGTTCGGCCATCGCCACTTTGAACTGCTCCTCGGTCGGAACCTTGCCATGGAACCCGACCGCGCCCTCCATGAAGCTCACTCCCTTGCCTTTGATTGTGTGGGCAATGACCACGGTCGGCATGCCCTTGGTGTGCTTGGCCTTGTGCAGTATTTCCAGCAATTCTGCTATATTGTGGCCGTTGGCCTCCAGCACATTCCATCCGAACGCGCGCCACTTGTCTGCCAGCGGCTCTATGGACATTATCTTGTGGGTAGGGCCGTCCAGCTGCAGCATGTTCCTGTCAATGATGACGATTAGATTGTCCAGCTTGAAGAAGGAAGCGGACATGGCCGCCTCCCATATCTGGCCGCAGTCATTCTCGCCGTCCCCGACCATGACATAAACGGTGTATGGCTTCCTGTCCAGCTTTCCTGCCAGCGCCATGCCGACGCCCATGCTCAGCCCTTGGCCCTCGCTTCCGGTGGACGCCTCCACTCCAGGGGTCTTGCGCATGTCCGGATGCCCCTGAAGCCTGGACCCGATTTTCCTGAATGTCTTCAGCTCATCTACATGGAAATAGCCCGCCTCAGCCAAGCAGGCATAGAGTGCCGGAGCGGCATGGCCTTTGCTCAGCACGAAGCGGTCCCTGTCTGGCCATTGCGGCTCTCCAGGTCTGTGGTTCATGATGCCGAAATACAGGGAGACCATGATGTCAGTTGCCGACAGAGAGCCGCCTGGATGACCGGAGCCGGCATCGAAAACCATCTGGATGATATGTATACGTACATTGTTGGCTATGCCTTCCATCTCCTTGATTTTACCCTCGGAAACTGGAATGTCCATGGTCCTCGCTCCCTTTCGCTGCGGGTAAATGGGTTGCGATTTAAAGCTATATCGGTGGGGGCAGGTGGAAAAGAATGAGCATCGCCGAAACTCTTAAAAGCATGGAATTCGATGCACACCCGCAAAGGGACCTGACAATCGGGATGCAGCCAAGGGGGATGTTCTGTTCGGACTGACAAATCAGGCCACTTGCTCGCTTCCGGGTGTAAGATGAAAATAGCAGCCAGCGCAGAGATGAACAGGTATTTCGCGTGCCTCCAGGACGAGGCAAAGAGATGTTATCAGGTCGCTTCAGAGGCCCGCAAGAAGGGGCTTGATCCCGAGCTGGAGGTCGAAATTTCCCGGTCCGAGGACATGGCCTCGCGGGTGGAGAAGCTGCTGAACCTTGACGGCATTGCAGAGATAATTCGCGAATTCGCCAAAACGCACAACAGGGAGGAGATGTCCATACTTGTGGCCAAGAAGCTGGCCAAGGAATTCCACGGCCCAAGGGACGCGGCTCTTGACAAAGCGGTGCGCGTAGGCCTGGCCGTGCTGACCGAGGGCATCCTGGTCGCGCCACTGGATGGAATAGGCGAAGTGAAGATTCACGGAACTGGGGAGAACAGCTATGTCTCCGTATCCTTCGCAGGGCCGATAAGGTCTGCCGGAGGCACGGGCCAGGCAATGAGCGTGCTCATAGCGGATGTTGTCAGAAACGAACTCGGCATAGGCCCCTACGTCGCGACTGACAGCGAAGTGTCCAGGTGGAAGGAGGAGATACCCCTCTACAAGAGGCTCGTCAACCTCCAGTACATGCCTTCTGAATCTGAGATAGACTGCATCATCCGGGGATGCAGGATTTGCGTCGACGGTGAGGGCACCGAGGATTCGGAGATAACAGGCTTCCGGGACCTTCCCAGGATAGAGACCAACAGGGTGAGGGGCGGTGCATGCCTCGTGGTCGCGGAGGGCATAGCCCTCAAGGCAAAGAAGCTGAAGGGTCATGTAAGTAAACTCAAACTAGATGGCTGGGAGTTCCTGGACAAGCTGGTCAAGGACAAGCCTGACGAAATGGGCATGGGCATAGAGCCCAGCGAGAAATTTATAAATGACATGGTTGCGGGCCGGCCAGTTTACTCCCACCCCAGTAGGAAAGGCGGCTTCCGCCTGAGGTACGGGAGGTCAAGAACTGGGGGGCTGGCATCCATAAGCGTGCACCCGTCTGTGATGTACCTCATGCAGGAGACCATGGCCGTGGGCACCCAGATCAAGATAGAAAGGCCCGGAAAAGCAGGAATATCGACACCCTGCGACATGCTGGAGCCTCCCCTTGTTCTGATGAGGAACGGGGACCTCATCAGGCTGCGTGATGTCGAGGTGGCCAAGAAGATGGCCCTGGACAGCATCGAGAGAATCGTGGACCTCGGCGAGATACTCATCCCGGTCGGCGAGTTCCTGGAGAACAACCATCCCCTTGTCCGGGGAGTCTTTGACACGGGCTGGTACAGGGCTGAATTGGAAGCCCTCGGAATAGATGTTCCGGATGGTCTCGAGATTATGAACCTGAAAACGGCTCTCTCGCTGGCAAGGAAGAAGAAGGCCCCCATGCACCCAAAATACACATTCATGTGGAACAACCTTACCTCTGACCAGGTCACGGAGCTGCGCTCTTTTGTCAAGGAGTCAGGCACGATCAAGGGCGAGGAACTGGAGGTACCTGATGCGGAATGGGCCAGAAATGCTTTTATCGAGCTGAGGCTGCCCTACCGGTTGAAGGGCAAAATTCTCGTGGCGGAGAACGGCCCAGCACTTATTGCCTCGCTCGGGCTCGACCAGAAAGCCAAATCCATGAAGATCCCCAAGGGCGATTTCAAGGACACACTGGAATTCGTCTCCAAGCTTGCCGGGTTCAGAATAATGGACAGCCGCGGAACCTATATCGGCGCGCGAATGGCCAGGCCGGAAAAGGCGGCCATGAGGAAGATGGACCCTCCCGTGCACGGCCTGTTCCCAGTTGGGGAGGGCGGAGGCCCCCAGAGGCTGATGTCCAAGGCTTCCGAATCCATGCGCAAGGCCGAACTGGAACTGGAGGTCAGGAAATGCACGGATTGCGGAAAGACCACATTCATGCCCCAGTGCGAATGCGGCGGCCACACCTTGTCCAGGGGGATGTCTGCCGACCAGGTCGTGGACATGTACTCCACGTTCAAGCGGGCATGCTCGAGGCTGGGCATGGTCAACATTCCTGACGTCAAAGGAGTCATGGGCATGATATCCAAATATAAGACTGTCGAGATGCCCGAGAAGGCAATGCTCAGAGCCAAGAACGATGTCTGGGTGTTCAAGGACGGGACATCCAGGTTTGACTGCACAGACGCGCCGCTCACGCATTTCAAGCCGTCTGAGATAGGTACGAGCATCGAAAAGCTTAAGGAACTCGGTTACACGGTCGATATGGACGGAAAACCGCTGAAGGATCCGGGCCAGATAATCGAGCTGCGTACCCAGGACATAGTGCTTCCTGACTCGGGGGGCGATTACTTCCTCAGGGTCTCGCATTTCGTCGACGACCTTCTCAGGGACTTCTACGGCATCAGGCCCTTTTACGGAGCCAAAAAGAAAAGCGATCTGGTGGGCGCCGCCCTCCTGGGCCTTTCGCCGCACACTTCCGGCGGGGTGCTTTGCAGGCTGATTGGCTTCTGCAAAGCCAATGTGGGCTATGCCCACCCGTTCTTCCATGCGGCGAAGAGGCGGAACTGCGATGGCGACGAGGACTGCTTCATGCTGCTGATGGACGGCCTGCTGAACTTCTCTGTATCTTACCTTCCGGAGAAACGCGGAGGCAGGATGGACGCCCCGCTCGTGCTCATGACGAGGATTGACCCGAACGAGATAGACAAGGAGGCGCACAACATAGATGTGATGCGCTCCTATCCCATTGAGATATACCGCGCCGGCCTGGAGAACCTGAATCCCAAAACCCTGGAGAAGATGCTGGACACGGTGGGGTGCCGGATCGGTTCGAACATCCAGTACGAGGGCTTCGGGTACACCCTGGAGACAGGCGACATATCCGGGGGACCGACAGTGTCATCCTACAAGACGCTGGAGAGCATGGACGACAAGACCAGGATACAGCTTCAGCTTGCAAGGCTAATTTCCGCTGTGGACGAAAAGGATGTTGCCGAGCGCCTGCTTAACAATCACTTCATACCTGACATGATGGGCAACCTCCGCACATTCTCGAACCAGAAGCTGAGATGCACCAAGTGCAAGGCAAAGTACAGGCGCATGCCCCTGAGCGGGAAGTGCAGGTGCGGGAACGGCCTCAACCTCACTGTTCATGTCAAGAGCGTCATGAAGTACCTCGAGATAAGCAAATCCATTGCCAGGGATTTCAACGTTTCACCGTACGTTAGCCAGCGCATCGAGATGCTGGAGGAGAGCATGTGCTCGCTGTTCGAGAATGACAAGGTCAAGGACTGCAAGATAACGGATTATTTCTAGGTCGTGTCAGCACTTCAGTTTGCCGGCAATGAAATCTTCCACTTTCTGGTAGCATACAGAATCCGGGAACTGCTTCGGCGGGTGCTTGAAGAAATAGGACGAGATGCCCTCGAGCGGACCGCTTATCCCCCGGTCCAGCGCTATCTTGACGCACCGTATGGCATCCACCATTACGCCTGCGGAATCCGGTGAGTCCTCCACCTGCAGTTTGAGGTCTATCTTGAACGGCGCGTTTCCGAATTTCTTCCCTGAGATGTAGATATGGCAGACCTTCTTGTCGCCCAGGAATTCGACGTAATCGCTGGGGCCGACGCGCATGGGCACGTTGTAGGGTATGAGTGAACTTACAGCCTCAGTCTTGCTTATCCGCTTCGAGGTGAGCCTTGACTGCTCCAGCATGTTCAGGAAATCTGTGTTCCCGCCGACATTGAGCTGATAGCTCTCGTCAATGACGCCGCCCCTCTTCACAATCAATTCGGCAAGCATCCTGTGGATTATGGTTGCGCCAATCTGGCTCTTGATGTCGTCCCCTGCAATCGGAATGCCGGCCTTCTTGAACTTGCCGGCCCATTCCGGCGTGGAGGCTATGAACTCGGGTATTGCATTGATGAAGGCGCAGTCCGCCTTCAGGCATTCGCCTGCGAAGTATCTGGTGGCCTTGGCGCTTCCGACAGGGAGGTAGTTGATGAGCAGGTCGGAGTCCGATTCCCTCAGAACCTTGGCCACGTCCACGGGCTTCTGTCTGGGGTCCACCGGGACCTTCTTGGACAGCTGTTCGCCTATGCCGTCGAGGACCTGTGACTTCTGGACTGTGACGCCCTTCTTCTTCACAGCGGAAATCTCCCATGTGTTGTTCGGGGGCGCGCGTATGGCCTGGGCCAGGTCCTTCCCGACCTTGTTTTTATTCACATCAAAGGCCGCGACGAACTTAATGTCCCTGATCTTGTATTTTCCCAGGACAGGATGCATGATGCCAGGTATGAATTTTATATTCTCCATTGAATTATAGTACTCGACGCCCTGTATGACAGACGAGCAACAATTGCCAACCCCGGCCACAGCAACCTTGATTACCACAATATTTCACCTTCGAAGCGCACCTGGTTATGTCAGATAGACAGTTATATACTGGGAAATTGAGAATGAATATGACTATATATTCTTATTGGTTTTATAGAAATAATAAATCCTCTGGAAAACAGTCATGTATCCGAGTATGGCCAGGGCGACGATGCCATATGTGAGTAAGCCAAGAACCCCTGACACGCAGAATATGATGAGCCGTTCCGGCCTTTCAACGAATCCCCTGCCCATCATAGGCACGCCTTTTGATTCGCTCAGCTGGCGCACATAGCTGGTCAGTAAAGCCCCTGACAGGGCAGCAAGGCCCCAGAACAGCCCGGAGAACCATAGGAAGTCGTTTATATGGCCGCCCAGGATGACCGCGCAGAAAATCGCGCAGTCCGAGAACCTGTCCGAAACCGAGTCGAAGAATGCCCCGCCGGTTGTGGCGCGTTTCGCATACCTGGCCACGAGGCCGTCCATCACATCGGCACATGCGCCCAGGAAAATGAGTATGCTGCCGACAAGCATCTCTCCCAGGTAAAGGAAGTAGGCGGCTGTCAATGTAAGGCCCAATCCTATTGCAGTAAGCGAATTCGGTGTCAGTCCGCTTCTGGCCAGCCGCATGGCCACAGGCTTCAGCGTTCTGTCTGATTGGCGCTTAAGCCTTCCGCTGACCAATCAGCTCTCCCTCCCTTTTGGCGTCTCGCATGGTTTCGTACCAGCCAGCAAGCTTCCATGCACCCATGAACATTATAGGGTAAATGATGGCGCTTGCAACTCCGTCGATGATGTAATGCTCCCCGAGGTAAAGCACTGTGAATCCGAACAACAGGAAGAAGCAGACGGCCAACCATTGGGCCCATTTGATATTCCTGAGCCTACCCGCAAGAAACAGGATGATGGGCGCGCCTATGTGGCCACTCGGAACTGCCCCGTACTTTATCCCCATCATGTTTTCGGAGAGGGGAAACACTTCGTACCTAATGAAATCAACGCCGTTGCCCGGAATCCTGATCGGCGAGGCCGCACCTATGGCCAGCTGAAGGGTGCCTTGGGCTATCCAGCAGGCCAGGAATCCGAGGGCGAGTTTCCACATCTTCCTCTCCGAGGCGAAGGCCATGCCCCAGAAGAACATGTATAGCAAGGCCATGCCGTACACATAGAAATACGAGCAGAATACGTCCAGCGCCCCGAACCTGAACTGCTGGAGGAACAGGTTCGGGGCTATTGTGAAAAGCGGCCCTCCGTAATACCTGGGAGTTTCGGTGAAATTGTACTGGTAAAGGAAGTAGAATCCCGCCCAGGCGAAGACTAGGCCCATTACGACCGCATTCCTCAGCGTGATGAGCTCTATGCTCAGCTCCTTTTTCTTCAGCGCCTCGGCAGCCTCCCTCTTGGGTTTGAAGAATAGCCAGACTCGGGTAAAAATCCTCGTGAATGCGTTTTTCTCGCGCTCGAAGGTGAGCAAATCCTTCAGCTTCATTGTTTCATCGCCCCCGAATCCCCATTATTGGGCTCATCCGCCGGCATCTCATCCCCGATGTATTTGGCCGTATAGTACTTCAGGGCAACGATTCCGAGCAGCAGCCCGAACCAGAGCGTCAGAATCCTGTACAACAGTATCGCAGCGACAGAAACGCCGGCTTCCTGGCCTGACAGCAGCATGAGGGCCAGCATGCCCCCCTCCTCTGCGCCTATTCCTCCGGGCAGCTGGCTTATGACCCCCAGCACGGTGGGAAACGCGAAGATGAACATTGTCTCCAGCATGCCCAGTTCGATGCCTATTCCGAGCAGTATCAGGTAAAAGGCGAGCCACTGGACTGCCCATGACAGGAACCCAATGCAGCTGGCTATGACCAGGGATTTGGGGCCGAGAAGCGAATATATCGACTTGTAGGCCTTCCCCAGGGGCTCCTGGAGCTTCTTCCTCATGGGGCCCTTGCCCAGCCAGGCGATTCCCTTTTTGCAGAGCTTCCTGCTCCGCATAATGCCGATGAAGACGCACAGGAAGCCGACAACGAACAGTGTCGTGCCTATGTAATACAGGTTCGCTTCGAACAAAGCCAGCGCAAACCCGGCAATGATTATCAGGACAAGCATGCCTATAAGGTCCGTGAGCCTCTCCACTATGACTATGGGGAAGCTGGAGCTTATGGGCACCCTGTGGCGAGCCTTGACCAGCCCGACCTTGATTGCGCCGCTCAGCATCATGGGCGTTATGAGCATCGAAAGTCCGGAGAAGTACAGCCACTGGCCTTCCCCCTGGCTGACCCTTACCTTTATCTTGCGGAGGTAATAGTTCCACCTGAATCCCCTGATCAGATATGCCGCGAAAACCATTGCGAGAATCAGCGGAATCCAGGTTGGATTCATGTCCCCCATCGCGCCCAGAACCTTGTCCGCGCCCGTAAACAGGACGAAGAACAGGTAGAACAGCACGCTGAGGATGATGACAGCAACTATCCAATTGATGACTCTCTTGTTCATTCATGCGCCTCTTGACCGTTTGTCAGTGTGGCCTTGTCCGCTCATCATGTCTGGAAAGGCTGATACAATATAAATTTAACCAACCCGATAAAAAACTCATCCGCAGGCGCTAGCTCAGCTGTTGGCCCACTATGTCGTCGGCCAGCGCGAGAAACTCGTCCACCTTGTCCGGCGCCACCGTGGCTCCTGCGGCAATGTTGTGGCCGCCGCCAACGCCGCCCAGTTTTTCCGTGGCCCGGCGCATAACCTCGGAGAGGTCCAGGCCTGCATCCACCAATGTTTTCGTGCCCCGCCCGGAAACCTTGACACCGTCGTCCGCCAGCGCCAGCGCGAATATCGGTTTCCGGTCGTCTACCCGTCCAGAGCCGAAAAGCATGCCGGCTACAGTTCCGACTATGGTGTCCCTCACCATGTCGCCGACATTCACAAACTGAATGTGCCGGAGCTGGGTGATGCCTATCTCCTCCATAATTTTCATTGAATCGACAAGCTGCCTCCTGTGCCCTTTCCTCAGCCCGAGCGCCATGTCCAGAGCTTCCCCGCGATCGCCCTTGCACACCTTGAATCCTAATCCAGGCGCATCATACCTGCCGCATGAGTTCAGCAGCGTGGCAAATTCCTTTGCCTCGTGAAGCTCGGTGCCCCTCTTTTCCATCGGGAAGGTGTAGACTTCTCCCATGAATTCCTCCCTCGGGACCATTCTGGACAGGGCGGCCACAACCGTACGCTTCTCCGACTTCTTCATATCCGACCAGGAGCGCCATTCCTCTCCCTTCTTCAGGTTGATTCCCAGGCCCATGAAGAATTCCATGCTGCCCCGGTAGTTGTCAGTTATCCCCTCAAGGTTCAGGTCATTTGCATATTGCAGCATCTTCCATACCGGCCTGGTCTCGCGCCCGAATAGGTTCAGGTCCTCCTCGATTTCCAGCACACCGACATCTTCTCCGTCGGCAAGTATCTCGCGGTTGGTTCCTGTGAGCCTGCCACCGTCCCTGTCCTGCATGTCTCCCACTGCCCCGATTATGGCCAGGTATGCCAGTTTCTTCAGTTCCGGGTCAAAGGCCTTCGCCACGAGATAGGCGCAGCCCGCACCGCTTATGTCCCTGCTGCCGTCCCTGCCTGCGAAATGGGGATTCACTTGGATGAATTTCCCGGTATCGATTTCTTCGAAATCGAACAGCGTTTTCCGTTTCCCTGCTAGCCTGGCATTGGATTCCGAGGGTTTGTGATGGTCGGATATGACTCCGGAAAGCCCTGACAGCATCTCCATCGAACCGCTGCCCAGGTCTGTGAACCACACTGTTTCTGGATTCTTTGAACGTATTTCTGAGACAAAAGGTTCGTCCATCTTCTTCGTGAACACGGTTTCGTGCTTTACGCCGATTCGGTCAAGGGCGACGGACGCTATGCTGGCCGCCGATATCCCGTCCGCATCTATGTGGCTCACAACGAGCACATTCTCCGAATTCCTCAGCCGGTCGGCCGCCCTGGCTGCCGCTTCGTTCACGGAGGGGGATTGCGGGCACGGTTAAAATGCATGCGCATCGAGTGAAACTTCTTATACAGCCCCGGGAATTAGGCTGGGATGAACTTCACCGTAGTCACACTGAAAGCCTTGGCGCTCAGGGGTGCTGGGCGTCAGTACATATCTGTCTCGACCAGGGAACTGGGCAGGGAACTCGGAGTTAGCCAGCAAACCGCATCCAACCGCCTCATTGCGATGGCCGAATCCGACCTTATCAAGCGGCGCAGGGGAACGCACAGCCAGTACCTGTTCGTCACAAAAGCCGGCATGGGCATGCTCAGGAGGGAACTCGCTGATTACCAGAGAATATTCTCCGAATCCGGACCGGTGAGCCTTTGCGGCACAGTATCAAGCGGACTCGGGGAAGGCCAGTATTACCTGAACAAGCCCGGATACAGTGACCAGATA
>CAYHBA010000018.1:0-29437 GCA_964354755.1 uncultured Thermoplasmata archaeon
ACGAAGCGACACTGCAGTTTACGATGACGATATCGGCTGACCCCGGCGAAGACACCCTAATCGCACTCCAGGGCACCGGTGTTGTGAGCGTTGGCGACGACAACGGCGAGGAATTCCTGACCGGTGTTACGCCTTTGACGTTCACTGTGATATTCACCATAGACACGGCGGCCACAGGCGCTGTTGAGGAGCTGTATCCCCTTACCTGCAGGATAACGGAGGAAACAAACGGGAACTCAGCATCCATCGGCATTCAGATATTCGTCGCCTCGATAGTGCATGACGACGGAACCAGCGATCAGACAAGGGACACGGCCCATGAATATGCAATGGATCCGGCAACAGGTGGCGGGGACTACATCAAGGACCACACAGCGGGCGGAGACTTCCCGGTGGAGGCAGGCGACGATTTCAAGGAGGTATTCTTTGACCTCAACAACAACGCGCCCTTCACAGTGACAGACCCGAAGTTCAACCTGACTGCCCCGACCGGCATAACGCTGATCAGGACATACGCCCAATTCGTCGGCGATATAGGATCAGGCGCGGACGAGGATCTCATATGGAGGGTAAACGTCGCAGCTGGATTGGCCCCCGGTGTGTACCATGGGACAGCAGTCCTGACATACATTAGGGCGACAACCGGCGCGGATGTACCCATAACCGAGACCAGCAGGTCAATCGACTATACGGTCGACTTCAGCTTCAAGGACGACGACCCAATGGTTGACGGAAACCCATACTCGCAATACCAGTGCTACGCATCCAACGTGGAGATAATCAACTACACAAGGCAGAATGACTGTGCTGCCCCGGCAATCGGGCAGGGCACAGACGAGACAACGGGCCTGAACACGACCGGAGGCGCTGCAGATTCCGCGGACGCCAAAGAGACCGGTGGACCTCAAAGAGCCATCGGAATCCCGGTCTGGGCCTGGGGCGCCATTGTCGCGGCCGCCGCATTGGGCGCCTTGGCATTTGCCATGAGGAGACAGAGCCGGAAGAACCCGTAAACTACCAGCCCCTAAAGTTTGTGGCGAATTCATTTTGATTTGTGAAATTCGCCCTTTCCATGCTGTAATATGAACACAATTTGGCCTTCCTTCGGAAGTCCGAAGAAGCTGGCGTTCATGGTCAGGGCTGGAAGTTTACATGAGGGGGCCATGCACCTATCCATCAAAGCTGCCTGGCTTTGATTTGATGTGATTATAATTGCACGGTGCATGGCGGTTTATGCTTTGCTGAGAGGCCCCATTGGGGAGATTGGTCAAGTCCCCCAGACTGGAAATTATATTAACAATCAACACCATTGCCTACCCATAGGTACTGACCATGGAAGAGTTGGCCCTGCAGCAGCCCGTGCTTGTCGGTCGGGAAAAGGAACTGGACCAGCTCATGCAATCTCTGACAAACGCCTTGGCTGGCAGGGGCTCGACCACCTTCGTCGCCGGAGAGGCCGGCATCGGCAAGACCAGGCTGGTGTCTGAACTCATCAAGGACGCTGAGGCAAAAGGATGCAGGACTACCCGCAGCTGGTGCCTTGCCGAGAGCCTCGAGCCGCTGATGCCGGTGAAGCTCGCCCTGCGGGAGGCAGGGCTGATGCACATAATGTCCGGGGAGCCGCCACCGCTGGTCGTCTCTGCCTACCTCATGAACGACGCTGGCATGCTCATCGCCAAGGCCGAGAGAGAGCGCCAGGAGATGGACCCGGACATATTCGCCGGCATGCTCCAGGCAGTGGGCAGGTTCGTGCAGGACAGCCTGGCGCAGATGGACTCGGGCGCAAAAGGCGAGCTCAACTCGCTCGGGTATGCGGATTACACCATTCTGATACGCTCGGCCGGGAAACTGTCCCTGGCCGTGGTCATCAAAGGCGATAAGAGCGAGTTCCTTATCGAGGACATGAAGGGCGCGCTTGCGCATTTCGGAAACGCATTCGACCGCTGGGACGGGAACATGGCTTCTGCCAAATCCGCGGAGGCGAAGGTCTCGTGGTTCGTGAGTTCGGGGAAGTACGACGGCATGTTCCTCGTGGACGACCCGAAGCTCAAGCAGGAGAACCTCTTCGACAACATACTCCTCGGCATCCAGAGGGCCTCGGCCGAGCGGCCGCTGCTGCTGTTCCTGGACGACCTCCAGTGGGCCGACCCGATGACACTGAATTTGTTGCACTACCTGGCGCGCAACACCAGGAAGAACAGGGTGATGGTGCTGGGCACCTACCGCCCCGAGGACATGCTCAAGTCGCCCGAGGGAAAGCCACACCACTTGGAGACGGCGATGCAGAACATGAGCAGGGAGGATTTGTTCAGCAAGATTGACCTGAAGCGCCTGGGCCCGGAGGATACCGGAAGGGTGATGAACTCGATACTGGGCAAGACCTCGTTCGAGAAGGGCTTCTTCGAGAAGGTGCATGTTGAGACGGGCGGAACGCCGTTCTTCATCCTGGAAGTCGTGAAGCTGCTTGCCGAGGAAGGGATAATATCTCATGAGGCCGGAACCTGGAAGCTTGTCAAAGGATTGGAGAAATTCGACATACCCAGCAAGGTCTACGACGTGGTGAAGAGGCGTTTGGACAGATTGATGGCAGAGCAGCGGGAGATGCTGGAGTACGCCGCCGTCATCGGAGAGGAGTTCTCCACAGAAGTGTTGGGAAGGGCGGCAGAGATAAGGAAAATCACGCTGCTGAAGAACCTCAGCGAGATAGAGAAAGCGCACAACCTCATCCATTACCTGAAGGACAAGTACAGGTTCGATCACGCCAAGATCAGGGAGGTGCTGTACAACGGAATCGGCGAGGAGCTGAGGAGCGAATATCACCGAATAATCGGGGACACAATCGCGGGATTGTTCAGAGGAAACATTGACGATGCAGCGCCGGAGCTGGCATATCATTACTGCGAGGCCGGGGACACGAGGGCCGGGGAGTATCTCGTGAAGGCCGGGGACAGGGCTAAGGAGAAGTATGCGAATGACGATGCAATAAAGGCGTATCAAAAGGCATTGGGATTCATCGCCGAAGATGGGCAGCCGGATATTCTGGAGAAGCTGGGCGACGTACTGGCGCTCACGGGTGATTACGACGGGGCAGTCGTGAACTTCGAGGCAGCCTGCAACGCAGCCAAAGGCGGCGAGGCCAAGGCCAGGACCCTGAGGAAGATCAGCGAGGTCCATGACATCAGGGGCGAGTTCGGCAAATCCCTCGAGCTGCTGGCCAAAGCCAAAGCGCTGGCGGAAGAGGGCTCGGCCGAGCATGCGAGGGTAACGCACGCTGAGGGGACGATTCACTGGCGGATGGGGGAGCTCGACAAGGGCCTGGCAATCATCAAGACTGCCCTGAGGGAGCTCGAGGAGTCGGAGGGCAAACAGATGGACATAGGAAACGTGCTCAGGGCAATGGGCAGCATCCATCTGAGCAAGGGGGAGTTCGACGACGCCCTTCGGAATTACGAGAAGAGCCTTGAGGTGATGGAAGGAATAAGCGAGCTGCGCGGCATTGCCGCCGCGCTCAACAACATGGGCATCGTGTACCATAGGAAGGGGGAACAGGACAAGGCGCTGGACTTCTACGGCCGCAGCCTGATGCTGGTGGAGAAGATAGGGTACAAGCAGAACATGGCGACCACGCTCAACAACATCGGCAACGTGTACCTGAACAAGGGCAGACCGGAGAAGGCGCTGGAGTTCTACGAGCGCAGCCTGCCGATGGTCGAGAAGATGGGCGACCGCGGCGGCATAGCGATGTCCCTCAACAACATGGGCATCGTGTACCACTGGAGGGGCGAGACCGGAAAGGCATTGGAGTTCTTTGGCCGCAGCCTGGCGATAAAGGAGGGCATGGGGGACAAACGGGGCGTGTCCACGTCGCTCGACGGCATTGGACTGGTTTACTACGACATGGGTGAGCTTGAGAAGGCGCTGGACTACCACGAGCGCAGCCTGAAGATAAGCCTGGAAATAGGCTTCAGGCGCGAAACCGCAGACAATTATTGCGGTTTGGCTGAGACGAACCACGACCTCGGGAACATTGAGGCAGCATTAGAGAACGCGGAAAAGGCCATCGCCGTTGCCCTTGAGATCAAATCAAAGGTGCATGAGGGCATAGGCCACAGGGTATTAGGCATGGCTTACCGAGCCAAGAATGAGCTGGCCAGGGCGGAAGAGGAGTTCGAGAAGGCCGCGAAGATCCTCGGAGAGATAGACGAGAAGAGGGAATTGGTGCGGCTGTTCTACGAACACAGCCTGCTGTCCAAGGCCAAGGGGGACAAAAACAGGCAGAAGGAACTGCTGGAAGGAGCCCTCTCCGATGCCGCTCTGATAGGCATGACGTTGTGGGTGAACAAGTGCAGGAAGGCGCTGGCGGAAATTTAGTTCACTTTTGTATTAAAATCTCTGAACGCGGAAAAACGCCCTCTATCTCTTGGCCTTCTTCCTCGGCCCCAGGTCGTACCCGCAGGCCTTCAGGTTCTGCAGCATCGGCCCAATCTCTTTGTCCCACTGCCCCCACTTCCGGGAGATGTGTTCGGTCCATGTGTAATCGTCGTATGTGAAGGTCTCCTTCCGGTTCCCGGTGAGGCGAATCTTGGCTCTGAGGTCACGGTAGTAACCGACTTCTAGGTAGTACTGGTCCATGGCCTTCATGGCCCGCTTGGTCTCGGCCTTTGTCAGCTTGGGGTACTTGCCCTCGAACATCACGAAGTCCACCGTATACCTGGGCCGGGCTGGCGGATCCTCGGCCGGATAGCCCATGGCCAGCATCACGAACGGGAACACCTTGTCCGGGAGGCTGAGCTTCTTCTTCAGGCTCAGGGCCATGCCCATGGCATACCCCAGGTAGCAGGAGCCCATGCCCAGGCTCTCCGAGGCCATGACCATGTTCTGCGCCATGTAGCTGGCGTCCTGGACCGCGAACAGCAGCATCGTGAGGTCGTTCGTGACCATGTCCCAGCCCCGCTCCTTCATGAAGAGCCGGAGCTTGTGGCAGTCCGCGCAAATCACGAACTGCAGAGGCGCGTGAAACGCATTGCGCTTCCTGTCCTTCAGGAGCACGACGCTGTACAGCTGGGAGGCGAACGGCGCCTGCATGCCGGCCCGCACCACTGTCTCGATGACTTCGGCCGAGGGCATTTCGGGCTTGTACTTCCTTATCGATTTCCTGTTCATCATCAACCGGATGGTTTCGTTCTCAATCATGGCAGCACCGGGCAAGGGATGCCTCTGAACATTAATAAAATCAGTCCTTCACGCACAGGCAGATGTACGCCAGGCTGCCGCTGAATCTCTGTACCTTGAGAATCCTGAACCCGGCCTTCCTGAGCAGCGCGGGCACGTCCAGCGAGATGTCAGTGTAACCAGCCCGCCACATCACGGCCTTGAGATAGCGATATCTAAAGCGCTGCTTGCCCGCGGGCGGCTTTCCCGTGTCCAGCACAGAAAGCCGCGCACCCAGTCTGAGCACCCGGTAGACCTCGGCCATGGCTTTCTCAGGCTCCGGGAAGGAAGTGAAAGCGAAAGTGGCCAGCGCCGCATCGAAATATGCCTCCGGGTATCGGAGCCTTGTCGCGTCCCCGACCACTGCCTCGGCCTTCCCGGATAGGCCCTGCTTGCGTATGCGGGCATTGGCCCTGGAAACCATTGGCTCGGAGAAATCAATGCCCGTGGCCATGCCGCCGCTGCCCAGCTTGGAAGCCAGGTACGGGATTATTGCGCCGGTCCCGGTGCCGATATCCAAAACCTTCGAATCTGGAGAAAGCCCAAGAATATCCACCGCTAACCTCTTCTGGTCGTTGACGCCGCCTAAATCAAATGCATCATAATACCGGCTCCACCGGTCGTATTTCTTCCTCACTCTCTCAGGCTTTACCATGCCTCACTTCCCGTAACGCCTGGCTCGCTGCTGGTACGACCTTATGGCTCTGAGGAAATCTATCTTCCTGAATCCGGGCCAGTACACGTCCACGAAATATAGTTCGGAATAGGCCAGCTGCCAGAGGAGGAAGTTGGAGACGCGCACTTCGCCGCTGGTTCTCAGGATTAGGTCCGGGTCGGGAAACTCCTTTGTGTACAGGTACTGGGAGAACATCTTCTCGTCTATTTTCTCAAGATCGATCTTCCCGGACTTCACATGGCCTGCGATCTCCTTGATGGCCTGGATTATCTCCTCTCTCCCGGAATAGGCAATGGCCAGGTTCAGGTGGTACTTGTCATAATTCTTTGTCTTTTCCTCGGCGTGCTTTATGGCCTTGCGGACTGCCTCCGGAAGTATCTCAACCATGCCCAGCACCCTTATCCGGATCTGGTGCTTGTGAACCCGTTCGTCATCCGCGGCCTTGTAAAACGACTCCTCGAACAGCTTCATCAGCTCGTCAATCTCTTGCTCGGTCCTGTTCAGGTTCTCCGAGGAGAATGCGTAAACCGTGAGAATCTTGACCCTGGCCTCCATGACCCAGTTGAGTATCTCCTCCAGCTTGTTGCGGCCCTCCTTGTGGCCCTCGGCCGGTGCAAGGCCCAGGTCATGGGCGAAGCGGCGGTTCCCGTCCATGATGATGGCCACATGCCCGGGCGCCGGGCTCTGCAGCACCTCTTTCAAAAGCCGCTTCTCGTACTGCCTGTACGCCGTGTCCGCGATTATGCCGGTCCTGTGATGGCCGTTGTCATAGGTCATTGTCTCGACCAATATCTACCTGTATAAAGCCGTTTCCGAGGCTAAATCATGTGCACTATCAGCCCGGACCTCAGTTTCGGTTCGAACCATGTGGACTTCGGAGGCATGACGTTGCCCGAGTCTGCAACGGCGAACAGCTGGTCAAGCGTCACAGGGTAAAGGGAGAACGCGACCCTGAACTTGCCTGAGTCCACCAGTTTCTCAAGTTCGCCTGTTCCGCGGATGCCGCCCACGAACCTGATGCGTGTGTTTGTGCGGGGGTTGTCTATGCCTAAGACTGGTCCCAGGAGCTTGTCCTGCAGTATGCTGGCGTCCAGGCTCTTTACCGGGTCGTCCTCCATGAACGTGCCCTTGAGCGGTGTGAGAGCGTACCATTTCCCGCCCAGGTACATGGAGAACTGGTGCACCTTCTTGGGGCTGGGCTTTCCTGGCTTGACCCTGAACCTGTCCCGGATGACCTTGAGGAAGCCCTCCTCGCTCAGGCCGTTCAGGTCCATCACTGCGCGGTTGTATGGCATTATATTCATGTGGCTCTTCGGGAATATGACGGCCATGAAGAAGTTGTACTCCTCCTGGCCGGTGTGTTTCAGATTGACCGACTTTCTGTTCTTGGCGACCATTGAGCCTGCGGCGCTCCTGTGATGGCCGTCCGCGACATAGAGGTAAGGGATATGGCTGAATATCCCCGCAATCTTGGCAGTTAGGTTCTCGGGCACGAGCCAGACTGTGTGCCGGACATTGTCCAGCGAAACAAAGTCGCATTCGGGCGCCGTGGAACAGACTTCGGCCTGGAGACGGTTGAGCGACTTGTCATCCGGGTAGGTGAGGAATACGGGCCCGACCTGGGCGTTCAGGGCCATGATGTGCTTCAGCCTGTCAGTCTCCTTCTCCGGGCGGGTGAACTCATGCTTCTTTATCTTGCCCTTGTCATACTCTTCCGCGGAAACGGTGGCCACGAGCCCGACCTGGGAATGCCTGTCCATTATCTGGCGGTAGAAATAGAATATCGGAGCCTTGTCCTGCTTCATTATGCCCTCGGACACGAACCTCTTGAAGTTCTCCGCGCCTTTCCTGTACACGGCTTCGCTGTATGGGTTTGTCTCGGGGGGCAGGTCTATCTCTGGCTTGTTGACATGCAGGAAGCTCAGGTCATTGCCCTTGGCCATCTCCCTGGCCTCGTCCGAGTCCAGAATGTCGTAGGGCGGAGCCGCGACCTTTCCGGCAAGGTCGTTCCTGGGCCTCATGCCGGCGAACGGTCTGACTGTCACCATGATATCACTTCGCCTTCAGCTTCTCGATGACGGCTTCGGCCACCATCACTCCGGCCCTGTGCTGGCCCTCGTCTGTCTGCGCGCCTATGTGGGGCGTGCAGTACAGGTTGGGCAGCTCCAGGAGCTTATTCCCAGCAGGGGGCTCTGTCTCGAATACGTCAAGGCATGCGGCCCTCACCTTTCCGGATTTCATGGCCTCGTACAGCGCATTCTCGTCTATCGTGCCGCCCCTGGCGACATTGAGCACGACCACGCCGTCCTTCATCTTGGCGAACTGGGCCTTGCCAATCATGTGCTTGGTTTCCGGGGTCAGCGGTAAATGCAGGGTGATGAAGTCGCTCCTGGCGATGAGGTCGTCCATTGAGACGTTCTCGTATTTATCTGACTTGACGTACGGGTCGTAGGCAAGGACCTTCATGCCGAATGCGACCGCCCTCTCGGCCACTGCCTGGCCTATGCGGCCTATTCCGGCTATGCCCAGTGTCTTGCCGTACACTTCCTTGCCCTTTATGGTCTTCTTCTCCCACTTGCCCGCTTTCGTGGTGTTCGTGCCCAGCACTATGTCCCTGTAGGATATGAGTATGAAACCGAAGGTCAGCTCGGCCACGGAAATCGTCGTGGCCGTTGGCGTGTTGACGACGACTATACCTTTTGACTTGGCATACTCCGCGTCCACGTTGTCCAGGCCTATCCCCGCGCGGCCAATGACCTTGAGCTTCGGGGCCGCATTGATCAATTCCTTCGTGACCTTGGTGGCTGCGCGCACCACGATGGCGTCGCAGTCCGCTATCAGCTTCGGCAGGTTTTCCTTGGGCTCGTCCCAGGCCTTGACCACGCTGTATCCCGCCGCCTCGAGCTTCTTCACGCCGTCCGGCGCCAGCTTATCCGAAACCATCACTTTCATTTCACTCACCCCAGATGTCGTCTATGTGCCACAGCAATGACTTGATTTCCGACGGCGTCCACTCGCCCATGTGGCCGATGCGGAACGTCTTCTCCTTCAGGTCCCCATACCCGTTGGCTATCTGGTACTCGCGCTTGCCCAGTTCCTTGTTCAGCGCGCCTATGTCCTTGCCCAGGGTGTTGGCGATCGTCGAAACTGTCACGGATTCGTAGCCTGGCTCGGGGAACATCTTCATCTTCTTTGAAGCCCACTTCCTTGTGAGCTCCGCCATGGCCAGGTGGCGTTCGTATCTTGCCTTCGGGCCCTCCTTCAGCATCCGGTCGAGCTGGTAATCCAGCGCGTACAGCAGGCTGACGTTCGGCGTGGTAGGGTTCTGCTGCTTCTTCAGGTAATAGTCATGGATTGCAATCAGGTCTGTGTAATACCCGCGGCCAGTAATCGTTTTGGCACGCGCCACTGCCTCTTCCGAGTAGAAGCCCATGCAGATGCCGGGCGGCAATGCAAAGCACTTCTGGCTGGAGGTGAACATTATGTCCGCGTTCAGCTTCTCGGGCACCAGGTAATCGCCGCCCGCAGAGGAAACTGCGTCCACCACGAACATGATGTCCGGGTATTCCTTCTTGATGGCCTTGCCTATGTCCGCAATCGGGTTGCGGACGCCGGTCGCAGTCTCGTTGTGTACAATGGCGACGGTGTCGTACTTGTTCTTTGCCAGCGCAGCGAGCACCATGTCGGGCTTTATGGCCTTGCCGTCCTCGACCTTGAGGGCATCGACAGGCTTTCCCGAGTCGCGTATTGTCTCGTACATACGCTTCGAGAATGCGCCACATACCCCGGCCAGCGCCCTCTCTTTCACCATACAGCGGGCAGTTATATCCATCCATATAGTTCCGGACGCTGTCAGCACGGTCCTGTGCCTCTGGGTTTCAAAATATTTGCCCAGCTTGTCTATGATGCCTGTGTACAGGGCCGTGTACTCCGAGCTCCTGTGCCCGATCAGCCACTTTGTCTGCTGCTGCAGGACCTCAATCGGTGATTCCGAAGGCCCCGGTATCAACAATCTTTTATGTGACATGGGATAACCTCGCAAGGTATTTGGAACGCGAGTATAAAGGTTTCACTGCCGGGCATGTAAATTAACTCAAATAAACTCTGAAAATTCGCCAGATTTATGCCGTCTCGCCAGGTCCACATAGGTTGCAGCATTCCTCACGGCATACTGTTCGAGGCCCGGATCCGATTCCCTGATGACCTTGACAGGCACTCCCGCGGCCAGGCTTCCCGGGGGAATTACCGCCCCTTCCTTGACCACCGCGCCGGCAGCCACCACGGAGCCGCGGCCTATGACAGCCCTGTTGAGCACTACCGCTTTCATGCCTATTATAACATTGTCTTCTATTGTGGCGCCATGGACAACGCATCCGTGGCCCAGTGACACATTGTCCCCGATTTTGGTGGGCGTGTCCGTCGTGACGTGGACCACGCAGCAGTCCTGGACATTGGAATTCTTGCCTATGGTTATGGATGCTTCGTCGCCCCTGACGACGGCATGGGGCCATATGCCGCAGTTCTCGCCTATCGAAACATCGCCGATAATGACGGCTGTCTTGTGGACAAAGCAGGACTCATGAACCTTGGGCTTCATTGCCGCGCCATAACCTGCCCCTTTACTTTAGCTTTTCCCGCAGGACTTTGGAAAAGTTATTAATATCTGGGCTGTCTATTGTGACACGATGAAGACATACCTCACTGTCATGTTCAGCACCGAGGGCGGGCTGCCCTCAGACGTAGTGGACAGGCTGCAGATGATAGGCTTCAGGCCCTGCACCGGGAACTATGATTTCGTGTACGAGTGGGGGAAAAACGCCAGCGTCGAGGACACGATATATTTTGCAGACAAGGTCCACGAGGTCCTGAAGGACATGGGCGTGCTTTTCAGGCTGGAAACGGACGACCAACGGGTCGAGTCGCTCTAATCAGTCTCGGAAAGTATTTTACCGGAAACGGCATGGTTGCTTGCATGAAGGAACCGCATGATTTCCTTGCAGAGGACCTCGGCACAGGAGATGTCACCACCGAGGCGCTTGTTCAGGACCTGGATGTCAGCGCGGAAATAATTGCCAAGGAGAATTGCATTGTGGCGGGCATGGCTGCGGCTGCGGAGATATTCATGGCCGAGGGCCTGGAAGTAAAAATCCTGATAAAGGACGGCAGCGGCGCGAAAAAAGGGGATGTGGCCATGAGGATACGGGGAAAGGCCGCAGCGCTGCTGAGGTCCGAGAGGCTGGCGCTCAATTTCGTCATGAGAATGAGCGGCATTGCTACGCTGACCGGGGAATTGGTCGGCAGGTGCCGGGAAGTCAACCCGGGCATTAAAATAGCCGCCACAAGGAAGACGACGCCAGGCCTGAGAAGGTGGGAGAAGGACGCCGTCGAACTGGGCGGCGGCATGCGGCACCGCGAAGGCCTCTATGACCAATTCCTCATCAAGGACAATCACCTCAGAATCGTGGGGTCTGTCTCCGAAGCCGTGACGAAGGCCAGGAAACACAGGCCTGACCTCAGGGTCGAGGTTGAGGTCACGAACCTCGGAATGGCAGAGGAAGCCGCCAAAGCCGGGGCTGACATAATCATGCTTGACAACATGAAGCCCCCTATGGCCGAAAAGGCTGCGGCGCTCATCCGTTCCATAAACCCGAAAATCACAGTCGAGGTGTCGGGCGGAATCACCCCGAAAAATATAATGAAGTATGCGAAATTCGCTGACGTGATTTCGCTGGGCTGGCTCACGCACTCTGTAAAAGCGGTCGATTTCTCGCTGGAGATTATTGGTTAGAAACGAAGCGCCCCGGTCGGATCGCTGGCTTCACTCCCACCAATCACAAACCAATAGCCGGCGAGAGACCGGTTGTTAGCAGATAAAACCATTGGCGCATTTTGTTGATTATGAATAATAGATTGTCATAAATAAAAGGCGCCCCGGTCGGATCGAGGGCTTCACTCGCAACATCCTCTTGCAATAGCCCGAGAGAGACCGGATGTGAACAATCTGAAAACTATGGCGCCTTTTGTTGAATATGAACATTTGAATACCAGAAACAAAAGGCGCCCCGGTCGGAATTTGAATCCGAGTCGAAGCCTCGACAGGGCTTCATGATAGGCCACTACACTACCGGGGCATATGATGCCGTATATCTGACTGAGTCCCGGTAGTGTGAGGCCGAGTCCGGAGATTCGGCTGGAACACTACCGGGGCATATGTTATTGCTTTTAGGCTACGCCCCGGTTGGGTGAGGCCGAATCCGCAGATTCGTCCGGAACACTACCGGGGCATATTGGCACGGTGGAAACCCCGAGATTAAACCTTGTTTATGTACTTTGCTGTTGCACTGTCATCCAAAAGTATCCTGGAGACATTAAATATTTTGCTTACGCATATCTTCCGTCAATCAAATCCATGATGTACCTGCCCAGGACGTTGAGTTGGTCCATCTCGCCCTTCCAGTCCCTCAGCACAACCTCGTAATCGGATTCCATGCTGTCAATAGCCTTTATTATCTGCGGCCTGAATGGCTCTATCTCTTCGCCCATGAGGACTGCGGCCACTGTGATGAACCTGCCGTGGCCCATCAGTATCTGGAACTTGCCGAACTCCATGTGGCTGAGCTCGCCGATTTCCCCGCGGAACGAGTCCTTGATGAACTCCTGAACGGCCGTCAGCATGCCAGACAGTATGTCCTGGTCCACGTCCGGTTTCAGCCGCCTGGTGAAGTGCTTTATCAACCTACCGTCTTTGTAAATAAGGAACACCTCGTCGATGATAGTCTTCGAAATTGTTATGCTCCTGCTGCAGTACGGGCAGGTCTTCCAGGAATTGTCCACAAGCTGGCCGCAATGGGGGCATTTGATTTTTGTGGGCGGACCCGGGGCGGGGGGCTGCGGTTTCTTAGGTTTGAGGTTCACGCCGCAGTGGGGGCATTTCTTCAGGCCCGGGTAAAACATCCTCTTGCATTTGGGGCAAGGACCGAGTTTTCCTGAGGGCCTGAGTATAAGGTACAGTATCAATCCTATAATGGGAATCAGGACCAGGAAGAATATGAATATAATTTTGAGGGTGGAATAGCCCCTCTTTTTAGCGTCAATGGCCGCCCATGTTGAAATGACAAGCAGCAATACGCCCAGTATTATTCCGCCTATAACTTGCGCTGCCATATGCCTCGGGCATGAAACCCAAACTATCGATATAAACCTATTGCATTCAATCCAGGTTGATAGCTATTAGGGTCTCGGTGCTCTTCATTCCTTCCAGCCCGCTAATCTCCTTCAGGGCTTTGGATAAAAGTTTGGCCAGGTTCGGGCCTTCCATGGATATCAGCATGTCATAGGAGCCCGTGACCGCATGAACGAAAGTCACGCCCTCGACCTTGGGTATGCTGCCCAACAGGGACTCTGCATGGCTGGCGTCCACCTTGGCCAATATGTAGATTATTTCCAAAGCCCGCACCGCCAGAATCACTTCATCGAAATTGCGCCGTTCGGGCACTCGCTGACGCAAGCCTCGCAGTCAATGCAGATGTCCTGGTCCACGACCGCAACGCCGTCCGCCATCTTGATGGCCCCGTTCGGGCAAGCGTCCACGCACAGACCGCAGCCCACGCAATTATCCTTGTTCACACCCGCTGTCAATGAACAACCTCCATGGCATGAAACCGGATGATTCTGCGGTTTATATTTCTTTGCCAACTGCTCAGGATTCGAGCAATAGATTTATAAGCGGCATATATGTTGCCTGGCCCATGAGAAGGGCAATATGCATTATTCTGGCCGTGACCTTTGCCATCAACTGTTTTGCCATGACCGGAACTACTGCTTCGACATACTTGCCACCCGCACCGTCCGCGCTTACCCACAGGGACCCGATAAGGATTGACGGGAATGCCGGTTTCAATGCGACGAACGGCGTCACAGGCGGCGACGGTTCGGTTCTGACCCCCTGGGTCATTGAAAATTACGAGGTCAACGGCACGGCAAACGGTACCTGTATCTACATCGGAAACACCACGGAGCATTTCATCGTGAGAAACTGTGTGTTGCACAATGCGAGCGGCGGGGACGGCTCCATATTCAGGTTCAATGCGTCGCTGATGCTTTACAATTCGACTTATGGTTCTGTTGTCAACAACACCCTCAACCAAAGCACATATGGAATTTACCTTTATCACGATTCATGTAACAATACAATTGATGGGAACAGGGCATTCAACAACACCCAGGCAGGAATCATGTTGGACACTGGTTCCGAGGGCAACGATATCATGAACAACTCTGCCTGCACCAATGGGCTGCACGGAATTTTCATGTACGATGGTTATTACAATGCCCTCATGAACAACACCGTCCATGATAACGGTAACTCTGGAATATATCTCTATTCATCGGGCAACAATACGATTTTCAATAATACGGTGTACAATAACACGGCCGTGGGCATCCATGTCTATTTGATGTCTGACAACAACAATCTGAGGAACAATTCGATCAGCAACAACGGGTACGGAACCAGAATCTTCAACTCTGTGTGGAATATTATATTCAGCAATAATTTCATCAACAACACAGACCAGGCTTATGACAATGCCGTGTACAATATCTGGAACATGACATACCCCGGAGGCGGGAATTACTGGGACGATTACGCGGGCACGGATGTGATGAACGGCCCGGGCCAGGACATACCGGGAAGCGACGGCCTCGGCGACACGCCCTATTCGAATATTGACGGCGGTGCTGGGGCCAATGACCGCTATCCGCTAATGGCCCCTTTCGACAAGCCGGGCAGCGCTGACACTGTTCCGCCCATTGCCCTTTCCTGGAGGCCTGTCGGAAATGCCACAGAATCGGATGCGGTTATTATCATCCAATGGAACGAGAGCATGAACTGGACTTCTGTCGAGGCCGCATTCAGTTACACGGACGGGACAGTGAATTACACTTCAGCCAACGGGACTTGGATCCATGACCTGCAATTCAACTCTACGTTCACTCCTACCCAGCATCTGAACTATGAGACAATGTACCGGGTGACAGTGAACTCCACTGCATGCGACTTTGCCGGGAATTATCTTGACCAGGACGGGAACGGAACAGGCGGCGAGTGGCCCTCAGATGTCCTTCGATGGAACTTCACCACTACAGACAAGGCCCCCTATGTTGTTTCGACAGTCCCGGCTGACGGCCAAATCGACGTGGACCCTAACAAACCCATCAGGATACTGTTCTCCGAGAGGATGAACACCAGCTCTGTGGAGCTGGGCTTTTCCTACACTAATGGCACCGAAACATGGGGCAACGCGCACGGCCTTTCCTACTGGAATTTGCCCATGACCGAGTTCACCTTCCTGCCGGCAGAACCTCTCGGCCTCAACCAGACATTCATTGTCACCCTCAATGGGACCATGGTCCGCGATTATGGCGGCAAGATTCTGGAAGGGGGCAATTTTACATGGGACTTCAGAACATGGCTTGAACCGCCCGCGCCCCATATAATAGACACATATCCGCCTGCAGGCTCATTGAACGTGAATGTGAACACATACATCAACGTAGCGTTCGACACTGAGATGGATCCTGCATCGATGGATGGCGCCTTTTCCTACACTGACGGCACACATGTCTATGACGCCGGCAACGGCACTGCTGACTGGTTTTCCGAAAATTCCCTTTTCTCCTTCCAGCCAACCGAGAGGCTGAGATTCGATACGACATACACTGTCCGCGTGACATCCAACGCCACATCCGTTTATGGCAAGAAACTGGACGGTAATGACAACGGCATACCGGATGCCAGCGATGATTTTGTTTTCGCTTTCACCACCTCGCCCGAGCCGCCTGTCGTGACTTCCCATTATCCTGAGGCGAATCAGATGGAGGTGCCCATATCTATTCCCGCGATTTATATCAATTTCTCAAAAATCATGAGCTTGACTTCGGTGACGAACGCTGTCTCGGTTTATCCTTCCACGCCTTTCACGCCGTCATTCTCCGGCGCGGGTATGAATCTGACGCTTGTCCTTGGCGCGGAACTGCTGGAAGGCACCCAGTACCGGGTCACTGTCCTGGGGACGGCTACCGATTTAGCTGGCATAAAGCTCGACGGCAACAATGATGGCTGGGCCGGGGACAAGTTCACCTTCTCGTTCATCACAACGGGTCTGATTATGCCCGTGAAACCGCACGTTATCAGCTGGTTTCCAGCAGCCAACGAGACAGAAGTGCCCGTGGACACATTCATCGGCATCGCATTCAATGTGGCCATGAACAGGACCTCGGTGCAGGGGGCCTTCACCTTCGGCAATGAAACCACCAGCCTGAACGGGACATTCATGTGGCAATCAAATGGAAAGAGCTTCAAGTTCTACCCTACGGAACTGCTTTCTAACAACATGACTTATTCTGCCATGCTCCTGGGCACGGCCAAGGACGAGGATGGGCAGCCTTTGATTAATGTCACAACCTGGCACTTCACCACAACCTCTGAGACATCTCCGACTGACTGGACTGACTGGATAGTTTACGGAGCGATAATATTCCTGGCCATGGTGGTTGTCGTCCTGTACATGGCCAACAGGTCGCTGCGTAGGGACCTGAAGAGGACGCGGGTCAAACTGAAGAGGTTCAAACGGGAAATGGGAATCAAGGATGATGAACCGGACAAGCAACCGCCAGGGCAAGAAGAAACTGAAGAAATTCCGCCCGAACCAGCAGAGTCTGTGCCTGAGGGTGATACAGAAGTAGCGCAGGAAAAGCCTGAATGATTTTAAAAATTTTATCTACCCCTAAAGGTGGATGTCCCTAGGCATGTGGAACCGAGATTCACTGGAGGGCGATTCCTCAAACTTCGCGAGACATAACAATCGAGAAATCGCGAAGCGATTTACTCGACCCTGAGGGACACATCATGAGTTTCCCAGGAGGGCGATTCTCAAACTTCGTGAGATGCAACAATCGAGAAATCGCGAAGCGATTTACTCGAGCCTGAGGGACACCCGCATGCATATAAAATGAAGAAGAGGGTGTCCCTCAGGCGTAACAGGAAGCATCATCGTAAGCTTGGCTCTCTCAGCGCCCTGACCCTAGCCGAGGGTTTGTAGGATGCCTGGGTTGTTCTCCGGTCATGCGAAGGCGTCACACCTCAGTCCTGGAGGGACCCATAAAAGGCACCCATGGCCCCTAGCTGAAGGGGCCGTGCGCCTCCGTTTGCTTCGTGACTCATCCTCGCGAAAAACGCATGTCATCACGATCTTCGGACGGAAGCAATGAGACTAGGCGTATAGGGGTATTAATACTTTCTAATGAATATTTATAAAATTCCATTCAACATCCGTAGTAACCCTCACCCAGAATCCCCGTCCGGGGGCGAGCGCTGAATTGCCGTCCAGTTCGGCGAGCAGGTAGGGGGCGCCAAGGTCTTGGGCCGCGGCGCTGTCCCAGGGAAGGCCGGCCAGAGCTTGGGCGACTGACATGATTTCATGATGGGGATAGGAGACAAGGTTCCAGCCCGCGTAAAGGTGCATTGTGCCGTTGGATACATGGCCGACTGTTGCGAATATCCCGGGAGCGGATACGTGCACCCAAACCCCCGACCCATTTCCCAGAAACTGGAGGCTGTTGAGGCTCTCGTTCATGCCCGGTCGGTTAATGGCCCATTGGTTGGGATACCTGGTTGGGTCCCATGTCCTCGCTGCACCCCAGCTCAGACCGTCCAGTTCCCCCGCGATCGGCACGCTGCCATTTATGAACGGGTCGCAAAGAAGGTTCCAGGACGCGGAAACTGTTTCACCGATCTTGCCGGCCATGTCCGCGCAGTACCCGACATTCCCGGCCTTGTCCACCGCCCTTATGACATAGTAGTAATTCAAGTCCGAACCTATGCAGGCGCGTACATCCGCTGCGGAGTCCCCGAGGATGCGCATTGCCTTGCTGGCCGAATGATTGAACCAGGCATGCAGTGTGCAGCCAGGCGTGAACATGGAAGTGTACACTTCCACATGTCCGGTGTTTTTATCCAACCCATAATCTGAATTGCTGACCAGCCTGAACCAGCCTCCGCTGGCGTCCCGGAGGCAAAGGGTCAGGTCGATTACATTGTCCTCTGGGAGATAGAAAAATGGCGGGTCTGTGCCTGTCTTGGGGCCGTATGCTGTGATGTTGCTGGCACATTCGGTTTGAAATGCCCAGGGGGTGTTGTTCAAAGGGCCTGAATAATACTCGGGATGCGCCCTTTCCAACGGATGGCTGAACGCCGACGGTCTGCTCTCCCTGAATAATTCATAATGAGTGACATCGGCCGAAGGCGAGGGTGCCCAGGTAAGTTTCAGGTCTTCGCGGGGCGCAGCGGCTGTCAGATTGGCATACATGATGCGCCAGTAGGCGTTATTGTAAGCTGAATACCAGACCTTGGCAGTTTCCCCGTCCATGAGTAGGCAGCATTGGTTCGCCCTGTAGGAGTCGTAATCCGAGGTTCCGCCCGTGTCTATTGCCAGGCCGATCTCGTTCCAGTTGAGGCCGTCGTAAGACCTTGCATGCATCGTTCTGACCCTCATGCCGTCGTAGCGGCCATATAGCATGTGATACTCTCCGCCGTAGAACGCCGCCGCAGGTTCTGTGACATAGGCATCGCCGTAAGAACACCCTGTGCCGAGCAGAGCCACCTCCCCAGGCTGTTTGGTCCAGTTCAGGCCGTTGGACGAATTTGCATAGAGTATGCTGTACTTGAGACCTCCTTGGGCGGCATACCACATCTCGTATTCCCCTGTCTTCAGTACTGCCGGGTGGTAGGCGTGGAATTCATCGAGGGAACCGATCGGTCCGAGGTCTAAGACGACGCCATGCTTGGCCCAGGTGAGGCCGTCTGATGAGTTGGCATACATTATCCGATAATTCTGGCCGGTGTAACCCGAGTACCACATCTTGTATTCCCCGTCGAATATCACCGAGGGGTATGCTGCAGACCTTGAGTCCGGGTCGCCGGTAGTCCCGTTGCTGAGGACAACGCCGTGCTTGGCCCAGGTGAGGCCGTCTGCGGAGTCTGCATAGCAAATCTGGTACCTGGTGCTGTCATGGCCCGAGTACCACATCCTGTACAGCCCCTCGCGGAACAGCACGGAAGGCTTTGCGGCGTAAGTTGCGTCATAGCTCGTCCCCAGGTTAATGGCCAGACCCTGTTTCTCGAACTCGACCCGCGATTTTTCGATTGTGAAATTGGAAGGGGGTTCGGGAGGCACCGCATCCACCGTGAAATTCCATGATGCCGATGCAATGTTTCCATGTATGTCCGCCGCCTCGACGCTTACGGAGACTGCCTGACCGTCTTCGAAAGGAATCGATGGTGTATAAGAGGCATTATACCCGAGAGAGATGGGCGCAAGAATCGGGATGACCTCGGAACCGCTGACTTGCATGACCAGGGCCGTGAGGTTCAGGCCGCTCGGGTCGGTAATTTCCATGGATATTTCTGGCAAGGCTGCTGTGTAACTATCTTCCGCCGGATATCCCGCCGACATGGAAGGCGGCGTCCCGTCCCCAGGTATTATCTGAGCCAGCTCTGCAAGGGTGGCCATGGCCAACTGGGTTATGTTTGCTCCGTATGTGAGGTTCAGATATCCAATGGTGTCGGTAACTTTATGGTAATTGGGGTTGCTGGCATACCTCCGTTCTATGAGCATCATTGATGGGTAGGAGGGGGAGAATGGGGCATGGTCGCTGCTGCCAGACAAAAGATCCACTGAGGTGAGAGTGAAAATGTTGCTATATTTCTGCATGATGCCTTTTGTGAATTCTATTAGGGAACCGGAGGGCGAGTAATTGTACCAGGCAGTCAGATTCTCATATTGGGCAAGCGGGCCCCATCCAGCCGAAAGGTCAATGTGCCCGGTGGACAGGTTCAGCGTATAATCGCCGGGGTACCCCTGCGCCATCTTGTGATAGACCCCTGGCGTACCCTGCTCCTGGATGTAGAGGGTGCAGCTTAATATGTTTGTATGGTCCAGCCAGAAATCTACTGTGGTGTCATTGGCCGGCGCCGGGCCATAGACGGATTCATTTATCATGGCAAGGCTGTCCCCGAAGTCCTTGCCCAGGTATATCTGGCTCGTACCCGGATCCGGGTTGTAGGCAATCATGTCAATGTTTAGCACACCGCATATGTTCTCCCCGAGACCGATTACTTCACCCGCGTAGTACATGCTGCCTTTCATGCTTTGTTCTTCCCCGCTGAAGCATATGAATCTGATGGTGCAGTTGAAATCATAATCCGACAGAATTTCCGCAGCCGCCAAAACCGCGGCTGTGCCGCTGCCGTTGTCATCCGCGCCCGGGGCATCGTTCCATGCATAGTTGGATATTGAGTCATAATGCGAGCAGATTATGTATATTGACTCTGGCGAGGCAGTGCCGGTTTTCTCGCCTATCACGTTGCGCATCCTGAAGCCGCCATACATAAAATAATAAAAACTCACATTGAGGCCGTTCTGCCCGAACACCGAGGCAATGTAATCAGAGGCCGGGTAGCACCTATCTCCGCGGTATGAGTAGCGGGTCTTGAAGTCCTGCAGCTTCTGGATGTGCTTCCCGACCAGCCCTTCGTCCATCTGCCGTATCAGGTTTTCTATCTGGGCCGTGGCGTTGTAAGTGACCGCGGGCGGCGGTTCGGAGGGGGTTTGGCCTGGTTCTGTGCGGCCTGTGGCGGGCACTGACAATGCTGTGGAAATCACCGCTTGAACGACAATGGCGAGTGTGAGAATGGCCTTATAATGCCCACGCGTCCATGAACCCATAATCAACAGTGTATAATATGAAGGACTCCGTATTTAAACGTTTTTCAAAACTCATGATTATGCGGGAAAAGGGTATTTATACGGAAGCGGTTTGACCTGGCCATAACAGGCTGTGCCATGGACAGGAAAAAGATTGTCATGAACCTTGCCGGCATCGGCAAGGACATACTTATCGCCTTCGTAGTGGTCGCCGTCATAATGCTGGCGCTCTGGGCATACTGCGGCATATGGCCGCCCATGGTTGTGGTTGAGTCGGGCAGCATGTCAAGGTTCGATGACAGGAGCGTTGTCGGCATCATCGATACGGGCGATATGGTTTTCGTGAAGACTGGGGGCGCAGCTGATGATATCACAACCTATGTGGAGGGCGAAGCCACTAATTATTCCAAGTACGGGTCCTATGGCGATGTAATAATCTACAGGCCCAATGGGCTCACCCATAGAGGCGACGGCTCCGAGGTCGTGCCAATCATTCACAGGGTCGTCGTCTGGCTGGACGTCAACACAAGCCGGGTGAATCCCAATTTCGGAGGTGTCGATTACCAGAACTACTCGTTCGATGTTCCCTCTCTGGGGCTGTACGGAACAACTGACAATATCGTCCTGGAGAATTACGGATACTGGAAAGAAGAAGTGATCATTGACCTGAGCAAGGAGACTGGCCTTCTCAGATACTATGAATACCTGGACATGGAACCCCATGGCGGGTACATCACTATGGGGGACCACAATGCCCCGGCCTATGACCAGCCCCTTTCCGGAGCCTATGAGCCTGTGCTTCCCGAATGGATCGTGGGAAAAGCCTGGGGCGAGATACCCTGGTTCGGACTCGTGAAACTATGGGTGACGGGTGGGAATCCGGCAGGAGCGCCCGGAAACAGCTGGAGAAACCTTTTCGTGACTGTTTTCCTGCTGCTGTTCATTCCGTTCCTTTGGGACATTACCTTGCCCAGACTTAAAAAATGGCTGCAGGAAAGAAAAAAGGGCCATACAGAATCGAGCCAGGATGCCGGGCAAGCAATTCCCAACGGCGCCCCCAAACCCGAGGAATCTGTCGCCGAGCCGCCTGGGCCGCCGGCCCAAGATGGCAGTATAAGCCCGAAACAATAGGGCCAGAAACGTTTATAACATGGTGACCAATCCGATTGCGGAATTCGGAGCGTGACACGCACGAGAATGCCGCATTACAAATTATCAACCATCGTTCCAATCGCATTGGGGATTTTCCTTGCGGCGATAATTGTTCTGCAGGGTTCTGCCTCGGCGCAGATGACCAAGCCCATCATTGTCAAGGAGAGGTATGAAACAATCCCATTCTCGGCCGGAGCGCTGGTCATCCCCATGGACGAGAAGCAGAACGACACTGTCAGAAGCTTCGGGCTCGTGCATGCGCTGCTCAGGAACGAAACTGTGTGCTACAGGCTGATAGGCCCGCCTGACCCGACAATCGTGACACTGCAATACCCGTCCGGAACGAATTATTCGGGCGGCCCTATAGTCCTGAGCGACTTCAATATTACGCTGGTGAGCGCCGTCCTGGAGAATTTTCCGAGCGTAACTGTTCACAATGTCACAGGACTGTTCATCTCGACGCAGGTTTATAAGATTAAGACGCCGACCAGGGTTCTGGTGGTGCACAGGGAGGGGGCAGGCACGCAAAACAGCTTTTCCGAGAATCTGCTGGTGCGCATGGAAATCCCCTACAGAACGAAGCAGATCTGGCATTTGCAATGGGATGTGAAAAATAATCCAGAGGATAATCCGATTATCGATAACGACCTCATAATCTTCGAAAATCCCGGAGCCAACGGCCAGATGAGCTCTGAATTGAAAACCGCAGTCCAGGATGGCATAATCGGTGGTAAAAATTTCGTCTTCATTGGCAAGGCCATGAACGACCTGAGGCAGATATTTCCCGGCTCGGTCACCATAAGGAGCGTAAATACGAACACCAATTACATGGCTACGTTCCGGCATACCGGGGAGTCTCCTTCCCAATACTCGGGCCCGATGTCCATGGATGTGTTGGCGAGCGACATAGTCGCCATGACGCCCGGATACGAGGACCTGGAGCCCATGCTGTATGCCGAGGCATACGATGCACAGCTGCTGTTCGCCTCGTACTTCAGGTACGGGAAGGGCATGGTGGAAATATTCTCGTTCGATCCGGACCAGCAGGTCGGGGCCATGTATGATATGGCCTGCATATTCTTTGGAAACAGGTTCGTGCAGGCCCCGCCCGCCAAACTCCAGCCGCCGCCTCCGCTGGGCGCGGAGGGCATACCGCTGCCTGCCGGCACGGTGCCGCCACCGCCCCCGCCGCCACCGCCGCCGCCTCCCAGCATCCCTATGGCGACCACTGTCCCTGCCCAGTACCTGTTCGCAGGATTTGCTGGATTGGCCCTCGGGGATAGGCTGAAATCGAAAGTAAGGCCGAAAATTGCCATAAGGCATAAAATAAAGGTTCGTGCTTGAGGTACGAAACATGAGGCTACCGAACGCTATATTGGCATTCGCACTGGTCGCTGCGCTGCTCCTGACAGGAGTCGGCGCAATCGCCGCCCCCGGAGACAGACCTAACCAGTGCCGCGCTGGAACACGGGTGGGCGAGATAGGCTGGCAGTACGACACTTTCGGCGAGAACCTGGCTGTCAACATCACGCCCGAGACAGTGACTACTGTGGATTCGGTCACCATCACGATATCATCCAAGCTCCCTGTGGTGTGGATAAAGCAGGCAAGCCTGTACGGAGTGGTGTATCCCGAGGACAGCGTACAGTTCCCATTCTCTTATCCGTTTTTCCGGGTCAACGACACGGTGTTCAGATGCATCATAGAACCCTTCCCGCTGAACGGATATGACATGGAATTCTACATATTCGCATATGATTATTATTATGAGGCCATGGACTCCAGAATCTCGTATACATTCTCCTATTCGGTCATGGGCAGCGGATGGAGGAACGACACATTCGCCGAGAACATAGAACTGGCCTACCGGCCGATGAAAGTCAATGCCACCGAAGAGGTTGCCGTCACCATCATTTCCAGGAACAATGTGATGATCAATGGCGCAAACCTTTACATCACATACGAAACGCCCGAGGGCGAACTCCGCGAGGGCGGGTGGAACTTCACCAAAACAAATGTAAACTCGACAGAGATGACCAGAACCATATCGGGTTTCCCTGCAGGGACTAACGTCACATTCTGGGTCACGGCCTGGGACCAATATAATGCTGTAATTACCTCGGGCATGTACAATTATAGCGTGATGGGCGTGGAAGAGTACACGGATTTCCCGTTCGAATACACCGACGGAACCGATGACAGAAGCATATGGGTGCCGGATTTCAACATACTCGTCCCGATGGCCGGGATGTGCGCCTTGGCCTTCCCCCTGTTCATTTACCTTTATGCCCTAAACCTGAGGAGAAAAAGGAAGGCAACTGACACACTGGTGGCCAAGAAGGCTGGCATTCACGAGGAGGAGATGCATGATTAACCAGACAGCGAGGAAGAATGCTGTGGTCGGTTTGCTGGGCGATACCCTGGAAACCGAGAGGCGAACGCCCTGGTTCCTCACCCCGCTCCTGTTCCTCATCCTGGGCATTTTCGGGATGACCTGGATACCGTTCTATCCCATATGGATGGTGCTGCTCGTTTCAATAATCGTCTCGGTGCTGGCCATCAAGTTTCCCTACCTATCTCTCGTGCTACTGAGCGGAGCCGTGTGCGCCGCAGCCGGTTACCAGCTGCCCGAATTCGGGTTCTTCATGGTCCTGTTCATGCTTGTCGCCCTGATTGTTTCGCTGTTCGAATGGAGGCTCGGATACCTCGGTTTCCTAATGATATTCATGTCAAGGTTCGGGCTTTCCCTCATTGTTCCGATAGCCGCGGCCACGATGCTGCCGCTGTTGCTCTCCCTGGGTGTGTTGGTGATGGGCGGTGTGTTCCTCACATTCATGGTGACATGCGGCAACCTCACGGTGGCCGGAATGTTCGTGGGGCCGCAGCATGTGTCCAGCTTCATGGTTTTCTTCAAACCAGTCGCCGAGAATTTCACACCGACCGATATCGGAACTGCGCTTCTGGGCATACAGGACACTAACCCGGATATCATAAGCAATGTGGTGGGGGACAATCTCGGGCTCTCTGTCGCGCCGATTGTCCAGATATTCATAATTGGCATTGCCGTGTTCATTGTCCACAGATACTTCCACAGAGATGTGCAGGATTCGAAATACACGATTCCGCTCGCGCTTGTCCCTTCAGGCATAATCGCGGGCTGCTTCATTGGTACTTATATGGCTCTCCTAAACCCCGGGCAGGCAGGGTATGTCGCGGGAGCTTTACTGTTCGGGGCGATTTTCAGCTCGATAATGCTGGGCCGCGCAGGGCGGGAATTCTTCCAGCCGTATTTCCAGAGCATCGAGAGGGAAGCCAGCATCGGCACTAGGATTTCCGACATGGAGAACCTGGGAGAGAGCAGTTTCGAGCTGGTGGGCGGCCTTGAGGATGTGAAGGAGGACCTGAAGGAGTCCATCATGGTTCCGCTGCTCATGAGCGATGTTGCCAGGAAATACGGCATCGACCCGCCCAAGGGGGTCCTGCTGTTCGGGCCGCCAGGCTGCGGTAAAACCTTGCTCATGAAGGCGCTTGCCAACGAGCTTCATGTAGAGATGGTCACTGTCAAATGCTCTGACATAATGTCAAAATGGTATGGAGAAAGCGAGACAAAGGTTGCGGACCTGTTCAGGATGGCGAAGGAAAGGAAACCGTGCATCATATTCTTCGACGACCTTGAAGCCATGGCCAAACGCAGGGATATGTATGCCGGTGACGATGTGACCCCGAGGCTGCTGAGCATCATACTTTCGGAACTTGACGGCATGGACCAATCCGCGGGAATAATACTGGTGGGCACAACCAACAAACCGGAAATGATTGACCCGGCGCTTCTGAGGCCCGGCAGATTCGACAAAATAATTTATGTGCCGCCACCGGACCTAACTGAGAGAAAGGCCATACTCAAAGTACACCTCGGTGGCAGACCCCTGGCCCTGGACATGAATTTGGATGAGGTTGTCGTGAAGGCCGAGAGGTTCAGCGGCGCAGACCTCGCCAACCTTGCCAGGGAGGCTGCGACGGTAGCCATGAAGAGGGCAATGGACACGGGCGAGGACGCTGTCATAACGACCGAGGACCTGAACTATGTGGCGTCTGTCATCAAGCCAAGCATAACGCTCTCAATGCTGAAGACATATGAACTTCTCAAGCTGGACTTTGAGAGGAAGATGCATAAGGTCAAGCGCGATAACGGAAGGCGGGCAGTCAGCTGGGACGATGTCGCGGGCGCTGACAGGCTGAAGAAGGACCTCCATGACTACATGCAGTTGCTCATCAAGGAGCCGAAGGTTCTGGAGGATTTCAAGCTCAAAACAGGAAGGGGCATGCTGCTCTTCGGACCGCCTGGCTGCGGAAAGAAGCATATAATGAAGGCCGCGGCCAACAATCTGGACATCACGATACAGGACATCAGCGCCACGGAGCTGATAGGTGGCCAGACAGAGTTCACGCCCTCGATAAAGGAGATATTCTACAGGGCCAGGGAGGCCGCGCCTTCCATTGTCATTATTGAACACATAGACGTTATCGGCTCCAAGGAGGTCATCGAAGACCCGGAAGCAGGAAAGGTCATGGGCCAGATACTTGCCGAAGTGGATGATGTCGATGCGAAGGAGCATATTCTGGTCATAGCCACCACAAACTGCCCGCATGTGCTGCATTCCAGCCTCCTGAGGCCCGGAAGGTTCGACAAGCTGTTCTATGTGCCCCCACCCAACCTCGAAGCGAGGGGGAAGATGTTCGGCATATACCTAAAGGATATTCCGGTGTCCCCTGACATTACGCCGGCCACGCTCAAGGAACTTGCGAAGAACAGCGAGAATTACAGCAGTGCCGACATCGCGGCCGTGGTGGATGAGGCAAAGCTCATGGCAGTCATCAATGCCCCGGACGCGTCGAAAAGGGCAGTCTGCAGGGACCATCTGTTCAAGGCCCTTGAGAGGGTGGAGAGCTCCATATCCCCTGAGGATCTGGAATCCTCCATGAATTTCATGAAGGTGTACAAGGCGAGGAAGACCTAGATGACGACTGTCGGGTGGGCGCTGCTTGCAGCATTGATTGTTTACATTTGCCTGCTTGCCGTGGCCCTCAAATACCCACGGGTAAAAGAGCAATGGACCCGCGAGAGAAGGGAGACCCTCCAGATACTGCTGAGCTCGACCATATTCCTCCTGCTGTTCTTCCTGCTTTGGTATGTCTCTGCGTCGGTGGACTGGCCGGATGCCGTGACAGTAACGGTGTGGGTGTGCTCGTTCACTTTCATCGGGCTGGTATTGGTTGGAATCTTTACCCCACGGGGCGTTCGGCTCAGATTCGAGAAAAAGAAAGAGGCCGAGATTCCTGAAGAGGATGATTGAACATTCATTAGGATTTTAAATTTGGCAAGGTCCGAGTCCTTGGTGAATTTGCCCCACACAATCCGTGGCTAATTGAATCCGCCATAATGTCGCTGAGAATTATTCCCGGTGGGATAAAGAATAGTTTCGCTCCCCTTTTGCCAACGATTATATTCAGATATTCTGATGTTCGGGCCGTGGATATCGAATACTTCAAAGCTAAGACCCTTGTCCGTGAGGAGCGGGGCGGGAATGTCGTGCATCTCAACCCATACCAGGGCTGCGCCCATGACTGCGTCTACTGCGATGGGAAATCAGAAGGCTACCACATGCATGCGGATTTCGGCACCCGAATCCGCGTCAAAGAGAATGCGCCCCAGCTTCTGGAGGAATACCTTCGGAGGAAAGGTTTTCTCCCTGTCAACAGGAAGAGGACCGGAACCCTTCTGGACCTTGGCATAAAGCAGGAAAGGGAGCCAAAAAAATTTACCATCGGAATTTCCGGGGGCGTGTGCGATGTTTACCAGCCAGCGGAATCAGTCGTTGGCATGTCCAGGAAAATGCTGCAGATTGTCTGCGATTACGGTTTTCCTGTTTCCCTGCTCACTAAGAATAAACTTGTGCTGAAAGACCTGGACATCCTGAAGAAGATTCAGAAAACCGCTGGCGCGACAGTGTGCATGACCATAGTCTTTTCAAGGAAGAATGAAAGGCTCAGGGAGATATTCGAGCCTGGTGCCAGCACTATCGCGGAACGGTTCGGGGCGCTTCAGACACTTCACGATGCCGGTATAACCACAGGCATATGGATGCTGCCGATACTCCCTTGGATAGGGGATTCCGAGGACAACCTGAGGGAGTTGGTGAAGGATGCGGCCGCGGCAGGCGTGGAATTCATACTGCCGGGCGGGCTAACACTCAAGCAAGGGAGGTCCAAGCTAGAGTTCCTCGAATGTATGGGGAAGCATTTTCCGGAGCTCGTGCCGAAGTACCAGGGACTGTATGGCAACAACAACAAATACGGGATGCCGGACATGGCTGCGGCAAGGCGTGAATGCTTGGAGAGCTGGCATTCTGTGCTGAGGGATTATTGCGACAAATATAATGTGAAGTTGGAACATTGGTGATTGTTCGGCCGTGCGGGATTTGCCGCTAGGAGCCCGATGCGTTACGTATTTCCAGTTTATCGAAATAGCAAATGTATTAATACTACGGGCACCTATGATAATTCAAGAGGAAAATCCCTGCAATCTTTAAATAGAGGTTGGTCTTTGGGGTCTTTCCTGCTTATGCAACGCCCGTATGGGCACACTGTTTAAGCCTGCGGCGAACGGCCGGCAGACGAGGGGGGTGCTTTACCCCGCCTGTGAATCATGCCATTTCCATTGCCGCGCACACATGGAGATGCGAGAAAAACTGGCATTACAGGCACTCTCGCGTCCGACGTTCGATGACATGGTGATACTTGATCACCCGCTTGAATAAACCCAAGCGAAAGAGGTAATTAATACCAGCCAGGCGGCCACACCAGCCGTCTGGAAATACGCAATAACTCAGTAACGAGTTGGCTTGTCCAACTCGAGGCAGATCAATCAATCAATTCCGGTTGATCCTGCCGTCGGTTACCGCTATTGGTGTCCGCTTAAGACATGCGAGTCGAGAGGGTTCAGACCCTCGGCATACTGCTCAGTAACACGCGGATAATCTACCCTAAGGTGGGGCATAATCTCGGGAAACTGAGAACAATTCCCCATAGGTCATGGATGCTGGAATGCTTCATGGCTCAAAGCTCCGGCGCCTTAGGATGAGTCTGCGGCCTATCAGGTTGTAGTGGGTGTAACGGACCCACTAGCCAGCGACGGGTACGGGCGTTGGGAGACGTCGCCCGGAGTTGGATTCTGAGACACGAATCCAGGCCCTACGGGGCGCAGCAGTCGCGAAAACTTGTCAATGGGGGAAACCCCGAACAGGGGACGCCAAGTGCATGCGTTTTACGTATGCTGTTCGATTGTCTAAAAAACAGACGAAGTAAGGGCTGGGTAAGACAGGTGCCAGCCGCCGCGGTAATACCTGCAGCCCAAGTGGTAATCGTTATTATTGAGCCTAAAGCGTCCGTAGCCGGTTCGGTAAATCCTCGGGTAAATCGGGCAGCTTAACTGTCCGAACACCGGGGAGACTGCCGGACTTGGGACCGGGAGAGGTCAGAGGTACTCCAGGGGTAGGGGCTAAATCCTGTAATCCTTGGAGGACCACCAGTGGCGAAGGCGTCTGACTAGAACGGATCCGACGGTAAGGGACGA
>CAYHBA010000019.1:0-29005 GCA_964354755.1 uncultured Thermoplasmata archaeon
GTTAAGTCGTAACAAGGTATCTGTAGGGGAACCTGCAGATGGATCACCTCCTACGTAATATACCAATCATACAGGATGAGTAGGAGGAGAGGATTGTGTTGAGTGAGGTTCTTCGGAACCGAACGTGACACAATATATCACCTCCGATTCACAACTCTTGTGTGATACTCGGGTTTCTGGTTATGTTGAAAGGCATTACCAGTTTCCCCCTATACCTATTACGTCTACAGCATGCCGGAAATGGCATGCAACAGCGTGTCCTTCGGGACGCGCGGTGTCTTACGGACACCAAACACGTGTGCAATGCAATATCCTGAGTTATATTAGGTGGTCAAGCACTAATCGTCATCGAACGTATTATTAATTTTTCAATGAACAGCGCGAGCGCTGAAAATTTACCCGTAGGATTTCATCGCCCGATACACTGCGCAGGCCGCTCCGAAGCCGTTGTCGATGTTGACTACTGATATCCCGGGCACGCAGCTGTTGAGCATGCCCAGGAGCGCGGCCATGCCCTCGAAATGGCTGCCGTAGCCCACCGAGGACGGTATGGCTATGACGGGTTGCGATACCTGAGAGGCAATCACCGAGGGCAGGGCGCCCTCCATGCCGGCTATTACCATGACGGCCATATCGGTGTCTTTGTTCAGGGCATCCACCACGGCCTTGGATCTGTGCATGCCAGCAACGCCCATGTCATAGAAACGCACAGGTTCTATGCCCAGATATTCCAGGGTGGCTGCTGCCTCTTCGGCAACAGGGGTGTCTGATGTGCCGGCTGTGACGACCGCGCATTTGCCCACCCCCCTGTCCCAGTTTCCGCCTATCGTGGCTGTTCTCCCCTGGGGGTTATGCTTCGTGTCCTTGAAATGCGATTTCAGTATTTCCGCCTGGGCTTCGGAAACCTTTGTTACAATGACAGGGTGGTGTTCCAGGAGCCTGGCAACCACCTTCTGAATGTTGACCTCGGATTTGCCGAGGGCCAGCACTGCCTCCGGAATCAAAGTTCGCCTGCCCCGCTGCGGGTCCTCATTTACCGGATCATTTTTCATGTTTCCTATTCCTCAGCCCGGCCGGTACATAGCCACCAGGGTCTATTTTTATCCTTTCCCATCCAAGCTTCGCAATCTCTGGCGCAAGGCTTTCGACCATTGCCCGATTCCCTTCAGTATTCTCTTCCTGGCCGAGCTCCAGCCTGAGGCCTTTTCCCTCAACACGGGCCCTTATCATCCTGATGCCCTTTGAACGTATAAGGGATTCTGTCAAATCAATCTTTCTCAAAGTTTCGTCACTGATGGCGGTGCCGGTCGGCACCCTCGATGACAAACACGCGGATTGGGGCCTATCCCAGTTCTCAAGGCTGATTTTCTTGGCCAATATTCGAATGTCTGCCTTGGTCAATCGGGCGCTGGCAAGAGGTGACGATACGTTCCATTCTCTTGCCGCCCGGGTTCCTGGGCGGTTGTCCTGGGAATCGGAGGCATTCTCCCCGTCCATTATTACTCTGATACCCTCCTGAATTCTCATGGCCTCCAATCTTTTGAACAGGAGGTGTTTGCATTGATAACACCGGTCTTCAAGATTCAGCCGCACCTTCTCGTCAATACAGGATTCGATGATTCTGTGCTCAATATTGTTGCTGTTAAGGATTTTCCTTGCCATCGCGAGGTCGCTTTCCGGCATGGAGGCATCTACAACTGTTGCGGCCATGACCCTTCCAGGCACGTGTCTCTTTGCCATCATGCATAGGTATGAGCTGTCCAGGCCTCCGGAAAAGGCAATCAGGCAACTTGGAGTGCTTTGCAGGATCTCAATTAGCTTCTGCTCCTTCTCCAAAACATCATTGTTCATTGTATGCAATATCCCTTACTTCGAATGATCTATAGTCTGTATATTTTTCACCGTTGCCGTGAGCAGTTTTATCAGATTGGCCAGGTCCCCCAAGTGAACGATTTCGGTCGAGCTGTGCGTATATCTCATCGGAATGCCTATGGGCATAGTTATAGCGCCAGATGTTTGAATGATGGCGCCATCCGTGCTTCCACCCGTAATCCCATACTGGATTGGTATCTTTTCCTTTTTGGCGATAGCTGTGATGCGGTCCTTGAACTTAGGGCTGGCTATCATGCGGACATCCACCATTCTGAGCACCGGGCCTTTTCCAAGGTATACCGGCTGGTAGAACTCCTCCAGGCCGGGACTGTCTGTGGTGGAATATGTGTCCAATGCAATCACATAGTCAAAGTCCATGGTGTTGGCTATGACATTCGCCCCTCTCAGGCCGATTTCTTCCTGCACAGTCCATATCAGGCTCAGCTTGCCTTTGAATTTCGACTTCTTCAGATTGCTGAAAACCCTGAGCAGAGCCAGAACGCCCGCGCGGTTGTCGAGGGCGCGAGAGCAAACATTGTCTTTGTTAACTTTGAAGAAATCCTTCTTGATTATCACAGGGTCAAGGAGCTTGACGCCGAGCGCCTCGGTTTCCTTCTTTGAACGTGTGCCGATGTCTATGACAAGCTTGTCCCAAGTTAGAACTTCTTTGGCATCCCTTCCTATGCTGAGGTGCGGCGCGTTGTAGCCCACCGCGCCCCTCACTATACCCTTCGCGGTGTGCACTTCCACGGCCCTGGCGGCCAGCATTTGGTCGTATATGCCGCCTATGACCTTGAATTTGAGGTTCCCGTCTTCCAGGATGTTGGAGACTATCAGGCCGACCTCGTCCATGTGGGCAACAATAGCCATCGAGGGTCCTTTTCCGCCGCCCATCTCGAATATGAGGTTGCCCATGGCATCCTCCCTAACCGGTTTCCCAAGATATTTCCTGATGTAATCTCTCACCGCGCCCTCGTAACCGGAAACGCCGGGCAGCATGATGACTTCCTTAAGCTCCACTTCCAATTTTCCTGTCATGATTGGACCTTCCTTACGGCGGAGTATTATCCCGGTCTTATTTAAGTTATGACGGAAAAACTAGACCTTGTTGATGAATGGAGTTTTGGTTGCGATGCCGTTTAACTCTCTTCCATGGTACTCCAAAATCACGTTTATTCCGGGCTTGGTGTACTGCCTGGTGAGATATGCCAGGGCTATGCCTTTCCCGAACGAGGGGGCGAAGTTGCCCGAAGGGACCGACCCTACTGTTTCGTGTGGAGATTCTGCAAGCCTTACTGCGCTGCCGCCCCTGCCGGAGTGCGGTCTTCTAGGACTACGTATAATATCATCTTTTGTTGGTCCTTTCATCTGTCATCTTGAGAAGTGTGCCTTTCCCCTTGAAGGCATGGTCCCATTTAATGACCCAGGCGCAGTTAGTTTCTATGATGGTCCTGCCTCTTGAAAAATCCTGACCTGAGAGTAGGAATCCGGTTTTCCTCTGTTCTCCACTTGCATTTGGTTTAGTGATATTCTGTTCATTTTATCGAAGGGATATCAAATCCTATTATTATGTGTCTTGCATTTATCCCATGGAATCACCAATAATAATATATCCATTTTCATGTTCAGGGACTGAAAGGTGATCCCAATAGGCATCGAAAACTTCCTCCACGAGAATAAACCGGGTCTTTGTTTGATAGGCATAATCACAGGGATTCCAGCCATCATCATAAGCATACTAAGTCTTCTTTATTCAGACGGTGACGCTGGCATTGTGGGATGGGCCTATGATTTAATCGGCAACTGGGGATTTTGGCTCATTATCGCCGGGTTTATCTTACTTATATCCGGGACATACTATTTAGTGATATTTTACAAACAGCTTAAAGAGTTCAGGGAGCTGATGAAGACAGACAGCAAAGCCCTATTCATAAAGAATCAGGACAGGATTGAGGAGCTTGCCTGGAGGCTTCACCCGAAATATGAAAAGCTGGTGGTTGAGAAAAAGCAAAAACTAAAGATAAAATAAATCGCAATCACCGATGAAAACAGGTTGATATGGTAACAAGTCAGGTAATTAACAGCAAAGTTTTTTAAGATACCGCGCCTTCGTCCCCTAGCCCATCGGGACATTCTTGTTTCCACACGAAATGAAGGGGTCGGGCACCCGCTCGGAATGGGCGGCACAACCGATTAGCCAGCACTTGCTGGAATATATATATGGCCCAAACAAGGGGGAGGCCGAATTGCAGGAAAACATATTCAAGGATTACCTTGAAACAAAGTCGATATTCAAGAGGGACAGGGACATTCTCAGGCCGTCCTATATTCCCGAAAAGCTACTCCACAGGGACGAGCAGATTGATCAGATTGCGTCAATCCTCACGTCTGCGCTCAGAGGGGACCAGCCATCAAACATATTGGTGTTCGGCAAAACCGGTACAGGCAAAACTGCCACAGCCAAATACCTGGGAAAAGAGATAAAGAAGGCCGCAGATAACCTTCCGAAGCCGCTCAAGGATGTGCGGTACATATATATAAACTGCGAGGTTGTGGACACCCAGTACGGTGTTCTGCAGAACATAGGCAACCATTTTATTGAGAACTTCGACGAGCGCATTCCGCCCACGGGCTGGTCAACAGAGCGCGTGTACAACATACTCTGGGAGAAACTCGACAGCAAGCCGAAGGTCGTGATCGTGGTCCTGGACGAAATTGACAGGTTCGTGTACAAGAGCGGCGACGACACGCTGTATCACCTGACAAAGATAAACGACGACCTGAAGCATGCCAAGATAAGTCTCATAGGCATCTCCAACGACCTAAAGTTCACCGAACTACTGGATCCGCGTGTCAGAAGCAGGCTCAGCGACGAGAAAATAGTTTTTCCCCCGTACGATGCGGACCAGCTGCGGGACATACTGGTCCAGAGGGCCGATATGGCATTCGAGGAGGGCGTCATAGGCAAGGGCGTCATCAGCCTCTGTGCGGCCGTGGAGGCCCATGAACACGGCGATGCCAGACGGGCCCTCGACCTGCTACGTGTGGCTGCCGAGATAGCAGAAAGGGAGAAGGAGACAGAAATCAACGAAAACCATGTGATTAAGGCAAAGAACAAGATAGAGCTGGACTGCGTAATTGAGGCAGTGAGAACACTTCCGCTGCAGTCCAAACTTGTGCTTCTGGGCATCCTTCTGGGCGAGGAAAACGGCAACTCAAAGCAGATGACCGGAGACGTTTACAGCGCCTATAAGGAGCTGGCCAAAAAATCTGGCACCGCATTACTCACACAGCGCAGGGTCGCGGACCTCATTTCCGAGCTGGACATGATGGGCCTTGTCAGTGCCAGAGTAAAGAGCTTCGGCAGGGGGGGCAGGACACGCGAGATCCTTGTGAGCGTCCCGCTGCTCGAGACTAAGCGCGTTCTTGAGAGGGACCCAATGCTTGAGTCGGTCAAGGGGCACAAATTAAAAGTACAGAGTACGTTAATGGTGGAATGAACATTGGCCATACAGAACCTAATCTGAAAAATACTCCATCTCCCCAGGCACATCCACGAATCCGAATTTTTCATAGACAGGTCTGCCAGCCTTCGATGTGTTGAGTGTAATGCGGTCGCATTGTCTTGTTTTTGCCTCATCTACGAGCAATTCCAGCAATTTTGCAGCAATTCCCTGCCCACGGTATTCCGACACCGTGTACATGTTGACCAGGTACGCAATCCTTCCGGAAGGATTTCCGTATGTAGGCGGAACATCGTAGATGCACATTCCGCTGGTCGCGATTATTTCACCGCCATCAACAGCCAACCAGGCTATGAATGATTCATCCTCTATGTGGCAAAGAAAATATTCCCTGGTCTTGGATCTGAAATCCCCAAGGTCAACAGGGCAGGGAGATTCCTCCCGTTCTGCCCGCATTGCCATCCTTCTCTCCACAAGGATTTCCACATCATCTGCGGTCGCCCTTCGATATTCCAAGAAACGCCTCCGTTATGCATGGCAGTCCCAGATAAAATATTTCTGGTTCGCAATCCTGCCTAAAACTACAAATACATTCCCTGCATTGAGGATTTGTTAGCATGGCATGTAAATTGGACCTTGTACCGGCCGAGCACGGCAGGTGCGACAGCTGGCTCGGCACCCGTGGAATGACCTCCCAACCCACATTGGGCAACATTTGCGAGTATTGCCACCATTATAGGAAAGATTGAGGCACTTCCAATGAGCTCAGTCATTCGGACGGCTGAAAGCGCGGACATTCCTGACATAGTCGAATTACAAGCCATTGTATGGCAGGACCATTTCTTCAGGGAACGGAACATGCAGGTGCCGATGATGCGCCGCACCGCCAGAAACATAACGTATTACCTGGCGAAAGAACCGAACGGTTGCTTCCTGGCCATCGAGAACGACAAGATTGTAGGCACAATTGTCTCCCATGCCTGGGGTTCGGTGGGCTGGTTCGGCCCCCTGGAGGTGGACCCGAGGTATCAGGACAAGGGCATAGGCAAGGCCCTGGTCACGAGGTCGGTGGACTATCTTAGGGCCAGAAATTGCATCACAGTGGGATGCGAGACAATGGCAAGCAGCCCCCGAAACATTGCATTCTACCACAGGCTCGGATTCAGATCGAAGGGGCTGTCCCATGTGCTGTACAAAGTCCTCAACCCGAACGCACCGGAACTGGCACTGCCCGACGGCATCAGGCCTCTTGATGGCGACCTGTCTGCCTGCAGAAGGCTGTGGAACCGCATACTGCCAGGCTTGGATTACTCGGTTGAACTGGCAAGCCTGAGAGCACATGATTTGGGCAGTGCATATGCAATCGGCTCGGAGAACGAACCAGGCCATGCAATCGTGCACACGCATGAGATGTTCGAGGAGAGCCAGAACGCCGTTCTTAAGCTGCTGGTTGCAAGGGACTCCGGCCAAACCCAGAGTCTTCTGGAAGCATGCGAGACCTATGCAATGCTGGCAGGCAAAACAGGCATGTTCATCAGGTCGTACGATGTGACGCCGCCCGCAATCACATGGTTCTATGCGAACGGATACAGGCAGCAGGGCGTCTCGGTCAGGCTCATCCTAGAAGGTCCGGACGAGTCTGGCGACATTAACCACATCTCATGCTGGTCGGGATAAATCCCGAAAGGGGAAGCGTTATTATGGACCCGCATCATTCTGAAACGGAGAGCATGGGAGCCAGCAGCGATAATCCGAAAGTCACAATAATAGGCGGCGGCATAGCCGCGCTGACAGCGGCGGAGGCGGCAAGGGAAACATCAGAAAGTGCGGAAGTCACAATGGTTTTCAATGAGCCTTCACTGCCCTACACCCGCCTGAACCTTACAAAATACATTGCAGGTGAAACCGGATGGAACGAACTTAACATTCACGATGAAGAATGGTATGCACAGAAGCGCATCATACTCGTTATGGACGAGGCCATATCAATAGACAGAAAAGCCAAGGCTGTGGCGCTCAGGAACGGCGGCCATATAAACTATATAAAACTGATAATTGCCACGGGCTCGGCGGCATTCGTCCCCCAAATACCGGGAGCAGGGCTGCAGGGAGTGATGACACTCAGGACACTGTCGGATGCTGTTGCTATAATAGAACATGTGAAACCAGGCACAGAATGCGTCTGCATCGGGGGTGGCCTGCTCGGCATAGAGCTTGCCGCCGGTCTTAGGAAGCGCGGTGCCGAAGTGACCGTACTCGAGAGTTTCGGTTGGCTGATGTCAAGGCAATTGGCCCAGCCCGCCGGACTTTTGCTGAGAAAAAATATAGAGGAACTGGGCATAAACATTCTATGCGGAGTCAAGGCCGGCCAAATAGCCGGCGCAGCTGCGGCAGAAGGCGTCATCCTTGAGGGAGGTGAGAGGATTGCTGCCGAGCTCGTGCTGATATCCGCGGGAGTCAGGCCGAACATTGCCCTGGCCAAGGCCTGCGGCCTGGAAATCGACCGCGGCCTGAAGGTGGATGAAAGGATGCTCACATCAGACCCTGCGATATTCGCAGCGGGTGACGTGGCCGAACACAAAGGCGCTGTTCATGGTCTATGGCCGGTGGCGATGGAGCAGGGCACAGTCGCCGGAATCAATGCGGCCGGCGGTAACCGGCTTTACAAACAAAATCCGCCACCAGCATTCCTGAAAGTAGCCGGAATCGATGTTTTCAGCATAGGCGATTTCTCACCGGAAAGCCATGATGTCAGGTTCTTCGAGGAGGCCGGTGACGGCAAGTATCTCAGGCTGGCCATGCGCTCAGGCGTGATAGTCGGGGCCAACATGGTTGGCGACATAAGCGCAGCCAGGCTTGTGAAGACAGCGGTCGAAAGAGCAATACCGGTTAAGGACAATCCAGCCATCTGCAAAATGTATCCCGGGCTTCAGGGCACGGAATAGGTATTAATCCCGCTGTCTATTCACCTTGAACCATGTACCGGTACCAGTCATCGAAACCCTCGCTCAGGCCGCTGGAGGAAGCAGACATCTCGGAAATCGCCAGAAGGCATTCGGGAGACCCGAGGAGCCTTTCGGAGCTGATGGACAACAAGCCTGCTTGGTCGCCTCTTACGGTCGCCCAGATAAGGGAGAAGATAGCAGAGGAACAGAAAAAGCCGCATACGTCGCTTTTCGCGATTTATTCGGGCGAAACATTCATCGGAGTGGGCTATTGGTCAGCAAACTGGGACACATGGTCGCCATGGTCCTGGTTCATCATCTGGCCCGAGCACAGGCGCAAAGGCCACGGAACCGCAGTCGCCGAACTGCTGCTTGACAGGACCTTCCTGGAGAATCCTGGCCATGCAATATGCGCTGCCGTACAGAGTTCGGACATGGCAGCCCAGGCATTCCTGAGAAAGCAGGGTTTCAAGAGTGCGGGCCGCATGAGGCGCACCCATCTCATCGACGGTGTTTTCCAGGAAACCGAGTTCTTCGACATCCTGAAGCCGGAGTACATGAAGCAGAGGAAGGGGGCGGAACATTGAGGGAAACGCTGCAGGGCAAGCTTGTCCGGCTAAGACCGGTGGCGGAGAACGATTATGCCTACTTCGCGGGGCTGAAGAACAATATGTACACTCAGGCCTGGAATCAGAGGTTGCCTCCGAACTTCACCCCCGAGAAGATGCGCAAGCGTTTCCAGGAGGCCAACGACAGGCCTAATTCGGCAATACTGGCAATCGAAACCCTGGACGGCACGCTGGTCGGAAACATCAATTACAGCGAAGGCTCGCCCAGGTGGGACGCGACTTTCGGCATCGCCATGGGAAAGGAGCATTGGGGAAAGGGCCTCGGGGAGGAAGCGCAGGAGTTGGTCCTCGAGTTCCTGTTCGTCGAGCGTGGCGTTCAGATAGTGAGGCTTTGGACGCAGGCCGGGTTCCCCTGGGCGCAGAAAGCAGCGGAAAAACTGGGTTTCAGGCCCATGGTCAGGTTCAGGGAGAACACCATAATCGACGGCAAGGTTGTGGACTCTCTCTACATGGACATGCTGAGAGAAGAATATTTCGTTCGCAGGAACCTGAAGGACAATGTAAAGGGGCCCTGAATCATATCCCCGCAAGCAGGTCAACGACACTGTCCAGCACATCGTCCGCAATGCTCGCCCGGTAGGTCACGAGCAGATTCTTCACCCTGTCCGGCTCCATTATCCTGTATGTACTTTCGCGCTCCATCCTGCCCTTCAGCACAATCTCGGAACCGATTAGGCGCTTCAGATGGAAAGATAGCGCGCCCTTGGTGAAGTTGAATTCCCCGAGAATTTGCCGGAAGGTCGCCTCCGGGTGCATCAGGAGGAAAATGATTATGCGCCTCGGCGTCCGCATCCTTATTACGGATATGGCCTGCCTGTCGAAGTATTGCACCTCCGAAGCCACGAAATACCCTTTCCTTCGCCCGTCGTCGTGAGCCTGAATGAGGCCGCCTTTCTCAAGCTGGCCCAGGTGATATTGAAGGTCCCCCACGCTGACCCCGAGAACGGTCTCCATCTCCCTGAGGTATGTGCCCGGATTCCTGGAGACATGGTGGAAAATCATCCGTCTCCGATCAAGGGCCAGCAAGTCCTCTTCCATCGTTCACCTTTTTAGCACTGAAAGGTACAGGAACACCATTGCGAGGAAGTTGAGGCCCACCAGCAGCGGAAAGCCTATCAGGCTGCCCTCATCCTCCAGGAATACCTCAAATACAAGAAGCAGGCCCTCGGCGGCCAGCACTCCGAATCCGAGCGCTGCCAGCATAATCTTCGGTTCCCGTGTCCTCGCCCAGGAAGCCGCAGTCAGGCATGTCAGTATCAGACCCAATCCGGCAAAGGCCAGCCTCAGGAAAATCTCCAGTTCGTCCATATTGAACCTCTCGGGACTCAATTATCTCTCATGTATTAAAATTGATATGGGAAAATGTGCGGGGCCGAATCGCCCCGCATTTTTGTTTCTCAGTGTTCGGACCCTGCATGTGCGGATTTATGGGACCAGACTCCCTGTGCGTTAACGTATACCAGGGCCTCGTCCCGCGTAACCTCTGTTTCGCGTGCCTCAGCGTCTTCTGTCCTGAATATATTGCAGACCAGAGACACCTTCACAGCCCCTCGTTCTTGGCGCGCTTTCCGCGTATGTACACCAGACCGACTGCCACGGCTATGAAGCCGATCGCCACTGCGCCGGGCAGGATGACGTTCACTATCTGGGACGCGTCCAAACCGACTGTTATTATGTGGGTGGAGAAATGCGGCACGTAGACGAATATGGTGTTCTGCGTGGTTCCGGAGACGATATAGTATCCTGCTTCGGTCCCGCCCTGCATATCGACCAGCTCCTCCATCGAGCCGCAGGCCTTCACGTCCTCGTTATCCAAGAGAACGCTCACTTCATTAATGTTCTCCGCGTTCAGCGTCTCCTTGTTGATGTTCAGAGTGACAATCCTGCCTGTCTCTATGTCAGAATCTACCTGAACCTGGAACCTGTTCTCCTCTACGTTCATGAACTCGAGCTGGAAGCTCGGGTCGTTCATGGTTTCTGTGTCATCGTACTGGTTGCCCGATTCGTCCGTGAACAAATATCCGACAGCGGCCATCAATCCATCCTCGATTGCCCCCTCGATGGCGCCCTTGTCATCCTCAGAGGGCACGTCCTCGAACCATGGCTCTTCGTTTGTGTAATTATGGGCCCAGCTATAGTCGATCCACGAAGACGTGCTGACGCTGGCCCCGGGGTATGTTTGAATGGTTATCTGCTGGCCCTCTATCTCCAGTGTTCCGTAGTTAACCCATATTGAGCATGTGATGTTCCCTACAGTCAGGTACGCCTCGTCCCACTGGTAGAACCAGGGGCTCTGTGGTTCCTCGAAACCGTAGTACTCGCCAGCACCGATGCCGTCGCCGTTGGAATCCTGGCCGAGCGTCATGTTGCCCGGTTCGATATCATACATCTCATAGTAGCGGGGGTAATGCGATATCTGGATCCCATCAGGAACTGTTATGGTCACGGTGCTGTTCGACTCCCCGAACTGGAAGTATATTGAGGAATATTCGTAGTCCGTCAGGGTCGCCAGGACATTGTCCCCCATGTAATACAGCGACTGGCCCAATACAAGCGGCTGGCCGTTGGGCACGAATCCCTCGATTGCGATTGAATCAAAGAATTCAATCGTATATTCAGTCGGTTCTGTGTAATTCACAGTTGCCGTGCCGCCTCCTTCCCCGCCCATGTCCCCATTTTCATAGTATATCATGGGATAGAAGTAGTTGTAGTCGATGATTGTTGAGGTGTAGTCGGAAATCGTCCCGGTCGATTCGTCAAGGGCGAAATCGACATAAGTGCCGTCTGCGACGCCGTCTGTGTAGTTGAAGCCGCTGGGTTCTGGCATCCAGTACCAGTAAGGCTCGGTATAGTTGAGTCCGGTATCGTCCGGCCTCTCCTCCACCGAAGTACCCGGGTCTGCGTTCTGCGCCATGGCACCCAGTGGCGCCGCCATCATTATTGCCATTCCGATTGCTATTGCCAATGCTTTGTTCATTGTTTTATCACCGGAGCAAAATTGGCAGTTTGCATATATACCAGTTTTGATACAAACGTTAAACCCATTGGTACAAACGTTGAACCTACGTTTTTTCTTTTAAGATTTTCTGCGCTGGCTCACCCTCTAAAAGAAAAATATTCAGCAAACAAGAAAATTCAGGTGAGCCTGCTCGAAAATCTATGTGGTTGACTGGGGCCGTAGCCCTGGGGCCAAGTAGTGTGCCGATTTAAACTCCTCCCCGGCCTCACGGCCGAGGTTTCCTAAGGATGAGCTTAATCGGTCAACAGGCCAGCTTCGTTCAATCTGGCCCACAACCCCGACCTCACAGGCGGGGCATGGTGGGGTTGGCTGGGGACCAATCGTGCATCCTAATGGCCAAAGTTTTTAAATATCCCCCTAACTTAACTCACTATGCTAGGCTAACCGGGGGGGTAGGCGTCCCCTTATACACCGAAACCGTCTTCAGCGGGGGTGACGGCCGACAGCGGCGTATCAGATATGCAGGCGGACCACATTCCGACGATGAGGCCCTGTCCCGTGGGGCTGGAGGTGGCGAATGGCCGCAGCCGGAGGGCGGCGGCCGTCGTCTTGGTCACGGAAATCGGGTCAGGTCCTGACGGGAGCAGCCTTACCGTTTACTACCAACGCTCACGGGGTTGCGGGGCCGAGAAGGGACGTATCATCCGCCTGCATGTGCTGGCGACAATGTCGGTGCTTAGCACCCTGCATTATCGGAACAGCTAGGCACCGATAGGCCGAATCGCAGTTATTACAATTGATTATCACGATTCGGCCGTATCTGCAAACTTTCTCAATGCATTTATAAGCAATGTTTGCACTGCCAGCTCTTGCATTGGTGCGTCTTTATCATCCTTCGCATTGCAATTTATTGCAAAGTTAGAAAGAACCGCCCCAACCTATTTCTAAAACCCCATTCATGCCCCTGCAATGAAGGCCCCGTCAGGAAAGCGCTACATCGGCGGTTTCACCCTGAACGTCATCCTCATCGGCGTCATCAGTTTCCTCACCGACGCCAGTTCCGAGATGATTGTTCCGATTCTGCCCCTGTTCCTGACTGAAGTCATGTTGGCGCCGATGCTTATCGTCGGCCTTCTCGAGGGCGTTGCGGAGAGCACTGCCAGCATTCTGAAGGCCGTCTCCGGCGTATGGTGCGACAGGGCGCGCAGGCGCGCCCCGTTCATGACGGCCGGGTACTCCCTTTCGACGGTTTCCAAGCTCCTCTTCGCCTTTTCAACGATATGGCAGCATGTTGTCGGCCTCAAGATTGCTGAGCGTGTGGGCAAGGGCATCAGGGCAGCCCCCAAGGACGCATTGCTAGCCGACTCCTGCACCCCAGAGACAAGGGGAAAGGCCTACGGATTTCACAAGGCCATGGACACCGCGGGAGCCGCAGTAGGGGTTGCAATCGCGCTTGTCCTGATAGCATTTTTGACACTGGGTTACAGAACTATATTCCTTCTCTCGGCGATACCCGCCGTCATCGCAGTGCTCCTCATCTTTTTCATAGATGAGTCAGAACGGACAGAGGAGAAGGTTTGCAGGAATAAGACACCCGTCTTAGTGGGATTCAGAAAATTCCCGTTCGAGCTCAAAGTCTTTGTAACGGCAATGGCCATCCTATCGGTGACTTCAGTAATGACCTCGTTTCTTATAGTACTGTCCAAGGATTCTGGCGCCAATCCAACCATGACGATACTGCTTTACCTCGCATTCAACCTGATTTATGCGGGATTTTCTATTCCGGCAGGTTCAATATCGGACAAGGTCGGCAGGTATCCTGTCATTCTCATAGGCTATGCCTCCCTGTTCCTGATGTTCATAGTAGCCTCGCTGTGTAACAATCTCTGGATGGCCCTGACCGCATTTCTACTGTACGGCTTTGCCTATGCGCTCACGCAGGGGGTCCAGAAGGCCTTAGTCGCCGACCTTGCCCCGAAAGATATGAGAGGTTCGGCGCTTGGTCTCTACAATATGGCCATAGGCATAGCCGCGCTGCCAATGGCCATAATCGGCGGCTTGCTCTGGGATTTATACGGTGCATGGTCCACGTTCATGTTCGGCGCGGGCGTGTCCTCGTTCGGCCTGGTCATGTTAATATGGCTGGCCATCCGTCATCGGCCGAACAAACCACTGCCATACTGAAGCCATATCAATTCTTCAGAGCAAAGAGTCAATTGCGTCATTTATTGCTTCTGCCCTCATCCATTTGACCAAGGATTATATAAACAAATGCAGCGGGGAAATGTATTGCCTCACCCAACCGCCACTATCTGGTCAGCCATTCTCGGATTTCCTGAATTATTATCTCCTCCTTTTGATCCGCCGGGAGTGGCTCGTCCGGAAGCTTCCTGTAAAGGCGTTTCAGCAGCGCGGGGGTGATTAATGTGGAAATCAGGGCCATTCCCACTAGGATGGAGAAGAAGTCCTTGTCTATGAAGCCATACTTGAATCCAATGAGCGCAACCACCATCTCCATCATTCCCCGCGCATTAATTCCCACGCCGACTATTTTCGACTCATCATGTGAGTACCCGGCCATCCTTGCCCCCAAATATCCGCTCGAAAACATGCCAGACATTCCGATAAATAAAATAGCAAGGAACATGAACTTGATGGGCCAGAGACCCCATAGGTTGAACAGAAGCCCCAGATAGGCTATGAATATGGGCGCAAAGAAGCCCATGGTTATGCCAGAGGTGCCGCGCTTGATGGCCAAGAAATTCTTCTCACCGACAATCTTGGGCGAGAATATCAATCCGCCATAGAACGCGCCAATGATGTAGCTGAGGCCGAGGAACTCGGCCATGACAGCGAAGTACATGGCCACGATGATTGCAATAGAGAACTGCGCCTCTTTGCTTTTTATCTTGTTCATGAGGTTTGTCAACCTGCCTGCCAGCCATCCGTCCTTGATATGAAATATCCTTTCCACGGAATAAGCTATGAGCAGGAATATTGCAATCTTCAGCATCATTATAGTTAGGACATACGGGTCTGCTGATCCGCCAGAGGCATCGATTCCGATAATGATGCCCAGCAGGGTGATGGATATGACATCATGCACCATGGCAGTGCCTATTATGGCATGGCCGGTTTTCGTATGCATCTTGCCAAGGTCTGTCAGGATTTTCACCGAAACCGGCAGCGCGGTGATGGCAATGCACAGCCCCAGGAATACAGCACCCATGTAATCCTCGAGAAAGTAAAGGCCAGTCGCGAAACCCATCCAAAAGGTCACAACGAAGCTCCCGAGCGCGAAGTACATGCCCCTGCCCATAATCGCCGAAGTGAAGTCCTCCATGTTCATCTCCAAGCCAGCATAGAATACGACAAAGAAGATGGCAAGGGTCGAAATCAGGTCCAAGGTGAGGGTCACACCCGCATCCGTATTCGGGTTAAGCGGGTCAAGGAGGTTTATCAGGCTGGGGCCCAGGGCTATGCCCGCCAGCAGCTCGCCGACTATGGCCGGCTGACCCAGCCGCTCTGAAACCTCGCCAGCGACCCTTGCTGCAATCAGCAAGACGAGCAGCATGATTATAAGTTCCATGGATTCCACTCGGTAATTATTCCCGTATGTCAATAACCTTTATTGTATAAAAATAACTTAGTCATTGCCCCACATGCAACATTTAAATATAATCATACGATTCCGTAATCAGTGGTGGAAGAAATGAAACTTAATCGCAAAATTAGCAGAAACTCGAGCGGAGCTGTCGAAGGCCTGCCCCTCCAGCTTATTATAATGGTGGCTGTGGCCGCCATTGTGCTGGTAATAATACTCGGCTGGCTCGCCCCATGGCAGAACAAAGTGGACCTTGACCAGCTGACCGTGTCCCCGACTTTAGCGGACAACAACAATCAGACCACAATCGTCGTTACGGCCTGGGACACGAAGAACAATCACCTCGAGGGCGTGGTGATAGAAATATCAGGGGCCAATGTCGGCACGCAGGTTCTGACGACAGGCAGTGATGGCACGGCCACCTTCTCCGTGACGCCATCGATTCCCGCCGGGACCACAGGGAACATCAATATTGTGGGCAAGTTCACCGGCACCGTGTACACAGAGAAAACGGCTTTCGTGGTAGTGTCCTGATTTCGGCCATATGAACCAGGAAAAACACGTTATGAGTCAGATCAAGACATGGGCCGAACGCAGATTCAGACGCAATGACAGAGGAGTGGAAGGCCTCCCCCTCAGGCTAATCATAGTTATGGTCATCCTGGCTATAACCATTCCGGCGACACTTGGTTCGTTCAGGGCCTATGACAGGAATCGTGTGGAAACATGCCTTCTGTCGGAAATTGATGCCGTATCCTCAACAGTTAAGGCGGTTTACACATCGGGCCCAGGTAACAGCGCCACCATCGGGTTCAATCCGGTTTCAGGCACCATGACAGGGATTGAGTCAGTATTATTCGGGGACGTACTCGGGGGTGGCATGGTATCGGCCATCAGGTACAAAATTCAGGGCAGGGCAGAGTGCATTGTTCCGGTGGTGTCGCCCAGTGTCCCCATGTCGGGAGCGAATGGCACCCCTCTGTGCTTGACATCGGGGAATTACATCATAATGGCAGAATGCATCGATTCCGGAACAGACCTGAACGCAGACGGGCATGGCCCAGATATATTTGTCTGCCTGTCAATCATTCCGTAACCTTGTACCCGCATTCCAATTTGTCAAGGTACTTCAGTAACCCGCGCAGCCTTTCATACTCCACAACCACCAAGACATTCGGGTATTTGTCTGCCATGCGGCAAGCGCCTTTTGCCAGCCACATCTCCCGCGAGGCCTCCAAGGCCCTGTAACCTCTTAGCTTGTTGACCACCTTGTCCCATTCAAGGACGAACTCCCTTGGCGAAGTGGCGCGGAACCTGTGCCGCAGCATGTTTTTCTGGTTACTGCCTTGGCGCATCATGTCAAGTGTCGAGACATACCTGCAGTATGCTGCCGTGTAATGCTCATCGTCCATGTCCAGCGCTGTGACCGGGACTCCTGATTTCAGGGCTGCAATGTAGCAGGGCGGCGGTTTCACGACCTCACCGAAAAGTGAGAGCCCACGAATGTAAATCCGTTCTTCTGTGTTGACGGGCTGGCTCATCTTCCTATCAGGCTCCGCGAGTTTCTCCATGGCGGCCAGCCCCTCCCTGGAAACTGCCAAGCCCACAGCATCCGGCTCCAATTTTTGGATAATATTGGCGATTCTGTCCCCCTCGCAAACCAGACCCCTGATGGCTCCGGCAATGAATACACAGCCCGGCATCAGATCCTCTCCTCTATCAGGTCCACGACATTTTTCCTGTCCCTGGCTTTCTGCAATTCGCTGTTGCATATAAGAGGCGTTCCTTCCAGGTTAAGCTTCTCGCCCAACCTGTCGACGAAAATGACTGAGTGCTTCTCCAATATCCTCGAAAGTGTGGCTATGGCCTTGGCCCGTCTATCCAGGCCAGGCCTCTTCTGGTCAATACCGGTCAGAAGGACAGTGTCCTCGTCCTTTGCCACGGCGTCGAAGGGGCATCTGCTCGCAGTGTTCACTGTGTAACCTATATGGCTGAGCCTCAGATATATCTCCCTGGCCAGGCCCCGGCACTCATCATGATGCCCCGGGGCATCTTGAACATTCCGGCATGACAGGGGATCAAGCGGAATTATCAGTTCTTTTCCGAGCCCCTCTTCCAGCCTGAGAGCCATGTCAAGCTTCGCATTCATTCCGTCTTCGTACATCCTGACGGTGCGCCTGGTCACCCCGGCCATCTCCGCAATGTCACCCAACGAAAGACCGCCTTCCCTTGCCTTCCTCAGAATTTCGGAATCCACCTCGACATAGAAACCGCCGCTTGCAGCGTAAACCATCGGCGGAATGCCATCCTCAATGAGGTCTCTGAGAGTGCCAAATGAAATCATCGGTACGCCGGCCCTTGTGTACACCACACCGTCCTCTACCGGCTCGGCTCCAGATTTCAATGCAATGAGAATGGCAGACCCCCTCACTGCATTTGCAAGGGTTCTCATCCCCGCAAGCATTTCTTCATTGAGGGAATTGGCATTTGTGACGGCCTTGATAACCAAGATAATCTGATCCCTTCTGGCGACTATGTCGAACCCGGCATGGACAAGCTCCTTTGGGTCCGAAGTGGCAAATCCAGCTCTCGAAAGGAAACTCTGTATATCTGCCACGACCTGACTTCTGGGCTTCATAATGAACACAAGGCAATAACTTCCATATAATACTTGTTGGGAATCAGAAAATAATTATTACGTTAATCATCTCGTTGCAAATTTATATATATTATTGAGAATATTACGGCAATCAACGACAACTATAAATACTACATGAGGTAGTTGCCTCTAACGGATGGGCCTATGTCTATCAGCAGCATTGCAATATTATTGCCAGCCCTTGACGAAGCGGAAACAATCGGGCGCGTAATACGCAAAATACCGAAAAAGGAGCTCGCCGCCCTCGGGTACAAAGTCGACATCATGGTTGTGGACGGTCACAGCAGGGACATGACCTGCGAAATAGCCTCTTCCATGGGGGCCAGACTTCTTAAGCAAAAGGGAATTGGCAAGGGAAACGCTCTTCAGACGGCCTTCGAGAATTTCGAAGGCAGATACCTTTTCATGCTCGACGCTGACGATACATACAACCCTAAGGAGATTCTGAGGATGCTGCCTCCGCTCGAGAGGGGCGAGGCAGACGTAATAATGGGTTCGAGGCTGAAAGGCAGCATATCAAAAGGCGCTATGTCCAGGCTCAATTACATAGGCAATATTGCACTCACACGCACAGCCAACGTTCTCTTCCCGAACGGCCATAAAGTCTCAGATGTCTGCACCGGTATGTGGGGTTTCACCGATGAGGTAATTCACGCCATGGACCTTGAATCGCCAAGCTTCGACGTGGAGGCGGAGATGTATGCAAAGTGCATCAAATCCGGATTCATGGTGGGCGAGGTCAATATAACATACAGCAAGCGCCCCAACGCCAACAAACTCAGCTCGCTAAGGGACGGTGTAAAGATATGGTTCCGCCTGCTCAAAGAACGCGTCAACCATTAGCGTCACGGGCTTTTTCGGGATGATTCATGCATTCGGGGCTAATATCGAGTTCAAGCATCTCCAGTGTGTTATTTAAGCCGTCATAATAGAGAAGGTTGTGTATGCATTTTTCAGATTGACCGGAGCAAACCTTCACGGCTTCCCTGACCTGGACCGAACCCACCAGGCTTGTTGTGGTTATCTCGGCCCCGATCTTCGGCACGTACACGGACACATCATTCCCAGTACAGCTGAATCTCTGTTCCACAATCCTTCCGTGGCTGCGGTTCATCCCGCATTCCAGACAAGGGGTCGCCGGAGGTAGAACGACCTGCACCTTCCCCCTCAGCCCCTCCATGGCCCCATCGATGTAAGGTATTTCGTGAAGGCAGCATTGTGCATTCAGGTGCAGCCTCGCCAGGATGTTGTCTAGGCAGCCGAGCACCAAATCAAAATCTCCAATGAAACCGTCCCCAAGGTCCTGGATTTTCTCAGTCACGGCAACCACCTCCACCTTCGGGTCCAACCTTTTCATGCCTTCAGTCACGATTATGGCTTTGAGATGTCCGGAGACAGCGTCGGCATCCGAAAAAAAAAGACACCTTGCCAGGTTAGAGGCCACGACTCGGTCCATGTCCACGACAGTAATGTTCTTGAACCCCGACAGCACAAGGTTCTTCGCCACCTCGTTTCCGATGGCGCCTGCTCCGACCATCAGCACCTTCGCCTTAGATATGGCATCAATGTCGAGCCAGCCTATGCGCCTTGCCCTGTCGAACCTTTCCCGGTCTGAATCGCCGGGGACCAATGCCCCTTCCTCCACGGCAGGTGATTGCAATCGATATAATAAAAGGTATAGCGGGGAGTGGAGCGAAATAAGACAGAATCATTATTTTTCATATTTCGCAACTTAGCCGAGTTCTGGTTGTTACATAACTAGATTGAAGGAATTCGGCGATATGGCCAAATTAAGCCCATGACAGTCTTAAATCATATTTTGGCCACTCCCAAATTATTGCTTTGATTTATTTTGAAAAAGATAATAGCGGGGAGTCGATTTTCAACGAAACCGAAGTCACCCCTCAGTGAGCAAAGCTCACCTCGGGCGCTGGACGAGAAATGTAAACAGTTGGTAACAACCGTTTCTCGTCCGCGACTCGACGAACGATACAGCAATAATTGCCGTTCGTCTTCGTTTTGAACGACTGGTCTTCGGGTATCCCATGCCCGAAAGCAGGCTTCCGGGAATATGAGCCCGATGGGATTTCCTGGCTACCCCACCCCGCTAAGGCGTGGTTCGACCTGGGTGCAGCATCTATACTAGGGGCGAGATTTAAGTCTTTCCGTAATTGCCCCTCTGTATTTATCGAATTATTGGGTCGCGACGAGATGCGGACCCCGGTTTGCGGCGCTTTGATTTTCTCCGTTTCTTTCGCCTTTCCCATAGCCACCCAAGAATGAGTGGAACAAATGAGATTATTACAATAGCCACGAACAGCAGTGTAATGTTCTCTTTAACGGCCGGCATATCGCCGAATATGTATCCCAAGCTGAGGAAAACCGACACCCAGGCAAAAGCCCCTACGACATTATAGACAATGAAATTCCTATAATCCATTCTGCCGACCCCTGCCACAAAAGGTGCAAATGTCCTTATTATAGGGATAAACCTTGCCAGGAATATGGTCTTCTGTCCGTGTCTCCTGTAGAAGGCATGCGCGTCATCCAGGTATTTCTTCTTAAACAATCGCGAGTCTTCCCGGCTAAAGACCTTCGGGCCGATATAATTACCGATCCAGTAATTGGCCGTATCTCCGAGAATTGCTGCAGCCACGAAAATAACAAACAAAGCCCAAATGTTAAACGATCCATAGGCCACAGCTAAGGCCGCGGCCGCAAAAATCAAAGAGTCCCCGGGCAGGAATGGCGTGACCACCAATCCGGTCTCGCAGAACACCACAATGAACAGTATCACATACACCCATGTGCCGTAATGGTCAATCATGTACGTAAGGTTCGAATCCAGATGCATTATAAACTCAATGAGCCACGATATCGGATCCATGCTATGTCCTCATCTGCGCTTCTTTCCTGTGGACCCAAAACCCTCTCGGGATAAAAGCATAACCCAAACATTTTAATCAAACAATTAGTATTAAATATCTCTTCACATATTAATTCTACAGGGCGAGGGTTTGGGTTTGACCCGGCCAGCCTCTTAAAAAGGTGATGAAATGAAGACGAATAAGAAATACAATGTGCGCAGAATTAATGCATTCTATGCGATTGTGATCGTAGCCGCCATGGTTCTGGCAATGCCAACGGCAGTCCTGGCGGACACAGAGCCAAATGACGACTTCAACGATGCGGAATTTACCTATAACGGGGCAAGCATCACGGGAACATTGAATGATGCTTCTGACCAATCGGACTTTTACATGATATATCTCAGCAATACAAACACCCTCGAACTCGGACTGACTGGCACAGGAACCAATTTTGACCTGATTGTTTATGATGCAAGCGAAAACGAAGTCGACTCATCAATGTCAAGCGGTTCAACAGAGACTATTTCATATGAATCCTCAGACTATAGTTATTATTACATTGAAGTTAACGCAGTTTCAGGCTCAGGAAGTTACACCCTGGAGGTCGATGTGTCGAATAGCTCACCCCCCGTTGGAGACGGATCCTACTATGTCGGCGGACCATCGTACGTGAGCGGCCAACCGCTCGCGACCCTTCCCACCCTGAACGTCGGCGACAGCGCCTACTTCGGCGGAATCAAGGACATAGGCGACGAATACACCGCACAGATTGACGAGGCCCTCCAGCAATACGAGGACATGGGCATGGACGTCAGCTATGACATATCGGGCGGAGCCGGCGCCTACTTCGGCTGGGAGATAGCCAGCAACAATGCTGATGTCGGCGGGCACACTTGCTATGACATAGTCCTGGACGGCGGAATTGCAATCAACATAGGCTTCGAGGGAAGCGTTGACGGCAGCATCAGCGAGGGCGGGTACACAGTGACCGTTGACGGCAGTGCCGATGGATTCGTGGAGTTCGAGGCAGTGCTCGAAGGTCATCTTTACCTGACCGTTGACGAGCTGGCAATTGCCAAGCTGCAGTTCACCATAACCGCAGAGGGCCAGCTGGAAATTCACTTCGATGTAAACGCCAACATGATGGGCGAGAACATGCAGATGAACATGGACGCGACAGGCAGCGTGGACGGGGTCCAGCTGGACTTCCTGCTCGAGTTCAACCCGCCCCTGGACATATTCCAGTTCTGCACGGGAAGCGGCAGCACAGAAGGGATATACGAGGGCAAGGAATGGTATGTGCCACCGGTGGACACCGAGGCTAGCGGCTCGATCAACGCTCTGGGGACAATATCCTATGATTATCACATGGAGATGGTGGGCGAGCAACCGGAACAGGGCTCTGACACTGTGGACCTTGCCACCGAAATAGGAGACAACGACTACTCCGAGACCATCCCCGGGGGTCAATATAACGGAATTATGTTCGAATGCACATATGCCTCGGGCAACATCTTTGTGATTGAAACAGAGTTGGGCAATGCATTCGGGATACTTGGCACAAGGCAGTTCGACGACATCGAAGGCATGATTCCCTCCGCAGGCATGCAATACGACATGAACAAGGGTATGGTCACAGGAATGACAGTAAACGGCGAGGCAATGACCGCGCCAGTCACACAACCTGAGGTCCAAAGCTTCACAGACGATCCCCTTGGCGAAGTGAATGGCGAGACAGGCGGCCGCGGCGCTGGAGCAGCCGGCCTTCTGCTTCTGCTTGTGATAGTAATAGTAGTGGTTGTTGTAATAGTGGTTGTCGTGATGGTGTTGACTAAGAGCAAGACACCCCCGGCACAGCAATACCCGCAGCAATACCAGCAGCAGCCCCCGCCACCGCCGCAGCAGTACCCGCCGCAGGACCAGTACGGCCAACAGCAGTACCAGCAGTACCCCCCACCGCCGCCACCCCCGTCAGGCCAGTAACTCTGCAATAACAGGAAATATGGGCGGCCACGGCCGCCCATCCCTTTTCACTTTGTTTTGAAAACCATATTAACCGGCAGGGCTATGGCATACTGATGCGCGTAACCATATTGGACGGGTACATTGACGAACCCTCGAGGCTTGGAGTGCCGCCCTTCATTTCACCTTACCCCAGGTATGCTGCTGGCGCCGCAATCGCCGCAGGGCGCGAACCCGAGTACTTGACCATCGACCACTGGCGCTCGGGCAGGCGCCCTACAGGCGAGCTGCTGTTCGTGATATCTGGAGCCCAGGTTCCGGGAAAGTATCTCAGGACCATGCCGATGTCGGGAAAGGAATTGAACTCGGTTCTGGAGCATCGTGATGTTGAAACACATGTTTGGCATTCTGCCGAACCATCTGAGATTCGGTCGGCTGGGAACGGCCGGCATTGGTGGGGCTGCGACCCCGATGCATTGTTCTTTGACCTGCTGACCTCGGGCAGGCCTTCGAAAAGGCGGAGGACCCCGGAGGAATGGAACAAATGGTCAGTCCTTGGCGCTCCCTTGGTAAAAAGCCATCAGGACTTTCCCCAGCCACTGATATGCGAAATCGACATGTCCTACGGCTGCCCGCATTTCATGAATGGGGGGTGCAGCTTCTGCACCGAGCCGCTGTTCGGAATGCCCGTGTACAGGGATGAGGATTCAGTGGTTTCCGAGGTCAAAGCCCTGCTCAAAGCCGGATGCACCAACTTCCGTCTGGGTGGCCAATCATGCATACTGAGCTACAAGGCAATTGGCGTGGGAGAAACCGCAAGGCCCAAACCCAATGTCACTGCTATGACGAAGCTGTTCAGGGGGCTATCAGGGCTGAACGGAATCAGCGTGCTGCATACTGATAACGCAGACCCGGCAATAATATCCAGCCATCCCAATGAATCAGAACGAATCCTGGAAATGCTTGTGGGGACCTGCACATCCGGAAACATACTCTCGCTAGGCCTGGAGAGTGCGGATCCGGCAGTGGCTGGAGCCAACAACCTGAACTCAACACCCGAGGAAGCGTTTGCGGCAGTCGGACTGATAAATAAAGTTGGGCGCGAGAGTGGTCCCACCGGGCTTCCGAACCTCCTGCCAGGGCTTAATTTCATTGCCGGCTTGGTGGGGGAGACACCAGAGACTTTCGAACTGAACAAGGCCTTCCTGGACAAAGTGACTGCGGAAGGGCTCGCCCTGAGGAGAATCAACATCAGGCAGGTGGCCTCGGTCAGGCGCAAGTTCCGGAAGGAAGGCCATAAGAAAGACTACATCAGGTTCAAGGAATATGTCAGGGAAAACATAGACCCGGTGATGCTGGGGAGGGTCGCGCCTCCGGGCACTGTGATGAGAAACCTGTTCACGGAAGTCAGGATTGGCAAGCTGACTTTCTCGCGCCAGATAGGGACATATCCGCTTTTGGTTGGCATACCTCAGGACGTAGGGCTGGGCAGGTTTCTCGATGCCCGTGTCACCGCCCTGGGGAGCCGCAGCCTCACGGCGGTCGAGTACCCGCTGGACATCAACGAATGCCCGCTGTCCGCGCTCGAGGCCCTTCCGGGCATAGGCCGGAAACGGGCACTCCGCCTTTTCAATGCGCGCCCCATAACATCCTTCGAAGAGCTGTCGGGAGCCCTGGACGATCCAGCCATCGCTGCAAGCCTCATTCAGTATCTGGGCGGATTCGACGGCACATGATGTGGCCCGCAATCAGATTGCTTCTTAGCCTGTGTGAAATTTCGCCGATAAACACACTCATCCAAGTCCGTGTCAGCATACGAGCTTTCCCTTGCTTTCTGGAATCCCTGGCTGGACTGCGAACTTGATGATTGCCGCACTCACCAGGACCATGAGCGCGCATGTCACTATCGAAGGCCCGAATCCCATGTATATCGCCGCGATGCCGCCCACGCAGCCGCCCGCTATCGCTCCCAGGCCCACAACTGCATTGAACACGCCCGCGTGCGAGCCCTTGTGCTCGTCCGAGCCCCCGCTCACGGCTATAGGCAGCTGCGTGTCCGCTATGACGGCCCAGGTGACGCCCATCGCTATGTGCAGGGCGATGAGGAATGCCACGGCCAGAGTCTCATCGAAAGCCACCAGCGGGATTGCCAGTACGTACAACCCGAATATCACTGTCCTTGCACTCGTGGACATGAAAAGCAGGTGTGGCTTGTTTCCCCTGTCCGAGAACCTGCCGAAATACTTGAAGAGCAGGGTCGAGGCAACAGCCTGTATGAACGCCAGCACGAATATCAGCGTGCCGCTCAGGTTCAGCTCTCCGACGAGGAACACCGGCGCGATTGTGAAGAATCCGACAGCGCCGATGTTGTAGATGAACGTGGCCACGAGGAACCACATGATGAAGGAATTGCCTTTGGAAACCGAATCCATGACATTGCCCAGATGCCCCCAGGAAAACGTGTGGTGCATCTTTTCAGGCAGGTATCTTGCCCTGTCCTGGGTCCATTTGATGATCTGGAGTATGTGCTCGTGGAACGTCTCCCTCGAGAGCTTCTCCTCGGGCTCCATCACGAGTATGAAGGCCAGCCATGTGCCGACAAGGGACAGGACAGCGTTCATGATGAACAGCATCCGGAGCGAAACCTCAATGCCGAAAATGTCCGGGGTGAAGGCAATCCACAGTGACCCCAGGGCTATGCCCATGATGTTTCCTATGCCCGCGACCTTGTTGAACAGGCCGATCTTCTCCGACCAGATGTCTTTATTGAAGGATTCAAGAATCAGGATGCTCATGGCCGGGGTGCTGGCGGAGGCAAGCAGCCCCATAAGGATGTTCGCGAACAGGAGCTGCCCGGTTCCGACCGACATGCCCATGACAGTGTAGGCAATGGACCGGCCCAGGAATCCCATGACAATGAAATGCTTCCTCCATTTCATCGAGTCAGAGACGCTGCCCCAGAAGACGAGGGACGGAACCGCCGTAAGGGAGGCGGCAACGGAAACGGCCGCCACGTCGCCCACGCTTCCGCCCAGGGCTAACATTATGAACACTGGCAGAAGCGAGTCGAAGCACCCACCCGCCATGTTCGTGGGCAGGTATGAGTAGAACCACAGAGATCTTCTGTCATAATCCGCGGTCGCTGATTGAGCCGTTAGAGACATCCCGGCCGGGCATCATCGGTCGTGGATAAAAGGATATGCTTTTTATATTACGAATAAGATATTATCTATCTGGCAGCGACATACCAACGGCCGCCATGAGAAAGTTATTTACTTCGGGAAAACATGGTCGGCCGTGGTGAAAGCATGAGCGACATGAGGAAAGAAGCTGACTACATCGTGGAACAGATAGACAGGCATCATGAATGGTTCGGGGACTCCCTGCCCATGATAGCCTCCGAGAACCTCATCAGCCCCCTGGCAAGGGAGATGTTGGTGTCTGATTTCCATGACAGGTATGCTGAAGGGCTGCCCGGCGAGAGGTATTACCATGGCAACATATACGTGGACAAGGTGGAGATCAAGGCCATGGAGCTGGCCAAGAAGCTGTTCAACTGCACCCATGCGGACGTGCGACCCACTTCAGGCACAGTGGCCAACCTCGGCCTGCTCAAGGCCCTTGGAAAGCACGGCGACCCGATAACCCACTGCGCTTTGTCGGACGGGGCCCACATAAGCACGGCCAAGTTCGGGGCAGTCGGACTTCGCGGCTTGGTCAGCCACACCTATCCGTTCGACACACATGAAATGAACATCGATGTGGACGGCGCCCGAAGGACAATACTTGAAGTCAAACCGAAGATCGCGCTGTTCGGCCAGTCCGTGTTCCTGTTCCCGTCTCCCATTAGGGAGCTGAAGGATGCGCTGGACGAGGTGGGCTGCTATGTCTGGTACGACGGGGCACACGTTCTCGGCCTTATTGCCGGAGGCAGGTTCCAGGATCCCCTCAGAGAAGGAGTTGAAGTCATAACCGGAAGCACACACAAGACCTTCCCGGGTCCGCAGCACGGCATACTCGTGGCCAATCCGCGGGACGACAAAATGGCCAATTCACTGTACTCCGGCATATTCCCGGGCGTCACAAGCAACCACCACCTGCACGCCATGGCCTCCCTGGGCATAGCATTGGCAGAGCATTTGGAATTCGGCGCACAATACGCCGACCAGGTAATCAGGAACTCAAAAGCCCTGGGCCAAGCACTTCACGAGCGCGGAATAAAGGTTCTCTGCGAGCACAAGGGCTTCACTGCTTCGCACATAATCGCCATTGATGTCGAAGAGCACGGCGGCGGTTCGCCATGCTCGCAGCTTTTGGAGAACTCTAACATCATAGCCAACATGAACATGCTGCCCCGCGACACCAAACCCAAGAGTCCGAGCGGCATCAGGCTGGGCTCGCAGGAGCTCACCAGGATAGGAATGAAGGAATCGCACATGGCAGAGGTGGCCGAGCTCATTACCAGGGCCATAGTCAAGAAGGAGCCGACCGACAGGGTAAAACAGGACGTCATAAAGTTGAAGAAGGATTTCAGGAAGATACACTACTGCTTCCACGAAGGCCACCCGGCATACGAACGGTTCCGGCTGGTTTAATCGGTATCCTAAGCCCTACGGGCATTCGAAGGACCTGGGGATTTGGGAAGTCAGGAACACAGGAAGGTGAATGGATGAAGCTGGCCGGGTTTGGCGCATGGCCGTCCTAAGGATCTCCCTGATTCCGCCACGGGTACTTTTCCATGCGGGCAGGAAGACAAGAGATGAATACAAGGGAAACAGCCAAAGGGCAAGCGCCTGAAACCGACCCTGCCCGAAATGCGGCTTCGACATAGAGAAGGATTCAAAATGCTCGTTCTGTGCCGAGCAGAAGTTCCATGAAAAACATGCCCCCACCCAGTCGGAACGGAACGTTCCGATGCAGATAAAAAAAATCCGAAAGGCTTAAATGGGCAAAATCCTATTAGACGAAGCGCCAGTATATTTCTGGTCATGGTGCCCGATGGAACTGATTGAGGAACTGATGGAGAAGCGCGAGCGTCACAATGCCGAAGCCGAGAAACACCGCCACCACAGGGACAGGCTCAACGAGCAGACCAAAGAATGGGTACATAAAAGGGACGACTTAAATGCGCAGGCCAGGGAGCTTATCGACGAGGCCAATACCCACAAGACAAAGCGGAACCAGCTCAATCAGGAGGTAAGGGAGATTAAGGTGCAGCGGGACCTATGGAACAGGAAGGTCAACGAAACCGCAGAGGCTCTCGCAAGGAAGAAACGGGACAAGGAGCCGCGCAAGGGCCCGCCGATACGGATGCTGAAGAAGAGGCTGAAGGAACTGGAGCTTCAGCAGCAGACATCCTCCCTGAGCCTGGCAAAGGAGAAGGAGCTCATAGACCAGATACGCGCCCTCAGTGTTGAAATAAAGGCCATGGAGAAGGAGCTGGAGAGCGACGCTGAAATCATGACCCTGATGACAGAGGCAAATGAAGCAAGGGACAAGGCCGAGTTTTTCCATTCGAAGGTTGAGGAATTGGCAGTTGAGTCCCAGAAAGAGCACGACACCATGATGGAGATATACGACAGAAGCGACGCGATACGGAAAGAAGCGGATAAGGCCCAGGAGAACTTCATCAAGTGCAAAGTTCAGGCCGATGAAGAGCATCAGAAGCACATAGAGATGATAAAACAGGTGCACGATTACGATAAAATGCTGTCCGGCCTTAGGCACAGGGACACCGAGCCCACCGAAGGCGAGACGGCCGCGCCCGGCGAGGTCAAGAGCGACCGCGATGAGGCCAAGGACATATACGAGAAATTCAAGAGGGGAGAGAAACTCAGCACCGAGGACATCATGCTGCTTCAGACATCCGGCTATCTCTAAGCATCGGAAACAAACGGCACATACGCCATTTATATATATGAAAAATATATATTAATCACTTTATTAGACCAGCGGATAATTGATTTATATAATTAAAGTGAAAATGTGCGAGTCGGTCGTTAATAATTTTAACATCTTATATATAAATCTTACTCAAAAGC
>CAYHBA010000020.1:0-28790 GCA_964354755.1 uncultured Thermoplasmata archaeon
AGACCAGCAGGTCAATCGACTATACGGTCGACTTCAGCTTCAAGGACGACGACCCTATGGTTGACGGAAACCCATACTCGGAGTTCCAGTGCTACGTAACCAATGTGACAATACTTAACTACACAAGGCAGATCGACTATAACGCCCCGTACACCATACCAAACATCGAGCAGAGCGACTACACTGACAAGCCAATCCAGATCGCAGTCACCATTGTGAACAACGGTAACACGCAGCTCTACAACATGCAACTCAGGATAGACCCGGATATCCCGGGTGCCTGGGACTACTTCCGAAATCCCAGATTCTTCTGGGATGAAATCAATCCCCTTGGTGATCCTACTTACGACACTATCAGTGATACTTTTGACCTCGCTATCGGCGCTTCGAGGACGTTCACGATAGACCTATTCGTGGCCAATAACATACCGATCGGCGAGCACAGGCTGCCTCTGATGTACGATGGTTTCTACTTCAACGACGGTGCGCTTGGCGGTTCGACCGGCTTCATGCCGATTAACGGCGGAGACGGCATCGCAAACGGCGTGAATGACCTGGAGATACTCTTCAGCCTGTTCGTCACTGACTCCGTGATACAGTGCCATGTCACCAATGTGGCACTCGGCGGAATCGGCGACAAGGGCGACATCAGGGCAGAGACAGTCACAGTCACAGTTTGGAACGACGAGGAATACGATTTCATTGACATCATGGCGACGGCAGACTTCACCGGAACACCCTGGTACATGCCCGTAATCAACATGAGGAATCCGTTGGTCGATGCAACCAATGCCAATGCGGCCCAGCCGCTTGCGGGATGGGCGTCAGGCGGAACCATTGACCTGTTTTTCCCGGTAGACACAGACCCGAGCTTCGTGCCTGACAGGTACCCCTTCCAGGTGCAGATAACCGCAGTCATCGCGCAAACACTTGAGGTCGTGACAGTGACAGTCGACTACACACAGGGCGCAGTCATCGACTTCACCGGATACGGACCCGACATCTACATCCAGGCATTCACTGCCGACGACATAGTACCGGGCGAGGTGTTCCAGCTGGTTCTCACACTAGAGAACCACGGGGACGACACGCTCAGGGACACATATGTCACCGTAGATACGGACGGAACAGAAGAGTACCCCTGGGACGTTGAGCAGGACTTCAAGGATCAGTTCGACTGGTCCAACATATTCTCGAGCATGGGTACCGCACCCGGCGCAGTGTTCACATGGGAGAATTCAGAATTCCCCGAGGACATATTCTACACAGTCGAGGACCTTGATGTAGACAACATCAGGGAAATCATCGAAATCAACCTCTACATGGACGGCGTCTATTCCGAACCTTCAGCCAGGATTGCGGTCATACACATTAACGACCTCGCTCCGGGCGCTCAAACTCAAGTCACCTTCGACATGATAACGGACAAGGACATGGTCAACGGCAAGCCGTATGAGATCGACGTGCAGATACAGGGTACTGGAACCGACAACGAGGCTTACAATGTCGAGCGCATGATATCAGTCCAGAGCTCGCTGCCAGGCGACTCCTACAACCCGGTTGAACTGAACTGGTTCGACGCAGGCCTCAAGGCCCTCGCGCTGTTCCTGTTCTTCATCATCGTGCTGGCCATACTCCTGTTCGTGTACAACATGTTCAAGGGCGAGCCATACGATGAGGACGAGGAAGACTTCGACTTCGAGGACGAAGAGCCCATCGAAGGCGCGCCTGAGAAAGCTCCGGCACACGAGAAGAAACAAGAACTTGTAGAACCGTAATAGCCAAGAAATGAGGAGCCTTCGGGCTCCTCCCTTTTCTAATTTTCTTATATTTTCATTATCCCTTTGATACTATGACTGGTGTTTAGTGAACACCAGGAATATGGAGGGCGAGCAGGCTCACCGAAGATTTTTCTTTACTGAATATTTCTTTTTGGCGGAGGTGAGCCAGCGCAGCCCACAGTCCAAAAAGAAATACTCATGGGGAGCCTTCGGGCTCCTCCCTTTTCTAATTTTCTTATATTTTCATTTTCTCTTTGATGCAATGACTGGTGTTCAGTGAACGCCAGGAATATGGAGGGCGAGCAGGCTCACCGGAGTTTATTCTTTCCTGAACCCAATAAATTAATAAGCCAAGGAATTTATGGGCCGGGCGTTCCCATGGCAAAGAAACGCAAAAGGCAGGAAGAAAAGAAAGAGGAGTTGGAGTACAAGCCGCCCGAATTCGACAGGCTCGGCTATGTCAAAACCGAGGTCCACGTTTCAAAGGCGACGATTATTGCCGCCCTATTCGCCATACCTATAGGGCTTGCAGCCATGTTCGTGATGCCTGTGGGCGGTGTGGCCGGCGGCTTCCTTGCAGGGCTCGGCGGCATGTCCATTTTGTGGTTCCTCCTGCCCATGCTGAAGATAGATGTCAGGAGCTTCAAGTGGACTCAATCCGCAGGAGTTCTTTCCACACACTTCCTCGTGTTCCTGGCAGTATGGGTAGTGGCCTGCAATCCCCCGTTCAATGACTTCGCGTCGCCGGTGATTGAGGATGTCCAGGTGAGTTGGGGCGGCGGCAGTTGGATGAATGTGACGCTGTCAGATGCCGGGGAATGGGAATTTATAAAACCGGCCGATGTCACGGGCAATATGACAGTCAGGGCCGTGGTGACGGACAATCAAGACCTGAACAAAGACAATGTCACCATTCAGTTCAGCAATAACCTTGACCCGATGACAGCTGGTCCCACGGAAGAAGAAAAGGATAGGTTCACAGGCCCCGCGTACCCATCCATTGTTGCGGGCAATTATTTCATTATAACCGCGTATGACCGCAACGGCAACGCGCCAGCTGTTTTTGAATTTAGGATAATCTAGATATCTTCACCTGTATATCAGTCATCTCTCCCAGGGCAGGCGCTTGTCCAGATGCAATGACATTGCTCTCCTGGCATCGGCTGTGTCAGGTATCCTGTCCGTGATCATGATTCTGGCTTTCAGCGCGTTGAGGTCCTTCCCGGCATCGATGTTGTCAAGGAAATGTTTCAGGGATTCGGCGGCCTTCCTGTGACTTCTCCTGACCAGGACATGCCAGCAGCCGTCCATTATGAAAGGCCCAGCAACAGTATCTGGATTGCCACTCCATTTCTCAAGAAAGCTGGCCGAATTCTCTGCCGCGGAAACAGGCGGCCCCCTGTGCGGCGCCGCCTCCGGGAGCTCCGAGGATTCGGTGAGGGTAATGATAAACAGCCACTTCTCCGCGGCATGGCTCGAGGCCTCGATGACCCTGAAACCGGAGGATTCCAGGTGCAGGCAGGCATTCTTCTCGAACTTCCTCATCTGCGGGTACAGGATGTCGTCTATGAGGTCGGGCCTGGGCAACTTGATGAAGGTAATCCCGCCAATCTCGGCCACCCTCTTCCTGATTTGCGCGATGGGCATATTCATGACCGGGTTCGGGAAGAAGAATTCAAGCCTATGTCTGGCCGTGTAGGCGCGGGACGCGGCAATGAACATTGCCAGGCAGTCCTCGGATACGGCGGACGAAACATTCCTGGCAGCGTCCACAGGGTCTATGAATGTGAGAGGGGAGTCGAATTTCCTGTCCGTGGCTTTACCGAGCTCCAGCCTGAGCCCGCGTTTCCAGCCGGATGCATTGGCCAGAAGATTCCCGAATCCACCGTACTTGATGACAAGAAGCTCGCACAGGTATCCAGAGAATCCCATGGTCTTGGCATCTGCGCCGTACGTGCCGATGCCCTTCATAAATGCCTTCAGCAGGCGCACGTCGTCCCTCAGTTCTGGCTTGAGATTGGCTTTCACATACTCTGTGTGGAACGGGGTTCTGTCGACAGCAGTCATCTTCTGGCTCGAATCGATTATTTTGTAGGCCGGGACAATGTCCACCCTCAGGCCCATGAACTCGCCCTTGATGTAAGGGTGCTCGGCATAATGCTCCCTGCCTGTTACGGCCTGCTTTCCGATGGCCAGCCCGACCTCCTCAAGCTCATCCCTCGGAACTGTCGGGTCAAACAGGAGGAAAAGGTCCGCGTCCGGATCCCTGAGATATGTGTCCTTGGCAATGGAGCCCACAAGGTAAGGCTCGATGTCCCTGCCCTGCGCAGCCTTTGTGGCCATTACCTTTTTCGTAAGAAGTTCCACTGTTTCGCCGATGCGTTTTTCATCCTCGGGAGTGGGTTTCAGTCTGGCCAGTACTTCTCTCTCGATGTCCATGCAAATCCCCTTTAAGCGCTGCTGGATAAATAACTTTGCCAGCCTATCTGCGCTTTTGATGTCTGGCCTTTGGTTTGGGATATCTGCGCCTGATATCCTCCACCCGTTTGTTCAGGTCTGCCTCGAGTTTTGGGCCTATGAACTCATGGCCGTACCTGTCCATCCTCACTGCGATGACTATCTTGGCTGCGAACGCCCTAGCAATCTTGCCCCTCTGCCACTGCGGAGCCCTGTGTATGAGCGGGTGCTGGAAAATGACGCCGTGTTTAGGCGGTTTGGCATTCTCCTTGATATGCTTGAAAAGCGCCTTCTCTGCCCCGAGAAGCTGTATGGTGCTGGAAGGCAGCCTCGAAAGCCTGTCCATCCCGCCAGTGAGGGAAATCAGCCTGGCGCCGATGAGGGCACCAACCAAGTGCGTTGTGTTGGGCGCTATCTCTTTCATCCTGAGTTCGATGTACAGCTCCATCTCCTTTTTCTTCTCGGAAGCCGCGAGCAGCGCCACGGCCAGTGATTGCATGGCTTTCGCATCCGCCTCGGAGGCTTCGCCACCCACTGAGTCTGAGAAATTCACCTTGCCAGACTTTAACATGGCATTCCTGTCCCCGAACTCCGCGATCAGCTCGGCATATCGCGTCTCTGGAACCAGTTTCGCAAGCTCAGGGAAATTGAGCGCATACCACTCATGCAGTCGCTCGGACATGAGATTGACGATCCTGGTAAGATCATCCGTGGCCCTGATGGCCTGGATTATGTGCTCGTCCGGCGCGGTTCTCGCCCTGACCCGGCCCTTCCCGAGATGCAGCATGGCCATGCTCAGCAATTCGTGGCCGAAGCCATGGTCTGCCGGATTTATCTCCGGTTGGGGAAAATCAACGAAGCTACCGAGTTCGGCCAGTCTTCTCTCCCGGACAGACACGTTTTTTCCCACGGCAAGCTTCTCCTCCTCGGCCAGAATGCCGCCGCTGTCCACGGTCTCCAGCCTTCTGGAGATTTCGCCGGCATCGGCCGGAAACAGTTTTTTCTCTTTGACGCGGCCCTCATCGTCAGTGATGAAAGTGCCGAACCAGGTGGTCACTAGCCTCATGTTTCACGGAAAACCCTATGGGATTAAAAAGCTATTGCAGTTTCTCCGGGGTCAGTTCGCCGGGCCTGAATATCCCCCTCTCCGTGATGATGCCAGTAATGTATCTTGCCGGCGTCATGTCGAAAACCGGGTTCCTGGCCTTCGCATCCTTGGGGCAAATCAGCTTCCCGCCCAAAAACCTCACTTCGTCCTGGCTCCTTTCCTCTATGGGTATTTCCGCGCCGGATTTAATCGAGAAATCGAAGGTGCTCACCGGTGCGGCAGTATAGAACGGTATGCCGTTCTCCTTGGCCAGCACAGCCTTCTCATAGGTGCCTATCTTGTTGGCGAAGTCCCCGTTCGCGGCAATCCTGTCCGCACCAACGATAATAATGTCCACCTCGCCCCTCTGCATGAAATGGCCAGCGGCATTGTCCGGGATTATGTCGTGCGGTATACCCTCCTGGAGCAGTTCCCACGACGTGAGGGCTGCGCCTTGCAACCTCGGCCTGGTCTCGTCCACGAAAACATGGATTTTCTTTCCCGAATCATGTGCCGCCCTTATCGGTGCGAGCGCAGTGCCGTAATCCACGGTCGCAAGGGCGCCGGCATTGCAATGCGTCAGAATCCTGTGACCATTTTTTATCAAAGTATTGCCATGTTCGCCAATCATCCGGCATTTCTCGACAATGCTGTCCGCATATTCAGTCGAGGCCTCTACGACATTTCCGCCCTCAGAAGCCGCCTCCAGCATCTTGTCGACGGCATAGAACAGGTCGAAGGCTGTCGGTCTGGTCTTTTTCAGCCGAATGGCCGCCTGTTTCAAGTCTTGTACGGTTATCTGGGCCATGGCCATTCCGTAGGCGCCTGCCGCCCCTATGCTGGGAGCCCCTCGGACTGTCATGTCCTCGATAAACAACGCGACTTCATCGACAGTGCCAGCGCTCACTATCTCGAACCTGTGGGGCAGAATTTTCTGGTCGATGAACTTCACCGAGTTGCCATCGAGCCAGAGCGCCCTGACATTCAGCTCCTTTCCGCCGGCGACGACCCTCATGCTCTCGCCCAGCCAAAACCCGCACGCTGTATTTCAGCGTTTCCGTCGGGGCACAGAAACTTATATATTCAGACTGAGGGATTCTCTCCACATGGAAGAGCAGGCCCAAGGCGCGAAAATGCCCGTGATATCGGCCAGCGCCCTTGAGAAATTCGGATACTGCCCGCTGAGCTGGTGGCTCAGCCGGAACGAGCCAGACCCGGACTCTGAGGCTCTAGATTCGGGGCAGAGGGCCCATTCCGCGGTCGCAGAAGACCTGGACAACATTGTGCAGGAGGAGAGCCAGGCAAAGATATTCGAGAGCATAGTCATGTGGTTCGCGATTGCGGCCACGCTGATTTCGATTATCGGAGTTTCGCTTGTATTCGAATTGGGCCAGGATATAGGCATGATAATGGGAGTCATAGCCCTGATATGGATATTGGCGGCCTGCTATTTCCTCTACAAAGCCGAGACTGTGCCCCGGGGGGCATCCACGCTCAAGTACCAAAGGATAATTCTTGTGTTCGCCATAGTGGCCGCGGTCATCGGGGTCAATTCTGTGACTCTCCTTTCAGGGTTCTTTCAGCCGAAAATCGCCGAGATACTCCAGGCTATATCCCTAGCCTGGCTGGTCGCGGCCAGCTACTTCCTTTATCACTCCCTGAACAAGTTCGAGCAAGCCATGTTCAAGAGGCGCAAGCACCAGATCAGGCATCAGATAACGTATGTTGACACCAATGACAGAAAGCCTAAGCTTTTCATATCCGCAAGGTACGGATTGTCTGGCAGGCCGGATTATGTATTAATGTCAGAGGAGGAACACATACCCGTCGAGATAAAAACAGGAAGGGTTCCCAGGGGGCCGCTGTTCTCGCATATCCTGCAGGTCGCGGTGTACTGCATACTGATCGAGGAGGAGTTCGGAACTCCCCCGTCGCACGGCATAATAAGGTATGGCGAGGCGGAGCATGTGGTGGATTATGACCTTGCCCTTAAGGACATGGTCATGTTGAAGCTGGATGAGATGCGCTCTATCATGCTGGGCGGCGGTGCCCACCGCAACCACAGCAAGGAAGGGAAATGCCGCAACTGCTCTCGCAGGCATGTCTGCCCAGAGAAATTGATTTGATAGGCAGTACCATTATTAATTAGATTTAATTATCTATATTGTATGGATACACCGAACCAGCCCCCGCCCCCAACACCGCCACCGGTCTACCCGGCACCGCAACCTTACTTGTATCTGCCTCCGGCGCACAATCCCGCGAATGAACTCATTAAAACAATAAAAGCGATGCTCTGGAGCGCCGGTTTCCTGTCTTACCTTGTCGTTATCCTGTTCAGCTTCGTTATAATCCTGGCCATGACGCCATGGATCCAGCATTGGATTGTAACTCCGTATCCAGGTGGCGGCGACCCTTCGGCCATGCTGTATCATGAGGACATATTCCTCATCACGCCTTTCTATGTCCACCTCTTTTACATAGATGGCGTCGAATTCCAGGTCTGGCACATCATCATCCTGGGGATCCTGTTCGCGGGATTCGCTCAGGCGATATATGGGCTGTGGAAAAAATGGCTCAGCAGGCCGAACAAGATAACACTTTCATTGACAGACCCGGACAAGGCAGATAGTAGCCTGGAAGGGGTGGCCAAGCTGTTCATGGCCTCGATATCGTTCAGCGTCATGTATTTCATTTTCCTGTACTTCGTCAATGTGGAGATGAACACGCCGCCATTCGACGAGCTTTCCACGCCAGAACTTGTGTACACGCTCTTCAGCGCCTCGGTCTTCGAGGAACTGATATCCAGGGTTCTGCTGATAGGCGTCCCCCTGGTCTTCCTGGGTTTGGCATTAAAGTGGAAGCAGCCCCATAAAATGGTTTTGGGCGGCGGGCTGGACATCACTCCCGCGACAATGGTGTTGATTACAATCTCGGCCTTTATATTTGCGCTGGCCCATGCGGGGGGATGGGATTACTGGAAAGTGCCCCAAGTCCTGATTCCGGGATTCGCTCTCGGCTGGGCTTTCGTCAGGTATGGCCTTCATGCCTCCATGCTGATACACTTCTCCATGAACTGCACAGATGTCGCCACTGAGATATGGCCAGATAACCTTGCACTTCAGGCCGTGCTGGGCATAGTCATGCTTATTTGGATAATTGCTGGAGCCTATTTCCTCCTGGATTACTCAAAAAAGCTCAAAGACAAGCTCGCACCGAGGCCGGCTGCCCAGCAACAGGTGTACGCACAAGTTCCGCAGTACTACTACATGCCACCGCCGCCGCAATATCAATATTATCCCCCCTCACAGGCGCCGCCTGTGTATTATCCGCCGCCACCGCCGCAGTATGCTGCTTATCCGCAGCCCAACATGCCCCCACCTCCGCCCCCACTGAGGTTCTGCCTTGGCTGCGGTCTTCAGATTCAGCCGGATTACAATCACTGTCCGCACTGCGGGAAACAGGTTCAGCCATTGCCCAAAGCCAGCCCACCGGCGCAGCCATCTCCTTTCCAAGGGGGCGGCTTCGTGTGCCCGAGTTGCGGCCACACCGGCGCGACATACGAGCCCGGCAGGCTGAAATGCCTGAGATGCGGGCAGACATTCCAACGGGACAAGTCCGTGGCTCCGCCCTCCGATAAGGAACAGTTCGAGTTCTGAAGTTTGAGAGAAACGTCTCAGCTGCGCACGCCCAAAAGGTAGAAAGAATCGTCCCGGTGTACTCCCCGCCATCACAGGCGGGGCCTCACGACTGAATGAAATCGGTGTTTGTCACGCGATTAAAAAATGATGCCAGTACCCCGCCCCACTACATCGCTGAGAAAATGCCAGACGAACTAAAGGATGAGAGAAACGAGTCAATACACCTTACTACCCCGGCCTCACAGCCGGGGCCTCACGACTGAATGAAATCGGTGTTTGTCACGCGATGGAAAAATGATCCCAGTACCCCGCCCTCCATATAAAAAAATAATATTATTCAGGCGGGGCATGCTGATGGCATTTTGATTACATCTGAAAACAATACGATAAAATCAGAAAAGAAATAGAAAAAAAGTGATGGGTTTCGACCCATCACTTACTTCTTCATTATTTTCATCCAGCCGTTGCTCTCGTAGATCTGGAGTCTCCTGGCGACCAGGGTCTTCTTGAATTCTTCCCAGTCTATTGTCTCGAGGCGGGGGTTCCTTCCCTTCGTGAACTGGACGCCCTTCGTCCCCTTCACGCGGCCCGGCTTCAGGTTCTTCCTCTTGGCAACCTCTATTGCCTTGTCCACACTTATCGGTTCCATTGCCATCTTTTTTCCTCCAATCACTATTTCTCCCACCTGGCTTTTCGGCCAGATAGAAGCCAGACCTATATGGCTTATATCCATATATAAAACTTTCGAGTCACTGGCTGCCTTCCAATTCACTTAACTTTTTAGTAAGGTTCGGGAATCCGACTAGACTATTTCAAAGCCTTCTCCGCTGCATCCAGACCCTTCCTGGCCTCCGCATTTTCCGGCTGGAGTTCCAGAATCTTCCGGAAGCATTCCGCAGCGTCTTTGTACTCCTTGTTCTTCAGGGTTGCGTTTGCCAGCGTGAACCACGCAGGGATGAAGTCAGGCTTCTGCCCGAGTATTTTGGATATTGTGTTGATGGCCCTGTCTCGGTCCCCCATATCGTACTGGACCTGCGCCATGAGACAGACGGCCATGTCATCGTACGGATTGATTTTCAGCGCCTTCTTCAGATTCCTCTCCGCCTCTTTGTACCGCTCACCAGCTATCAATTTCCTGCTTCTCGAAACTAAGGCGTATGCATCATTGCCAGAATCCTCAGGCTCAGGTTCCTCCTTCTGCTCGACAACCTCTTCCTCGATGGTGCCCAGGGCATCGGTTTTCATATAAGTGACTGATTTGCCGTCCTCCGAGGGCTGAGCCAATCCTCTTCTCGCCAAGCCCTCCAGCGCCCTTTCGAGGGCCGGTTTCGACATCCTGCTGCCCACGGCGATCTTCAATGCCGAAACGGAGAGGGGCTCATCAGTCAGGACATCCAGGGCCATTTTCTCCTCTCTCGTAAGATGCTCCTCCGGCCTTTCGAACTCATCGCCCATTATCTCAATTTCATTCCTTGGCCTGAGTATCTCGCTTTGGATGCTTTTCTCGACTTTCTCCTTCTCTCTCTCCGTTGCCGGGGTTTTCTTTGCGGCCTTTACCTTTTCCCCGGGCTGTTCCACAAGTTTCTTCTTGAGAACCTCCAGGGCCCGCTTTGCCTGAGGGAAATCAGGGTTGAGCCGGGTTGCCCTTTCCAGGCAGACGATGGCCTTGTCAAACTCGCCCATGCCTATGTAAGCCTTGCCCTTGACATACCATCCCTCGGAGAACAGTGGCCTCGATTTCAGAACATTGTTGAGCAGTGAGAGGGCGTCGTCAAATTTTTTCAAGTGAATCAGTTCCACGGCCTTGTTGTTCATGGCTGCCATGTAATTGGGGTTGATGTCGAGGGCTCTGTCATAGCATTTTATGGCCTCGTCGCACCTCTCCAGTTTGGAGAGGAGGTTTCCCTTGTTGTTCCAGGTTGTTTCATGGTTCTGGTCCAATTCCAGGGCTTTGCCGTACCACTCAAGGGCTTCGTCGTGTTTTTCAAGTTTCGCATATGTCATGCCGACATTTGAAATGGCATCGACATGCCTGGGGTCAAGTTCCACCGCCCTCATGTGGCATTTCAATGCCTCGTTGAAATTTCCAGCCACGGCCAATATCAGTCCTTTGTTGTTCCAGGCAATCGGATTCTCCGGCTCTATCTCCAGCGCCTGGTTGTATGCTTTTATCGCTTCGCCCAGCTTACCCTTCCTGTAATGCTCGTTTCCTTCTGAAATGAGCTTTGTCACGCTGGACTTCCTGACACCGGGCAGTCCTCCTACCGCGGCATACACGATTGCGGCATTTGCGCGGATAAATCTAAATCCCGAAACCATGGTGCATCCACTCTCCGGACATAATGTCATTCAGAATATTTAAATTGTTATAGGCAGGTTTCGGTCGAGAACCGCATGGAAATGCATTCCTAAGATTTATGATGGTGATTGCCATGTAAGGTCCGTGCAGGAAAATACAGCGGAGAAACGGAGGAGGGCGCTCCTGAGCGTATCGGACAAGACAGGATTGCTCGAATTCGCCAGGGCACTGGTGAAGCTGGATTACAGCCTGGTTTCGACAGGCGGCACGTTCCAGGAGCTCCATGAGAACGGCATTCCCGTCGAGCGCGTCTCTGACGTGACAGGCTTCCCGGAGATTCTTGACGGAAGAGTCAAGACCCTTCACCCCAATATCCATGCCGGCATACTTGCCAAGAAAGACCAGGCGCATCAGAACGAACTCAAGTCCAGAGGGATAGAACCCTTCAGCATGGTCGTCGTGAACCTGTACCCGTTCGAGGCTGTGGCTTGCAAAACCGCCTCCGAACAGGATCTGGTCGAGAACATTGACATTGGCGGCCCGACGCTGATACGCGCGGCCGCGAAGAACTATGAGAACGTCGCCGTAATCATCGAGCCGTCCCAGTATTCGGGAGTCCTGTCAGAACTCAGGCAGAACGGGGACCTCTCCCCGGAGACACGGAAAAAGCTTGCATGGGAAGCTTTCTGCAGAACCGCGGAGTACGACGCAATAATTTCAGGCACGCTGAAAGACATTCTGGCCCCAGGCGAGGAGCATCCGGAGCGCTGCGTGATGGCATTCAGGAAGGTCCAGCCCCTCAGGTACGGGGAGAACCCCTATCAGAAATCCACTTTCTACAGGGACATTTTCCTGAAGGAGCCGTGCATCGCGAACGCCAGAAAAATAAGGGGCAAAGAGCTGTCATTCAACAATATCCTGGACATCAATGCAGCGCTTGAGCTGGTCAGGGATTTTGACGAGCCGACTGCCGCGGTCGTCAAGCACCTGAACCCGAGCGGCATTGCGAGCGCTGACACGATATCGGATGCTTTCAATCGGGCCCTTGGCGCGGACCCCCTATCTGCGTACGGGGGCATAGTGGCTCTCAACAGGGAACTTGACAGCGACACAGCCAGAGTGATGAAATCCATATTCCTCGATTCTATCGTTGCACCGGCCATTCAAAAGGACGCCGTTCCGCTTCTCGAAAGGAAGAAGGTCATGATACTCGAGACAGGTCCGTTGGACTGTGGAAAGCTTCCTGGCACGGACATCAAGAGGGTCGTCGGGGGAATACTCGTGCAGTCCAGGGACATAAGCAAACTTGATGCATCGGCTCTTAAAACTGTGTCGAAAAGGAAACCCACAGACGAGGAGACGAAGGACCTGCTTTTCGCCTGGAAGGTGGTGAAGCATGTCACATCGAATGCCATAGTGCTCGCTCGCGGGAAAGCGAGCGTGGGCGTAGGCGCGGGCCAGCAAAGCCGTGTGGGCTCAGTCGAAATTGCGGTCAAGAAGGCCGGCGACAAGGCAAAGGGCACTGTCATGGCCTCGGATGCGTTTTTCCCGTTCAGGGACGGAATCGACGCGGCAGGCAGGGCCGGCGTCAGCGCAGTGATTCACCCGGGCGGTTCAATAAGGGACCCGGAGGTCATCGATGCAGCCAACGAATACGGTATAGCGATGGTGGTCACGGGAATGCGCTGCCTAAAACATTGAGATGTTGAAATGACGGGCGACGAAGCATATGATGAGGCAGTGAACTGGCTTTACGACCTTCAGTATTTCGGCATGAAGCTGGGCCTGGGAAACACCAGAGAGCTGCTTTCTGAAATGGGAAACCCGCACAAGAAATTCGCTTCTGTTCATGTGGCCGGCACCAACGGAAAGGGGTCTGTCTGCGCCTTCCTCACCGGAATACTGATGGATGCAGGACTGAAAGTCGGCACTTACACCTCTCCACACCTTTCCGAGTTCGGCGAGCGCATATGCGTGGGCGGATACCCCATGACACGTTCGGAGATACAAAGAGCCATCAGGCAAATTAAACCGAAAGTCGAGGCCCTTGAAAGGAAGGGCTTGCAGTGCACATTTTTCGAAGTCGCTACATGCATGGCCTTCAAACAGTTCGCAAGGCGGAATGTAGATATCGCCGTGGTCGAGGTGGGCATGGGCGGCAGGCTGGATTCCACCAATGTGATAATGCCCGCGCTCAGCATAATCACGAACATATCGCGTGAGCATACCCAACACCTCGGCGAGACCCTGGCCGAGATTGCCTCGGAGAAGGCAGGAATAATCAAGAAAGGCATCCCCGTAGTATCGGCGGTTCCGGAGAAGGTCCCCGCCAAGGTTATTGCATCCAAGGCCAGGGTAATGAGGTCAAGGCTTTACAAGGTCCACGGGCTCGTGAAATGTGACATCGAGGAAGAAGGCGTGCTGGGGTCGGTCATTGCCGTCCGGACACCGGAACATGATTACGGGGCAGTCAAGATAAGGCTTCCCGGTGAACATCAGGCATTGAATGCCTCGACATCAATGCTTGCGGCCGAAATACTGGCAAGCCGGGGAATTCCAATATCAACAGACAACATAGTCAGAGGCATGGAATCCGCAAGATGGGACGCCAGGCTCCAGACTGTCCGGCTCAATCCCAGTGTGATTTTGGATGCCACGCACAACCCGGGCGGCGCAGAAACGCTCGCAAAGTTCCTGAAGTCTCACTACTCGGCCAAGCGACCGGTGATGGTCCTGGCCATGCTGGAGGACAAGGAGGTCGGGCCTGTTGTCAGTTCACTCGAACACCTTGTACGGAAGGCAATAGTCTCCCAGTCATCCTACCACAGGCGCATGAAGCCCGAAGACCTGGCTTCGAGGTTCACTGGCAGGGTCGAAGTCGAAAAGGACCTGGGAAAGGCAATAGACCGCGCGATGGACCTGGCCGGGAAAGAGGGCGCGGTCATCATCACCGGATCTATTTTCACAGCCTCGGACGCACTCCGGCACCTCGAAGGCATCAGAATAGCGGAGCTTGTGGCCATCCTTCAAAGCGAATACGGAATCGGAGCCTATCCAGGCAGAAACCCGAAGAATGCCCAGACCCCGAGGCCCGGCTCCCAGGATCCATTCAGGGTGCTGATATCGACCATCCTTTCCCAGCGCACGAAGGACGAGAACACCCATGTTGCGGCGGAAGCCCTGTTCTCGATGTACAAGACGCCTGCAAAACTGGCCAGTGCAAGACCAAAGGATGTTGAATCCTTAATAAAACCTGCTGGTTTCTACAGGCAGAAGGCCAGAAACATAATTCAGGTGTCAAGAATCATCAGAGACAGCTACTCGTCAGAAGTCCCGTCAACGTTGGAGGAATTGACATCCCTCCCTGGTGTCGGAAGGAAAACAGCCAATTGCGTGCTTTCCTATGGCTTCGGAAAGCCAGCCATTGCCGTGGACACCCATGTCCACAGGATATGCAATCTGATGGGATTGGTGAATTCAATGAATCCCGGGGAAACCGAGATGCAGCTCATGAAAAAGGTGAAAGAGGAATACTGGCATGACATCAACAGCCTGCTTGTCAGGCACGGTCAGACAATTTGCTCTCCGATAAAACCCAAGTGTGGCAAATGCCCTGTCTCCCACCTTTGCGACCATGGCATCTACTATGATTGGCAGCCGAGCTGATTTATAAGTTCCGAGAGGTATCTGGCATCCTCATTTTTTCCCGATGAAATTAGCTTCTCCAGGCATTTTTTCGCCGCGTCGTACTTGTGCATGTTGAAAAGCAATTTGGCCTTGCAATAGAGCGCATCGCGGTCGCGAGGATTGATGAGGAGGGCCTTCTCAATCATGTTGATTGCCTCTCCATGTCTTCCGAGCGATGTCAATGCATTGCTCAGCTTGATGTATGTCACCTTAGTGCCCACTGGTCTGTTATTCTGGGAATCGGCGTTTGCCAGATACCTATTGATAAGCTCGATGAATTCAGCCTCGTTCTCGTCGAATTTGAGCTCATCATCCACACTCAGGGCAAGCGGGATTTGCAGATATTTCAGGGATTCGTCCACCAGGGAGACCAACTCCTCCTTGGACAAGCTTTTGGCCGCCAGGTTGTCAAGGTACGCTGTCAGCTTAGCCCGGCTGTTTCTCAGCTCCCTTTTGACGTCCTCCACATCCATGCCGGCATGCCTTTTAAGGAGAGCCCTGTCCCGGCTGTCCGCCCTGATCTCCTTCTGGAACTCGAATCCGCACCTCGAACATTCCTTCAGCTCTTTCGGAATTTCAGCCCCACAAAGCTCACATTTTTTCATATTCATGATGAATCTGCAAGCTAATAGATAAAGGTGTGGTAGCACGGGTCTTCACGGTTGAAAAACCAGCCTTGCTTGAAAGGATTATTCGCATTGTACTACTGTAATCGCGAAGCAAGCTCCAGCAGTTTTGAGGGATTTCATGCGTTTTCTGGCCTTATGCGGGCTTCGACCAGCGACAGCTATATATATATTGAAACTATTAATTGGAGCGAGAGGATGTTGAGACCGAATTTTTTCCCTGTGTGTGAACGCACCAATGAAATCCGCTCCGGTGCCCGAGGGGATGTGCGGATCAGACCTCATATAAGGTGGGAGGATGAGGGCGTGGCCTCCACCGTAGGTACAATCATGGCCCTCATGGTGTTTATGGCCTTCCTGTCCATGTTCACAAGCCAGTATGTTCCTGTCTGGATGGAGGAAAACGAGGCTTCCCATATGTCCGAGGCTTACGGCCAGTTCGCAGCCCTGAAGCAGGCCGTCGATATGCAAATCCTTGCGGGAACAATTCAAGGGACCTCCCCAGTTCAGATGTTCTCACCGATCAAGCTGGGAGCCGCAGGGATACCGATGTTCGCCTCTCCTACGCCGGGTACTCTATCAATATACAGGTCGGCCAGCTATGACAATGTGAGCTTCAGCTTCAACACCAGCGTGTCCATTATTAATTTCCCTTCGAACACGAGCGGCACAATCAAGCTGAAGGCAGACAACAGATACTATATCGAGCAGGAGCTTGCCTACGAAAATGATGCCCTCATAATCAAGCAACCCGACGGCCAGTACATGAAGGCCACTCCCGGGCTCATTATCACCCCCTCGGGCGGCCTCTACTTGATATCCTACACTCAGGTCGATTTGCGCGGCGACGATACTGATTACATCGGCTTCGGCACCCGCGCTGTTTCAACCATGATGAAGTCAACCACCACGACGACATTCACAAACCTTACAAACGTGTCGTCTCCCGGAAACCCCGCATACCCATACCTATACATCAATCACACGGGGTACTATGAAAGGGCATGGAACGCCAGCTTAAACCAGACACTTTCCCATGCCGGCCTGAGATGGGGTAGGGACTTCACCAATGCCAGCACAGACTATATCATTGTTTCTACGCTGAAATCCCCTCCGGGTTCAATGGATAAAATGTGGGAAGTCAGCCTGCAGATAAGGACCAACATAATTTCGAGTTTCTCGCTTACAGTTGCCAACATCGAGATATCCACTTCCGAGCTGGGGGCTGCTTAGCATGGGAATGAAGCAGTCGATGATGACCAAAATGCTCAAGAGCAAGTCCCAGACACTCAAGGTGAAGGTCCCCAAGGGCGTGATGGCCCTCGAGAAGAAATGGAAGGACGGCAAAGGCTCGCCGCTCTGCCCCATCCCGGACATCGCAACACCGGGTGTGGACGAGGTGGAAATTTATACGGTCAAAGAACCATACTGCTATGCCAGGATTATCTATGACAACAACAACTCAGAATTCGTATATCAGGTTCACGAGCCCGCACTGTCCACGGCCGAGGCCGAGGTGCTCAGGCTCATTAAGGACTCGCTCCAAAGAACTCTTGAGTACGAACTGGACAAAATGGCCATAAAAGACAAGAGCGAGTACCTTAAGAAAAGTGTGGAGAGCTTCATAAAGAGCCGCGAGATGCGCCTTGAGCCAGTCACCATCCAGAAGATACATTACTACATAACCAGAGACTTTGTGGGCTACGGGCCCATCGACACCCTCATGAGTGACAAATACATCGAAGACATATCATGCGACGGAACAGATGTGCCTCTTTTCATCTACCACCAGAAATACGAATCCATAAAGACGGACATCAAGTTCGAGGAGGAGAAGGACCTCAACAGTTTTGTGATTTACCTCGGCCAGCGATGCGGCAAGCAGGTATCGGTTTCCGCGCCCATCCTGGACGGGACTACATTTGAAGGCCACAGAGTGCAGGCCACATACGGAACCGAAGTTACCACCAGGGGCTCGTCCTTCACAATCAGGCGATACAAGGAGAAACCGTTCACGCCCGTGGAACTCATTACCTATGGTACGGCGTCCCCGGAAATGGTCGCCTATTGCTGGATGCTTGTCGAACACGGGCAGTCCATGATAATCGCAGGTGGAACCGCGAGCGGGAAAACAGCCACGCTCAATGCCCTGGCTCTGTTCATAAGGCCAGGCGCCAAGATCATCACAATGGAGGATACAAGGGAGATTAATCTGCCTCACGAGAACTGGATACCGGGCACCACAAGGACCGGTGTCGGAGAACGCGGCAAGGACGGCAAGGCTGCCGGTGAGATCGACATGTTCGAGCTTGTCAGGGCCGCACTGAGGCAGAGGCCCGAATATATCATTGTTGGAGAGGTCAGGGGCGCGGAGACAGCGACCATGTTCCAGGCCATGGCCACAGGACACACGACATACTCCACGATGCACGCTGACTCTGTCAAAAGCATGATAAACAGGCTTGAGAACCCGCCCATAAGCACGCCGAGGATACTGCTGACTTCCCTCAACTTCGTAGTCATCCAGAAACATGTCAGGGTGGGGGACAGCATTGTCCGCCGCATCGTCCAGATTGTCGAACTGGTCGGCTTCGAACCAGAGACTAATGAGGTCATCACAAACATGGTCTACGAGTGGAACCAGCGCACCGATGCATTCATATACAAAGGCCACAGCTTCATACTCGACCAGATAATGGAAATGAAGAACATGACACACGAGGAGATGAACACCGAGATGAAAAGGCGCGTGGATATTACGAAGTATCTGGTGGAGAAGAATATCACGGATTTCAGGCAAATATCCAACCTTGTCGTGGCCTATTACAAAGAACCGCTGGAGACAATTCAGAAGGTCAGGGACGAGATGGGCTGGGTGACAGAAGAGAGCCTTGTGACAGACGGGGGTGCGAAGGTTGGCGCATGAGACCCAGGATACATTCAAGAAGCTCGAGACCAAGGACAGGCACCTGAAGACGAAGAAGTCCAGGGAGGATGCGGTCAGCGCGCCGCATCTGATAAGGTTGCCCAAAGGCGCGGTTCCCGAGTACATCAAGCTGTCCTCTTATGAAGAACTGAGCTGGCGCGTCATGGGCAAGTTTGTCAGGTCCAGGTACACCGAGGACCAGGAGCTTGAGGAGAACCTCCTGAAGGCGCACATGAAGATAAGGCCAGAGGAGTACATGGCATACGTTTACATGACCGCTGCCGTGCTCTTTGCAGTCGCCCTGATTATAGGCATTGTCATTGCTATCATATTCACGTTCCTGCTGGACCTTATGCTAGTCGGAATTCTGCTTGCCGTCGTGATGCCCATCGGCCTTCCCATGTTGGCCTTGGTCGTTCTGAAAGGTTCGCCCGGCGGAAAGGCGAAGGCGAGGGCCAGGAATATTGACAAGAGAATATCTTCCGCAATGAGTTTCATTTCGGCGATGGCCTCTGCCAACGTGCCGGTCGACATGGTGTTCAAGGAACTTTCGAGGCAGCCGGTTTACGGCGAGATTCAGAAGGAAGCCGAATGGATAACCAGGGACACGGAGTTGCTGGGAATTGACATCCTAACCGCCATTAAAAGAGGCGCAATGCGTTCGCCGTCCCAGAAGTTCCAGGATTTCCTTCAGGGCGTGGTCACTACCTCCACATCCGGTGGGCAGCTGAAGCCGTATTTCCTGCTGAAAGCCCAGGAGTATGAGAAGGAGAATAAACTGGTTCTCAAGAGCACCATGGAAACGCTTTCCATGCTCGGAGAAAGCTACGTCACGGTGGTTGTGGCGTTCCCGCTGTTCCTTGTGGTCATCCTGGCTATAATGGCGATTATCGGCGGGAATGCGGCCAACACGCTGATGATTCTGTATGCGGTGGTGGGGCTCATGATACCCCTTGCCCAGTTCGGGTTCATCTTCGTGGTGTGGAACATAGGGCAGGAATGATACAATGGCAATGACCAAGGATGAGATGAAAAAGGTCGTGATGGCCCAGAAGCGGGACTACACCAGGATGATCCTTGCGGCCAGCGGCGCTGTATTCGCAATATTCATAGTGTTTGCCCTTCTCAACTTTTCAAACCAGGTTGATTGGTCCATGAAGTCCATGCCTACGACCGACCTCAACGAGAACGGGACCATAGAAAGGCCCGAGGAGGTGGGCCTGGATACGAACGAGAACGGCAGAATTGATTCCGGGGACGTGTTCGACGGCTATGATTCAGGTGACCCGTGGGACATGAATCATGACGGTGATCTTGCTGAAAAAGACGGGATTCCCGACCAGGCGCAATCGCCTATGCAGCGTTGCCTCAACTTCCTGTTCATCGGCCTCGGCATCATGATAGGCCCGTATGCATTTTACTCATCCAGCAAGCAGAAGAATATCAGGGAGATCGAGAGAAGACTTCCTGACTTCCTGAGAGATGTTGCCGAGGCTGGGAGATTCGGAATGACCCTGGCTGACGCAATCGTGGTCGCATCCTCGGGCAGGTACGGCGAGCTGACGCCCGAGATTAAAAAGATGGCCGCACAGATTGAATGGGGCGTGACCGCTGGAGAGACGCTGAGGCTGTTCTCCGAGCGTGTGAACACCCCGCTGGTCAAGAGGGTCGTCACAATAGTCATCAAGGCAAGCGACGCTGGCGGCAGCGTTGCGGACGTCCTGTCGATGGTGGCGCACGACACAAAGGAGGAGCAGTTCTCGGCCGCTGAGAGGCGCCTCCAGATGAGCACCTACCTCGCAGTCATTTACATATCTTTCTTCGTGTTCCTTGTCACCATAATCATCCTGAACCTCACATTCCTGCCGAAGATAAGGCTGGCCGGGACAAACGTGGCAGCAGCCGCGGCTGAGGCCGGCATCGAAGGCGGCATTGGCGGCGCGTCCCTCGACGTCACAGCCATTCCATCCATTCAGATTTGCTTCTTCCTTGCCGTCATGGCGCACGCCATAGGAGACGGCGTCATGGCAGGCGTTCTGCAGACCGGGAGCGTAGCCGATGGCATGCGCCATAGTATTATCATGCTTATATTGGGATTCCTGATTTTGACGGTGATGTAGACATGGCGGACGCAGCAGCTGATGAGATGCAGGACGACACCCCGGATGTCAGGAAGAAGGGGCCGGGGGCGCTCGGAAGTCTTAAAAAATCCTACATGAAGAGGCTTGCAGGCAAGAAAGCCATGAAAGTGGTAGCACCGGCCGGTTCCAAATCCATGGAGAGGAAACTGGTCGAAGGCGTCACCACAATACCCAAGATAGTCGAGAAGCACATCAGGGAGATTGAGATACAGCCGATAATCGAGGGCTATTCATACGTCAGGATCAAGTATGACAATATCTCAAATGACTACTTGTACGAGGTCATAGAGCCGAGGCTTACCGAGGAGGAGGAGGACATACTGGAGGTCCTGAAGGAAACGCTGGTGGACTCCCTTGAGATGCTCGTAGACGCCACGAAGAAGGAGAAGGAGGAATACCTCAGAAAGGCCATAGACAGCCTGCTGGCCGACATCGGTGTCAACCTCAACCCAATATCGAAGGAGCGGGTCACGTATTACATACTGCGCGACTTCCTTAGATACGGAGCCATAGATGCCGGGATGATAGACCTCAATGTGGAAGATGTTTCTTGCGACGGCATGAATGTCCCGCTGTACATATTCCACAGGAAGTACGGCTCCATACAGTCGAACCTCAGATTCAAGACCTCGGAGGAGCTTGACGGATTCGTGGTCTGGCTGGCACAGCGTTGCGGCAAGCACATTTCCGTGGCCGAGCCCATGCTGGACGCCACAATCCCGGACGGCTCCAGGTTGCAGGCGACACTCGGCACCCATGTCACAAAGCGCGGTTCATCGTTCACCATCAGGCGTTTCAGGGAGAATCCGTTCACACCCCTGGACATGATACGTTTCAGGACCATGTCCTTGGACATGATGGCTTATCTGTGGCTCTGCATAGAGAACGGCAAGTCCATTCTGGTCTGCGGCGGCACCGCAAGCGGGAAGACCACGACGCTCAACGCGGTGCTTCTGTTCATTCCCCCGCAGATGAAGATTGTCAGCATCGAGGACACGCGTGAGCTCAACCTCCCTCACGAGAACTGGGTTCCCCTGCTCACCCGCCACGGTTTCGGCGGCAAGGATCCGTCCGGCAGGGCAGCCGGAGAGATTGACATGTTCGAGCTTCTTACAGCCGCTCTGAGGCAGCGCCCCCAATACATGATGGTCGGTGAAGTGAGAGGCGCAGAAGCATATGTCGTTTTCCAGGCCATGGCGACAGGCAAGAGCGCTTATACCACCTTCCACGCAGAGAACGTTCAGGCAATGGTGCACAGGATGGAGCAGCCCCCGATCGAGGTTCCGAGGGCCCTGCTGAGCGCCCTGAACATGGTCCTCATGCAGGCCCAGGTGAAGGTCGGCACAAAGATGACCAGACGCGTGAAATCGCTCACTGAGATAGTGGGCATAGACCCGGACAACAACGAGCTCATCACCAACTCCGTTTACACTTGGAACCCGGCGGACGACACATTCAACTACAGCGGCCACAGCTATATCTACGAACAGATAGCTATAACAAAGGGCTGGAGCCAGCGCGAGATGATGCGCGAGGTGAAACGCAGAACCCGATTGCTTCAGTACCTGAGGAGCAAGAACATCAGCTACAAGAATGTGGCCAAGTATGTTTCCGGTTATTACAAGGACCCGGAAAAGGTCATGAAGGAAGTTGACGATTCGGGCTTCGTCGCTGAAGAATAGACAATTGCCCTTTATTATTTACAAAATTGAAATTGGGGAGCCGGCTCACCGGCTCCCATTTTGCGATTACTGTTGCGGCTGGTCGCCGCCGGGTTCTCCCGGCCTTCTTACTATCTTCTTAATCGGCTTCCGGATTATGCGCCTGGCTTCGCCGCTCTGCGCCTGGGAGAAGTCATAGTTGCATATCGGGCAAATCTTCTCTGCCGCGTTCACTTCCATGCCGCAGGACGGGCAGCCCTTCTTTGCGGGGGCTGGCTGCTGTGCCGGGACAGGCGCTGCCTGCTGGGTCGGCTGGGGCGGGGCAGGTTGGGGTGCCGGTGCAGCGCGGGTCGGCGGGGCTTGCTGTTTGGATTGCGGCTGTGGCTGGGCAGCAGGCTTGGCTGGCTCGGGCTTCTTCTCTGCCGGGGGCATCTTTCCCTCTGGCTTCTTGGGGGGCTTCGCCTCTCCCATGACGCTGCCGCACTTGTGGCATATCTTGGCCGTGACGCTGTTCTCCATTTCGCACACCGGGCATGGTTTTGAGCCCATGCGCTTCATCTCCTCCTCTTCCTTGAGCCACTGATCGAAGGTGATGAATGTGGGTTTGGAAGCCCACCAGGCCTGGAATTCGGTTTCTGTGAACTCCTGGCCGAGCTCCTTCTTCGCCTCGTTGCGGAACTTCCTGACAATGTCGTCATACTGGCGCTTCATCTTAGCCTCGTAGTCGTCAAGGTCCTGAGTCCCTACTGTGAATTCGGTCTTGCACTCCGGACAGTTCTTCACGTCAATGGGCACCCATGCGCCGCACACGCTGCACTTTGCCACTTCTTTCTCGAACTCGACGCCGCACTTCGGGCATTTTGCAGCTCCCTCCGGTATGAAGGCTCCGCAATCGCCGCACTGCACCGTCTTTCCCAATCCTACGAAGTAAAGGTAAAGCGTTATGCCGACTATGACCGCGACTACGAGTATGATTATCAGTATGATTATCCACCAGGGGAATATTGTTGCTGGGTCGATCCTGAACCAGCTCTCAGCTGTTGAGATTCCATTTCCGGAAACCTCGACCGAGTAGTTGCCTGTCGTGGAAACCGCCATTGTCGTGCTGAAGAAGCCTCCGGAGGTTGTCGTGACATCGACCGGGTTAAGACCTTCGACGGTCACGGTCACAGGAACATCGGGAACGCCTATGTTGGCATTGTCTTGACGGAGAACATACCCTGAGATCTGAACGGTTTGGACTTTCCCCTCAGTGAAGACTTGAGTCCATACTCCGCCTACTGAGCGGTTCAATGGAATCTGGATGTCTATGAACAGCGGTGGCATAAGCGCTGTCACTGGCCAGGAGATGTTGTTGTTTGTCTCATCGTACTCCTCGACATCGCCTATGAGGTGTGTCACATCGTCGTATTCGATTGCGTCTGTGTTGTTCAGGTCCGTGTCGACGAATATGAACAGCTCATTGTCGCCTGTGTCTATGCCGGTGCATCTGATGGACAGAATCTCAGTTTCGCCCATGACCAGCGTTGTTATTGTGGCATTGCCTATCCTGCCTATCGGCACTTTGTTGCCCGAGTTCCAAGCGGCCTTCGAGCTGTTGTAATTGTCCATGCTCGAGTATATGTCGACGGCGACATCCTCGGCCGTCCACAGTCCGTTGTTGGTTATGGTCACATTGAGGTTGAATACAGTGTTGCCTGTGACTGTTGTGGCATCGTTTGCCAACGCGATTTCAACAATCTCGAGGTCGGCCCTGTTGTCGTAAATTGTGAGGGTCTGGCTCAGCTGGTTGCTCACAAGTCCTGCAGCGGCGTATGCTATGGCGTTGATGGTGTGAACTTCTTCCAGGTCGTCAGTCAGTGCCTCCCAAATGAAAGTGGCATAGGCGTAGTTGCCAGTGCTGATGCTCGGTATAATGTTGGAAGTCCCTATGGGGATGGCCGTTGGCGTCACAGGGCCGTCATAGAATCTCACGAACACCTGGCTGGCATATAGGTCTCCCCGGTTGCCGACCCTGGCTCTTAGGGCGACGTGTGTTCTGTTATAAGTTTCCGTTATCGCAGTGCCCCCACCATTGGCCAACTCGACCAGATTTGTGCTGTCTATGACCTGTAGGGTCTGCAGGAATAGGTCCGGGAACTGGTAGACGCGCAGTATGAGCGGCCAGGCCGTGTTGTTGTTGTTCGCTTCGTTCACCTCGGATACATCGTCGAGTGCATCGATATACACTTCTATCTCGTAAGTTCCGTTCTGGGTGAATATGACAGGCAATGTCACCACGGTCGGTATGGCCGGGTTGGCTGGTACCTCTGCGGCAGTTGCATTCCCGAGCAGGGCGCCGTTCGCGTAGAAGGACACAAGGACATCGGTCGCATTGATGTCCCCCTGGTTCCAGATGTTTGCGTACAGGTCGAAAGTATGGTTTATCAGCGGGTAGGTTTCCGAAGCCCGGACATCAGTGTACTGGAGCATTGCCAGGTCCGCCTGGGACGTGACCTCGATCAAGAGGTAATCGTCGTTGTTGGTTTCGTCCTGTTCTTTAATGGCCAGGTTGGGGTCGACCATCACAGTGAGATTGTGCCATCCGATCTGGGATACGCTTGACCAGGTGTAGGGGAATGACACGGCCCATTCCTGGCCAGGTGCCAGGAAATCCTTGATGTCCGTGTATATCTGGGTGGTCTGTCCGTTGAATATGTCTTGGAATCTGATGGCTGCATTGGTCGCTGTCGCATCGCCCTCGTTGGTTACGGTGGCATTTATCAGTACTGTGTTGCCACGGCCCACGCCTGAGCCGCCAGCCAGTGGCGGCCACACAATTATGGGCGGGTCAAGGTCAGGCAGCACATTCTCGAGTACGACGCTCTTCTTTGCGGTTGCGTCGCTGAAGCCCATCGCAGGGAATGCTGCAAGCCCCAGCCCGGTCGTCTCATTGTGGACGATTCCGGAACCGCCTGCAAGCTGGTACCTGGTGACAAGGCTGTACAGGTTATAATGCGACTCCACAACCTCGGACGTTGCCTCGCTATAGTACAGGTAGTCGCTTAGCGCGGGGGTAAGGAATACGCCTGTGAGATTCGTGTTGCCTGCCCTGTTGAGGGCTGTTCCCCATCCGGGATACTGGGTCGCTAACCAGATATTGGCATTCAGCAGGGGTTTCGCCGGCGTCTGCCCGTTGTAGACAGTTATCTCGGCCCATCTGTAGATCCAAACCTTGGCCGAATCAGAGGGTTGGACCTTGAAGTTCGGCGAAAGCGGGGAATAGCAGCCTATCAACCTTACCTCGGTTGTCCCGTGCAGGTCATCGAGGTTGCGGTTGAACATGGTGCTCCATGCCCAGAGCCTGACATTCGCTCCGTCAGTCGTGTCGAAATTGCCTCCAAGCTCTGTCCTGTTGAAGTTCACCAGAACGTCATCCTTTGCCAGAATATCAATGTAGCTGGTAGTGGTGGAATCCGTCATGTTGAGCATGGCATCGTCCTCCAGTTTAATTTGGAGATACTGGCTGTTCAGGGTTCTCAGGTCTACATTGTTCAGAATCAGGACTCCCGAATCCCTGACGGTTATGTGGAACGGTGCCGCCCCTGTGGGCGACATCAGCATGTTGGCATTGGATATGGTCAGCCTGCCTGTGTCCTCGACGATGATGAAATCCGTTATCGCAAGGGAATCGCTGACGCCGCCGTTCATGTTCATCACCATTGTCCCGTTCACGATGAGCCCGGGCGACCCGAAGCCCCTCGGAAGCTCGACGTCAGTGAGCTGGATATCCGTCGTTACAGTGTTGGCCTCGGATGCGATGTTCGGCATTGGTTGGAAATCGCAAGGCGTGTAGCCGCCTGCCGAGCCAGTGTAGAATATGTTGACATTGTATTCTCCGACATGGTCCCCGTTGGGGTAGTAGGCCTGGTTGAAGTATGTTGTCAGCAGCGGCAGCATCACTTTGCCAGTGGCTGGGGTGTTGTTGAAGCTGGCCGGCAATGTGCCGTACATGCGGTTCAGGTAATTGGTCATTCTGAGCTTTGCCCAGTCCCACTCATTGGCTCCAGTGTAATCGAAGAGGTTATTTATCTTCGACACGGCATTGACAGTCGCCGGATCAGTGAAATCGAATGTCGCGTTCAGCCTTGCCCCGGGTACGGCGGCGTCATACTTGTCGACGACAGATGCGTCCAGCCACTTGAAGTAGTATGCCTGGCAGCCTGCTGCCACTGCCACCGGCACATAGTCGGCCGGGTCAGCCCCGACAGGTATGCTCAGGTAATCGGGTATTCCCGGGATTCCGTCCTCGTCCTCCGATATGGTGGCGTTGTACATGTAGAGATTGGCCGCGTTCGTCAGGGCGATTACGTTCTTTGCCTCATAGTTGTCAGCGGCCGATGTCCAGTCAGCGCTTATGTAGCTGTTTATCACCGATATCTCGGAATTGTCAGCCCGCACGCTGCAAGCCAGTGCCGCGGTTGGGTGCACCGGCAATACAGTGAGGTTTATTGCGATGATATTGATGTTGACAGGGTTATTATCTAAATTGTCATATGGTGTAAAATTTACAAACATATTATTTATCCCATTGAAAGTATTAACCAGCGGTGTGACTTCATACTCCACAGCCCAGTCTGAGCCCCTATTCTCAGCTATCTGGAATATGGGCGTGTCTGGCACCGAGCCAGGAATCGAGATGTTGAAATAATTCCAGGGTGAAACACCAAATCCTGGGGCATAGGTAAAGGATGGATTGTTATATACGACGTAAAGATATGCTGCCAGGATGCTATAATCCGCGTCATTATAAAGGGTTGTAAATTGGGTGCTCATTTTATGTGTAGAAGCTAGAGTGTACCTTGAACCATCTAGAATTGTTATAGGTGTCACAGGGACGATGGGTGCACCATTATCACTAAGCATGTCTGGAACTATAGGTGGTAAGTTCTGCAGTGGTGTCGTAAGGTCGGCATCCTCGTAAAGCTCGTCTATCCTCGAATCCGCGATGGTGACATCGTTGCAGTTCAGGAATGACATTCGGGGGCCGTCATCCTGCCAGTCCTCGAGGTCGCGGGGCGTTCCGGCCCACCAGCTGTCCACGACTCCCTTGAATGAAGGGAAATTATCCGCATACGTGGTGAAGAAATCGGTCGGTTCCAGGCTGGTTATCCATGAGTCATTGATGAATACATGGCTGTTTATTCCTGTCACATTCAGCCATCCGGGGAATGCAAGGGCCGAGTGGTCAGCCATCTTGAGGGTGAAGTCCGTGAGGGTTATCTCGAACATGGGGTCCCACATTGCCTGTGGGGTTGCGCCAGTAGTTATAGTGGAGTTCTCCAGAATCAGGCTTCCCCCCGCAGTGCCAGTCAATGAATAGTCAGTGAAATCGTCCTGCGGGAAGTTCAGCGTGCTGTTTATTATTTTTAGTGTTCCCCCGCTGTTGATTGTTATACTGTAGTCAGCATCGTAAATGCCCCAGTCACGGATCTCCTGGTAATCATTAATAACCGAAGGTATTAGATTGGCAACTGGTTGCGGGACGCTTCCCGAGCCTATGCCAACCGTGAAAATCCCGGCGATGCTGCCTACAGTCATGCACCACAGTATAAATACGCTCACAATCTTCTGCACATTGTTCGGTTTCTTACCATTCATGGGTTCACCCCGAATGCTCCTCGTTGATATTCCCCAACATTGCTCCGCACAAGTATTGGATATATTCAGTAATCTGTTCCATATATATATATGTTGTCAGCATTGCAGGTAAATTTCTATGGTTTTTTCGACGCGTCATTGCCTCCCCCCACAGCGTTGATGGCTGCCTCCCTGGCCCTGCTCACCAGCCTGTCGCATTCTGCAAGCTTGTTGCTTTCCAGGGCAGCCTCGGCCTTAGCCAGTGTCAGCGCTGCTCCAGTAATATCAGCCCCGAGGCCCTCTGCGGTCCCGAGGAATTCCCTGGCTGCGTTCAATGAACGCCTGGCAGCTGTCTTCCGCCTTCTCCTGCCCTTGCGCAGGAAATGGACCATGGCCGCGCCCCCGACCATCCATATGATAACGAGGATGATGATGACAGGGAGATATTCCCCGAGAAGATCATCTGATGAGTGGGCAGCGCTCACATTGACCCATAATGTGATGTTCTGATTGCTTGTGTTCTTGTCGAACACGGTGTCCTGCCTTGCACTGGCCGTAATGTTCCAGGCGCCGGCCAATGCAGTCCAGTTGAACATAACCTCCTTCCAATCCCCCGCTCCCAGAGAAACTGAGGACCAGCCGACAGTCATATTGCCCGAAGCTCCCGAGAGCGTAAGCGTGACATTGGCTATCACAGGCTCGGACCCGGCATTGCTGCAATTAACGGAAAATTCTGTGATGTTACCCTCGGCAAGTCCCGCCGCAGACACTGGCCAAAGACCTGTGACGGCCAGGTCGCAGCTGGCGTTGACCGTGAAGGACTGGTAAGTTGTGTTTCCCCATTTTATCTCGTATGGCTCGGTGA
>CAYHBA010000021.1:0-25320 GCA_964354755.1 uncultured Thermoplasmata archaeon
CATCAAAGGATATCATGTAAGTTTCACCGGAGCCTGCCGCGATGGTCACGTCCTCATCCGCAATCACTGGCGCGCAGAAGGCTACCAGCCCGCTCATTATCATCATTCCCACCAAAAGAAGGCTTGCTTCCTTCCTCCAAGTTTTCATATTTTTACCTCCTTGCTTGTTCTTCCTCGTTCTTTCATTCTCTTTGTGCTTATTTTTGATTAGTCAAAGAATATTGTGGTACTATATAAAACTTATGTTAGATAGTAAATATAATAATCGGGTATATAATTATACGTCGCATGTAAATGTGTGCCTACCTTTTATATGATATTAACAAAACAATGAAAAAACATCGATATAGCGTAAAAAAGTTATAAATCTTGATTAAATATATAAGGAAGAATAATATGCAAAACTGCTCCGAAACACATACTTATATGAAGATTCATGAATATGCCCGGTCATGGATTTCAAAGATAATAGGCAGATTGTTCTGTTAGACGGAGGCAGCGAAAAGTTCGTCATCCGGCCGGGACAGGGCATTAAGCAGGTCAGCGGCCTCGGCGTGGTGGACACGGACAGGCTTTCGGCGGTCAGGCCAGGCTCGACAACGACCATTGCCGGGAAGGATTTCATTTTACTTGATGCCTCCCTGCTTGACATACTTGGGTGCATGAAGCGCGGCGCCCAGATCATATTGCCTAAAGATTCCGCTCACATCATTCTTGGCTGCAGCATCGGTCCTGGCATGACTGTTCTGGAGGTCGGCGCGGGCAGCGGCGGGTTGACACTTGTGTTGGCGCACATTGTCGGTGACAGCGGGAGGATTGTCAGTTACGAGTCAAATCCGAAGCATGCGAAGGTTGCCAGGGCCAATCTCGAACTCGGCGGGACTGCCGCCCGGGTGGAACTCAGGGAAGCTGATGCGGGGACATGCACCGAGTCGGATGTATACGATGCGGCAGTCATTGACATGCCCGAGCCCTGGACAATACTTGACGCCATAACCGAGGCCCTGAAGCCTGGAAGCTATGTCTGCGCCTATCTCCCCACGATGAACCAGGCGGAAATGGTAATCAAAGCAATGAGGGAAAGGGATTATTCCGAGACACATGCGCTCGAAAACATACAGAGAGAACTGGTCGTGGGCGAGGGGGGAACCAGGCCCAGCTTCGACATGCTTGGGCATACCGGATACCTGTGCTTCGGCAGGAAGGTCAGGGTTTAGAGGCCTTGAAGGCCATGTAATCCCGGTAGGACAATATCAGGTTCTTTGCCGCTTCAGTCTCGTTGAGGCGCTTCGCCGAGGCGCTGGACGGGGCATTGTGCAGGACCTCGGGCGGTTCGTTCACTGTCTTTTCCAAGGCGTCCGCGAAAGCGTCCAGCGTGGATTTTGACTCTGTTTCGGTCGGCTCAATCATGATGGCCTCCTCCACCAGGTGCGGAAAATAGACTGTCGGAGGGTGGAATCCGTGGTCAATCAACCGTTTTGCCACATCCAGTGTCTTCACTCCTTTTTGCTTGAGCGAGGCGCCGGATGCAACGAATTCGTGCTTCCTCAGTCCCGGATACGGCACTTCCAGGAATTTCTCCACGCGGCTCATGAGATAGTTCGAGTTGAGCACAGCTTTTTCTGTCACCTCGGTGAGCCCGTCGCCACCTTCCGAGAGTATGTAGGCATAGGCCCTGAGCAGCACGCCCCAGTTCCCGTGAAACCCGTGCACCTTGCCTATGGATTTCGGACGGTCGTAGTCCATGCAATACTGCTCGCCCTTTTTGGCGGCAAGCGGCACTGGAAGGAAATCGGCAAGCTTCTGGACCACGCCGACAGGACCGGCTCCCGGACCCCCGCCACCGTGCGGCGTTGAGAATGTCTTGTGCAGGTTCAGGTGGACAATGTCGAAGCCCATCTTTCCCGGGGATGTCTTGCCCATTATGGCGTTCATGTTGGCTCCGTCGTAATACAGCAGGCCGCCGGCGTCATGCACGATCCTGGCTATCTCAAGGACGTCTGACTCGAAGATGCCCAGCGTGTTCGGATTGGTCAGCATGAAGGCGGCTGTCCTTTCTGATACGGCTGCCTCCAGCGCATCAAGGTCCACTTTTCCTTCTTTGGAGGGTATCGTGATGATATCGTAACCAGCCATCGCGGCGCTTGCAGGGTTTGTACCGTGGGATGTGTCAGGCAGGACAACCTGGTCCCTCTTCTCGCCCCTGGACTCGTGATATGCCCGCGCGATCAGCATGCCTGTGAACTCGCCGTGGGCGCCGGCCGCGGGCTGCAGTGTCATCGAATGCATGCCTGTTATCAGCGCCAGCATGTTCTGCAGTTCGTACATGATCTGAAGCGTGCCCTGCACCTGGGAATCTGGCTGATGGGGGTGAGCCATGCATGAGGATGGGGCCGAAGCCACCTCGTCACTAAGTTTCGGATTGTACTTCATCGTGCACGAGCCCAGCGGGTAGAATCCCGAATCCACGCCGAAATTCATCTGCGAGAGCACCGTGAAATGCTTCACCAGGTCGCGCTCGCACAGCCTCGGGATGTTGGGTTTCTCAGCACGGATTATATCTTTTGATAAATATTCATTAAAATTTATATTATCAACATTATCATCATGGAATTCGTCGTATATCAGAGGGACGTCGTACCTTGCCTGCCTGTAGCTCATCTGAGCACCTCCTTCAGGGCGCTGGCATATTTTCTGATGTCCTCCTCCGAGGTTTTGTCCGTCACTGCTACGAGCAGGCTATGGTCCATGCCTTCGAGGGACATCTCAACACCAGGGATGACGCCTTTCCCGGACATCGCGCCGATGAGCTTGCCCGATTTCATGGGAAATGATGCGACAAACTCGTTGAAATAGTGTCCTGTGAACAGCGGGGCCTTGCAACCCTTGACCGACCCTATGGCCGCAGCCAGTTCCCTTGCCTTTTTCATGGCATAAAAAGCAGTTTCCCTGAGACCTGAGCCGCCCTTCAGCGCGAGATAGCTGGCAGTCGCGACCGTCGTCAGTGCCTCGTTCGAGCAGATGTTTGAGGTGGCCTTTTCCCGCCTTATGTGCTGCTCTCTGGTCATGAGAGTCATGCAGAAGGCCATTCTTCCTTCGATGTCTGATGTGAGGCCGATGACGCGGCCCGGCATCTTCCTGACATGGCTTTTCTTGCATCCCATGATGCCCAGCATCGGACCCCCAAAATTAGTGAAATTGCCCAGAGGCTGGCCTTCAGACACCATTATGTCGGCGCCGTATTCTCCGGGCGGCCTGACCGCAGCCAGCGAAAGCGCGTTCACACCGGCCACCATTACCCTGTCCCCGAGCATCCGGCGGATCTCATCCTGGCCTGTCTCCAAAACGCCCAGGCAGTTCGGGGATTCCACCAGGGCACCGATCACATCGCCGCCGAGCTTGGCCTCGATGTCGGCTAAATCCGCCTGGCCAGTTACCCGGTCATAGGCATACTTCTGGAGGCTGATACCCGAACCCTTGCAGTAATTCTGCAAAACAGAATATCGCGGCCAGGATATTGTCTCGGGTATCAGGAAAATCTTGCCTGGCTTGATTCGGGCTGCCATCAGCGCCGCCTCCCCCAGTCCGGTGGCATAATCGTACAGCGAGTTGTTCACCACATCCATGCCAGTGAGCTCACACATCATGCTCTGGTACTCGAAAAGAACCTGAAGCAAGCCTTGGCTGGTCTCGGGCTGGTATGGAGTGTACGATGTGAGGAATTCCGAGCGCCCGGCAATGGCCTTAACAGCCGCGGGAACATAGAAATCGTATGACCCGCCGCCCAGGAAGCTGGACATTCCCCCGGCGGGTATATTCTTCGAGAGTATTTTTTCGATATGGATTCTCGCTTCCTGTTCGTCCATTCCTTTCCCCAAGTCGGATATGGAATGCCTGACATTTTCCGGGATGTCGGCGAACAGTTCCTCCTTTGATTTCATGTTCAACGCCGCCAGCATCTGCTCCTCGTCACTCGTTCGGATCATGATTATGCCTCGGCACCCCCATCGGGGATGGGGCAATAAGGATTTCGATAGGAGACCCTAATTGGTATATTTTACCACAGAAATGTGCCCCTGATAAATTGCATCCCCATATAGTTAAAGTTCATAAAAAAGCAATCGGTAATATTAAATATTAAAAGTATTATAGCTGTCTTATAAAAATCATAAAGGTAGGGAAAGTTATGACCAAGGTTGACATTGTCAAGACCGGTGCGTCATGGAGGAGAATGATTGCCACACTTCTGGTGGTTATTATGGTCGCGATGGTCGCGGCGCCTATGATAAAGGCTGAAGCCGCGCCAGTCACACCCCCTGCTGAGTCTTCTATACCTGATGCCCCGGCCGAAGCCGGCGCCCCGGTGCAGGCCCCGAGCGAAGCCCCGCTGAAACCCCAGACACCCGAAGGGACAGGGGAATCAAAGCCGGACTCGAAGAATCTGCCCACGACTACCCCACAGCAAAACGAGACGCCACCAGTCAACGCCATGGGTGCCCTAGCCCCGGAAGATGGAGGAACGACAGGCCCGGACCCGGAGAATCCCGGCATTGTGCCAGAGCACGGAGGGGCCCCCGAACCGGAGCAGAGTGTAGGATTCGTACCCGAGGATCTCAGCGCCGAACTGGCATTCCCCCCGACGGACGCCTCGGTCATTCCGGACCCAGTCATCTACAGTGCCCCCATTTATCCGACGCCCCTGGCCGTCCTTTGGGATAACGGCCCTCTGGTCACTGGACCTGGTGCGGGCGCCGGCGGAGCTGATGTAAGCGCACTGCAGACAGCCCTGGGCATGAACACTTATGGCTTCGGTGCGCAATATACGATTCCCAATCGCATGGCCGACGACTTCACTGTGCTCAGCGACTGGACTGTGGACAGCTTCACCTTCTTCTCCTACCAGACCGGCTCGACCACCGCGTCAACCTTCACCGGGGTGTATGTGCAGATCTGGGACGCAGCGCCAAATGGCGGAGGGGCTGTAATATGGGGCGACATGGTGACCAACCGCATGTCCTCGACCGTCTGGTCGAACATATACCGGGTACTGGATACAAACCTCCTTGATGTTAACCGACCGGTTATGGAGGTAGTTGCCGACACTCCGGGACTCGTCCTACCGGCTGGCACCTACTGGGTGGATTTCGCGTTCACGGGCACATTGGGCAGCGGGCCATGGATGCCGCCCATTAGTATACTCGGCACCACCACCACTGGCAACGCTTTGCAGTGGACTCAGGGGTCCGGGATGTGGAACACGGCATTGGATACGGGCACCGGAACCCAGCAGGGCGCACCGTTCATCATCGAAGGGAACCAAGGGATCGTGGAACTGTCACCGGATTACCAGTCAGAGTACTGCTCCTTCAATGGCGAGCAGGTGGACTATTCGCTCACGCTGACCAACAATCTGCCGACAACTGAGGTCTTCGACCTCACGGCCGCGAACAACGCATGGCCAACTGACTTGATTTACCTTGGCCCGTCAGCATCGCAGTTGGTCAACCCGAGCTTCGAGACCGGGGACTTCACCGGATGGATTACGTCCGACCTGGCTGCGCCATTCTCAGCTCTGCAGGTCTCGGGGGCAGGCAACGACCCGTGGGGCAGTTTCTTTGACAGCGCACCAACGGACGGGGCAAACTCCCTCCAAACAGGATTTGACGGAGATGGCCCTGGCCATATCATGGCTGGACAGGATTTCACAGTTCCAGTGACAGGAGAGACAGGGATTATATTTGATTACAGGGCCGCATGGGACCTTGAGATGATTCCAGCGACTATCGACAGGACATTCTCAGTCAACATCGAACCCGCAGGCGGAGGCGTGCCACTGCAAACAAATGTCATCCTCACTGCTACTGCAGACACCTTAATATCGGACACAGGCATCCTCCCAGGCTTCGTGGACCTCACGCCTTACGCTGGAACAACCATATTTATTAACTTCGACTGGTGGGTCCCTGAGGACGATTCAGGACCCGCATTCTTTGAATTGGACAATGTTAGGGTTATGACATCATCCTCGGCGCTTCTTCTGAGCGAGGGCTTCGAAGGCGCATTCCCGCCGACAGGATGGACCCATATCCAAAACAACGTGGCAGAGACATGGCACCAGGAGAATTTGGTCGCCCATACTGGGACATACAGCGCCACATGCTTCTACGACCCGGCCCTGAACCCGCAGGACGAGTGGCTCATCACGCCGCCGTTGGACCTGAGGGCGAGCACGAACACGCAGCTGTCCTTCTGGTGGCTGATGAGCTACTTCTGGGGAGTCAACCCGAACGACAACTACGACTTCAATGTATATGTATCGACAGACGGCTGGGGAACCTTGACTCTGTTATGGAACGAGGACACCATGGGCGCATTCGCCAACTTCGTATGGTACGACACAAGCATGGGGACACCGCTCGACCTGTCAGCTTATGACGGAATGAATAATGTCCAAATCGGCTTCCAGTACGCGGGCACGGACGGAGCCCAACTCTCTATCGACGACATAACCATCACGGCCACGCCGTCTGCTCTTGGGCCGGTTCCGCCCGGAGGCAGCATGCCCTTCATCGCCAGAGTGACCGTGCCCCCGGGAGCAGTACCCGGCGATTTCGACATTGCGGACATCACGGCCACGACACAGGCTGTAGCACCGCCACTTCCGTTGGAAGGTTTCGAAGGTGCATTCCCGCCTGCCGGATGGACCGTTGTGGACTACGACGGCATGGGCGGCGTATGGCTGCGCAATGATGGCTACGGGAATGCCAATTTAGCTGGGGGCATAGGATTCTGTGCCGATGCGGACAGCGATTCTTGGTTCGGTCCCGGCGTCAACACAGGCTTGCGCACGCATGCGATTGACCTCAGTGCGTACACGACAGCAAGCATGGACTTCGACCAGTCTTATAACGATATCACTCCTGGAGGTGGCGATTACAGTGAAATCCTTGTAAGCACCGACGGCGGCGGCACATGGACGCAAATCCTATTCCAGGACGAAGACCATTCACCTTGGGGGCCGGGAGAGCATGTTACACTGTCCCTCGACGCATTCGCAGGCGCCCCCAATGTGATTATCGAATTCCACTACGATGACAGCAATTGGGACTGGTGGTGGATGATAGACAATGTGATCGTTTATGAACCAACTGTCAGCTCCAACACCGCCCAGGTCGAAACAATATGGCCCAATGCCTTCCCCTGGTCCGACAACATGGAGTCGGGCACAGCCCTCTGGGACGCTGACGGGCTCTGGCATCTGGTGGATGACTTAACCAGCCCCTACCCGAACAGCTACAGTCCGACCCACAGCTGGTGGTACGGCCAGGATGCGACAGGAGACTACAGCACGGGCTTCCGAAACTGGGGCAGGCTCGAGACGCCGCCCATCGACCTGACTGGCGAGACTGAGGCGGCATTCAGCTTCGCGGAATGGTTCTATACAGAAGGAAGCAATTGGGACCAGAGATGGATCCAGTACAATGCTGGCAGTGGCTGGTTCGATATCCAACAGCTACCGGATGATCCGATGAATACCTGGATTCACCGAACTATAGATCTTTCGCCATACTGCGGACAAATCATCAGGCTCGGATTCTGGTTCGATACTTTGAACGAGATCGCTAACGCTTATCCTGGCTGGTACGTAGACGACTTTTATGTCGGGCCTTATGCCGTTGACATCTGGCCCGATGACCAAGCAGCAAGCGATTACTGGACAGCTGATGTGGATTATTACATCACGGTGGACAACCTCGGATCTCTCCCTGATGAATACGACCTTTCGGCCACGGGAAACACCTGGCCTGTCACCTTTTGGGATGCAACCGGGACATTCCCGATAACCTCGACCGGCACTGTACCTGCACATGGCAGCAGGATAATCGTCGCCAGGGTCACAATCCCGTACGGAATTGCGGATGGAACAATGGACATTGCCCAGGTAATGGCCACATCGCAGAACAATCCCGGATTCACATGGGACGACGCCTGGGTCACCACGACTGCGCTTAATCCGTTCGGAGTGGACCTGACTCCGGACCTCCAGACAGGCACAGGATATGTGAGCACATCCTACGATTACACAATGACAGTTGAGAACACAGGAGTATGGAACGACAGGTACGACCTCTCAGTCGCCGGGAATGCATGGCCGACAACGTTATGGAACGCAGCAGGTACGGCTCAGATATTCCAGACGCCAATAATCGCGCCCGGGGCAACCTACGACTTCACCGTCAGGGTGGACATACCGGCACTGGCGCCTCCGGGAAGCTGGGACATGACCACAGTGTTTGTCACCTCGCAGGGCGACCCGGTTTGGACAACGGACTCCGCGCAGGTGCAGACCTTCTCGGACAATCCGTACGGCGTGATGCTCCTGCCAGACTACCAAGAACACACGGGCTCAACCGGCCATTACGTCGACCATGTGCTGACTGTGTACAATACCGGAGTATGGCCGGAGACTTATGACCTGACAGCAACAGGCAATACATGGCCAGTAACATTCATAGGAAACGCAGGCGGAGGAGGAACGATGACATTGCTCGGCGAAGACTTCGAGGGCGGAATCATGCCCCCGACAGGATGGTCCGTGATAGACGGAGTATCATCGACCCAACACTGGAGAACTCTCGACGCTGCCACCTACCCGATGTACGTCCACTCTGGCGCATATGGCGGATGGGTCAATTATCAGATGGCGGACCAGGACGAATGGCTGATCAGCCCCAATATGGCAATCCCGGGCAGTGGCGCCAGCACGACCCTTGAGTTCTGGGCCCAAAGCGATACAAATTTCCCCGGAGCCACGATGATACTGTATGCGGTTGAAGCAGGCGGCGCCTTTACAGATACTCTGTGGAACCTCATTGCCGATGAGTCCTGGGGCACCTTCGACTTCCACCTGATCACTATTGACCTGACTGCCTATGCCGGTCAAAACATACATCTCGTATGGCAATATGTCGGCAATGACGGTGAGAGCTTCGGACTGGACGATATAGAAGTGACATCGACGGTTCCGATAGTGCCGACAGGGCCAATCACTTCGATCGGGCCAATCCCGCCAGGAAGCAGCATGTCCTTCATCGCCAGGGTCGACATACCGATGGGCCTTCCCCCGGGCTCTTTTGACATTGCGACCATCGTGGCAACATGCCATGACTACTTCTACACCTGGGACGATGCAATAATACGCACGAACGGCGAGCCTGAATATTGGTTCGACGTCGGCCCCCCTGTCCAGACCAACTTTGGCTGGTATGGGGACTGGGTGGAACACAGAGTGTGGATTACTAACCTGGGCACGGAACCGGATATTTACTTGCCCATGTATACCTGGAATACAGGAGATCCGACCGTCGATGCCGATTGGTGGACCAAGTTCTTCACGGTGGACCTCAGGCCTCAGGGAATATACAACGGTATAGACGACGGCTCAGAGACATGGTGGTGGGGCCCTGTTCAGCCGGGCGAGACCAAGGAATATGCCATCAAGGTCTTGGTTCCGACGGATGACATCGGCGCATTCGACCAGGCAAGGATTTCCATCACATCCTTTAACGACAACTCGGTCGTGGGAGGAGTCGAGATCTGGACCAGGCTTTCAATGCCCGCGCCGTTCTACGACGACTTCGAGCTTGCGGGCAACCAGGGAGAGTTCGGCCTTTACAACGACCCGCTGTTGGGATGGATCTACAGCGCATGGACCCGGCCAAATAACGATGTCGACGTCAACGTAGCAACATCGTACACCGGCGCCTATTCAATGTTCACGAGCGGCGGTGCTTATTCCGCCACGACATGCAAGATTAACATGGAAATGCCATACGGAATAGCCAGCTGCGTAATCCGCCGGGGAGACGCCGGTTTCAGCGAGGACCCGGATGATGGCGAGGACCTGATCGTGGAATATTCGGACGGCAACCTTCAATGGGCAGAGTGGCATGAGCTTGCCACATTCCCGGGAGGCGGGACGCCTGGCGAGATCCTCACGCCTCTTTGGATACTTCCACAGGACGCGCTAAACCCGAGGTTCCAGCTCCGGTTCAGGCAGGCGGACGGTTCCGGCACAGGCTATGATTTCTGGCACATCGACAATGTGTTCATTGGGGCGCCTGAGAGTTCCTTCGATTTACAATATTTCAACCCACCTGAGACTGTATTCTTCGATGGTTTCGAGGACGGAGACTTCTCGGACTGGACCAGAGTCGGGGCAAGCAATGACTGGGAGATAGGCACGCCTAGCGGATTGGGCACCCCTCCGGACCCTGTGGGAGCATATGCTGGCACATATTCGATCGGCAACGACCTCACTGGACTCGGGGGTGTTCTCGGTGAGTACGAGAACAATGTCCCGGCCAATCAGAATTACATATACTCTCCGGCAATCGACTGTAGTGGGCATTCTGCTGTGACGCTGGAATTCTACAGGTGGCTGGGAATAGAAAGTGTGGCATGGGATCATGCCTACATCTATGTGAGCAATGACGCCGCGACCTGGAACGAGGTCTGGAGCCACAACACAGCTTCATTCACAGACCCTGCATGGACTTTCATGTCCTATGACATCTCCGCCTGGGCCGACAACCAGGCAACAGTCTATGTGAGATTCGACATGGGGCCGACCGACGGATCAGTCACATACTGCGGATGGAACATTGACAATTTCAATATCCGCGGATCACCTGAATCGATTGTGTACGCTGGACCGGGAGAGATCAAAACGTACGATGTGTCCATCGAAAATTTGGCAAGGCACTGCGACCAATACACGATAAATGTCCAAGGCAACACATGGCCCACCGAAGTCCTGATTCCAGCCTTGGAGGATGATTTCAGCGACCTGAACTTGGACGGCTGGAACATCGTCGACGAAGGCACTATCAATGCCCCAAGTAACTGGTACGTAGATGGTGCGGGCGTCCTGAGGCAAACGGGCAATATATATGCCTACCCAGGCCAATGGCTGCCCGGGACATACATTTGGAACGGGAACCAGGCTTGGACAGATTACACATTAAGTGCAGACATGATGTCGACGGATAACGACGGCATCGGCCTGATGGCAAGATACACCAATTCCGAAAACTATTACAGATTCCACTGGAGCCAGCAAGCCGACACCTGGGACAAGGACTTCACAAACCCCGGTTTCCAGCGCCGCGTCCTGGACGTGTGCGTGGACGGCGCCTGGCAGGTTCTAGCCTCAGACAATGTCCCCTACACAACAGGGCAATGGTACAATGTGGAGATGAAGCTCGTCGGCGACAGCATTCAGGTGTATATCGATGGCAATCTGATATTCGACGTGACTGACGATTCCCATGACCAAGGCGCTGTCGGCATCTACAGTTGGGGCAATTCCGCCGGCTATTTCGATGATGTGGGTGTTTACACCCAGACTGTCGGTCCTCTGGGACCGGATGGCCCATTGAACATCGGGTCATTCCTTGTGTATGTGGATATCCCGGCTGACGCTGCCGGATTGAGCGACACTGCAACCATTACCGTTACATCCATACTCGATCCATGGGTCTCCGAAACCATAACTCTGACGACTACAGCCGGCAGGGTGCACAACCTCGACCAGGACATCTGGTACATGGACATACAGCCGGCAATCGACGCGGCCAATCCCGGAGAACATATATATGCCCTGGAAGGGGTGTATAACGAAAAAATCTTCGTCAACAAGCAACTGACAATCACCGGCGAGAACGCTGATACGACCATAATCGACGGTGCAGAGTCAACTGGCTGGCAGTCGAATGGCATAATGTCAGCTGCAGTCCCGAACATCCTCATACTCCACGCCGATGACGGGAACGGCGAACCGCTGCGCACACAGCTCACTACCCTTGGCGGTCTCGGTGTGATCGATACATTCGACGCCAGAGGAGCGACGCCATCCCTGGCCCAGCTTCAGGCCTACGATATTGTCATCACCTGGTCAAATTACGTGTTTGGAGATCCTATCGCAATAGGCAATGTACTGGCCGATTACGTGGACTCCGGCGGAAGGGTCATTGACATGGAGTTCGCAATCGACCCCTCCTGGGGAATGCAGGGACGGTTCAGGGCAGAACAATACTCTGCAATGAGTTGCGGCGGCTGCATTTATACTACAGCCAGCCTGGGAACATTCAATCCGACACACCCCATCATGCAGGGCGTCACCGCGGCCAGCGACCTTTACAGAGCTGGGGGAACTGCACTGACCCCCGGTTCGACTGAGGTCGCCCGCTGGAGCGACGGAAACATATTCGTTGCGGCTAAGGACGACGGAACAGTTGTCACCATCAATGCTTATGCCGGAGTTTACCTACAGTGGACAGGCCAGATAGACCAAGTCGTACACAACTCTATCTTCTGGTTGACAAGCGTTGATTCGATTGTTAAAATCAATGCCGATACAGTGTCTTTCAGCGGCTTCACCGTGCAGAACGGCCCGGTCGGAATACTCCTGAACTCGGTCACAAGCTGCGACATCGGAAACAACATAATCCAGGACTGCGGCTGCGGCATATCCCTCCAGGATTCGGGTTTGAACTACATCCATGACAACGAGATTTCGAACATTGACGGCGAAACCATGCCCTTGTCCAGTTCTCTGGAAACCACTTTTGCCGATAACAATGCATTTGCCGGCAACATGTTCGACGTCACCTTGAAGACTGACTTGACCATCACATCCATTGACGTGAATGTGGACACTCCCGGAGCTGCGGTCACCTTCGAGATCTATTACAGGCCGGGGACATATGTGGGCTTCGATAACAGTGCCGTGGGTTGGACACTGGCGGCAACAGGAACTGGTACATCTCAGGGACAAGGCAACCCGACTCCGATAGACTTCCCTGACTTCGCACTTCCCGCAGGCGATTACGGGTTCTTCGTTTATCAATCGTCCTACGGAGTGGCGGATACTCGGTACACAGACGGCAATAATGTTTATGACAACGAGGTCATGACCATAACGACCGGTATAGGCAAAGGAAACCCGGCATTCACCGGCACCACATTTACGCCGAGGACCTGGAACGGCAGAATCTTGTATACATTTGAAGTAAATTGTCCTGGGATATACGTCACCGGCAACTCAGGCACACCTTTCCAGGACGACTTCTCTGTCGACACCGGCGCGTGGACGTATTCAGGCAACGCACTCAGAACGGGAGGCTACGCCAGGCTCACCCAGAATGGCAATGGTCTAGTCGGTCAGATATTGTACAACCAGCCAATACAGACCGCCTTCGTCGCCGAATTCGATTACCTGGCCGGCCAGACCGGAACCGATTGGGTTGGCTACAATGACGGTTACACTGAGACCCACATAGGCTTAGGGGGCGGCGGAGACATAACGATGGCCATCGAGCTGACAGATGCCGAATTGGCTGCCTACAGGGCGAATGACATCGGTGAGTTGTACATATCCGTAGGCTCGGATGCCGACGCTTTCTATGTGGTAAATTATGACATATGGGTCGAAACATCACTGCCAGCTTATGGAGATGTCTATACGGGCGGCGTGAATGTCGTGTTCAGCGGCACCAGTTCAGGCACCGGTTGGGATACTATCGACATTCCGGATTATGCCATTCCTGACACGGGAAGCGTCGTAATCGGAATAAACTTCATGGGAACAGTAGCAGGAGATTTCCCTTGCGGTTTAGACCAAACCACCACTCAGCCGAGCCCCCGTGGGAACTACATCACATACAACGGATTTGGAATCTGGGACAATATTGAAAACCTCGGATGGCCCGGAATGTGGGGCCTTGATGTGGGTATTACCACACCATATGATTTAAATGGTGCTGACGGATTTGCATTCAACTTCTTCAAGGAACCTTACACACCATCAGCCGGCGGATATCTAGGTTGCGTTGACGGAGACGGGACAGCCCTTGGGTATTCAGTCGAGTTCGATAACTACCTGAACGGCGGATGGGACACAAGCGCCAACCACATAGGCATCACTCGAGACAATGTTTGGAACCACCTGGCCTCGGTCTACGACTTGAGAAGCGAGGACAATGCCTGGCATCACGCGAAAGTAATAGTCACGAGTGAAGGCATTACTGTGTACGTCGATGACATGTACAACCCTCTGCTTGCTTGGGCGGGATATGTTGACATGACTTACGGAGGCTTCAGCTTCTCGGGCGGAACAGGCGGCCTCAATAACAATCACTTCGTAGACAACATACATATCTCTTTCGGCAATATTATCGAGAGCAACCAGGTGCACAACAACGGAATCGGTGTCCTGCTTTGGAACACTGAGGGAAACCAGATATTCCACAACAACTTCGTGAACAACGGAATCCATGCCCTCGACAACGGCGACATGAACATGTGGGACGGCGGCTACCCGATAGGAGGCAATTACTGGAGTGGATTCTCAGGACCGGACACACAAAACGGCCCGCTGCAGAATCTACCTGGAGCTGACGGCATGATCGACAACCCGTACATCATAGACCCGGATTCCCGGGACAATTACCCGCTGAAGGCCCAGTACACGACTACAGGTATCGTAATAGAACCAATAACGGTCGTCGAAGAGCCTGTCGTGGAACCGGTGGCAGACCCGGGCGACGGAACAATCACGGCGGTGCCCGCGGCCCAGCCCTCGCCCGCTGTTGTTGAGCCAGAAATTCCCGAGGCTGCTGAGCAGGCGGCAGAAATCCAAGAACCAGATACTGCGATTACGAGCGAGGAAACCGTGACGCCGGCGCCTGCACTGGATATCCAGAACGAACCCGTACAGGAGAACGTTGCGGCGACCCCGAGCGGCTCGGGCAACATATATCTGCTGGCTCTGTTGGCAATGTCAATCGTTGTGATGAGTGCGGCCCTGTTCTTCAGAAAGAGAAAGTAAAGGCAGTCGCGAACGGAGACACATGGATGACAGAGCGTAAGCTGAAAGGAGGAGTGCTCCTCGGGTACCTGAACTACATCAAATACCAATGGGGCCAGAAAGCCCTTGAGCAATGCCTTTCAGACACCGGAGTTAAACCTGAGGATTTTAAGCCGGACACAATGTATTCGCTTACGAACGACGAGAAAATAATTAAATGGATAGGCTCCAGGGGTTCGGAGTATGTCAGGAAAAGCGGCAATTTCACCGTGAAGAACCTGGGCAGCCTCGCTTACCTTGTCAGGTTTGTCAACATCAAGCACCTGCTCAAGCGGGCGAAGGACAATTATGCGGACACATTCAACTTCGGCGAGGTCTCGATTCTCAGCGACGAATTCGGCAAGAGGGCGGTCGTCATCATGAAAGACTGCAATTTCATTGAGGAATCCGGCATTGCCTGGGAAGGCGCCTTCGAGGGCATGCTCGAGATTACCAGGACCAAGGGAACCGTGAAGAGGAACAAGAATCAGGTGAAAGGAGATCCCTACGACGAGTACATCTTGGACTGGGAGTGAGAGCCTGGAACTCAGGACGCTCGGTCCGGCTGATTATGATTCAGTAATTGGAGTATGGGAAAAGGCCGGGCTTCAGTACAGGCCGAAGGGCCGCGACGGCCGCGCAGAGGTCGAGAGGCAGATGGCCTTGGACCCGGATATGTGGCTGGGCTGCTTCGAAGCTGACCTCCTTGTCGGCGTTGTCATCGGGACTTATGAGAGCAGAAAAGGGTGGCTTAACAGGCTGGCCGTGCTTCCGGAACATCAGGGCAAGGGTTTCGGGGGGGCCCTGGTCCTGGAGATGGAGAGGCGGCTGAGGGCAAAAGGGCTGGCAATATTCGCAGTCCTCATAGAAGACGGCCACGACGCATCCATGAGGCTGTTCAAGGAGGCAGGCTACGAGGAACATGGGGGAATCCGTTACTTGAGGAAGCGGGATTATCCGGAAGTCTAGGATTTATTAGCGGAAATAAATGTGATTTCCACGTCTGTCCATACATGGTTCCCATAAGCCTTTCTGAGCCGTTTCTCGAACAATGCCAGGTTTTTCCCGAAATCCTTCTCCGGGACAAGGGCAAGCGTGGAGATGTACCTTCGCCTGAACCTCTCCAGCAAATCCTCGACTGCCTCTGTCCTCTTTGGGGTCCTCATGATCTTGGAGGATATTCCGCGGAATCCTTGGTTCGCCAGATGCCATTTCAATTCCGGCACTGCCATGAACCTGTCCAGGTCTATCCTGGCGAGTCCCGGGAACAACCTGGTCACATGGCGCTTAATGCGAGAATGCGAAACCGTGGCCACGAGCAGCCGCCCACCGGGTTTCAGTATGCGGTAGGCCTCGGCAATGGCCTTTGGCTCGTCGTCCACATGCTGGAGGACCAGTATGAGCAGCGCTCGGTCAAAGGTGCGCGAACCAACCGGAAGGCTCACCGCGTCGGCCCTTAGCCAGCAGCCCTTTGATTTCGAGTTTGCCTGCGAGAGCATGCCTCCGGAATTGTCAAGGCCGCATATCTCAGCGCCGCATTCTTCACTCAAACCGAGCGAGTGGCGGCCTGTCCCGCAGCCTATGTCCAGAACCTTTGATTTCCTTTCTATGTGGCCCAACCTGGTTATCGAATCTGTCCATATCCGATCCGTGACAGTTCTGCCCCTGAGGCTGTCGAAATCCCTTGAGGCGACATCGTAATCGGTTTTCTTCTTCGGGTGATGTCCTGCCATCCGCAGAAGGGTGAAATATTCGTGCCTGGAGAACGAGAGGTTGATGGGCGGCGCCGTGAAGTATCCGGCTTCTGCTATCTCTTCCGACGCCGGAACAGGGCGGCCTGACACATTGCACGAGAAAAGGGCGAGACAGCCGTTCTCCAGTTCAATGATTCCATGATTTTTCCACCTCGCGCCGGAGAGTCCTGTTTCTTCGGCGAACTCCCGCCTTGCCGTTTCGGCAGGAGTCTCGCGCCCCTCTGACCGGCCGCCTGGGAATTCCCATGCGCGGTCCCTGTGCCTGACCATTAAGTATTTTCTGCCAGAGAAGGCAATGACTATAGAGCCCTTGAGTATCATAGAGAGTCTATTACCTTCACTATGCTGGCCAGGGTGCTCTCCATCCCGTGGGTGGCGTCGATGTCCCTGAGAAGCCTCTTCTTTTTATAATGCTTAATCAGGGGCTCTGTCTGGGCTGTGTACGTGTCAAGGCGCTTGCTGACAGTCTTCTCGTTGTCATCGTCCCTCTGGTACAGCTCTCCGCTGCAGGCATCGCATTTCCCGGCGACCTTGGGGGGCCTGGCCGTCAGGTTGTACACGGCATTGCACTTCCTGCATGTCCTCCTTGACGTGAGCCTGTTCACCAGCTCCTCCATCGGCACCACGAGATTGATGACTGCATCCACTTTGGCCAATTTTTCCATGGCCTCGGCCTGTGCCAGGTTGCGCGGGTATCCGTCTAGAATATAGCCCTTCTTGCAGTCATGCTTCTCGATGCGCTCCTTGATTAAGGCCAGGATAAGGTCATCCGGGCCCAGCTTTCCCGCATCCATGTAGCTCTTGGCTATCTTGCCGAGCTCGGTGCCCTCCGCGACCGCCTTTCTCAGAAGGTCACCTGTGCTTATCTGCGGTATGCCGTATTTCTCGACGAGAAATTGAGCCTGCGTTCCTTTTCCTGCCCCAGGCGGTCCCAAAAGTATAAGTTTCATGTTATCACGCTCAGCAGAGGTCCTCGAAATGCTTGAGGAACTCATCCTCCATGAGTGTCTTGGTGCTGACGACGCCAATAACCCTGCGGATTTTATTGATTACTATGTTGGCAATTTCGTTCGGGTTATCTGCCTCGACCAGCAGCAGGAAGTCTATGTCCCCCAGAAGCGGAGTGACCTCTTTCACGCCCTTCACCTTCTTGAAGCCGCGCAGAGCTTCCAATTCCTTTCCAGGCTCGATATTGACAAGCACGAAGCCTTTTGCCATGCAATCACCAGGGACAGACATCCCATCGGTCATTAAAAATCCTTCGCTGACCTTCCTTCAGTAGATCTTTGTTCCAGGCTCGACTGTGCCACTGACAGTGGTACCAGCACCAATCAGGCAGTCCTCGGAGATTATGGTCCCGGGCTGGATGCTAGTGTTTATGCCTATTTTGACATTGTCTCCGGTGATGACGCCGAGCTTCCTGAGGCCCGTGTCCACTATCTTTCCCCTGAGGCTGACGCGGATGTTCCGGCCGTCCAGGCGCAGGTTCGCCACCTTGGTCCCCGAGCCCAGGTTGGTCTCCCTGCCCAGCACGCTGTCGCCCACGTAATTGTGATGCGGAGCCTTGGCACCATCCATCAGTATGGAATTCTTGACTTCTGTAGCATTCCCGACCTTGCAGCCGTTCCCGATGAAGGTTGAGGGCCTGATGTAGCAGTTGGGGCCTATTTCGGTGTCCTGGCCGATTATGACCGGGCCGACTATATAGGCGCCGTTGAGTATGCGGCTCCCGCTGCCGAGGGCCACCGGGCCTTCGATGGTTGCGTTGGATTGAACCTCGCCATCTATTTTGGGTCTGAGCCCTTCCATGAAAAGCCTGTTGGCCCTGAGAAGGTCCCAAGGACGGCCAACGTCCACCCACTCGCCCTGGAATTCATGCACCCTGACCTCGGCCGATGAGGCCATCATGGTGAGCGAATCTGTTATCTCGAATTCCCCGCGCACTGATTTCTCTGTCTTGTCAATCCACTGAAATATCTCCGGTGTGAATATGTAAACGCCCGCGTTGGCGAGATTGCCTGGCGGATTTTTCGACTTCTCCACCATGCGTTTCAGCTTGCCGCCCCTGACGTCAAGTATTCCGTATTCAGATGGGTTCTCGACCGCGACGCCGGTTACCACAGTCGAACCGTTCTTCTTGAAATCCGCCATTATCCCGGAGACAGTTGGCTTGTTGACTATGACGTCGCCGTTGAGGCAGAGGAAAGGCTCGTCGAGGACCAGTTTGGCTGTGCCGACCGCATTCGCCGTGCCCAGCGGCTTTCTTTGCACGACATAGGAAAGCTCTAGGCCCAGGTCAGACCCGTCCCCGAACTCCTGGTCTATGTAGCGCCTGCCAGGATTGACAAGGATGGTGATGTCCTTCAGCCTGCATGATTTCAGAGTCTCAAGCATATGCTGTATCAACGGTTTCCCGGCCACGGGCAGCAATGATTTCGGCATGTTGGCCGTCAGCGGTCTCATGCGGGTTCCGTCACCCGCAGCCATTATGAACACCTTCATTCGAGGGCCTCCTTTCCTATCTTCAATGCGGTCTTGAGCAGCCTGTCCGCAGCCTTCTTGGACTCGGCTTCCACAACTATCTTCAGTTTCGGTTCGGTGCCTGACGGACGGAACAGCATCCACCCGTCCGGAAACACCGCCCTTATACCGTCCAGTTCGGATGTTTCAACAGGGCTCAGCGCCTTCAGGGCATCGGACACCCGGGACATTGCCTTCTCCCGTATTTCCTGGGGCATGTCCAGCCTCTTCCTGACAGTGATGAATCTGGGCAATTCCGCCAGCCTCTCCGAAAGGGGTTTCTCGGATGCTATCTGGACCAACCTTGCGGCTGCGTATATTCCGTCCGGGCAGTATGATACCTTGGGGAACACCCATGTCCCGGAGGGCTCGCCCCCGAAGTCTGCGTTCGTCTCCTTGATTTTCTCGGATAGATAGACGTCCCCGACGCGGCATCTTATCACCTGGACCTTTCCCACACACCTCTCAACGGCCATGCTGGCATTGACCGGGACCACAACCTTAGACCTGCCTTCGAGCTTGCAGAGCAGGGGAAGCAGCGCGTCGCCGCCCGCGAAATTCCCCTTCTCGTCCACGGCCACCACCCTGTCGGCGTCGCCGTCATGGGCCAGGCCAATGTCCGCGCCCGAATCCACAACGAGTTTGGCAAGGGGACCTGTGTTCTCCTCGGTGGGCTCGGAGCCCCTGCCGGGGAAGGAGCCGTCCGGTTCCGTGTTCAGCGCGATCACTTCGCAGCCCAGCCTGCTTAGGAGTTGCGGCGTAATTGTCGATGCGGCGCCGTTCCCGCAGTCCACCACCACCTTGGCCCGGAGCCGTTCTATGTGTCCGGATATTTTGAGTATGTGGCTTTCCACAGCGGAGTCTATTGATTGGATGCGGCCGATTCTGTCCCATCCTGCAGTTGCTGGCCTGTTTCCGAGCAGGGATTCCTCAATTGCCTCCATCTGTCCCTGCCCGAAGGAGGAGCCGTCAGGATTCCAGAGCTTGACGCCGTTGTCAGAGGGGGGATTGTGCGATGCCGTTATCATCATGCCGGCCTTGAACTCCCTGGCCGCATTGGCCAGCGTCGGCGTTGAAACCATGCCGGCTGAACAAACATTACTGCCCGCCGAGGCCACGCCGGCAAGGGCTGCCCTGGCAAGAAGGGGGCTTGTGGTCCTCGTGTCCCACCCGACCACGACAGAACCGTACTGGGCGCCCACTGCCTGTCCGACCCTGCACATGAATTCCGGCGTGATGAGGTCCCCGAATTTGCCCCGAATGCCGGACGAGCCGAAGAGTTTCATGGTGCTGCCATATTGTATCCGGTACATAAGTTTTAGGTTAACCCAAGCCAGCCAAGGATGAGAGAAACGTAACAGTATGAACGACGAACAAACTCTGCTAGATGTAGCGAATGGTCGCTAGTTCGTCGGTTCGGACGAATCCAGGGCGATTAGTCAGATTCGGCTTACCATTTTTCTATCGCCACGATATTGATCAAAATGAAGAAAAATGGCACGGGCGAATCCTTTGCACTCTGCGCGATTCGCCCTGCAAAAAACTTTTTCTGGGTGCCATTGTTTCAGCCGCACTTCGTGCGTCTGAAGGCTGCGCCGAATTGAATATATTATTGCTAGGTCAATTCGGCTGGCCATTTTTCATTGCGGCGATTCAGATTATAGAAAGAAAAATGGACCCAACGGGGTCTGAATCTCGACCCACTGGCCAGATTTTAGTTCAAGGGGGGGTTTAAATACTCCCGGAATGTGAAAATCGTCCCCTTTTTGCTTTTTTTGACAACAACTAGTAGTTTCGCCGACCCCCCACCAATTTATAAATAGTTCATTAAGCGTATTATCATCGAAGGATGGATAATAATGTTAGAGACGATTATTGGCATAGCAGGGTTAGGATTAAGCCTATTATTTTACTTGCTGGGTAGAAAGCAATCGAAAGATGAAATTATTGAATTGAAGAAAACAAATGATGCGCTCCAGAAGCTAGAAATTAATCAGGAAAAATATATCCGTGTTCTTGAAAAACAGCTTGAACAAAGAAAAACAGAATTTGAACATCAAAAATTGAAGGATGGTGTTAGTTTCTTCAAGGCACTCTACGACGAGGCAACCAAGTATTAATAAGGGACGATAACGCAATCCGAGAGTTGAGACGCGTGGACAGGTTTCCGCACGGTTGCGAGCTATCAAACACCCAGCGTTACAGCGAAGCAATCACGAGTACAACGAAGGGACGGGGAGAAGGACGCAAGCCTTATATCCGGGCTTGTGCATTCACTTGGGGCAAGCGTAGTCACACCCCCCCGTCGTAACGTCTGGCTTGAGGTGGAAGATATGGAAGAGAGAGAAGAAAAAAAGATTATGTTTGAAATAGAATTATTAGAGAAAAATATTGAATTAGATAGTAGAGCTGGCTATACTTTTTTCTCAATTATGATACCATTATCTGCTGGTGTTCTAGCCGGTTTTCTAGCTTTTTATCAAAATCTTGATGAAAATATATTGCCATACGCCATTTTTGTAATGGCTTCAGCATCCATCTCCCCGGTAATTATCGCTTATCTTATGCATCAAAGATACAATTGGGCCACATACACACGAATCAATCGCATTAGAAAGCTTGAACACAGATTAGGAATAGAAAACCGCCTTCTTTTCAAACGTAGGAGTGTCAAAGAACCAAAAATCAGGGTACTTCATTTTTTACTAATATATATCATATTATTCATTTTCATATGGTTTGTTCTTGCCCTAGCATTATTATCCTCTTGAGTTATAAGCTGAACCGCTTCGAGCATGGGGGTTGGCCGAAGGCCGAGGGGCCAGCGCAGGAGCGGAAGGGCGGGAGTCCGTAGCCAGACGTAGGGGGGCGTGACGCAGCGCAGACCTGGAGCGAGTACAAATTCCATTTGACGTGAGCGACCCATGATGCCTCGCCGGAGAGTTCTATAATTTTACGTCGCAAATTGAATCAAATCCTTTTAGTGTATTCGGAATGGGAAGAAACAGGGTTCGAAGAACAATAAGATTAATTAACACGCCGGACAGGAATAAGCCGATTACTGACTCTCTGATATCGAACATCCCTCCCCTATCTTTTTTTCAGGGACGAAAATCTTATTACAAGATGGTTACATTATCTAATGCAAACAAAGATGTTAATATGCCTATTGTGAAAACGAAACGGCATAAGGATTACGCACGAATCAAAAAGATATTGAACGAGAAGGACATTACATGTTCATGATAATATGGGGTACTTAGATAAAATCGGACATTTACTTACGACCGATGCAGAAAAGATGTATTCATTACTGAATGAACTGGATTTAGACGATTTGAAGGTAATATCTGAGCATTTTAAGATTGTTGTGAAACCTCCATTATTCCGGGATGTGGCAGACAAGACCCGATATGTCGATGTTTTATCGGACTATCTGGAACTCGATAAATTATTGACATATCTCAAGGCCAACCATATCAAGTTATACAATAAGCACATGAAGACTGAGAAGGAGATGGCTTTTGATTGGTCTGGAATGAAGAGAAGCCTGGGTAATTCGGTAAACGAGGATATTGGAAGCCTGATGGAAGATGCAATCAAAGAAGAGGATGCTGACAAAGAGGGGCCAAAGGGAGAACAATTAGAGAATCTGATAGAGGCTTATTTTAAATCAAAGCATTATAAAATTCTCGCGCGTGATTTGATTGTGGATAATCGTGAAGTTGACTTGGTAATTGCCAAAGGAGCCAAAGCCAAGATGATAGAGGTCAAGTTCCGAAAGAAACCGATTTCCACGATGGAACATGATGGGTACATGGTTTTATTCAAGAAGTTACAAAGACGAAAATGGCCTAATGATGCCCATATTGAGAAATTAATATACATCGCGCCTATTGGCGGTGTATCGAAGGGAGTTAAAAACGATGCTCTGGTGTTAGACGGCAAAGTTGAAATAAAGGCATCGGAGTTTCTAAAAGAACTTGTAGAGTTTCAAAAGAAACTTCGCGATTCTTAATCAGGGGCCGGGGCGGAATTGAACCCGACCCCACTGGCTAACTTTTAGTTCATACGTGAATTAGAATTTCGGAATGCGGTAAATATCGTCTCCTTTTTTCTTTTTTATTTATATTTTCTTATCCGTTAGTATTTCTTCACCACAACGTTGACAGGTATATGAAAATAATTTTAATGACCCATATTTCTCATGACGAATACTCATGTCTTCATTGTAGCAAACAGGGCAAATGAGATTATCTTTCTTCATTAGTTGAGATTCCCAGTTCTTGATGTGATTTGAAAGAATAATAACGCCAAATTCCAAAGTTAAAATAACATTATCTAACCATATAGAAAAATATTTTTCATTAAATTTGAAAGGCAGAGTTTTGTTTTTCTCTTCGTCGTAGTGAAGTAATTTATTATACTTAGAATGAGTATATCCAGAAAGATTCTGGAATAGGGTATCTAATCGAGTTTTATCGTCAATTGTGATAGCTTTTACTTTTAACAAATAGTTTAGCATACCAGTCTTCCCCCTAAATTGTGGCATATGCACGTCTGGAATTTTTCTCCAATCAACGAATAAATCAGTATTTAATGAAAAGTAGTATTGGGCAATCATTAATTCCAAATGATTGCGAAGCATTTGATGGGCTTGTTTATAATAAAAATTTGACGCAAGTAAAAATGAGGCATTTATATCAGAACTTGATTCAAGTAATAACGGTAATGAATAAAAACGATTTTCTTCTAGTAGCCATTGGTTAAATAATCGACTAGCATAATAATATTTAATTGCCCTATAGAATTTTCCCTTGAGATGGTTTGGAAGTTCATAAGGAATTCTATCTGGGTAAAATTCTCCATCAGGATTCGAAGAATGAAATTTCTTTGTCCAGTCTATGATGAAGGTCATAGCGGATTCACATTCTGTTTTAAATAATGATTTACTATAGGTCATGCGAGATAATTCATTACCATCCAATGTGTAATAGACATGTTCTGAACAGGAATATAGGTCGGAGAACATACGTAAAACATCTGAGGAGGCTATTTTTTCATCAAGGCAATCTGAAAGTGGAAAATGTGACCGCATTTTGTCGAGTGTTTCACTCCATGTTACTATAGATTTTTCTCCTACTAAAAAATGCTGATTCTTGAAATAAAGCTTATGATAGCAATTGTATTTCATATGATGATGAATGAATTACATGATAATAAAACGGGTGGATAAAAATGAATATTTGAATTTGTAGTTTAAATAATCTCAACCATGCGAGGTGTGACTTATCTGGATTGAAAGAACATTTTAAAAATCGCGGATGACTGTAGTTGTCTTTTATTAACGAAAGCCTTATTACAGGGCGCTCGCATTCATTACTCAAGTAATAGGGAGCTTGGTATGAAAAAAAGCGTATTGCTAATCTTAATGGCTGTGGTGGCAGTGAGTATAATTGTGGGTGCTGTTTCAATTACAATTCTAAATAATGGCAATAGCTCCTCTGATAACACTCCACCAACCGTCCAGGGCTTATACTCAGGTTATGAAAACTACAATGCAACTTCAACAGGCATCTATTATGTCATGATTGGAGACCACTTAAACGTAGTTATGATATACGAACAGGTTCCAGATGATGTGTTAGTACGGGGGGAACCCTATCAATTCTGGTTAGACGATAATGATAACCTACTCCGATATGAACCGGGTTATTATGAGGATACAACCTATAACACGAATGACCCTCCGACCATTCAAGGTGTTTTCCAGGGTGCAGAACACTACAATGCCACTTCAACCGACATCTATTATCTTTCCGTTGGTAACCAAGATAGTGTAATCATAAAATACGAATACGACCCAGAAGATGTGTTAGTTCGCGATGAATATTATCGTTTTTGGCTTGATGAGGACAATAATATAATTAGATTTGAACATGGGGCAATATAAGGTTGTGAATGGGGTATTCGGCACTATCGTGAAGGTGCGCACGTTTAGGTATTGAAGAAATCCAGAACGACCCCCCTAAGCAAAGTTCAGAGTTCTATGTATTCAAGTAAATAATGCAAATATTTTCTGTGGTTGAAAAATGCTTAAGTCATTTTATACGGAGCCATTATCTTTCTATATAATGC
>CAYHBA010000022.1:0-25037 GCA_964354755.1 uncultured Thermoplasmata archaeon
TCTATGGAATCCAAGAGATAATGTTTGAAGACGATAACCTCACTATGAACAGAGACAGAGCCAAGAAGATATTTGATCTCATGATACAGGAAAAGCTTGGCTTCGTATCTTTTCAAGGGACACTCAACCTCAAGGTCTCGGAGGAGGAGATGGCCAAGCTGGATCTGCTGCCTTCGGCATCTAGGGTCAAGCTCGGGGGCTTCAGGGCCGACGGTCGCACATACGGGGAAGCCGAGTGCATTCCGGTAATGATAAAGGACATCCAATGCGCCATCGTGCTGCCGAAGCGCTCGCACCACACAGATGTTCTGGAGATAATATCAGCAAGCCATCTCAGGAAGGCTCTCCGCCTCAAGGACGGCGACAGGGTGGACATTATTGTGAATCCCGGCCCATAGCCAGGCTTCATGCTGAATACTTTCGGCGCTCCCCGGTTCCGGTTTATATATCATACCCGCCTACCTGGATTTGTCGCCGAGTACCGTTACCGGCGGCACAACAAACAAACGGAGGTGAGAAAATAGCAACAAAATCGCAACTAGTGGGCTATGTGCGGAAGAGCAAGGGCGGCGGCGCCCTGAACCTGAGCATAGACACAGAGGCATTCGCGAATGCAGTGAAGGTCCCGTCGAGGGACGGAACGCGGCAGTTCGTCAGCCTGATAGCCAATGCAGACAAGATAAGCCAGATACTGGAAGGCCAGCGTGAAGTCACGAGCCTATGCCAGCTTATCAATGAAGAATAGATTCATACTTATTCTTTGATAATATAATGGAACGGCCTGCCAGCCGTTCCCCCTTTCATTTTTTATTTGTGCAGGAAGAACGCGGTGAGAACGCCATCCTTCACGGAATCAAGCTTCGCGAAACCGAATCTCTCGAACTGCACCGCCTTGCCCAGATACCCCTGGGCAGATTTCTCAACCCTGCCCTGGATCTTTGAGCCGTCCGGCTTCAGCACCTCCGCGGGCATAGAATCCGGTCCAGCCCATTGCACTATCCTGGCGCCGGTTTTCAGCACAGCCAGGTCATTGCCGATATGCTTCAGCTTCTTTCCCGAGACATGGAAGTTTCCCAGATCCTTGAGCCTGAGCACGTCATCCTTGGCCAGGCCCTTCGCGTCGTCTCCGGGGATGAAGACCTTGGCGTTTTTCTCCACAGAGGTGTCCCTCGTGCCCAACTCTGGCCTGTCAGGGTGCATGGGGGCTCTGGAACGAAGCGGTTCCGAGGATGCGATTTTCATCTCCACAGGCTCTGGAACGAAGAACAGCCTGACTGCGTCCTTGTCAATGAGCTCCCTGTTCATCGCATACAGATTATCCCACGAGAACATAATGTCGACCGCCTTCGTACCCACGTCCTTCCAGTACTGGCGAATGGCTCCGGGGTGTATGCCTCTGCGGGCCAGTGCGGCAACAGTTCCGAGGCGGCAATCGTCCCATCCCGAATACTCGCCCTTGGCAATTGCGGCCTTTATCTGCCTGGTGCTGAGCACCGTATCCTCAATGGACACCCAGCCGTAATGCATGAACACGGGCTTCTTCCAGCCCATATGCTCGTAGACATATATCTGGCGCAGCGTGTTGTTGAGATGGTCCTTGCCTCTGAGGACATGCGTCATGCCCATCAGGTAGTCGTCGATCGCGACCGAGAAATTGTAAAGGGGATAAACCCTGTACCTGGTGCCGGTGAGGGGGTGAGGCTCGTCGACCATGCGCATGGCCACGAAGTCGCGCACCGCCGGATTCGGATGGTTTATATCGGTTTTCACAATCATTGAGGTTTCATGGGCCTGGAACTCTCCAGCAAGCATTCGCCTCCAAAGCCCGACATTGATTTCAGGCGCCGTGTTCCGGTGCGGGCATTCCCTGCTCTCGTCCTTCAGCTTCCGCCACTCCTCCTCCGGGCAAGAGCACATGTAGCCCTTGCCCAGGGCCAATATCTTCTCAGCATATTCGTAGTAAATTTCGAACCTGGAGCTTTGGTTGACAACTTCGTGGTACTTGACTCCTAGCCAGTCAAGGTCCTCGCATATCATCCTGTACCCGTCAGGGTAAACTGTGGGCGGATTCGTGTCCTCCATGCGGACTATCAGCTTTCCGCCGTAACGCTTGACGTACTCGTCATTCAGAATGGCCATTCTGGTGTGGCCTATGTGCAGCGGCCCCGAAGGATTCGGTGCAAGCCGCATCACTACCCCGCTCTCTGAGTTTTCCAGCGGGGGAAGTTCCCTGACCATCTCTTCCTTCTTCTTTTTGACAAGGAGCTCAGGCGCCATCCGACCGAGTTCGGCCTTCTGGGCATCCGGAGCCATAGAATTCACCTCTGATATCGCAGCCCTCGCGGCTTCGGCCACCTCCCTGGCTCTGGACCTGAGCTCAGGCATCTCGTTCATGATGCGGCCTATGACAGGGCCTGGGCTGGCCTTTCCTCCATACTCGAGCGCATTCTGGAGCGCATATTTCCTCGCAACCGCTTCGAGTTCGGGCATCGCTGCTGGATTATTAACAGGGTATAAAAGAATTGGTTCACTCAATCATTTTTCTGAATCCGGTCGCAGCCTTTTTCCTGCCCAATCCCTCAAGGAGCTCAGCTGCATCTAACACCCACTGCCGCCTGCTGCCCAGCATTCCATGAGCCTTCAGGAGGGCGGCAGCATCCTCGAACTCACGGACAGCATCGTCCTTTCTGCCCAGGTGCGCAAGGGCTGTGCCCAGGTTGAACCTGCAGGCCGCCAGAAAGACAGGCTCACCGAGCGCGGAGAAAATCTGAATTGCTTGATTTGCGAGTTCGGCTGAGCGCTCATGCCTTCCCATGATGTTCAATACCTCGGTCAGGTTGGCCAGCGCCTGCGCCCTGAGCCGATTGCGGCCGGTCATGTCAGCCTTGGCCACGGCTGTTTCCAGGGCATCGGATGCCTCCCTTTCCCTACCAAGGGTCCTGAGCACTATTCCCATGTTGATGCCGCACCTGATGCAGTCATCGGCATTGCCGATTTCAGCGAACTCAGACATGGCGACTGAGAGGCGGCCCAGCGCCCTCTCGTTGTCCCCCAAGGCCGAGAGTATCATGGCGCTTTCCATCCAGCATTCGGCCTTCAGCCCCCTGTTCCCGCATTCCGCAGATGCGGCCTCGGCGCATTCGCATTCGGCCAGCGCCGGTTTCAGGCGGCCCATCCTCCTGAGGATAGTAGCTTTTGCATAATGCCATTGCCCAGCTTGGACTGGGTCGTGCGGCATTTTTCCCCTCAATCTGCCCAGCCCCTCACTCAATCTGCCTTTCTTTGCCAGTATCTTGGCGCTCAGTACCCGCGCCCTCTGGGCCTCAGGCGAATCCGGGGCTTTTGTTATGATGCTCTCGCTGAACGAAAGGGCTGAGTCAAAGCCTGCCTTGTCGCATGCTATCGAGGCAGTCTCCAGAAGCACAAGGGATTCGTCGTCAGGGGTAATGAAGGACTGAATCAGTCTGGCCAGCTCTCCCGGGTTGTCCGTGCCGGCAAGGTCTTTCGCATGCCCTGCGATGAAAACGCGAGCTTGGGCTTTGTCTCCGGATGCAAGAAGGTGATAGAGCGCCTCCTGCGGCCCTGTCCCGGCTATCATGTAATAGCTTGCAGCCTTGGAATGCAGGCTGCCCAGCATGCGGTCGCCCGCCACCGAGCTCATGATTCCAGATATCGCAGGGTGCAGCATATAACCGCCCGAGTGCTGCTCCTCGAAAGCCAAGTTCCTTCTAGCCGTCGAGGCTGGCGCCACTCCGATGAGTTCGAGGTCGTCGGCAGGGAAGGGCTTTCTGAGCACCGACGCAAACCTGCAAGCCCTGGCTAACTCCGAGTCATTATCCAGAATCTCGCTCTCGACATATTCTATCAGGGTTCCAGCGCCGATTCCGGATGCCAGGAATTTGATAAGAAGTGGATGCCCGCCGGCCCGGGCTATGTCAGGCTTTCCGCCGCAACCCCCGGATTTCCTATACAGTTTCAGGGACGCCTCCGGGTCGAGCCCCCCGATGTGCATCTCGGTGACGCTTTTATCGAGCACAAGGTGCTTCATGGAATAGAATCCAGGTTTCCTGTCTGAAGCCACCACCATTCCCGAGCCTGTGCCGCACACGGATGCGGCCAGCATCTCGAAAAAGGGGTTCAGGGATTCCGATGCCGCGTCATACTCGTCGAACAGGAGGGCGAATTTGTGCCGGCCCAGGCATTGGGACATCAAGTTTCCCACCTCTTTCATGTCAGAGAGTGTGCGGAAGCTGGAATTGCCAAGGAAATCCCCGAGCCTCTGCAGGAGAGACTGGACGGATTCATAGGGGTAAAGGCGCGTGTAGAACACGCTCATCTCCCCCCCGATTGTCCATGCCAGCTCATTGAGAAGCGAGGTCTTTCCCGTGCCGGATATGCCGAGCAGCACGATGGTGTTCGGTCTCTTCCCGGAAAGAAGCCCGCTCAAGTCCCCCAGCTCTTTCCTGGGTATGAACAGCTCCTGTCTCGGCGGAATGAAGATGATTCCGGTGGTTGATGCCTTCTTGGGCAGAACAAGGAATCCGTCCGACGCGATAACAGTCTCCGTGGCGCAGGCTTGCGTCATCGCGCAGCTCTTCACCAGGTATGCCACAGCCTCTGTTCCGGACATAGGGCCATTGCAGTCCGGTCCGGTGACGTTCAGAATCAGGGTTTCAAGATGCCTGTTTATCTTGGCGTTCCTGGCCAGGCCGTTCGCAGTGAGGCAATATGCCTTTCGCTTTGTCCTTGCCCCCTTGATGCGGGTCGACCTCTCCGAGACGATGTCATCGCGAACCATCCTGTTCAATTCGAGCGTGACATGCGCCCTGGACTTGCCCACGGCCTTCGATATCCCGGACTGGCACATCTCCTCCGGGCATTCATAATCCTCGGAAAAGCGTGTGAATCCCGACAGGTGTACGACTATCCTATCTCTGACAGTCAATCCCCTCCCTCTCATTGAAACCTGATGACCCTGAAACTACTTAAATTAGCATGGCCATGAAAGGAAATAATAATATCAATGACGATGCTTAAATAGTTTATAGTCACTATCATTATCGCGCCGAAAGCAAAGAACACGGTGAGGAATTGAACGGCAAGGATTTCATTGCACGGATAGAAGAGGATCTTGTCCCGGTTTCTCCAATAATGGAATTTGCAATCAGGAAGCAGCTGGCTGATCTGGGCCTTACCGAACAGGACCTGACGCCCCAGGATGCCATGAGATTCATAGACAGCATGACTGATGCCCTGGACTTGTTCATGGGCAGGAACGATGCCCAAAGGAAGAGGAAATTCATGATGAGCCTGCTGAGAAAACAGGCCCCTGAGTATTTCGAGGAACAGTCCCCGATATGAGGTGAAATGACGGTTGTCGTGGTCGTGGTCGGCATGCCCGGTTCGGGGAAGGACATCCTTCTCCGCGCTGCGAAATCGCTGGAGTTCGGGCACACCAGCATGGGCGATGTTGTAAGGCGCTGTGCAATGAAGCTTAACATCGGCGAGTCCGATGAGGCCATAGGCGGGTTTGCAAACTCGGAACGGGAGAAGCACGGGCCTGCAGTCTGGGCCTTGAGAACTCTCCGGGACTTGCCCCAGGGCAATGTCATAATCGACGGGTCCAGGAGCATACACGAGATAGAATACTTCAAATCGCACCTGGGTTCCGACCTCAAGGTGATAGCCGTGCGTGCGCCCAGGGAGCTGAGGCTCGGAAGGCTGCAGGCCAGGCAGAGGGCCGACGCCCCCGGGACATTGGAGGATTTCATACGAAGGGAGGAGCGAGAGCTCGCATGGGGCTTGGGCAAAGCCCTGGAAAGCGCGGACATAACGCTGGACAACGAGGGCACCATGGAAGAATTTTCGACGGTGTGCATGGCCACTCTGAGAAAATTGCTGGAGCCGCACCGGAAAAGTATATAACGTATCTTGGGGTTGCCCGTTGCCCTACAATATATGGAGTGAGCGAGATGACAAGACAAAGAGTACAGGAACTGAAGGCCAAAGACATAATGACCAGAAGACTGGTCACGGTCGAACCGGACGAGGACGTATCCTCAGCGCTCGGGAAGATGCAGCATTTCGACATCAACGAGGTTCCGGTAGTCACGGACAAAGGAAGGGTGCTGGGCATGATAAACTATGAAACCCTTCTCAGGAAGAGGAGCATTCCCATGACGACGAAAGTCGAGAACATAATGTCTTTCCCGCCCCGCGTGAGCGAGGAGATTCCTGTCATGGACATAGCTGAGGCCATGCTGTCATCGGGCTACAGGGCCGTGCCGGTGACTCACAACGATTACATAGTTGGAATGGTGTCCAGGACGGACCTGATTAATATCATTCCAGACATGAACATACTGAAGGAGATACTTGTCCATGAGATAATGACCGCTTCCCCCCACACGATAAGCGAGAAGGACACCATCGAACAGGCCAGGAGCGCCATGTACAGGCTGGATGTGCGCGCACTGCCCGTGGTCAACGCAAAGGGCGAGCTCACTGGCGTTGTCGGGCTCAAGGACCTGACCAGGGTATCCTCCAAGGACAGGAAGCGGAAGACTTCGAATTTCACCGCAGGACGCGGAAGCGTAGACATGGCCGTCCAGGTGAAGAGCGTCATGAATTCGCCGCCGATAACGATACCCCATGACGCGAAGATAGTCCAAGCCGTCGCGCTGATGAACAAGAACTCGATATCCACCATCATTGCGACCGAGAAGGGCGGAATTGCGGGGATCGTGACCCAGTATGACCTCATCGAGCTCATAGCGAGCTTCAAGAAGGAGGAGCAGGTCTTTGTCCAGATATCAGGCCTGCATGAAGCCGAACCTGAGGCCTATGACATGATGTACGACCTCATCCAGAAATCCATAAAGCGGATGGCCAAGCTCGTCACACCCAAGATATTCACCATACACGTGGACAGGCAGGATGTCGGCTCGAACCGGACCTCCGGGAACGTGACCGTGCGCGGAAGGTTGACCACTGAACACGAGCTATACCATTTCACGGCCTGCGACTGGGATTTGGCGCTCGCCCTCAGTTCGATGCTCTCCCAGATGGAGAGGTCCATACGCAAGGACAAGGAAAAGCAGAAATCATACACGAAAAAGAGGATGAGATCGGCCAGGTAATCTGCCTATTCCAATTTGACCCGGACACGGTCTTGCCCGGCCTGACAATTCACCCTTTCCCCGACGCTGGTCACTTTCTTCTTATGACCTTGCTCCAGCCCGGGCACGAAGCACAGGAACCAGTTCTCGCATGACCTTTGCCTGCACCTCGGCATTTCGTATGATATGGTGGAACCTTCGATGGCCAGCCTCTTCGCCACTATGGCATCCCTGGGGACTTCTTCGACCTGGACGACGGTAACGCCATCCTCGTGAACCGGGCAGTCATGGTTCACTTTCCTAACATCCACAACCCTGTACTTGGTGCCTTTCTCCAGGTGGAAGCATATGTTCCTGACCTTGCATTCCTTGCACTCAGTTACCGGCCCCAGGTAAGTGAATTCCAGGCCCTTCTTGGCCAGCTTCTTTCCGATGACAGTGAGCATCACCATCAAATCACGCCTGTGCCCGAGGCCAGTTTCTCCGCCCGTTCCGCAGTAAGAATCTCATGGCCGAGTATTGTGTATCTGTCCGGGCGTATGTCCTTGGCAGCGACCAGGGCATTGACTACTTCCTGCGTAGTCAATCCAGCGTCCCTTGCTGTCACTGGCGCTCCGATGGTTCTCAGCGCATCCCTTATGTCCTCCCACTTTCCCTGGTGAAGCGACATCATCATTATGGCTCCGAGGCCGCACTGTTCACCGTGCAGGGCTGGTTTTTTTGCCAGCCTGTCCAAGGCATGCGAGAATTTGTGCTCCGACCCGCTTGCGGGCCTCGAGGTTCCGGCTATGCTCATGGCCACTCCGGACGAAACCAGAGCCTTTATTACCTGCCAGGCGCTCTCCTCAACCCCGGGCTTTATCTGGTCGGCATTCTCTATCAGCATGTCAGCTGTAATTTCCGAGAGGGTACCCGCATAGCTGCTGTACTCTTCCTTCCTCACCTTATGGGCCAGCTTCCAGTCCAGGACTGCGGTTTTATTGGAAATGATGTCGCCGCAACCGGCTGCCAGCATCCTGAACGGTGACTTGACTATTATGCCTGTGTCTGCAAAAACCGCAATCGGAGTCTGGGCGTCCAGCGATTCCTTGACACCGTTCACGGTGATTGACGCCCTCGAAGAGACAATGCCATCATGCGATGCAGCAGTCGGAACGCTGATGAACGGCATGCCAACATTGAAAGAGGCGCACTTGGCGACATCTATCGGGCGTCCGCCTCCCACGCCGGCCAGGAACACGGGCCCCATCCCGGCAGCGGTCTCCTGGACGGCGCTCACGGTCTCGGCGTCTGCGTCCTTTATAACGACCGTGTCGACCGAATACCCGGCCTCCTCGAGCAATCTGGCGGTTTCGTCGCCGGCAATTGCTTTGGTCACATCGTCCGCTACAATGAGGGCAGATTTTGGCAGTCCTATCCTGTCGCAGTTCTCAGGTATGCTGGGAAGAACATCGTGGCCAACCACCACCGTCCTGGGCAATTCCATGGTCTTGTACTTGCTGAAATCTGACATATCGCTCACACATATATCTCGTGTTTCTTAAACCTTTATCTCTTGGCAATGACCATGCCGACAGGATCAATCTGCTGCAGCACATCCAGTTCCCTCTGGGTCGGCGGTTCTGTCGTATGGACCTTGTCAGGGACCAGTATCTCGAATCCCGAGCTCTCCAGCACGGTCTGGATCTCGATGCCTGGATGGGTCGAGTACAGACGCATGCGCTTGCTCACAGGCTCGAAATCGAATATTGCCAGCTGGGATATGACCCTGTATGGCCCTGTTCTCGCCGGAAGTCCGGCATCGAACCTTGAGGTCCCGCCCTGCAGGTAACCGGGCGTGGTGATGAAGTCCATTTTTTCCACGAACTTCCTCTTATCCTGTCTCATTATGAGTATGGTTCTGTGGCAGAGAGAACCGACATCGTTCGCCCCTCCGGAACCCGGAAGCCTCACCTTCGGGCTGTCATGCGGCCCGAGAACTGTCGTATTCAGGTTGCCGTACATGTCTATCTGCGCGCCACCCAGGAATCCGTAATCAATGTATCCGGACTGCGCCATGGACATGGCCTCGTGCATACTTGAAGCCGCTATAGCCCTGTAAACTGTACGCGAATCGCCCACGCTTATGGGCAAGACCGGCACCTGCGGGCCTATTCCGCCCGCTTCGAAAACAATCAGGAGATTCGGAGCATGCGTGCGCTGCGCCAGCATGCCCGCTATCATCGGCAGACCCGTGCCCACGAAAACGGCTTTCCTGTCCTCGAGGGCATGTGAAGCCGCGCAAGCCAGCAATTCGTTTGCAGTGTAATCGGCCATTCATTCGCCTCCCTTGTTCTTCAGCCAAGGCGCTGTCATAGGTCGGCTGAGGTGCTCGACGTCAGCCAGTTCCTTCATCTTTGCCTCGCCGCCAATCAATTTGATGTACTCGTCAAAATCCTCTGTTCCGTATACGTACTTGTCCATGTACTGGCTTGTGCCCTCGTCTGACTTCGACACGCTGAGCCATTCGCCTATATGCTCCTCGTCGAAGAAATACTGGAGCGGCATCTGGCAGGGATGCGAGCCGTATTTTTGCAGGACCACAGCGTCGACAAGGAAGTAAGGTATCCTGGTGAGCCAGGGCTTCTCCCTTATCTGGTCGTTGGATATTATCTCCTCTGTTGTTATTATCAGCCGCCTGGCAGCCCTTGCCAGCTCGAAATCCTCCACCATGGTGCCGTCAATCTGGCAGTTGCCGAACTTGTCGCACCTGGGAACATGGATTACGGCCACATCCGGATATGCGGCCGGAAGCAGGCAAATCGGTTTCCCTGAGAACGGGTCCTGTATGACCTTTGCCGAGCTGTGCTTCAAAGTATCGGTGCCCAGCATGGCCCTTGTCGGCATGAACGGCAGCCCCATCTGCGCAGCAAGGAATCTCCACTGGTATCCGGCATTGGATATCTCCGCGACGACCTTTACCCTGCCCTGTTCCACAGCCCTGCGGCCGCCGGGGGAGAGGCCCCTGAGCTCATGCGCAAAGGCATAGGCCACTTCGATGCGGTCCACGCAGCCACCGCCGATGAGCAGGTCCACGTCATGGACAGCGGTTTTTCCGGCCATGATGATGTTTTTCTTCCGCTGGCGTATCATCTCATATATCGCCGCCATCGAGACCCTTACATGGCCGAAGCCGCCCATGGCCAGGAAGTCGCCGTTGTTCACGAACTTCTTCACTGCCTCGCCCACGGGCATGGCCTTGTCAGCCATGTCGCGGGGCTTGTTCTCCTCCACCCATTTCCTGTTCTCGTCCGGATCGTGCCAGCCCACGAGTTGGCCTTTTCCCTCTTGAAGAATCATGTGTAGCCTCCCAAATTGATACCCAGAAGAAGCTTTTGCATATTAGAGTTTCGAGAATTGAAAGTGAGCCTGCCCCTTTCGAGGCAGGCATTTTTATCGGTTTGCAATCGGCCAAGCCGATTGCACGAACCAAATGTCCCTCAGGACTTTGGATGTCGAAGATTACCTGGTCTTGATCAGATTGTCCACGACGCTCGGGTCTGCCAGTGTTGAAGTATCGCCAACCTGGTCCAGCTCCTTGGCCGCGATCTTCCTGAGTATGCGCCTCATTATCTTTCCGGAGCGTGTCTTCGGCAGGCCCGGTGCCCACTGGATGACGTCCGGCTGGGCAATTGGCCCTATCTCGTTCCTGACATGCTTGGATAGCTCTTTCTTGAGGTCGTCGGTGTACTCGTAGCCGTTCTTCAGGGTCACGTAGGCATATATGCCCTGGCCCTTGATTTCATGCGGGTATCCGACAACTGCGGATTCTGCGACTGCCGGGTGAGAGACCAGCGCAGACTCGACCTCGGCCGTTCCCAGTCTGTGGCCGCTGACATTGATGACATCGTCTATCCTGCCAGTGATCCAGTAGTATCCGTCCTCGTCCCTCTTGGAACCGTCCCCGGTGAAGTACTTGCCCGGGTACATTGTGAAATACGTCTCCTTGAATCTCTGGTGCTGGCCGTAGACAGTCCTCATTATCCCGGGCCATGCGCCCTTCAGCAGAAGCGCGCCGCTCGCCGGTCCTGTGAGCTCGTTGCCCTTCTCATCGACGATCATGGGCTCGACTCCGAAGAACGGCAATGTTGCCGAGCCGGGCTTCGTGGGTATTGCGCCCGGAATCGGGGTTATCAGTATGCCGCCAGTCTCTGTCTGCCACCAAGTGTCCACTATCGGGCACCGACCCTCGCCCACGTTTTCATTGTACCAGTTCCATGCCTCGGGGTTTATCGGCTCGCCGACCGTGCCCAGCAGCTTGAGGCTCTTCCTGGATGTCTTCTTGACGAAGTCGGTCCCTTCCTTCATGAGCGCGCGGATTGCTGTCGGGGCCGTGTAGAACTGCGTGACCTTGTACTTGTCTACTACCTGCCAGAACCTGCTGGCGTCCGGGTAGTTCGGAACGCCTTCGAACATAACAGTTGTGCCGCCGTTCAGGAGCGGCGCGTAAACGATGTACGAATGGCCGGTGACCCAGCCGATGTCGGCCGTGCACCAGAATATGTCCCCGTCGTGTATGTCGAAGATGTACTTGTGCGTGACCGACACGAAAACCATATAGCCGCCTGTCGTGTGCAGCACTCCCTTCGGCTTTCCTGTCGAGCCGGATGTGTACAGAATGAACAGCGGGTCCTCCGCGCCCATTTCCTCCCAGGGGCTGGGGCCTGCAACGTCCTTCGCGGCCATCTCGTCTTGCCACCATACGTCCCTTCCCGGTTTCATGGGCACGGAAAGGCCGGTGCGCTTCACTACGATGGTCTTCTGAATGCTGGGGCAAACCTCGAGCGCCTTGTCCGCATTCGTCTTCATGGGTATGTCGTTCTTCTTGCCCCTGAGCGCCGTGTCCTGTGTGACCAGGACCTTGCAGGTGGAGTCCTGAATCCTGTCCTTGAGGGAATCCGGTGAGAATGCGCCGAACACGACTGAGTGAATCGCGCCTATGCGGGCGCAGGCCAGCATCGAAATCGCGAGTTCGGGAATCATCTGCATGTACATGCACACCCTGTCACCTTTCTTGACACCGGCCTTCCTGAGGACGTTGGCGAACTTGCAGACCTCCGTGTGCAGTTCCTTATAGGTAATCTTCCTGTCCTCGCCTGGCTCGTTGCCCTCCCAGAGGTAGGCTATCTGATTGCCCCTCTTCTTCAAATGCCTGTCAAGACAGTTGTAAGTTACGTTGGTCTTTCCGCCCTCGAAGAACTTTATATTGCCTTCGACAAAGTCGAATTCCCTAACGGTATTCCACTTCTTGAACCACTTGAAGTCCTCCGCCATCCTGCCCCAGAACTTGTCGGGGTGCTCGATAGATTCGTTGTACATCTTCTTGTACTCGTCCATGCTCTTGATATGGGCCTTCTTCACGAATTCCTCGTTCGGTTTGAACATCTTATCACCTGTTTCACTCATTGCCGCCCCTCCGACTAATAATTAATAGAGGTAAGCCGCCCAATAATGAGGCAATATAAATCTATTGCCCATAATATCCGTCAGATTCGGACAAATGCCGGTTAGATGGTTAAAAAATATACATTATTACGAAAAAGTTATGATACCGCATGAAATTATACATGAATTGTACTGATGGCGCATCGTTAGAAATAAAGAATTGGCTACCGGTTGGTGCCGGCAGCCATTGTGTTGGACTCAGAACTCTATCTTCTTCAGCTTCAGGACGGGCTTGCCCAGAGGAAGGACCTCGAAACCGGCCACATTCTTCAGCATGATTGCTGCCGAAGCGTAGAAGCCAGTTACCGCGACAGATAATTCCATCAATCCGGACAGCATGACCGGGCCTCCTGCGAATATCTGGAACAATAGAGCGCCGAGGAGCATGTCAATTGCGACGAATACGGCCAGGAAGGCCTTGTTGATGGAGGCGGCAGCATAAGTCATGTAAATGCTGAATATCAGGTAACCCAGCACGCCAAAGCCGAACTGCTCGATGCCGTACCCGAAGTACCAGGTCATGCCCACGGCGAACCAGAACAGCCCGAATGCCCCGAAGGCCGTAGCCGCGAATATATTGTTCCGCTTGAACTCGATTCCGCAGGCAATCACCTGTGCGAATGCGCCCAGGAATATCACCCAGGGCAGCAGATCCGCAGTCCCTTGGGTGAGGCCGAGTTTCTCCGACGATGCAACGAACGTCGCCATTGCCAATCCGAATACCCCGAGCGCTGCGGGGTCTGCAAAAACCACTCTTGTCTCTGTTTCGTTTCCCATATCGTTTCCTCCATGCAGGATTTCTATTTATCTATTTATATGAAGATAAATAGATTTATTAAACTAGATAGAAACATGTTATATATACTTTCCGGGAAATCCAATCGCCCGGATCAGCACATGACCATTCCGCCATTCACATGGATGACCTGGCCTGTAATATAGTCCGAGTCAGCTGAGCACAGGAACCTGGCTGCCTTGCCTATGTCGGATGGCTGGCCCAACCTGCCCCCCGGTATGCCCTCGATGACGGTCTTCCTGTCATGCGGGCCCTTGAAGACGACCATGTCTGTCTCGATAAATCCCGGGGCAATGGCATTGACGTTTATCCCGTAGGGAGCCAGCTCCAAGGCCAGGGATTTCGTCAGTGCCAGCACAGCGCCCTTTGAGGCGGCGTAATGGACCTCGTGGTCAGTGCCTGTGAATGCCACGCATGACGATATGTTGACAATCCTACCGCTCTTCCTTTTCATGAGATGCGGCGTGAAAGCTTTTGCCACCAGGAAGGTTCCTGTGATGTTGACCTCCATCACTCGGTGCCAGTCCTTCTCGCTCAGCTCCCAGGTCTTGAGATGCTGATGTATGCCGGCATTGTTGACTATGAAATCTGCCCTGCCCAATTCTTTCAGCACGGCATCGCGCATTCTCTCGACATCCGGGGAGTGGGAAACATCGCATTTTATTGCGATGGCCTTCCCGCCCATCTTAATGATTTTTCTCGCTGTCCGGTTCGCCTTTTCCTTTTCGGCCCGGTATACAATGGCTATATCAGCGCCGCAGGCAGCCAGCTCAAGGGCTATGCCCCTGCCTATGCCCCTGGACGCGCCTGTGACAACTGCCACCTTTCCCTCGAATTCCCTGTTCATGCGGCGGGAAAGGTCAGACAACCTTATAAATCATTTTCCTGATACTCCTCCCATGAAGCCGGACATTGAAATCGCCAGGGAAAGGACTCTCAAACCCATGGACGCCATAGCCGAGAAGCTGGGCCTATGCCCGGACCTGCTGCTGCCATTCGGGTGCAGCAAGGCCAAGGTCGCTGTCGGTCAGATAGATCTGTCCAAGAAGAAGGGCAAGATAATCCTGGTGACGGCCATGAATCCCACACCGGCCGGCGAAGGCAAAACCACAGTGGCCATAGGCCTGTCCATGGCGCTCTGCAGACTCGGCCACAATGCGGTCGTCGGCCTGAGGGAGCCTTCCCTGGGGCCCGTGTTCGGCATGAAGGGCGGCGCAGCCGGGGGCGGGTACTCCCAGGTGCTGCCCATGGAGGACATCAATCTGCATTTCACGGGCGACCTGCATGCGATAACGACCGCGCACAACCTACTGGCCGCTCTGATAAACAACAGCATGCATTACGGCAATCGTTTCAATCTTGATTCCAGGAGAATAGACTGGCCCCGTGTCATGGACATGAACGACCGCTCCCTCAGGCAGATTGTCGTTGGCCTCGGAGGGAAGGAAGGCGGCATGGTGGACGAGTCCAGGTTCGACATAACGGCAGCCTCGGAGGTCATGGCCATCCTGTGCCTGTGCAGGAACCCGGGCGAGCTGAAGGCCATGCTGGGCGGCATAATGGTCGGGTTCAGCATTGAAGAGAAGCCAGTGTTCTGCAGGGACATGAAGGCAGCCGGCTCAATGTCCGTGCTGCTCAAGGACGCGATACTGCCCAACCTGGTCCAGACAATTGAGGGTACACCGGCCATCATCCACGGGGGGCCGTTCGCCAACATTGCGCATGGCACATCATCTCTCATCGGAGCAAAGCTGGGTCTGGCTCACGCAGATTTCTATGTGACCGAGGCCGGGTTCGGCTCTGACCTCGGAGGCGAGAAGTTCTTCGACATATTCGCCAGGAAATCTGAGTTGCCTGTCGCGGCCGTCGTCATCGTGGCCACAATAAAGGCGCTGAAATATCACGGCGGGATGAAGAAGAAGGACTTGGCAGGCGAGGACCTGGGCGCGCTCGAGAGGGGCTTTTCCAACCTTCAGAGGCATATAGAGAACATCAAGCATTTCGGCTGGGCGCCTGTTGTGGCCCTGAACGTGTTCGCCACCGACACGGAGCAAGAGATAACGCGCACAATCGAGATGTGCAAGTCTTTCGGCGCTGACTGCGTGCGCACGAGCGTTCATGCGGACGGCTCGGCAGGCGGGGAGGAGCTGGCCAAAGCTGTAGTCTCGCGCGTTCAGGAGAAAACTCCTAGATTCGCTTACCCTCTGGACATGGGCATCAGGGAGAAGATCGAGAAGCTTGCTGGTAGCATTTACCATGCCGGCTCCGTTGTGTTCTCGCCCTATGCCAAGAGGCAGATGGAGACATGGGAGGACCTGGGTTTCGGTAAGCTGCCCGTGTGCGTAGCCAAGACACAGTATTCATTCTCGGACAATCCGAAGCTGCTTGGCGCGCCCGAGGGCTTCGAGATGCATGTGGGCGATGTGCTGATTTCCTCGGGAGCCGGCTTCATGATACCGATAGCGGGCGAGATAAACAGGATGCCTGGCCTGCCAAGGAACCCTGCCGCTGAGCTCATAGACATAGACGAGTCGGGGAAAATAATCAACCTCTCCTGAACCGGAGATCAGTGTTTGAAAAGCTCGTTGTGCATACCGCCCCTGTAGCCCAATTTTTCGAGCTGCTTGATGTGCTGGTCAAGGGCGATTAGGCTGGATTCCATCATCTGCTCCATCCAGCGCGCCTCCTTCTGGTTGGGGAATTTATCCATATTGTTCCTGAGCCTTTCCAGGCACTCGCTCAGGTTCTGCGCCTGTTCCTTTAGGTTGTCCACGTCCGTGACCACGGCCACCAGATAGATTCGTGGATAAAATAACTATCCGCTAGATTTTACATATATAATATGGAATTTCCCCTCTTGCCCACTTCCCTCAGTATTCCCATCCTGCGCAAGGTGTATGTCATGTAACCGGCATGCCTATGCGTGCATCCCAGCTTCTGCCCGAGTTCCCTGTTCGTGAAGGGAAAGTCAAGGTCTTCAGGCAACAGACCTCTGAAGTCCCTGTACGAAGCCAGCACTATCCTGTCTACGACCTCCACCAGCCGTTTGTCGTACACGAACCATCCGTTCCACCGCCTCCTCTTCGGGTCCTGCCTGCGTATCACCTCTTCCCTCGTCATCAGTATCTCGAAGGTGAGGTTCGGGTGCATCACAAGGTCCCTTATGTAAACGAGCTCCTCAAATATGTCTATGGCCCTTCCGACCTTCGGCGACCTTCTCCTGTTGATTTCCCTGCCGCCCGGATCCTGCCTTATGATGAACCTCTCCACGGCGATGGGGTGGACCAGATGCACCGGATAGTACCCCAGCAGGTGGCTGAGCTTTCGCCGGATGGCCCCGAAGTTCTGGGTCTGGATTTCAATGATGAGGCCGTCCCGGAAGATATCTGCCACGAAACCGTCCACGGATTTCTCAATGATATCACCGGGCAGGACCAGGAAATCCTTGATGTCGGCGTGGAGGCCTTTTTCTGACAGGGTTCCGATGGTTGGGGATTTCACGGCGGGTGATTGGTCTGCGGGATTATAATATTGTCAAAGGCATCGTGTGCGGTTGCCCCTGTGGAACTGGAACACGTATCCTATGAACTCGAGCTTGCCCTTTTCATAAATCAGGGCGCTGTTGTCGGAGATTGCAAATATCTTGGTGGCAGACTTCTCTGTGAGGGCAAGAAGCTCGCTGTCCGGGGATATGCCTGACTGCGTATTATCGTCTGACATATAATGCACGGAAACAGCAAAGTCCAGCTCGCCGAAGCCCGTGAAGAACCTCGTTTCCACCGTGTCCCTCTGTCCCACGACTGCCGCGTACTTCCTGCATAGCGCCAGCGCGCCCGCGCTGTTGCCCACTATCACACCTTCGTACTCGGCCAGAATCTCGTCGCCCCTGGAAACCAGCATCCTGTCCACCAGGACGGCCGGGTTGCCTCCGGGCAGGTAAATGAGATTTGAAGACCTGGCTTTCTTTTCCAAAGCCCCGTACGTGTCCCAGGTCTCGGCAAATTGGACGGTTTCGGCTCCTATATCCATGAAATATTCCGTTATCATGGCCCTGTGCTCGCCTTCGCTGTCTTCGGACTCCCCGGTCCATGGTATTATCAGCACGGTGGGGCGCGGGCCCGCTTCCCTGACGGCCCTCTCCATGATGTGTCTGGACATCCTCTTCCTCGTGTCCTCTCCGCCCAGGAGGTACAGTCTGCTCATGGGATGCCAGATGCCTTGGCGGTTTATAATTCTTGTCCGGCTAGCTTCTGCTTTATCTCTTCAGCCGAGATGCTGCCGGCCACTTCCCTGAACCACTCCCTCACTTCATCAACCTTTTCCTCCATCTCCTCGGGTCGGAAGAAAGTCAGCGTTTCCAACCTCTTCACCACATCACCTGGCAGGTCATAATAGACATACCTTGTGGCATAGTTATACCGCTGGGGGCAATGCTTCATCCTCAGAACCTCGACCAGAGGGCGATAGGTCTGGCTCAGGTAGAAGAACAAGGCCTCAATATGGTTGCCGCGGTTTGTTTCCTTCATCGGCATAATGTAGAAAATCTCAAAGAGATTTTTGAGAGTCTCCAGCCTCTTCATCATTGCCTCGGAATGGGCTTCCGGGTCGAGCTTTCTCTCCCTGACCAGGCCCTTTTTGTCGAATTTGACAATCGGCCTGCCATGCGTGGCCCAGACATCGAATCTGTCAGCCTCCGTGTGCTCCTTCATGATTGCCAGATCAATCAGGAGAAAAGGGCTCGCATTCTTCAGCTTGTAGAAGCACTGAGAATGGCCATGCCAGGTGGGCTCGGGCAGCCTGAACTTGGCCACGGTCCCGCCGACCTTCTCAACTACCCTATCAACAGCCTCGAACACATCTTCCACCCTGCCATCGTCCACGATTGCCTGGGCATCTATGTCTGACCATTCATCGGCCCTTTCGAATCCTGCAGCGCCGCCCTCCCAGAAAGCGAAAACATAGTCCAAGGGTTCGAGCGCATCGGTCATCGCTTTCAGTACTTCCTCACGCTTCAGCTGTTTCATGCTATCGCCGGCGAAATACCCCTCAGCAATAAGAATGTATTTGCAGGGGATTGCTGATTTACCGGCATGGAAAAGAAGCGCTGTTCCTGGGCCTCGGGGGACGAATTCTACATCAGATACCATGACGAGGAATGGGGATTGCCAGTGCACGACGACAAACTGTTGTTCGAGTTCCTGATTCTCGAGGGATTCCAGGCCGGGCTGAGTTGGCACTGCATTCTGAATAAACGGGACAATTTCCGCAAAGCATTCGACTGTTTCGACCCTCTCAAGGTCTCTAAGTACGGACCGAGAAAATTCCAGTCGCTGATGGAGGACTCCGGCATAATCAGAAATAGGGTGAAGATCCTGGCCGCCGTGACCAACGCACATGCCTTCCTGAAGGTGCAGAGGGAATTCGGCACATTCGACAACTACATCTGGGGCTTCGTGAAAGGCAAGCCCATAATCAACAGATGGAAAACGGACAGGGATATACCCGCCAAGACTAAACTTGCGGAGAAAATAAGCAAAGACCTGAAATCCAGGGGCTTCAGGTTCGTAGGCCCCACCGTGGTCTACGCGCACATGCAGGCAACCGGGATGGTCAACGACCACCTGACGACTTGTTTCAGATGGAAGGAGTGCAACACAATTCAGCCCCAGGCTCCGGAAGAGGGATTGAGAGCGGACCTGATTGCGCCCTGCGGAATCAACTGCGGCATTTGCAGCTCGTACCTTGCCTATTCAAACGGGATTCCAGAGGAACGCGGTAAAATATACCACTGCGTCGGATGCAGGCCGAGGAAGAAGAAATGCTCCAGATGCCATGAGCACGGCATGATAAACAAGGTCAGATTTTGCATCGAGTGCAGTCTTTTCCCGTGCGATTTTTCCGAGAGGCTCGAGAAGAGGTACATGACCGCGTATCCTCTGAAGGAGAGCCCGATCCGGAATCTGAAGAAGATAAAGAAACACGGGATGGAGCTGTTCCTGTCGGCCGAGCGAAAAAAGTGGAGGTGCCCCAGCTGCAGGGGCATACTCTGCGTGCACAACGGGAAATGCTATAAATGCCAGGATGTTAAAAGTTGGAGAGGATGAACATGCAGTTCAAGTTCTACGATGAAGTTGACCCCGACCAGGCCAACGAGATAATGCTGGTCAGCCACGGCGCTTTCACAGACAGGAAACTCGCGTCAAAGATAAGAAAAACCGACCCGTTCTGCTCCCCTTGGTTCAGGATGTTCGCCCTCGAAGGGAAAAAGGTTGTAGCCCAGGTAGGTGCCGCCTACCCCACAATCGAAACCACCGAAGGGAAGGTGAAAGCAGGATTCGTTGAAGCGGTCGCCGGAATGCCCAGCCATGCCAGGAAGGGTTACGCAAAGGCCCTGATGAAAAAGGTTCACGAGCAGATGCTGGATGACGGCATCGAAGTCTTCATCCTCGGGACTAGCAAGACCCTGGTGGCCTATTCGATGTATCCGAAGCTCGGGTACCATGAGATGATGCCGTTCAACTGGGGTCTGAAGAAGGGGCAGAAGCAATCTGCGGGCGATATCGCCCTGAAAATCAGAAGACACAGAGTGGACCGCGGCGATGCTTTGTTCAAGGAATTCTCCGAAGGCCAGCTTGGCTTTGTCCATAGGCCTAAAGATTATCCGCGCCTCAGGAGCTCGTGGGGGGACGGCGGCTATGCCAAGGCCGTCACGTTTCTCAGGGACGGGGAACCGATTGGATACGCATTATTAAGGATGGACAAACGCTATTTCGGGATAAGGGAGCTGGCCACACCGGACATGAGGGATTTGACGCTATGCGCCCGAGCCCTGGAGGCAAAGTTCCCGAGGGATTTCATCCTGCGGTCTTTCACAGGCAGACGTAGCCATGAGGATAGGTTTACCAAATGCGGATTCAGGCCGATGGAGAGCTGGGGCGTTCTGATGGCCATGGACGCCAGAGGAAAAATGAGCCAGAGGCAGGTGAAGTCCATGCTCGGGCTGGACAAAGACCGGTTCCAGATGTTCGCCCTGGACACCTATTGAGTGTTCTTCAGTCCAGCCAAGCGCAAGATTTAATATCTCTCAATCGGATTACTTACGGGTTCAAATGAAGCTGTATCTCAAACTGTATTTCAACAGCGACGGCCTGCCCACGCTCGAGATAATCAAGAGGGCTAGGAAGATGGGATTCAGGCCGAGCGTCGGCTATTATGACTTTGTCATAGATTTTACCACGCCCGAGGATTACACCCGGACTCTGGACGAACTTCACAGGATGCTGCAGGGAACAAAGGCGATGTACACGGTCATGACCAGGGAAGACTAGCTGACCAAGAATTATTAGAGGGACCGCACGGCTGACGAATGCAAATACTGCGGCGCCTGCGCGGATTCATGCCACTTCGAGGCCAGGCGGATGAAGTCTGGCAAACTTGCCCTCGATGCTGGAAAATGCTTCGGATGCAGGGTTTGCGCCAACAAGTGTCCTAAAGGGGCGATAAAGCTGGTCAAACGCTCATGAGCTTCCGAATTCCTCAGTTATTTTTCTCACGCCCATTGTGAAAAACTCCTTGCTGTTTATCTCAAGGCCGTACATAATCGTGTAGAAATGGCCAATCCTCCGGTAGAACATGGTCCTGTCCCTGAATGTCCGGTCCACGGTCCCGCCCAGATCTTCATAATGGCCAATCACCCGTTCAGCGAAATCCTCCCCGCAGTCCCAGAGGATGCCGGTGAAGTCGATTGCCGGGTCGCCGATGCAGGCGTCCTCCCAGTCGATGATGCCCGTCACCCTGTCCCCGGAGCACAGGATGTGTGTCTCCGCGCTGAGGTCACGGTGTATGAACCTGGGGGTGAAACCAAAGTTCTCACGATTGCCGAGGAATCCCTCAATGTACTCGCTCGCACTGTCGCAGACATCTCCGTCCAGGTGCCCGTAACACTCGGCCTTGATTCTTCCGAATAATTCTTTGTAATCAATCAGCCAGTCTTTACTCCGGACTCCGAGCCCCAGGGCAGTCTCCCGGGGAAAAGAATGTATCTGGAGGATGCATTCCGCAGTGTGTCTAGCGAGCGCGTCGGAGCTGAGGTCGCATTTGTCGAGGAGAGTCCCCTCTATTTTCCTGTATCCCACATATGGCAGTCTGAGATTAATGAACCGGAAATCTGGGATCCTGAAACCGAGGTGTTTTGCGAGTGTCGGGAGCAATGCGATCTCCCTGCGCATGTTGGCCTTGCTCCGCTCCGACCCTGCAAAGCGGAATATGTACTCGCCGTTGACCTCGAAAGTATCGAATGACCAGCCTTCGGTATCGCGCCTGAAGCTGGCGATGTCCAGCTCCGGGTGGTTCTCTCTGATAATACCCTTGAAATCCATCGACCCATATCGGCGCTGAAGCCTAATACCCTGCCGGCAAAAAGTTATATAGAAGCCAATGAATTTGAGATGCCGGATATTATGAAGCTCTACCAGGTAGATTCCTTCACAAGCCAGATGTTCAGGGGCAACCCGGCCGGCGTCTGCATTTCCCTGCAGGAAATCCCGGAAGAGACGATCCGGAACATAGCCATGGAGATGAACCTCTCCGAGACAGCATTCGTGCGCCAGGAAGGGCTCGAGCACAGGCTGCGCTGGTTCACGCCCACACACGAGGTCGCATTATGCGGCCACGCGACGTTGGCCGCGGCCCATGTCATGTTCAACGAGATCGGGTTCAAGGGCTTGGAAATCAGATTCAGGACCAAGAGCGGCCTCCTCCTGGCTCGAAAATCCGCCGGGGGAATAACCCTGGACTTTCCCGTCGGCAAGCCCGAGCCCGCAGAGTTGCCGCGGGTCATATTCGGATCCCTTGGAATCTCCCGGGAGGAAATCCAAGCCACAATGTTCTGCAAAGTGCGGAACAAATTCCTGGTCCATCTGAAGGACCCGGCCATGATACCCAACATTAAACCTGACTTCGCGAGGATGCTCGAGTACCAACCTGGGGAATTGATAGGCGTGATAATAACCGCTGTCGGAAAGGACCATGACTTCATTTCGAGGTTCTTCGCGCCCTGGGTCGGGGTGAACGAGGACCCTGTCACCGGGTCATCGCACACTGTCCTGGCCCCGTACTGGTCAAAGATATTGGGAAAGACCAAGATGACCGCGTATCAAGCCTCGAAGAGGGGCGGGGAGATGACGGTCGAGCTGAAGGGGGACAGGGTGTTCCTGACAGGCCGGGCTGTAATGGTGTTCAGGACGGAAATTGATGTGAAATGATAGAGGAAATTTGCTGCTGCACTGTCATATTCGTGATTGTCATCATCATTCTATCCAGGCTGTTCTGGAGACCCCTGATGATCTACCCGAGCCCGCAACAGCCGCCTCAGCCTCCATCATACCAACCCATACCGGATCAGAATGCCCCAAATGTGATAAACATGGTCAAGTGCCAACATTGCGGGATGATGTATGATGAGACGCTGCCGGGGTGCCCGGGCTGTGGTTCTTAATTCCATCCAAACCCTGAGGGGATTTGGAATGGTGTGATCAATGCGAGGCTGAAGCCTGAATAAGCTACAATGCTGACGCCCAAACCTGCCCTCGGCATACTAACCCCACGTCATATAATAACCGGCATGCCCCGCCTGGAAGGGCGGGGTAGACAACGGCACCCGGACTAGCCGACAATTGGGGAACGGCCGCGCCAGCTTCCCAATCAACCTCGTTCCGAATAGGTGTTCGGATACTGAAAAAATTCATACGCCATATACATTTTCCACCTGAAATTTCCTGGCTGGTAACATCACATCTTCAAAATTACCTTACGGGCAAATTCTCTGGCATTCTCCAAATCCTCATTGTCAGGATGGCTCTCTGCTTTTTCGATGAATCTGCTGTACTCCTCCACCATACCGGGATACACATTCTCCCTTATGAATTCCTTGACTTCCGGTGTTGCGACACCCTGGCAGTTGAAAAATCCTGCATATTTTATACCTTTTTTCTTGCAGAATGCGACAAAGCTTCCTTCTGACTTTCCGGCCCATCTCTCGAACGCCTCTTCGGTGCCCAATTGTTTCCCAGTGGGGGCCGCATGGGTGATGAATCCGGCCAATCTGAAACCAAGATTTTCCGGAAATTTATCCATAATGTCCTTGACCGCAATAGCAATATCCGAAGAATGGCAAGGAGAGCCGAGGAATACCAGATCATAATCCATGTTTTCAAAATCAAGATTAATAATATTTACAATTTCAGCATCATGTTTTTTTCCTGCTTCCTCATGGATTGCTTTTGCTATTTTTTCGGTATTGCCAGACTGTGTGTAGTATGCGACAAGAATCTTCATGTGTTGTAATTGTTAAAGAGGGATATAAGGGTTTGGCAGGGGCACGGGTGAGGGGGTGCCTATCGATCCAGCCATTCCTTCAAGCGTTCCTCAATCTTGTCATCGGCTACAATATGAGCCGACTCGAACCCATCCCGCCCTCTTCCCTCCTCCGTGAAGGGGGCGAGCATCCTCGCAGCAGGCATCGGCCACCAGCATGCCCCGCCTGAATGCTATCTTATATTATTTGGAGGGCGGGGTCCTCGCATCATTTTCACATCGGGTGACAAACACCAATTGCCCAAATCCCTTAAAACCCTGGGTGTGAGCCCAGGGATGTGAGGCCCCACCAACATCCCCATGGCCTCCGATGTATGTGCTCTTGCACGGTTTCGTCTCTCTCAAACTTCGCTATACGCTATATACAACCTTCCACCTTTGCTAAAAAACGCAATTCGAAGTTAGAGAGAATCGCCTCCATGCCAGAGCATGGATTGTTTGGAATCGCCAAACACAGCCCATACATCGCTTTGATAAAGTTTGGCGACGCTGGCCGAATTCCTATGCAAGTGTCTGCGGTCTACCGGAACTCGTCCGCGCGCATTCAGCCCTCGTGTTTGATTTCATTTGCTGACATCATGTCGGCTTGGCCAAACAGGTTGTGTCTTTGCACGAGCATATTATCATCAGCATGCCCCGCCTGTGAGGGCGGGGTTTCATATTATCCCGTTTTGAGTGCGCTTGTCCCCGCGCCTCAGGCATTTTCTGCTCCAATCTGGAAAACCTCGGGGCTTGCCCCGGGGATGTCAGAACTAATCGCCCCAAATCCGAATTATCAGCGCTATCGCTCACTTCTGATGAAAAATAGATAAATGCCATACACAACCTGTTTGACTGCCAAGCCGTTAGTATATTTTGGCTAAAGTTGTTAGTTGTTGCGGGCTGAATGCGTCGCACCAAGGCACTTCGCACTTACACCCCAACTCTATCATCTCATCTTCTATGAGTACTTTAAGATGTCTCTTTTTAGGGTAAGCTTCGGGCTTAGATGCTTTCAGCCCTTATCTCTTATGGCGTGGCTGCCCAGCGATGCTCTGTCGAACAACTGGTAGACTAGTGGCCACAATGCCCCGTTCCTCTCGTACTAAAGGCACTTTCCCCTCAGACATCAAAACACTTCCACCAAAAAGCAACACAACTGTCTCACGACGTTGTAAACCCAGCTCACGATCCCTTTTAATGGGCGAACAACCCCACCCTTGGCAGCGGCTGCACCACCAGGATAGGAAGAACCGACATCGAAGTAGCAAGCCGCCAGGTCGATA
>CAYHBA010000023.1:0-24976 GCA_964354755.1 uncultured Thermoplasmata archaeon
GTAAGCGTAATTATGCGTATCGTCCAATGTGAGTTCTGGGTTGAACATGAATTTTTCGTCGTCAGTCAGCTGGAAATACAGTTCCACACTGAATTTGTCCTGAAGGTACTTGGTGAAAAGCCATGGCATGAGGTGGCCCAGATGCGTGTGGCCGGAAGGGCCTCTGCCGGTGTACATTACGAAGCCCCTGCCCTTCTCTATGTCGTCGAACACGAGGTCCATGTCCCTGTGGGAATAGAATATGCCCCTCCTGAGCATCCGATGGAGCTCGCCAGTGTGGTCCACGAACTTGTTTATTATTTTGTCGTCGATGTTCTGGGTGCCGAACATCTCCACCAGGCGCGAATAATCAATATCGCCCTTTACTTCCCAGGGGGTCACTACGAAATCGTCCTTGATCGTATTCACCTTTGGGGGTCAAAGGTGGAATAGATTATAAATCTTGGTGTAATTGGGTGTGAGAATATTTATACTATGTGTCCATGAATATCTCAGTCGGTGAAGAATGGCGCGCAATCTGATAATGAAAGTATGCCTGCTCGGGGACGGGGCGGTCGGAAAGACCAGCCTTATCAGGAAATTCGTGTTTGACGAGTTTGACGACGGATATCTCGCAACAATCGGAACCAAGATAACGAAGAAGCAAATGACATTGGTCTCTGGCGAGGAAGGCTTCAACCTCACATTGATGATCAGCGACATTGTGGGGCAGGTGGAGTTCGAGCGCATTCACAAGCAGTATTACAGGGGTTCAAAGGCAGGTTTATTTGTCTGCGACCTTACAAGAATGGAAACGCTCCGGAGCATGGATTGGTGGCTTGAATCCTTCAGGCAGGTGACCGGAAATGTGCCCATAGTCCTGCTGGGCAATAAATCCGACCTTAAAGAAAGGCGCGCAGTATCTGACAGCGACCTGGCAAAGTATGCGTCCAGGTTTGGCTGCAGCCATTATATCACCAGCGCGAAAACAGGCATTAATGTCGAAAAAGCCTTTCTCGAGGTGGGGAGGGCTTTATGCCAGATAAAAAACTGAATCATGCGTTTGACCATGGGAAGAGCCGCGCAGAAGCCGCTACCGCAGGCAAAAGGCTCAGGATGATATTCCGCCAGGATGATTCTCTCAGGAAAATCCGAATTCAGCCAGCCAGAGAATCCCTGATGATGAACAATGCGCGAATGTCCATTTTCGTGCATCTTTTCAGCAATCCCGGAGAGCATACCCGGTCACTCGCGAGAAATACCGGCCTTAACCTGAACTCAGTGAAACATCACCTGACGCGTCTTGAATCGGCTGGGTATGTAGAATCGGCGCGCATCCGGGGCAAAAGGATTTACTGGCCCAAAGGAACGGTCAGGCAGGAGGACTTAGAGTTGCTTCTAACCATAAGAAATAACTGGGCACTCAGAACCTTGAATATCCTTGCTCTCGGGGGAGGGCCGATGAGACAGGTGGATATCATGAAAGCGATGCAAGACAGCCAGCAGGTTGTCGAGGCCAGACTGTGCAGAATGGCCTCGGCCAATCTTATCCACAAGGAGGGGGCAGGGAAGTCGGCAAGGTTCACTGTGCATGGTGATTTACACGACATTTACAAAAGGTATCTGGTATCGTCAAAAGAAACTGCATTGTCTATTATTTCTGTTCTCAGGAAGGATGGCTTGATGCCATCAGAAGCCAGGTTAAGGGGCACGCGTCTCTCCGTGACAGTTTATCCGCCCGTTACGGCCAGCCGGCTGCATTTGGAATGCAATCCGCTGGCTCCTTTGAAAATGATTTTTCATGCGTGAAGGACAAGGTTTATTATTACGGTTAGTTTTTCACCGCACATGAGGATTCTTCACGTCCACCAGATTGCCCATATACCCCAGCTCCTTGTCAGGAACCTAAGGCAAAAAGGCCTGGACTGCGAATTTACAGAAAAGGCAGATCCCAAGACCATAAAATCATTCGACATGGTGCACGGGCATTATGCTCTGAACCGCAAAACGATTGACGCCTTCAGACTTGCAAGAAGAAATCGTATTCCGTTCATCATCCACTGCCACGGTTCGGACCTTAGGCTTCTCACAGGCACGGGTAGGACCGGACTGCCTTTTCACTATCGCCTGGTCAGCGAATATATCAGGAACCGCTCCGCGAAGATTCTGCTTTCAACCCCTGACCTTATTAAATTCGAGCCAAGGGGGGAATATGTGCCGAATCCGGTTGACCTCGAAAAATTTTTTCCGATGCCAGGGGCAAAAAAAACCGGCAGGACACTCATCTGCGGAAAGCAGGTGAAGGGCTCAAAACTGCTGAATTTCATCAAGCCCGACATCGAATATGACTGCGTCAACACAGGCCATTCCTTCGAATTTCCGGACAATGTCAGGATACTTCCGTACGTGGATTATTCGGTGTTCAACGAATTCCTGAACATGTACGAGAGCATGATTGGCACAATCGGCGACTTAATAAGCATGGCAAGGCTGGAGGCCATGGCCTGCGGGCTGAAGACATTCACGAACTTCGATGCAAGGTTTGCACAGTTTTACAATGGCCACAATCCTGATACTGCCGCAGATCCAAGGAAGTTCATAACGGATTTCCACAGGCCAGTAATCGCAGTGGAAAAACTACTCACTGTCTACGACGGGATAAAGCCTTAGCGAGCAGCATTCTGTCGTTTTTTGTTATAAATCCAAGCCCGAGAATGATTCCAGAATATGCAAGGACGGATATCACAGCAACCTGGATATTTGAAATGCCTCCATCGGTAAGGGAAACCAGCAGATATGCGACGCTGACCATACCGAGGCCCGCTGCAATGGGCTTCCAGAGGTGCCTGCCCATCTGAAGGCGCTTCTTTCCTATCCATATCAGGTTGAGCGCAAAGAAGCTCGACTCACCTATGACCAGGGCCCATGCCGCCCCCATGTATCCGTCCTCCAGCACGAGGAAATATGAAGCCGCAATCAGAATGATAATGGCGATCCATATGTTTCTGGCAATCTTGTCCTGCGCATCCGCGCCCCAGAGTGCGCTCTTCATCAGCATGTTCAGTGTGTAGAGTGGGAGCATGGCTGCCAGAACGAAAAGGCAATGGCCCGTATTGTCGAACCCGGAGCCGAAAATGGCAGCCAGCTCTTCGGAGAGTATCGCAATTAAAATTGCCACCGGTATAGAGGCTGCCAGGCTGAATTTTATCGATTTGCTGTAGGCGTAGTTCATGTCCCCCGAAGATGACGAGTACAGCCTCGAGAACAGGGGGTATATCGCAGCGTCAAAGGCGCTTGGCACCAGCAGCATGAAAAGGATAATGCGGAAGGCGGCCGAGAACCATCCTGTGTCCTCCGGGGTGGTGAGTAAGAACAGGATGATTATAGATATGTTCATGTATATTGCATTTCCGATCTCATAGGCAGCGAACGGATAAGCATTCCTGAGGGTGCCAACCTGCGAGAGGCCCTTCCTTTCGGGTCTTATGCCCAGATGAATGACAAGGGAATAGCCCACCATTACTTTGATGACTGACGATACAAGAAGGACCGACATGATGCCAAGCAGGGAGAAACCGAAATATATCGCACCCAAACCGAGCAGGACCTGCGCGACCTTCCACAGTACCTGGATGGATGCCTCGAATTCCATTCTCTCGTGCGCCCGGAACAGCGCATAGAACAGGCCGGATACTTTATCAAACATGTAGGCCAGGCCGGCAGTCAGGACAACAAGGAGCAAGTATCCACTTATACCCATCAAATAGCCCGCCGCGACGCTTACCGCAATCATCAACAGTGACAGGCCTATCCTGAGCATTCCGACGGTCTCAAGATACTCTCCGGCAAGTTTCCTGTCCCTGGCAACATTCTTTATCGTGAGGGCATCCAATCCCATGTCTGCGAAAATTATGAAGACAGCCGCGAATGATATAGCGAAATTGTATTGGCCGAATCCGTAATCCTCCAGGTACCTTGCCAGGAATACAATGAACAGCGCGCTCAGGCCTTTGGCGATGACATTGCTGACAAGAAGGAGGGATGTATTCTTGAGCAGCACGTTCAGAGAACCCATGTTTCAGGTAATGAGGTTTCAATATAAATCCCTTGGTGCAAATAGCAATAATGCACTATCCTGGCCAGGCTATGACAGTTCTTCGGAACGATGCTTTCAGAAAAGATTATTAACAGAAAGCCAATCCCCGCCCATCTGGAATCAGGTGTTATGAGTCTGCTGTTCTGGTATATGCTGGTATTGCTACTGATAATAGTATGGACAGTAGCCCTGTCTTTCATCTTCGCCAAGTGGAAGGAAAGGCTGGAAAAAGGCAGTTTCAGCGCCATGGGCCCGTTCCTGATGTGGAAGACCAGGAAGGGCAGGGAATTCATCGAGGGCGTGGCCCGGAAAAGGCCCAAGCAGGTCGAATGGTACGGCAGAATTTCCGTCGGAATAACCGGCGCTTCGATGGTAACGATGACTGCCCTTCTCTGTTTCACCGCATACCTTGTCGTGGAAAGGGCAAGGGACATTGACCTGGATCCTCACATGTTGCTGGGTCTCCCGGGCCTGAATCCGCTCATTCCCCTCTGGTACGGCATCATCGGCCTGGTCGTGGCCATGGTCGTGCATGAATTCTCTCACGGCATCCTCTCGGCCCTGGCCAAGGTGAAGATCCTGTCATTGGGCATTCTCCTTTTCATAATCCCGATGGGCGCCTTCGTAGAGCCTGACGAGGAAGAGATGAAGAAAATCGAAAAGAAGAAGCGTGTTCGGATGTACAGCGCGGGCCCGGCCTCGAACATCATTGTGGCCGGTATATTCTCCCTGCTCTTTTCGGTGGTGCTGATGAGCAGTGTCAGTATAGCCCATGAGGGCGTCGGGATAACCAGCGCGCCCGAACCCCTTGAAATCGGCGGCATTGAGTTTGACACCCCGGCAATGAATGCAAGCCTGGAAGAGGGCATGATAATTTACATGTTCGACGGAATTCAGATAACCAACAGGACAGATTTCAACGATGCCCTAAACAGCACCAGGCCCGGGCAGCTTGTGACCATAGGATATTACGACGGCCAAGAGCGTTCGGTCGATGTAATCCTGGCAAACAAATCATACTATTATTGGGATGTATTCGAGAGTAAATGGGGCGACAATTACACGGCCGGTTACCTCGATTACCTGGATTGGGACTACAGCGCGGAAAATGCAACCAAGGCTCATGACTGGTATCTGGACAAAGGATATCTCGGCGTGACAACGCTCACTGTTTCCGAGGACCAGTTCCATCCGTTAGGTGAATCTTCCTCCCTGTCGGATGTAGGCCGCTCCCTTTCTTTGTACATGACCCTCCCATTGCAAAAACTCAGCCCGGTGGATGGCCCCATAGCGGAATTCTACGTAATAGACGGATTCTGGTCCTTCCTTCCGGACAGCGTTTTCTGGATTATGGCCAATGTATGTTACTGGATATTCTGGCTCAACCTAATGGTCGGGCTGAGCAACGCGCTGCCAGCCGTACCCCTGGACGGCGGTTACATATTCAAGGATTGGCTGGATTCATTGCTCAGCAGAGCCTCTGCTTTCCGCGAGGACATGAAACGGAAGAAAGCCGTTGACAGGGTTGGCTTCGTCGTGGCCCTGGCCATACTGTTCCTGATACTCTGGCAGGTAATAGGCCCGCGCCTCCTCTGATTCAGTCGTTGACCAGGGAGTTTATCAGGAGTTCGGAGATGTCGGTTGCATATTCACCAGTCCTGCGAATGCTCTCGCTGATGTAGCTAAGTGCAACTGCAGGCTCGCCTTCCATATTGGCAGCCATGTCGTTAATTTTCTTGCAGTTCCTGATAAGGGGCTTCAGCGATTCGATGTTGTCGTTTGCCAGGACCATGTCCCTTCTCTGCCAGGCTTCCATGCTCTTTGAGAGCATCTGAAGCGCCTGCCTGCCGGAATTGGATACCGTGTCTGTGCTCTTGGAGTCCAGCTTTGAATCTATTAACACGGGTATGTGAGTTGCTATGATGATGGCATGGTCGCCGACCCTTTCGAGTATCCTGCTCATTGTATGATATAGAGTTACATCCGGTTGCCTGATGTCCATCTTCTTGGCCAGACTGATGTCGTCGAGCAGCATATGTGTCTGCCTGGCCACAAGCCATTGTAGCCTGTCAACGTCCCTGTCCCTCTTTATGACGTCGGCGGCCATGTCCTTGTCCTTTTGGATGAGCGCGGAAATCGTGCTCTCGTGCATGCCCCTAACGAGTAGATACATTCTCTTCAATGTCTTGTCGAACGGAAGCTCTGTCGGTTTCAGCAGGTCCTTGATGAATATTGTGTTCGCGTCCTCTTCGACTATCTCAGGGCCGATCAATGTCTGTGTGAAGTGGATGATATTGTCCCTAAGGTTGGGCGGAATGCCCGCCTTCGACCTCACGACAATGTTGGCGTAGCCGCTGATGTAGGCTCCGATCAACAGCCTGAATAGATAAGAGCCATCCGTTATGCTGTCCACCTGAAATTCCTTCGTGAGCGTGTCCCGCTCCATCGTTGCATTGGGTGTTATCAGCAAGCTGCCGTCAGGCTGCGGAGAAACCCCGAGCGGATCGTTCTTCTTGATCTTGGCCGAGAGCACCCAATCCTTCGGAAGCGTGATGATGTAGGATGAGCCGCCTGTGACCTGGACCTTCCTGGTTTCCATGTTTCCTCCCTGTCCGGGATAAAACGAGGTGGGATTAATACCTTTCTATATTTTCAATTGATACTATATAGAACTATAGTGGTATCAAATCCTCTGAAATCGCAATCATCCGTTGGCTGTCTGGATGATATGCATCAGGTCGACAGACTCCTTGCAGTTGTCCGCCGCATTCTCCAGTCCGTGGATTATATCCCTCATCACAAACATAATCCGGGGGTCCAGATGCATGGACATCATCATGTCCTTCTTCACGGCGAAGTACAGGTCGTCAATTTCATGTTCTATTTTTGCGACAATCCGCTGATGCACCAGGAACTGGTCGTTGTCCACTCCAAGATAGTCCATGCAGAGCTTGACTTCCCTGGCTGCCTCCACGACCCGATGGTTAAGGTGCTGTATGTTTTTCCATATCTTCTCGGGCACCTCGATGTTTGCATCGATGATTACCTCGACATTCCTTGCCGCACTCTTGACCCAGTCAGCTATGTGGTCGATTCTCTTGACCATGTGCATGAGGTCCTCCCTCTCCTTGGGCGGAAGGTCCCCGACGGAAAGATTCTCGTTCAGGCGAATCTCTATGTTGTCGGCTGCTTTTTCGTCGGTGTACAGCCTCGCAATGGCCTGTCTAGCCTTGTCATGATCCTTTGCTATTATTGCGGCAATGGCCTTGTCCATCTCCTCGCAGGTGTCAAGAACCTTCAGTATGTGCTCCTTGACCCCGTCCATCACATTGGACTCCCTTCTCCTGCTGAACCACATCGAATATTTGTCTTCACTCAAGGCTGAGCACCTCCTTCAATCCTTCTCTGGGCTGCGGGTAGACCAGCAGCTTCTTGGGCCTGAATTTCACATTAACCTTATCGCCTATATTAAATGTCTTGTCATCGGCCTCCGGCACCTCGACGAGCACCGCGTCATCCGTTGCCAGGTCGACCCTGTAGCGCATGTACGAACCCATGAAAATTTTGTCTGCAATCCTTCCATCCAGCGAATGCTCCTTCTCACTGAGGGAAATTGAAAGGTTCTCCGGCCTTGCCATCACGACGACACCATCACCGGTCTTGAAATGGCCCCCGGGGTTCTTTATGACCAGCCTGTGCTTGTGCCTGGCCTCCATGATGCATTCGTCGCTCCCGCATTCGGAAAGCTGGCCGGTCGAGCATGAATCCATTGGACCAGTACCGCACTGGGCGATGCTGCCCTCGATGAAGTTGGCCTCGCCTATGAAATTGGCCGTGAACAGGCTCTTCGGCCGGTTGTAGAGGTTCTCCGGAGTGTCGACCTCAACAATCCTGCCTGCCCTCATAAGGACTATCCTGTCGGAAGTGGACATGGCCTCCTCCTGGTCGTGCGTGACATGGATGGCTGTGAGCCCGCGCTCCTTGACCAGCCGCTTAATCTCGTACCTGAGCTCGAGCCTTACTCTCGCGTCAAGCGCCGAGAGCGGTTCGTCAAGGATGAGCAGTTTGGACCCGGCGCAAAGCGCCCTGGCGATCCCCACCTTCTGCTTCTCGCCACCGCTCAGCTCGAAAGGTTTGAAGCCCTTCCTCTGAAGGGATTTGACAAGTTCCAGGGATTCCGTTGTCACTTTCTCGGCCTTTTCCTTGTCCCAATCCTTCACGATCGGCGCGTAATTGGCATTCTGCCAGACTGTCATATGGGGGAAAAGGGCGATGTTCTGGAAAATGTACCCGAGGTCTCTTTCGTAAGTCGGAGTGCCAGTGACCTTCTTTCCGTCGATGAAGCAGTCGCCCTCTGTGGGCCCCCATATGCCCGAGAGTATCTTCACCAGGGTGGTTTTCCCGCAGCCCGAAGGCCCGAGCACGGTAACATATTCCCCGTTCTTGATCTTGAGATTTACATTGTCTGCGGCAGTGACCTTGCCGAACCGCTTGGTTATACCCCTGAGCTCTATCTCGGGCATATCACATCATCTCCAGCTCGGCCCTGAGGCCTTTCTCCAGCTCTGGGAAAACGAGCATTCTCTCCGGGCTGAAATGGACAAACACGCTGTCCCCCTCCTCGAACTTGTGGGCAATCGAGCTCGGCAACCTGGCATGGATCCTCGACTCGTCCTCGAGCATCACCTCGAAATCCGTAAACCTTCCCATGAACAGCTTCCTTTCGACTCTGCCTGGGATTGTGTTTGGCTCCTGCTTTCTGTCCTTTTCCAGGATTGTGAACTCCGTCTTGATGCCTGCAACCACGTTTGTGCCAGGTGCAAGAACTGTTTCCGCTGCATCGTACTCCCTTCCCATCTCTTCTGTGATGATACAATGGCCGCCCCCTTTCCGCGTAATGTTTCCCCTGATGAAGTTCGCCTCTCCTATGAAGTGATGGATGAACGGGCATGCTGGTCTGTTGAACATCTCCTGGGGCGTCCCTGACTGTATGACCTTGCCGGCGCGGAGCATGATTATCCTGTCGGAAATGGTGAGGGCCTCCTCCTGGTCATGCGTGACGTGTATAGCGGTCATGCCCATGTCCTTGACCAGCTTCCTGAGCTCGTATCTCAGGTCCAGTCTGAGCCTGGCATCCAGCGCGCGCAGGGGCTCGTCTAGGAGCAGGATCTTTGCGTCGGCACAAAGCGCCCTGGCGAGGGCGTTTCTCTGCTGCATTCCGCCGCTGAGCTCGTGGGGGAGCGCGTCCTTCCTCTCGTAGAGATGCACCATCTCCAGCATCTCCCTGCCGATGATCTCGATCTTTTCCGGGTCCCAGCCCCTCGCCGACGGCCCGAATACCGTGTTCTGCCATGCGTCCATGTGGGGGAAGAGCGAGTAAGTCTGTGAAAGGAATGTCACCTTCCTGTCCTCGGGAGGAAGGCTGTTGACGCATTTCCCGTCGATATAGATGTTTCCGGAGGTCTGCTCCTCCAGCCCCGCGATAAGCCTCAGAAGCGTTGTTTTACCGGCTCCAGTCGGACCGAGTATAGTAAGGTATTCCCCGTCTTTAACATGAAGGTCCAGGGAATCGATTGCGACCAGGCCGCCGAAGGCCTTCTTCAGCTTCTCGATTCTTATCTCGGGCATTTCACTTCTCCGCTTTCTTGGTTATGTATCTCATCCCCATCATTGCGATGAATGTGATTATTATCAGCATCATGCAGGCCAGCGCGGCCGGGTAATACGTCCCGTGCTTGACCAGGTCCACTATGTAAACCGGCACAGTGTTGGCGTTTTTGACGACAGCCAGAGTCGCGCCTGTCTCGCCCAGGCTCCTCGTGAAGGCCATGATAGCACCGGCCAGTATCGAGAATTTTATCGAAGGGTACATTACCTTCTTGAACACGAACATGGGTTTGGCTCCCAGAGTCCTGGCAGTCTCCTCGTATGTCGGATCCAGTTCCTCAAGGGAGCCGGCGACGTTTCTGACGATGAGCGGGAATGTGAATGCCAGGTGGGCCATTATCACGAGGAACACTGCTATTTCGATGTTCACCGAGCCCCAGAACATGCCCAGGGACACGCCCAGAGCCGAGGTGGGCACTATAAGAGGGACATTGACCAGAACATCAAGAATATTGGACAGGACCTTGTTCTTGCCCCTTACAATGAGTATGGCCAGCGGGACGCCGAAAAGAATATTTAGCACTGTTATGACGCCTGCAACCAGGAAGGAGAAGCCCATGGAGCTCCAGAACGGGCCCCAGTCCACAGGAACCGGATCGCCTGTGAACGCGAAGCTGATGATGAAGAACGATGGGATGATGAGTACGAGGAACATGAAGACAAAGGCCATCCCGTCCTTCAGCTTCGGGAAAATGCCCTTGCTGAACAGCCTCTCCGGACCGGGAAAGACCTTTCTCAGGGGCATTTTGAATTTCATGACTATAATTTTTACGATGACGAGCAGTGCGAGGGAAATCACGACCAAGAGCATCGAAGTGAAAGCAAGCTGCGGCTCGAAGCCTCCCGCGTGCTTCCAGGCGCCAATAAGGGTGGGACCAGTCTGCATGGGGTATGCCATGTCAGAAAGCCCCGGAGTGAGCATGGCCAGGGCCATGATCGTGCCGCCAGTTTCGCTCAGACTTCTTGCGAAGCACAGTATTATGCCTGTCACCAGGCCGGCCCTGAACAGCGGAAGGGTGATGGTCCTGGCAACCGTGAAGGGAGGCGCGCCCAATGTCTGCGCAGCAACCTCGTAGTTGACATCTATCTCTTGAAGAATCGCTGCCAGGGACTGCACCATGTAGGGATACGAGAACACGATGTGCAGCAGTATTATCAGAATCATGGGCGATGAAACCAGACTCAGTGAACCGAACGCGTCCACACCAGGTGTTACAGCCCAGAAAAGGGCAGTGGAGAAACCAAGGGCAGCGGTGGGAATGGCAAGGGGCATGTCGATGAGCGTGTCCAGGAACTGCTTTCCCCGGAAATTCTTCCTGACCATAATCCAGGCCATCGGAAGGCCTGCGACAAAGTCTATGACCGTGACTATCGCGGCAATGGCAAACGCGTACAGTATCGCGTCCTGGATCATGTCCCAGGGCTTCTCGCTGCCTGCGCGGAGGTAAAGGATCGATTCCCAGGTGCCGATGACTGTTCCGGTCTCATCGTAAACTGTGAGGTTCTGAATAGCATCGCCGATATGTTTTATCTCATTGTAGGTTTCATTGGCCTGAATCTGAACTTCACCCGTGCCGGAGGCGGGAAAGCTCATGTTTGACCAGTAATACACATCAGGGGAGCCGCTTTCCGGCTCGTGAACCGAGTAATTCAGATATAGGGGAATTCCGGATTGGACATTCAGCAATATCGGGGCCGGATCGGTTATGTCCAGTATGTTCGGTGCAGTCACGGTTACATTGACCGAAGTGTTGGCAATGTAATCTTCACGGAAAACCGGATCTTCCTGCTCGGTAAAAATCTCCCCCCCGGCCTCGTCCCATCCGGTGATCGCATAGGACAATACGAAAAGCGTCGGCAAGATGATTATCAGGATGAAGAACACGACTATGAAGCTGTACCAGGCTTTAATAGTGCTTTTCCGTGAAATGAATGCGGCCAGTTTTTTCACTAATCCCATTGCAGTCTTTCCTTGTTGTTAAAGGAAGGCATGATTGTACCTATATCTATTCTCTATAGGATATATAGATTATATAATTTTTAGAGATTTTTTACATGAATAATATCCTCTATATTTCTGCTGAAACGCTTTTCAGGCATTGCTGGAGTCTCTTTTTGCTTATTTTCACTGCGAAATCAATATAGTTTACTATAATCAATATATATCCCTATATTCTATGACGAAATACAATATATTCAATGGCCTACTATCTCTTTTGTGGTGATATCCGATGAAACAAAACAGACAAGGAATGACAACGACGATAATGACCATTGTTGCGGCAGTGGTCCTGGTGGCTGCAGCGGGCGCAGCTTATGTTGTGCTGTCCCCGGGTGGAGAGAACGATACAGTCCAGCTTATTCAGACGGGCTCCAGCACGGTACTGCCCTTGGCGGTTGCCTGGGCCGAGGAATTCAGCGGTGCTGAAATCTCCGTATCCGGAGGCGGCTCGAGCCACGGGATAAACGCTCTTCTGCTTGGCGAGGCCGATCTTGGAGACGCGAGCAGGGTGATGAAGGGCTCGGATTACACAGCCGTGAGCGGCGATCCGGCCCTTGTGAATTCGGACGGGACTGCTTCGGGCACGGCCCCGAGCGGAGTCATGCCCCAGAAATGGGTCGTGGCCTACGACGTGCTGGCAGTCGTTACCAACAACGACAACACATGGACCTCTAAGTTAACCTACTCCCAGCTCAGATACATATTTGCCTACAACGACACACAGCCATCCGCAGTCTACTGGGATGAGGTTCCGGGGCTGACTGGCGCACCGCACGAGGAGATTGAGATATACGCGCCGGATGAGGCAAGCGGGACATTCGACTACTTCTTCGAGTCGATAATTAAGGACTGGGGCAAGGACACGCAGGCGATGCACCCGAGACTCGAGTCCTCAGACGGAGTGTACCACCCGAGCGCCGACGACAACGTGATACTGAACGCTATCAAGGCCAACCCGAACGCAATCGGTTACTTTGGCTACGCCTACCTGGTGGAGAACCCCGGGGATGTGAATGCAGTGGAACTTTCCAAAGACGGCATCACATTTGTGACGCCTTCATTCGAGACTGTGGGTTCATACCCGATGGCTAGGCCTCTCCACATCTACACGGACGGCATTCCTGACAGCTCGACTGCGAAATCCGAGGCCATCAGGGAATATCTGGCATTCATTCTGAGCGAGGAGGGCCAGGCAATGGTCCCGGAAGTGGGATATGTCAAGCTCGACCTGGTGAACACCCAGCTTCTGGAGGACCAGAGGGCGCTTCTGGAGCAGTAGGTGCTGATTCTGACAGACAAGGAGACATTCGCCCTGGCTGGCGGGAAGAACCCGTTTGCCAGGAAATTATTTTGGTCCGAGAGAGCTATAGTGCTCTTTCTCTTTCTGGCCGCATGCACTGCAATTCTCATTAGTGCGGCAATAGTTTATACTCTAATCGACGGCTCGGCAGGCTTCTTCGGCAACCAGTCCGTGGACATAGTGGAATTCTTCACAGGCTCGGTCTGGACGCCGAACGGCGCGCAACCCAGGTTCGGGATCCTGCCCCTGATATCGGGGACGGTTCTGATTGCCGGCGGAGCGCTTCTGCTGAGCGCCCCATTCGGCGTGGGCGCTGCCATCTACCTTTCAGAATTCGCCGGTCCCAGGATAAGGTCGGTGGCCAAGCCCCTAGTCGAGCTTCTGGCCGGCATCCCTTCCATAGTCTACGGTTTCTTTGCACTTCTGGTAATCAGCCCGATATTCCAGGAATACCTCGGCGGGAGCTATTTCAACGCGGCCAGCGCCATCGTTGTGATGGCGATAATGGTCCTCCCCATAATCGTGAGCGTCTCCGACGATGCCATGAAGGCAGTGCCAAGGAGCATGCGGGAGGCAAGCCTATCCATGGGGGCGACCCGCTGGGAGACTGCCACGCGGGTTGTGATGCCTGCCGCATCCAGCGGGATAATGGCCTCGATACTGCTCGGTCTCGCCCGGGCCATAGGCGAGACAATGATAGTGGTACTTGCTGCCGGAAGCGTCGCAAGGCTCAGCCTGAACCCGTTCGGCGAGACCCAGACAATGACATCGTACATAGCCCAGGTGGCCACAGGCGACATCCCACCAGGAGTTGGGGTAAGCGCGGCTTTCGCAGTGGGGCTCCTGCTCTTCGTCATGACATATATCGTCAATTCAGCGGCTGGCCATGTTGTCGACCGGATAAAGCGCGGCTCGGCGCCGAATGAATCAAGCGGGAGAATCTCCAGGTTACTGCTATTTCTGCCGAACAGAATCAATGCATTTGCCAGGCGGAGGAAAACAATCCACGACACTGCATCCTACCTCAGGTCCAGGCAGATGAAGGGCAGGGCAGGTGTCTACATCGTCGGACTGTGCCTCCTTTCAGCCGCCGTCTTCCTGGTCCTCCTCCTGGGATCGGTCGCGTCCCAGGGTCTTGGCGCGATAAACTGGACGTTCTTGACTGCATTCCCCAGCTATTCCGCGGACCGCGCAGGCATTTACCCCGTTATTCTGGGTTCTGTGTATCTTGTGGGTTTGACCATGCTCTTCGCGGTGCCGGTCGGTGTGGGTGCGGCCACCTATCTCAACGAGTTTGCGAAGGACACGAGATTCACACGTTTCCTCAGGAGAGTGATACAGAATCTAGCTGGCGTCCCGTCGATAGTCTTCGGGCTTGTGGGGCTCATAGTTTTCTCGCGCATGCTGGACTTCGGGCCGAGCCTGCTCGCTGGCTCGCTGACTCTTGCCATAATGTGCCTGCCTGTCATCGTCGTGACCACCGAGGAGGCCCTTCGGGGCGTCCCCCAGGGGTTCAGGGAGGCTGCAAGGGGGCTGGGCGCAACAAAATGGCAGACTGTAAAGCACCATGTGCTTCCGAATGCTGTCCCAGGGATACTGACGGGGACGATTCTGTCGCTGTCCAGGGCCATCGGTGAGACAGCGCCGATACTGTTCATTGCAGCGGTGTTCTCAAGGGTTGCGCCGGGCGGCATCATGGACGGCTTCATGGCCCTGCCTGTGACCATATTCTATTGGACAAGGCATCCGAGCGCCGACTTCCACAGCCTTGCAGCCGGCACGATACTTGTGTTGCTGGCGATATTGCTGTCCATGAACGCAATTGCGATCTACATCAGGCACAGGTCACAGTCCAGGAGGGATTGGTAGATGCTTAAGCTATTCAGCATGAAGAGAGACGTCGGGCAGAAAGAACATACCGCGGAATGTGAATCAACTGATGACATCGCGATAGAGGGTCTGAATATCAGATACGGCTCGAACCACGCCGTCAAGAACGTGACCATGTCGGTTCCGAGGAAATCCGTGACTGCCTTCATCGGACCGAGCGGCTGCGGCAAGAGCACGCTGCTCAGGGCCATCAACCGCATGAATGACGAAATCGACGGCTGCAGGACCGAAGGCAGGATAATGTGGAAGGGCATGAATGTTCTGGGCAAGGATGTCGACCCAGTGGCGTTGCGTTCGAAGGTCGGCATGGTCTTCCAGAAGCCGAACCCCTTCCCCAAGTCCATATTCGACAACGTGGCTTACGGCCCGATGATTCACGGGATAAACGAGAAGGAAGAGCTGGGGCGGATTGTCGAGAGATCCCTGAGGGACTCGGCCCTCTGGGACGAGGTGAAGGATCGCATGGGCGAGTCCGCCATGGGCCTTTCGGGTGGGCAGCAGCAGAGGCTGTGCATCGCCAGGGCCCTCGCCGTGGACCCCGAGGTGATACTCATGGACGAACCCTGCTCCGCGCTGGACCCCATTGCCACCTCGAAGATCGAGGACCTGATAAACATACTCAAGAAGGAGTACACTGTCATCATCGTCACCCACAATATGCAGCAGGCGGCCAGAGTCAGCGATTACACAGGATTTATGTACCTTGGCGAGCTTATTGAGTTCGGTGAGACAGAACAAATATTCGAGAACCCGAAAGAAAAGCTCACTGAAAATTACATTACAGGCAGATTCGGATAGGTGAGAACATGACTGAAAAATTCCATGAGGAACTCGGCGTACTCAAGAATAAAGTGGAGAGAATGGGCGCACTTGCCAAGGACATGCTAGAGAAATCTGTCCTTTCGTTGAAGAATCAGGACACTGAACTCGCGAACCAGGTCATTTCGCGCTGCCCCGAACTGAGGATAATGGACCAGCATATCGAAGAAGAGGCGCTCCGGCTCATCGCATTGTATCAGCCGATGGCGAGCGATTTGCGTCTGATAGCCACAATACTCAAGTTGATAACCTATATGACGCGCATCGGCCGGTACGGCAACGACATAGCTAAAATCGCAATCGAACTTTCGAACGAGCCCCACATCGCCAGGCTCGTAAGCCTTCCGCAGATGTCAGTCATGGTCTGCAGCATGATCGACGATGCCCTTCTTGCGTTCAAGAACAGCGACATAACCCATATCGAGAATTTCCAGGAACGCGAAGATACGATCGATGCCATGCGGTATTCGGTTTACCGCGAGGGAATATCCTACATGATAGAGAATCCGAAGTACATAACCCGCTGCACCCAGTACATATTTGTCGGCAGATACCTCGAGAGATGCGGCGACCATGCCTGCAAGATGGCCGAGAAGATTCACTATATGGTCACAGGCGAGCACAAGGAGATAGATTACAAGAGCTGTAGCCAGCCGAATCTCTAGATATAGGTGTCTCAAAATGCAACACCCTGATAAAAATGAGTTTCAAAACATCACTTATATAGCCATATATAGTTTATGCTGTCATCTATAGTCTATTTCGATTAGGAATATATCCGTTGCTGCCTTATTGGGATTCGAGGATAGAAAAATGCAGAAACACGAGCTAGAGATAGTAAAAATATTAAACAGAGACGAAGACGATGAAGAACGCGACATGTGGGACGATGTCCTCGAATAGGGCATACGGAACAGCGATAGCGGAAAAAAGGGGTTGAAAAGGTGACCATGGCGGATGCAATCCGAGAACTGTCAAACATAGGCGCGATAATCACCTGGAACGATGTGGATGAAAGAAAGCCCAAGAAACAGACCAGGCAGCTGATGCTTGCAGATTTTTTTACAGCCAAAAAGAACAGGGCATGAGTTTTAAAAACCAGATAAAAGGTCTATCAAGACTTTTCTCTGGTCCTTGGCCTTCACAACCCCGGAAGCGAGCAGCACCCCGTCCGCGCCTAGCCCTATTGCCTTGGCCACGTCCTTGCCAGTCTTCACGCCGGCCCCGCACAGAACTTTGACCTGGGGGGCAGCGGCCTTGACCAGCTTCACCGATTCGGAAACGACCTTCGGATTGGCCGTTGTGACAGATATGTCCCCGCCAATGAGCTCGGGCGGCTCCACTGCCACGAAATCTGGCCCGAACTTCGCATAGGCTCGGCTCTCCTCCGCGTCCTTTGTGCACACCACCGTGACAATGTCCAGGGCTTTGCATCTGGTAACAAGGGCCTTGACATCCTCCGGGGAAATCCTGTACTCGGAATGGTTGATCAGGGTTCCGGCGCATCCTGCCGCCTTTATTGCCTCTGGCGTGTTGCGTCCGGTGGTGCTCCCCTGCTTGGCATTGTCGCAATGCTGTGCCAGGACAGGCAATCCGAATGAATTGGCAAATAAAGTGAGGTCGGCATTTTGAGGTGCAATGGCCAAGGATTTCCCTGTCTCGAAAATCTCCTGGCAAAGGCCCGCCAGCTTTAACCCATGGCCCCCCGTGGATTCGGGGTAAGTCTTCATGTTGATTATTACGATCGGAGTTTTCATGCCGACTCCATTGCCTCTCTGACAAATCCCGCTGTTCCTGTGGCGCTGAAGGCTTTGAAGTAAGTCCTTGCCTCGGCATATGCAAAAGCCTCGATTGTATCGACCGCCTCGAACTTGAGGTTCTGGAATCTCGTGTGGAACTGGCCGAAGCAATTCTTCACGTTCTTGCCGAACACGACCTTGTCAGGCTTCCCGGGATTCTTCGGGGAGTAGGTCTTGACTGTCCAGTCCCAAATCTCCTTGTAAAATTCCGGGTCATACACCTTCACCGTGTCCAGCACGATGTTCTGCCAGTGCGTGGCCACATTGCCCTTCAGTATGTCGCCCTTCGGGAACATTGTGTTTATCAGCTCCCTTGGCGTGCCGGTGATTCCGTGCTGGGCAATTCTCACATGCGAGCCCATGTCTCTTAGGGCTTGGGCCACTTTCCTTGTCTGGTCCAGGTCTATCCCGACCTGTTCTATGACATTGCCCTTGTCGTCGAAAACATTGCCGTGTATTGTGCCGTTGGCTATTGCCAGGACGTCCGGCTCCACGCCGTTCTCGTTGAGTGCCTTTATGAATGTCACTGCTTCCCCGGGCGTCGTGACCACCTTGCCCTGCTCGTTCTCCTTGCCTATCTCTCCGACCTCGACCTCCAGGCCGAACTTCCTGGAGCCCATCTTCTGCTTGATATGCTTGGCCAGCTCCGTTGTGGCGTTGATGTTCAAGGCCAGCTCCTCCCTCAGGTTCCCTCCCTTGAAGTTGAAAAGGTGCGACGCATCTATGGCGAAGCTTGTGAAACCGGCCTCTATCTGGGCGTCAATCAGGGCCTCGGTGCCGGCAATGTCCTCCGGATTGCCCTTCTTCACGGTTATGTGGTCGGCGTGAAGCGCCCAGACATCCCATTTTATCTCATTCGCAGCTATCTGGATGTTCTTTGCATAGTCGGCCGGCTTCATGCCCGTGTACCCGCCCTTCAGGTCGCTCTCGGACCTGGCGATCTCGAATATCACTGGCGCCTCAAGGTCCTGGGCTGCCCTGAAAATTCCCCTGGCCGCACCCCTGGTCATGCGCAGGTTCGCTGCCATTATTATCATCCCCTGGTCCTTCAGGCTCCTGAACATCATGTCTCCCGGTATCGGCTCATACATCTCATCCACCTCTGTTGATTTCCTCGATGAGCTTTATCTCTTTCTTGCCCCCGATGTAAATCGGGATTCTCTGGCTCACGCTTTCGGGTTTCACTTCGAGTATGTCCCCCGAGCCGTGGCTAGTGGCGCCCCCTGCCTGTGTCACTATGAACCCCATGGGATTGGCCTCGAAGAGAAGGCGCAGCTTGCCCTTCTCCTTTCCCCTGTAGCCTGGATAGGTGAACACCCCTCCCTTGTGCAGTATCTGGTGCACATCTGCCACGAATGAGCCGCTGAAACGTATCTTGTAGCCTTCGGCCTCCAGCCTCTCCATCCACTTCAGATGGCCTGGCAGGTATTCCTTTCTGAGCGCCCCGGGTGCGAATATCTTGCCTTCGGGAATCGCTATGTTCTCTTCCTGGAGGATGAAATGGCCCTTGCCGTCATGCACGAACTCGTGCACTCCCTTCCGCAGCGTGTATGTCAATGTGGTCAGGGGTCCGTAGAGTACGTACATAGCCCCCACCATGTTCTTCCCGGGGGAAAGCACGCTGCCCCTGTAAATTCCGATTATGGTGCCGACAGCCAGGTTCACGCCTATAAGCGAGGAGCCGTCCAGAGGGTCCATTGTGACGCCCAGGTCTGTTTCGGATTCGAACTCGATTATATCTGGCTGTTCTTCGGAGGCCAGGTATTTGACAAGTCCGGAGGCTCTCAACTCCGAAATGAGAAGCCGGTCGGCCCACTTGTCCAGCTCCATCTGCTTTTCGCCATATACATTCTCCGTGTCGGAGCGGCCCAGGTTGGCAGAGAATCCGGCCTTAATTCTTACGCAGACATCTCCGATTTTTAAAATAAGGCGGGCCAGGTTCTTGTCGCATCCGGAGAGATGTTGCTCAAGCTGCATATCCTCGCCTCTGCCTGGGATTGCCCCCGGATATTATAATCCTTGCCTCACCTGGGGCAACAGCATTTCTGCATCATGAACCCGACCCTGCCGCAGAACCAGTGATGGCTCAGGGCTATTATTGAAATAGTGAAGTTGAACACCAGGTCGAAGTGATGCCACCAATCATGGTCGCCGAATATGCCTGACGGCGCTATCACAAGGCGGAATATTGTCCAACCGGCAATTACCCATGCGGCTATCCAGAGGGCTCTGTACACTGCTTTCTTCTTTATGTCCCTGACATGGTTGAAATGGTTGGAGTATAGGCCGAATATGATTATCGGGATGAGCGGGTAAGTGCCCATGTAGAGCACATGGTGCCACTTGTCCGCGGCCGGTATGTCCGGGCCGAGCAGGTTTACAATCTGGAAGCACATCGCCGCGATGACGAATCCGGCAACGAGCGCGAAGGCCAGGAGCTTCAGCCCCCTCTGGTAATTGTCCCTGAACTTTACCGTCCCCAGGTATTCTTTCCAGGTTATGGCTATCATCATCTGCATCATTATTACCCATTGGAAAGAGCCGAGGAACCAGAACAGCCTGACGCTGTCGAAGTTGCCGAGTGCGCCCGACAGTCCCCAGCTGAATGCAAACAAGGGCAACCAAAGGGCCCACACGACGCCATACCAGAACAATGCCTTGAGCCAGTCATGTTTCATCCACTTTGAAAGCTGTCCATTGAAGAGGAAATCGTCCATGCCGAAGAAGAAGAAGCCTAGCACAATGAACATGAACTGGCCGGACATAAGCTCCGAGCCAGCTGATATGCCGATAATGTCCTTCATCAGGAAGTCGTGAGCGTAGAATATAAAAATCGCCCCGAATATCGACACGGCCTGGCGGACCATGCCCATCCAGCTGGGCTCCGGTTTGACTTTGAAGTAATGGCTCTGGCAGATGGACAGCATGACATAGTAGCCCAGCAACGGCACGTAGTACGCATTGTGCCAGGCCTCGCCCATTCCCCAGTAGCTCATGAGCAGTATGCTCACTCCGATAATTCCCGAAACAATAAGGGCTGCAAACCAGGTGTTTTTGCCCCATCTGAACTCGTATTCCATTCTATCCATCCTGACGCGGCTGAACAAACGCCAAACGCGTTGGAAAGGTGATGGCTTGAAAGTACATAAGGTTATTTACAGCCAATTACATCACCCATCATGACCAGGTTGGAAGACTATGCATTACCGGAAGGGCCTTTCTGCGGGGTTGACGAGGCAGGCAGGGGTCCGGTCATTGGGCCCATTGTTGTAGCTGGAATTCTCGTTGACGATGACCGCGCAATCAGGGAACTGGGCGTGAGGGATTCGAAGAAGCTCACACCTGGGCGGAGGGAAGCGCTGAGGAAAGAACTGGTTGGCATGGTGAAGTACGAAATAGTCACCGCCAGCGCGGAGGACATAGACACTCTGCGCCAGACAATGTCCATGAATGTCATGGAGGCGCGGCTGTTCGCAACCGTAATAGAGAGACTCGGAGCCAAGCTGGCTTACGTTGATGCCGCTGACACAAATGAGGATGTGTTCGCCAGATACATTTCGAAGGAACTGAGCAGCGGCGTGAGGATTATCTCGAAGCACGGGGCCGACGACATTTATCCCGTGGTCTCGGCCGCCAGCATCATAGCGAAGACCAAGCGCGACGCCATGATAGAGGAAATAAAGAAGGAGCTGGGCAAGGATTTCGGCAGCGGCTATCCGTCCGACGCCAGGACAATCCAGTTTCTGAAAGACTGGTATTCGGAGCACGGGACACTGCCTCCGCACACAAGGAAGTCCTGGAAGACTGTGGATAGGATAATAAACGAGGTCTCGATTACCAAACTTGACAAATTCGAGGGATAGAATGGACGAGCTCGAAGCATATATAAAAAACGCCATTGAGAAGTTCAAGGTGAAAATAGCCGAGGATAGGAACCTGCGGTCCGAGCTGGCCGATATAACCCGCAAGGTGAATGTCGACACGACTGACAACGAGGGCTTCAGCTTTGTCCTGGACAAGGGCGAGATAAAGGATTTCAGGAGGGGAAAGCTGGAAGGCGCTGAGATAACACTCCATGCGACGACCCAGGATTTCAAGCTTCTCTTCAAAGGCGAGCTCAAGCCCATGAAGGCCTGGGCCACAAAGAGGCTGAAATTCGATGCCAGCCTTGACGACATCTTGAGGCTGAAGAAGCTGATTTAGTCAGAGTTATATACAACCTCAGCAATGTTACAGCAAGGTGAAACGATGCTAATGGTAACCACGATACACACGAAAGAGGGAAAGTTCGAGGACACTATCAGGGCACTGAAGAGGCTGAAGATTCCCGACGGAATCAAGGTGAGGGAGTTCCTGGGCCTGTTCGGCGAACCCGACGCCATCATCGTTTTCGAGGCAGCCGACCAAACTGCCGCCGTGGAGTTCGTCTGCCAGATTGCATCGTCCGTCACGTGCAAGACTTCCATGGCCCTGCCCATCGATGAGTTCAAGTGGACAAAATAATAATATTTTGTAATCTGTCTGCTGGCAACATGCCTCGCCTGAATTGTATCTAATGTAAACTGGAGGACGAGGTACTAATTTCATTTTTAGAGCGAGTGACAGCAAAATCCAATCAAAAAAGCATTTTATACCGAACTGGGGGACCTCGCCTGTTTTAGTCGGTATCCAAAGTCCTGATGGACATTTGGAACAGATGATGGGCAGGTTTACCGAACGAGCATGTGAGGGCGATTTTTCTTATTTACTGAATATTTTTCTTTTGGAGCCCGAGCCAGCGCAGTGAGGTTAAAAGAAAAATACTCGCGGGGGGTTAACGGCACCCGGCCAAGCCGTTTGACGTTATTATTTTCCCGTCCCCTATTATAAACCGAGTCTCTTCCTGAGATAATCGAACGCTGCCTCACCCTTCCCAGTATGGAATTTGACATCGAGTTGCTGATGATCGAAATCCGGCTTTTTCTTTTCTTTGATTGCCGCGGCCAGATATTCATGGTCTATAATTATGGTCACATCCGGGGATTCGCTCGAACCCTCTGTCGCGATTGCATTGCCTTTCTTGTCCACGGAGAAGGTTATGGTCTCCATTTCCGTCTGGAACACCCAGTTCTGTGGAAGGTACCCCTTCACTATAGGTCCGCTCAACAGCCCTCTCAAGACCTTCTTCAGTTCCTTTTCCACATCCATGCAAATGGGTTCGAAAAGCTCTTTCAAGCCGTGCATCATCCATTGTCATGGGGCGGGCATATAAGCACTTTGGCAATCGCCCCTTATCTTTTTATACCCTTTCTCCATGATTCCTCCCGGGAGCAATAGGAAATGTCCCTAAGAGTCCACAACACCATGACCGGCCAGATGGAGGAATTTCGTCCAATTTCTGGAAAAAGGGTCGGCATGTATGTCTGCGGCATAAACACCTACGATGACAGCCACATGGGCCATGCCAAGTCCGCAGTTACGTTCGATGTCATCCGGAGGTACTTGGTCAGGAAAGGTTACGATGTCACTTATGTGGTCAATTTCACGGATATCGAGGACCATTGCATCGAGAGGACCATCCAGCTGGGCATCCCCCTGGAGCAGCTCACTGAGAAATACATCGGCGAGTACCACAAGGACATGGGAAAGCTTGGCGTAAGTAAAGCCGACATATACCCGGTCGCGAGCCATCACATGAGGGAAATCATCGAAGCCATACAGACGCTGATTGACAGGGGCTTCGCCTACGAATCCGGGGGCGAGGTTTACTTCGATGTCATGAAGGTCGCGGAGTTCGGCAAGCTGAGCCACCGCAAGAGGGACGAGATGCTGGCCGGCGCCCGAATAGCGGTTGATGAGAGGAAGCGCGGCCCCCTGGACTTCGTGCTGTGGAAGAACAAGAAGCCTGGGGAGCCGTTCTGGAAGTCCCCATGGTCCGAAGGAAGGCCGGGCTGGCATATCGAGTGCTCTGTCATGTCCATGAAATACCTCGGCGAGAGCTTCGAGGTCCACGGCGGAGGCTCGGAGCTGGTTTTCCCGCACCACGAGAACGAGATAATGCAGTCCGAGGCGCTTTCCGGAAAGCCCTTCGTCAAATATTGGCTTCATGGCGGTCTGATGAACGTGGGCTCGGAAAAGATGTCCAAGTCCCTGAACAATTTCTTCACCATCAAGGACGTGCTGAAAGAATACGATCCGCTGGTGGTGAGGTTCTTCCTCCTCAACACGCATTACCGCAAGCCGATTGACTTCAACCAGAAGGCGCTTGCCGAGGCCGCTCAAGCCCTCGGGCGCATGCAGAACGCCCTGGACTCTGCATTATCGGCCCTGGGGGCTGCCCCGGATGGGGCCGATGGCTTCGCCGGGAAGGCGGCCGAATCAGTGGCAGAATTCGATAAGGCAATGGACGAGGATTTCAACACCAGGGATGCGATTGCAACGATATTCGAGTTCTCCAAGGAGCTGAACAAGTACGTTGAGTCAGGCCCGAAGAGACCTGGTCTGGAGGCAGCATTGGGGGCATTCAGGGCCTACGATGATGTCCTGTCGATATTCAGGTTCGAGAAACCCGGCCAGGAGCATATGCTTGCCCCGCTCATGGATATAATCATCGACATGCGGCAGAAGGCCAGGGCGGATAAAAATTACGAGCTTGCTGACGAGATAAGGGACCGACTTAAAGCACTTGGGATAGTTTTAGAAGATACAGCAGAGGGCGTGAAGTGGAAAGTTATATGAACGAGCCGTTCAGCCACATCCACATAACACCCATGGCTATGAGCAATGCACCAGCTGTGAATACAAAAACTGCAGTATAAAACGACCCGCTGTCTCTCAGCTCTATCTCCTCATTTTTCTGATATTGGTTCGCGGCGGTCCAGTTGACCACTCCCCCGCCCATGTTCATTCTCTTGTAGGGGTTTCCCTCGGCCATGCCGCCCTGGCCAAGCCAGAGAAGGACCCAGAGGACGATTCCCGCAACCACCATGGCAAATGGTGAAAACACTATGCCGAGCAACAATCCGATGCCGACTATCGCCAGAATCAGTTTCGTCGCGTTTTCCATGATAACTACCAAACTCCTTTGATGTCCATCCAGTAGATGCCCATGGAAACAAGCGCGGAACCGGACAGGGCCAGCGCCCAGAGGACTCCCCCGCGGATGTTCTTTCCCTTCTGCACCTTCACGGGCATCATGGCCCTGTGAGCCAGGGGCTCGTCCGGTATGCCGCCATAGAATGCTGCCGCTGTCCTGATGGGGTTTGGGTCCTCGGCCCCGCTTGCCAACACAAGGAGAAGAATCCATGTCAGCACGCCTGCGATGAAAGTAATGGAAGGATCCAGGAGCCAGCCCATTATCAAGGCTGCTGTCGTTAACGCCGCCACAAAGAATACAGGTTTGCGCATGCCTTAAAATTGGTTTTTGACTATAAAGAGCTTTTGTA
>CAYHBA010000024.1:0-18697 GCA_964354755.1 uncultured Thermoplasmata archaeon
TCCGATGGAGAATAAAATCGTTCGGAACCCGAGGTTCCGATGGAGATAAAGACCGATGGAGATGAAAGCGATGAGATTACGGAGGGCTAGCCATGGCGCATCTGTCGATAAGCTTGCGGTCCATCTCGAAGCTGTCATCGACGGCCAGCAGAAGCTCATCATGAATTGAGTTTCGGGAGTAATAGAGTTGGACTATGACACCGGCATCCTTGGCAGCTTCCACAGCGGGAACGAAATCGCTGTCGCCCGTTATCAGTATGGCCTTGCCAATCTGCTTTCCCCAGCTCATACGGACCAGATCCACGGCCATTAGGATGTCCACTCTTTTCTGTTTGAACTCCCCGCCTATCTGCTGAAGCTTGCCCAACCGCACTTCGAAGCGGGGGTGCTTTCTAAGGGAATACACGAATTTGTCCATGGAAGAGAATTTAGCCCTTTCCTCTTCGGTAGGCGGATCATGCTGGTATGGCATGCAGTTGTAGTAGTAGGTTCTCAGGCGTTCAGTTTCCCCGCAGACTGCGTTAGAAAGCTTTAGAAAATCAATCTTCGTACGTCCAAAATCATTGTCAATGACCTTTGCAATGTACCCACCATCAATTAGAACAACCGCTTTCTCCATCTCTTCACCCGATTATATATTACTGCCATCCCCGGGGGAACGACAGCGCATATTTACATTACACATAATATCGGTACAGGTATTTAATATTGATGGCGGTGGAAAACACGAATGTTCGGAATGAACTCTCGACGCTGACAATCTTCCTCTTCACGCTCGCCATATAGCCTTCAACATAGAGGTGTTTTATAAACCTGATGGTCGCCCCTCCAAACCCCCCCATCCCCTCCCGCCCGGGGCATCCCCGCCCCGCCCGAGCTCGGGGAGGCGCGGAACCGCAGATTCCGATGGAGAATAAAATCGTTCGGAACCCGAGGTTCCGATGGAGATAAAGACCGCCAAGCCGTTCCGAAGCAATGCTTCGGATGGAGAATAAAACCGAACCGCGTTCGGATGGAGATAAAAACGGACTAATGCATTAGATAGCTTTTAATAAAAACAGACTATTGCGGTGTCATGGACTTCAAAGAAATCATTGCAGACCAGCGCGAGACGCTGGAGGATTTGGAAAAACGTGAGTGCTTCGTTGAGCGCGAGCTTGCAGAAAGAGCGAAAAGTTACATCGCTCACCCGAATGCTCTGGTGATAATGGGGCCGAGGCGCAGCGGGAAGTCGGTACTCTCTTGCATGCTGGCGAAGGAGTATAACTACGGGTACGTGAACTTCGACGATGACAGGCTGGCCGGCACCAAAACAGCAGACCTCAACGAGATACTGAAGACCTTCTACGAACTGTATGGCGACGTGGACTGCGTCGTGTTGGACGAGATACAGGACGTGCCTGCATGGGAGATGTTCGCCAGCAGGTTGAGGGCGACCAAACGCGTCATCATCACCGGCAGCAACTCCAAATTGCTCTCAGGTGAACTGGCCACGCATATGACCGGCAGGTACATCGACGTCACTCTTTACCCGTTCTCTTACAGGGAACTGTCCGGATTGCGCCGACAGGTTGCTTACACGACCAAAGAACGAGCCGGAGCGCTCGTTGCATTGAAACAATACATGTCGTCAGGCGGTTTCCCGGAGGTTGTGAAGAATGGGAAAGGCATATTGACGAAGATATTCGGGGATGTCGTGGCCAAGGACGTTGTCCGAAGACATGGGATTGTCAAACATGCCAAACTGGCTGAGCTTGCCAGGTACCTTATCAGCAATTCCGGGAATGAAACTGGCTATTCGAGGCTGCAAACCTCGATGGAGATTGGCCACAAATCGACGGTATCGAATTGGGTATCCTATCTGGAACAGGCATACCTTATATTCAAGCTGGACAGGTTTGATTTTAAACTGAAGAACCAGTACCTTTCACCAAAAAAGATATACTGCATCGATCCAGGCCTTCAGGAAGCTGTTGGGTTCAGGAGTTCGAACGATTGGGGGCGGAAAATGGAAACCGTAGTGGGCGGGGATCTATTGCGCCGCAAGGCAATGGATTTCAACCTCGAGGTCTACTACTGGAAGGACCACCAGCAACGGGAGGTCGATTTCGTTCTCAAGAATGGACCGGAGGTCCAGCAACTTGTGCAAGTGACATATGCCAGTGATCGGCTGGAAGTACCTGAGAGAGAGCTCACTACCCTCGGATTTGCCTCGAAAGCGCTCAGATGCAAGGACCTGCTTGTCATAACCTGGGATTACGAGGCCGAGGAACGGTTGGATGGAAAGACTGTGAAGTTCGTCCCGCTCTGGAAGTGGCTTCTCGAACAAACCTGATGGTCGCCCCTGCAAATCCCTCCCATCCCCCGCCCAGGGCACCCCCGCCCCGCCCGAGCTCGGGGAGGCGCGGAACCGCGGGTTCCGGGACCGGAAAAGCTCGACCCAGCACAGTGCCCTGGACGGGCGGGGGCCGGGTGTTACGGCAAGGTCCGGAATGTTCATTCCACTGAACGGGCATCCGCCAGTGCGAACAGTTCCCGCAGCTTGTCCTGCAGGATGCTCTTATCCATGAGCTTGGTTCTATATTCGGCCACCAGCGCGGGCGACATCGAGCGGCTCATTGCCACCTCCACGACCTCCTCGTCCTTGGTCTTGCACAATATGATGCCGACCGAGGGATTCTCATGCTCCTTCTTCACCTGGCGGTCCAGAACTTCCAGATAGAATTGCATCTTACCAAGGTATTCCGGTTTAAAGTCGTCTATCTTCAGCTCGAATGCCACAAGACAGCTGAGACCCCGATGATAGAACAGCAGGTCCACGAAGTGGTCGATTTTACCCACCTGAAGTCTGTACTCCTGGCCTATAAAGGACATATCGCGGCCCGCCTCCAGCAGAAATTGCTTCAGATTGGCGACGATAGCTTGCTGGAGTTGCTTTTCCGAATGAACCTCTGGCAATTTCAGGAAGTCGAGGACATACGTGTCCCTGTATATCAGGGAAAGCGGATGATGCAGTTCTCTCAACGCTGTTGGTAGTTTTTGCTTCGCTATCATCGCCCTCTCATAGTATCCGCTGTCCATCTGCCGTTCGAGTTCCCTGACTGAGTATTTCTCCTGCACGGCCAGGCGCAGATAGAATTCTGTTTCTTCGTTTGTTTTGGCCCTGGCCATAATGACCAAATTTCCTGACCAGGGCAATTCTCTCAACAGTGATGAGAGTTTTTCTGAATCTTTATAAGTTTCATAAAATTGTTTCATGCGCCAGAGGTTCTGTGCCGAGAAACCGCGGATTGCTGGATCATACTGCCTGATATGGGCGGCCAGGTTCTCCACTACCCCTTTGCCCCATCCCTTTGTGACTATCTGCTGGCTGATGTATTTCCCCACTTCCCAGTAAAGGTCAATCAAGGCAGTGTTCACCGCCCTGTATGCCCGGGTTCGGGCATTTTCTATCAGTTCGATTACATGATTGAATTCGTGGTCCGGGACAATCTCACCCATGACAATTCACCATGAAAAGGTATGGCCTCGGAACCATGTAAGAGCATGTCGGGGGTTTCCGAAAGTGTTCTCCTCCCATCTACCAACGCAGTTTTCACACAGGCATTTTCCCGGTAACAAACCTCGCCTGCACAGCACCGTAGGCATCCTAAGAATCGGCGTTATGCCATGGCCAAGTACTCCAAGGTCCGCGAGGACGGAACGCTGGAAGTGCCCAACCCGTACACGCTGAAATGGGTGCTGCCACATTATTACAGGATGAACGAGAAGCAGGCGACAATGGCGATGTGGGCGGTCACGGCGGTGTTTTGCGGTCTTGGATTTTTCGTGCCTGGATAAAGATGATTTCTTTCTTAGAGTCTAGATAGAACGGTTACCGCCCCATTGCGCCCCCCGCATCACCCTCCCATCCCCTCCCGCCCAGGGCATCCCCGCCCCCCCCCGAACAGTGGGAGGCGCGGAACCGCAGGTTCCGATGGAGATAAAGACCGCCAAGACGTTCCGAAGCCAACGGCTTCGGATGGAGATAAATTCGGATGGAGATGAAAGGCCTCGGAGGCAGCCAAACGTTCCGAACTCGCAGTTCGGATGGAGATAAAAACGGATGGAGATAAAGACAGATGGAGGAAAAAACCGTTCGGAACCCGCGGTTCCGATGGAGATAAAGACGGATGGAGGAAAAAACCGTTCGGAATCCGCGATTCCGATGGAGATAAAAACCGATACAGACAAAACCGGACCGGGGCCTCAGCCCACATCTTTCAGTTTTGCGAGCATTGCAACCGCTCCGAGGTCCATTTTCGAGAAGGCGAACCACTTCTTGCCCAGGTCCTTGAGAGAGGCACCGAAATGATATATAGTCGTACTATCAATTATTATGAATCGGTCATGGGAGTTATTGAATCGCTTGATCTCGATTTCCGGGTACTGGTGGTTGAACTTGTCTACGTCCAGGGCCAGGGCTTCGGAGAGGTTCCTGGTAAGAAGGAGTACCCTGACACTCTTCTTTCGCTTGGTTAGATGGATGAGAACGCTGTCGTCCAGATAGTTGTCGATGATGACAATGGATTCCTTCGCGGTTCTGAACAGGTCCGATACAAACTTGTAAGCATCGAATATCTGGCCGTCGAAGAAGATGCCCTGCCTCGGCTGGATGTCCTTGGACTCTATGGCGTTCAACACCTGTTCCATCTTTTTATCGGTTTCCAATTGCCTCAATTCGAGCGTATCCAATCTTTGGAATACATGGGCATTCGAGGCGATGAACCTACGCATGATGACAAATGCACGGATTATCTGGATGCTCATTTTCACGGCGGTTTCACTTCGTAATACCACTGATAGCATTGCAACTCCCTGTTCGGTGAAGGCATATGGAAGATATCGTCTGCCGCCATGAACGCTTGAGGTGGCATTTTGGAACCTCATGTCCTCGTGGTCCGCTAAGCTCAAAAATTGCGACCTTGTAGCCTTGTATTCATGTTCGGTTAACTGGAACATAAAATCTTCGGGAAATCTTTCTATATTTCGTTTTACGGCTCTATTTAATTGCTTGGTTTCAGTTCCGTATAGCTGAGCCAAATCGCTGTCCAGCATCGCCTGGACGCCGCGGAGGGTGTGAATCTTGCTCTGGATATCTGTAGTTATCGCTAGTTCGTGACTGGTCATGCTTGGCTTTTCCATATTCAACTCATATCAACTATCCTCACCAGGGTATATAACCATTTTATCAGGGTAACTGAAAGTATTAGAAGTCGAATACGCCCCCGCGCCGCTCCCAGTGTCCTTCCTCCACCACGCGCCCCCCAACCCTGATGGTCGCCCCGCGCATCGGACCCGCTCCCACCGGCCCACGCCGTTCCGAAGCCGAAGCTTCGGATGGAGGATAAAGCCGCGTTCGGAAACCGAGAAAAACCGTTCCGAACTCGCAGTTCGGATGGAGGATAAAATCGGATGGAGAATAAAGCAACCACACGTTCGGGCATGATTCCGGTCATGCCCTGGGCCTGCGCCGTTCCGAACCGCGTTCGGATGGAGGAAAAATTCGGATGGAGCATAAATTCGGATGGAGATAAAGCAACCTGGGAGAGATGGGATTACCGGAGTCTATAAATACATCCTTTTCCATATATCCATCAACATGAGCCCTGGTGTTCCTTCGGGGACGCCAGATGATCCCTTTTATTCGGCGGGATTTTATGCGGGAAGAGACTTACGTATTCATGGACGCGGGGTATCTGTCCAAGATATCCAAGCACCTGGGCAAGGGGAACTACATCAACTTCGATGTCAACAGGTTTGCAGTGAACATGGCCGATATGCAGGACATGGACTGCAAGGGCGTATATTATTATCTGGCTCCTCCGTTCCAGGGGGATCCGCCGACACCCGAGGAGGCAGGGAGGAAGTCGAGGCATGACAAGTTCGTCAGCAAGCTCAGGAACATCCCCGGATTCATTGTCAGGGAAGGCAGATGCCAGAAGGTGGATGGGGAGTATTTCCAGAAGGGGGTTGACACCCTGCTCACCATGGACCTCTTCGAGATATGTTCGAGAGGGGATATAAGGGCCATTGTCATTTTGACATGCGACACGGATTTCGTGCCTATCCTGAACCGTATACGCGGAATGGGTGTCAAGGTGATTCTGTACTATTACAACGATTTCATCCGCGGTTCCAGATTCTCGATGTCGAACCATATTCTGACGGCCTGCGATAAGAAAGTGTGTATTGATCTCGATTTATTCATGAAAAGCAAGAGGGAAGAATAAGAGTCGGGCAAAACATCATTACCACCGCTGACACGACAAACACCCACCCCACGTCAAAAGTGAACTTTCTGGCCGTCTCGGTATCCGGTGACGCCCGTGTGAAAAAGGATTCAGAGTCGCCGGATATTTGTCGAATGCGGAGAGATGGCCCAGGCATTCGACGAAAGTTTCACCATGCTGCCCCTCCGGCGGTGTTCCTGACAATCTTCCTCTTCACGCTCGCCATATACCCCTTCAATAGCCTTCCCTTTCATAAACCTGATGGTCGCCCCGCGCATCGGACCCGCTCCCACCGGTCCACGCCGTTCCGAAGCCGAAGCTTCGGATGGAGGATAAATTCGGATGGAGCATAAAATCGGATGGAGGAAAAAGCAACCACCCGTTCGGGCATGATTTCGGACATGCCCTGGGCCTGCGCCGTTCCGAAGCTTTGCTTCGGATGGAGAATAAATTCGAATGGAGGAAAAAGGCGTTCGCCGTGATGATATGTTTCATATGCTGGCGGAATCAAAGAGGCCTGTAATCGTCAGTCTAGAAGCGATGTAATTACGGGGGCCGAACATTCGCTAACTATTTATATTCCTTCATTCATTGAATACCATGCGCATCAGGGAGATTATCAAACTGATACAGGCCGACGGCTGGTATCTGGTTGAGACGAAGGGCAGCCACAGGCAATTCAAACATCCGACCAAGAAAGGGAGAGTTACCATATCCGGAAAACCCGGTGATGATCTGGCTCCCGGCACCCTAAACAGCATCCTGAAACAGGCGCAACTGAAGACAAGGTGAGGAACATGTACAAACTGCTGATAGTCATCGAGAAGAGCGAGACAGGGTATTCCGCGTATTCCCCGGACCTCCCGGGCTGCGTCGCAACCGGAAAGACCGCCAAGGAGGCCGAAAGGCGCATGTATGAAGCCGTCGAGATGCACATCCAGGGAATGCTGGAAGATGGGACCCCCATCCCGGAACCTAGCTCTTCATCCGTATATGCCATAATATCCAAACCGGAAACACAGGTCGCGTAAGGCGCGCGTCGGACCCGCTCCCACCGGCCCACGCCGTTCCGAAGCTCTGCTTCGGATGGAGGATAAACCGAACTCGCAGTTCGGATGGAAGATAAAATGCCGGGAGCAATGTTTATATATTGCATCGCGCCTGTTATTTTTCCATGACAGAACCATCCAAGAAACCGAAGGATGACAAGGATTTGGACTCGTTCCTCCTGGAGAGGAAGGAATCGGGCGACTACTGCGCCAGAGCGCATTAGCTGTAGCTCTCTCTCAGCCATTTCAGTATTTTCAGGCCGTATTCCTCCCCCATGATTCTGTTTATCTCGGCCGCGAATGCTTTGGGGCTGTCAGTGGCCGCAACCTGCGCGAACCTCTTCTCCAGGCCCAGCCTTTCCTCGTGTTCGAAGCGCCACTTCTGGATGCCCTTGTGGCTATCCATGTCGCCCCTGAATTCACAATCGTTCCGAATGAGGAACAACTCGGCAGCGTACAGGGAGGTCCTGTGGTTGCCGTTCTTGAAAGGATGGAGGACTATTAGGGATACGCAGTAGGCCAGTGATATTCTATACAGGTCCTCCCCGGAAGCGTTCTTTGCGAAGCTGACGGTCGCCCCCTGCAAAACGCTTATATCCGCCCCCTCCATGGCACTATTCATGCGCCTCCTGTTCATCGCCGCTATCGTGGTCATCCTGGCCTCGACAGCGATGGCTGCGGAGCCTCAGCTCCTCTCGGGCGGGGCAACGCCGTCATCGGACACGGCATACGTTTTCACGGTGACCTACAAGGGCAACACGACGGCCAGTGCAGTTTCGGTGGTGGTCAACAATGTTTCCTTCCCGATGCAGGAGCTGGACCCGCAGGACACGAACCTCGCTGACGGCAAGATTTACTATGTCGAGGCGGACCTTGATTCCGGAGTGAACACATATTCCTTCAATTGTGTCGATGCGAACGGCGCGAGCAATACAACCGCTGCGAAAATGCTCATAGTCAAGGAGGAGCCATGGCTCCAGCTCACACACCTGGACGTGATGCTCTCGGTCCTGATTTTTGTTCCGTTCGTCATTTATTTCATTTACCTGGCCAGGAAGATGACCAAAACGCTGGAGCGCATCGAGAAGCGCGAGAATGGCAGAGAGAACAAGGACGAGACAAAGAAAAATGGCTGAGTTGAATGCAGTTCCCAGTATATTGTGAGCGGCGCATTCTACGATGGCGCGGCAGCCCTATGGACCCCCATCGCCGAAACGCATATATCCGGTTGATGCGTATTTCCCATCGGTAATGCAGTTGGATTCTGAAAAAAATCATGCGGTTGCCAAAGAGATGGCGCGACAGTACATGAATGCCTACAGGTTGATGCAGGGCGAGATACTGCAAACCACGGGAAAGTTGCCTGAGCCCTACAAGGAAATGGAAAGAAAGGTGCTGGAGAGATTCTTCGGGGAAATGGTTCGGGAAACATGCAATGGCTTGGACTTCTGTGCAAAATTACTCTCTGGACTGATAATTAATCAGGCCCTGCCAAACACAAACCACCGCACTTCCGCCTATTTCCTGGTCAGCCTTTTGCGTCAGCATGGCTTTTCGGTCGATCTAGTGCAGAATGCTAAAGAAATCCGGGAGTATTTCCTTGATTCGAAACACATATTGAAAAAGGGCAGACGCGATTTCCAGGAAGCTCATTTTGAAAGCACCAGACAGTTTCTGGTGAACATACTGGAACCAACTCAATCAGGCAAGCTGGGCAATATGCGAGCGAAATCCTTCATCGACTCCTTCAGAGCCTCCTCGAATGACATGATCTGACGCTTGGCCATGATTGATGATAGATTTTCATGCAATATAAACATTCCGATTGAACTTGAAGGCTGACAATGAGCCTGATAGGATTTCCATGACATGGCAGCCCGCGCGTTGAACCGGCTCCCGCCGTCCCGAATGCCGAAGGCTTCGGATGGAGATAAAATTCGCCATGAGCGACCTAACAATAAACAAACAGACTCAAGAAATTCCCGTAATCATCAATCATGAATCGATGGGATTACCGGGTTACAGATGCTCCAGGTCCTCCTTCTTCTTGCGCCTGTTCACGGCCTCTTTGATCTTCTCGGTGAATTCCTCGACCGAGATTCCGGTGGGTATGAGGACTCCCAGTGCTTCCCTGTCGTCCGGCAGGATTATGACCGCCCTCAGAATGGTCTCGCATCTCTCGACCCTCATCTTCTCGGCAATCTGGCTGTCTATCGGGGGCGCTTCCGAGGGCGGAGCCTCTTCCGGGGGATATACCGAAGGGGCGACTTCCTCCTCGATGCCGGGCGCTGGCCCGAGGTCGCCTATGTCGTCGAGCTCTGCCTCGAGGTCGGCCATGGGTCCGGTGAGTTCTTGAGGCACTGGTTCGTGCTCCTCTTCCTCCAGCTCCTCTTGCTCTTTCTTGGTTCTTTCGATCTCCTTGTAAATCGGGTCGTTCCTGATGCCCCAGATGGCGATGAACACTATTCCCAGCACGAACGGGATCGAGGAGCCGACATGGCCTGAAGGCTCGACATGGCCTATGCCCGGGTACGGGTCAGAATCCCCGAACAGGAACTGGATGAAGCCCATCCTCAGACCCATGTACCCGATTACGCCTGCAAGGCAGAGCAAACACCCGATGAACAGCAGCTTCTTGCTGATCTTCAGGGCCTCAGGGTCCTTCATGTCTTCGGGCTCGTCAGGTTCCGCATCCTCTTGTTCTTCGGGCTGCTCCGGTTCGTCTGCAGGGTACTCGGGTTCTGCTTCGGGTTCTTCGGCCGCAGGCTCTTCGGGCAGTTCTTCTTCCTCGAGGGCCTGCTGCTTCCTGCGCTTAGCCATGGAGATGCCTCCTTCTCCGGGCTATGACGGCGAAGCCGAGCATTAACAGGATCGGGAGGAAGATGGTGTGGAACTCTGGAATATCGTTGACATCGTCAGGCGTTGGAACATTCGCATTGATGCCGCAGGTGATGTCCCAATCCGATATCGTATCCGTGTCCGTGGAGTACCTGTCCCTGCCGATTGAGTCTCCGGAGAGCATGCCTGTCGTGTCAACGTAGTTGCCTGTGGGCCATTGGCCCAGACTGACAGCCAGGTCGTACTCGGTGCCCGAAGGCGGAGAACCTGGCGTGCCCCAAGCGACGAAGTCTTGCATCACGCCGTCAGGGTCTATTAAAGCCAAGCAACCAGTGGAGCCGAGTGAACTCCCTACATTCTGCACATCGTAGCCACCGGAGGGAATCACTAGGGATACGGACGGATACTGGAAGATCGTTGTCCCATCCCCGTCGACCAATTTCCAGTCCTGCAGGTCGACCGGGGTCGCTATCGGGTTGTAGAGCTCGAACCAATCGTCGCCGCTCGTTGGCTCGGTCATCACCTCGTTAATTACCATTGAAGCGCTCAATCGGGGGTATGGGTCAGACGCACCAGCGGTTCCGAGTATACTAATGTACGCGATATCCACTATGCCATCGGGCGAGCCGGTGATTTGGGGCGTAGTAGCGCCATCATAGTTGTCTGGTGTCTGCCAATCGCTCCAGTAATTCCCTCCAGATGGGTATGTGTCGCTCCAGACATTGCCTGGGCCATCGTCGTAGGCTTGTGTCGGGTTGCTTGTGAAGTGATTGTGGTAAATGGTATTGGTTCCGGTGGAGGAGTCCAAGTAGATGCCATAATTGGCATTTGAACTAACCTGGTTGTGGATAATGTAGTTCCCGCTGGAAGTGGAGATGAAGATGCCTATGTCGTTATTTGTGGTGACGATGTTGTAGATAATATCATTGTTATTACTGGGATCCAGATAGATGCCATCATTATTGTGCGACACGGTGTTATTGTCGATTGTGTTGCTGTTGGAGGTCGAGAGGAAAATGCCGTTATTAGTATTCCATGTGACAGTGTTGTAGTCAACGGAGTTGCGGTCACTGCAATCCAGCCAGATGCCCCCGCCATTGTATGACACCGTGTTGTTGTCGATTGTATGGTCGCTCTCAGACCAAGAAGACCAAATGTATATTCCGTAATTGCTGTTGAGATTAGCTATATTGTCGGTGATGATGCAATTAGTGCATCGATCGAGTTCGATACCGGTATCGTAATTTGAGGAAACGTCGTTATCAGCAATGGTGACGCCATCGGAAAGCCAAGCATCGACACCAAAATTAGCATTCAAATGAGCTATATTGTTAGTGATGATATCGCCGCTGGCCCGGTCGAGTTCGATGCCCCAATTGTTCGAGGATACGGTGTTGTATGTGATGGTGTTGTCAACAGGGTACCAGGCGTAGATGCCCCAATTGACATTCGAATTGGCTGTGTTATGGGTTATGATATTATTGCTGGACAAGTCGAAATAGATGCCTGTGTCAGAATTGGAGGAGGCAGTGTTGTAGGCGATGGTGTTGCCATCGCAAGTGTCGAGATAGATGCCATACAAATTATCTGAGACAGCGCAGTGGTGCACATTGCAATCGGTGACACTGGATAGTGATATTCCTGCATAAGAAGTGCCCCCGCCAGTGACACTGAAGCCACTCATTTCCACGCTGTTGGCTGTGATGCTGACGCCAGTACCAGTTTCTCCGTTATTTATTACCGTGTCCGCGGAACCATGCCCGATGATGATCAGTTCTTTGTTCACTGTCACCACTTCGTTGTATGTCCCTGCAGCGACCGTTATGTGGTGCTCGTCGAGCGTATCGCTGTCGTCGATTGCCGCTTGAATTATAGAGAATGTCTCCCCCGTATCGGTATTGATTACTAGGTTCATGTTCCGATTGGCTGGGGTTGGATTGTTCGCATCTGCGCCGCAGGAGATGTCCCAGTCCCATGCTGAATTCGTATCTTTGGAGTTGGTGTCCCTGCCGAGTGTGTCGCCCTGCTGGAAATCCATGACATCGATGTAGCTTCCATCAGGCCAGTTCTGCGAGGCGACAGCCAAATCGTAATAAGCGCCTGATGGCGGAGAGGTGGGCGTGCCCCAGGCGACGAAGTCATGCATTGCACCGTCAGGGTCGATTAAAGCCAGGCAACCGGTCGTGCCAATCGAAGCTTGGACATTCTGCATCTCGTATCCGCCAGGAGCGATTGGCGGATCGTCATACGAGTAAATCGGGTCTCCATCACCGTCAAGCAGGCTCCAGCCTTCCAGTTCGTACGATGTCTGTGTCGGGTTGTACAACTCGAACCAACCCGTATTTAGTATTTCCTCGGATCCAACGGTAGCTGAGGGCTCCTGAACGGTGTATTGGCGCACCCGCACGTCGTCGTAGGATATCGCTACAGATGACCCGCCTGCCTCCCACAACGATAAACCAATCGGATTCGTTGTGGTCCTGGGGGTCGTAGCTGAATTGCTCGTTTCTGTGCTGGTGTCCATATTCCTGAAATATCCGTAAACATTCGCACCGCTGAACGACTCCCTCATGTAAAACCAAGTGTCTACGTACGGCACAAGCCCGTAACCCAGTGATGTATCGCCCTTCACGTAGAGGTCGTCGTCGAAGAAGTATATATCGCCATTGCTTGAATCGCCGCGCGCCGTGAAAGCCACTCCGGAGTTACCGTCCAGATAGCGGCTCTTAATCATGAAGTGGGGTAATCCTGAAGTCTGTGTGCACCGTGCCCTGCATTCCAGGATGCCGTCCGCGAATGGGGGAATAGATGGCAGCACTGGATTGCTGAATCCACCCATATCCGTTAATGTCAGCTGCATCTCCCCGGAAGCTTCCACAGCCGTGCTACCGCATCCGTTGAGGTCATAATCTCCCCATTTGCTGGCATCCATTGAATTGTCGTCGAAGTCGTCGAAAAATTCGAATGTGTTGTCTCCATCGCTCGCGGAAGTCGTAGTTGGATTACTGTAGTAGATGTATATCGTAGAGGTCGTGGATGCGGTCACTGTTGGGACTTTGACCCAGAAAGTCGCTGTGTCTGAATCTGTCTTGCTCTCTAGCCAGCAGTTGATAAGCGTCGTTCCGTCGCTGTCCGTGAACCTGATGTCGTCGAAGTCCGGCTGCATTCCAGGCATATAGGCTAAGTCCACCTTTACCTGGTAATCCGTCAGCGTGTTTGAATTGGCTGTGTTGTCGAGGTTGACAGTTTGTCTGAATCCCCAGCCCGCGTCGTACCAGTTGCCAGGCGTCGATGAGGACCCGAGCATTATCTCGTTGATCTCTATCGTGGACTGCGTGAGGGAGACGCGCTGGGCGTAGATGTCTGCTCCGGAGCTCAAACCCTTGTCACCGGACCACGCCAATATCGCGCCTCCTTGCCCGTCAAGAGCCATCTTGATAATGGTCCATTGATCTCCAGAATCCGAAGATACGAGGAGACCGGCTGCCGCATACCCCAGGTTTCCGGCGCTATCCACGCGCTGGAGCCGCCAATCGTTATTATCGTAGTCGTGGAACGCAACCAATGCCCCGCCGTTCCCGTCTGGCACGAGGTTTGGTATCCACTGCCACGGGCTGGTCGGGCATATCGGTTTGCCGTTAAGCGTCCATTTGATTGCACCGTTGGCATCAAGGCGCTGGGCGTAGATGTCGGCTGTATCGGGATCTAAGCGGTAGTCCTCCCACGCGATGATTGCTCCGCCTTGACCATCGGGCGCGATGGCCGGGTTGCAATACCAGTATGTGTCCACATTCGCGGTGCTTACAGGTACCCCTTCTTCAGCCCATAGTGGAGTGCCGGAAGCACTGACGCGTTGAGCATAAACATGATACCTCGAGTTATCCGATCTCCTGTCGTCCCATACGATTATCGCACCACCCTGCCCATCCTGGACGAGTTGCGGGTTGGCCTGTTCCAATGCCGCATCGCAGACAGATACCCCGTTCGTGCCCCATTTGATATCGCCTGCGGTGTCCACGCGCTGGGCGCGGATGTTGTAATCTCCATCATAATCCTGCCAGTCGCTCCAGGCGACTATCGCGCCGCCCTGGCCGTCTTGTACGACCTGCTGGTTTTCGGCATATTGCGGCGATATCGCGCTCAACGAGACCCCCGTGTCGCCCCACACTCTCTCCCCTGTAGAATCGATGCGTTGGGCATAAGCCTGACCGTTTTCTGTCATACCCATGACCCATGTGACTATCGCACCACCCTGACCGTCGGGGACAATTCTAGGATTCTCCTCGGATTCCGTACTCGTACTGACGGAGGTTTCCGAGCTCCATATGAGAGTCCCGTCTGAGCCCAGACGCTGTACATAGATTGCTCTATCGGAACCGGTGATATCCTCGCCCCAAGCCACGATGAAGCCGCCAGTCCCGTCCGGAATTATCTGCGGTGTGGGCGTATTTATTGTTCCCGCGTTCACGAGTACGCCATTGTCATCCCACTGGGTTGCACCGTCCGACCCGACGCGCTGCGCGTAAATATTGTAGTTGGCCGTCGGACCATCGCGCTTGTCTGCCCAAACGAAGACGGCACCGCCCTGTCCGTCCATTGCGACCTGCATGTCGGTCTGGTCATTCGCTGAATCGCAGATGATTTTGTTGGTTGCCACATCCCCCCACCTCGGGTCGAGGCCGAGATTCTCCACGAACTCCTTGCCGTCCTCGTTGATGATCTCTGCATAGATGTCAGAATCCCCGTTGCGGTAATCCTCCCAGACGATGATGATGCCCTTCATCTCGTTCGCGGTGTTCGACTGCTCCGGGGATTGGGCCTGCTGGTTGCCTGAGAGCCAGCGGCTGTCGAGCGTGATTTGCGGTGCATACTGTTCAGCGGAATTTATACATACCGCCAGGCCATCGTTCTCCCAGAGCGAGACACCGTTCCGGTCCACCCGCTGGGCGTAGATGTCGCCAGCGTATTCGTCAGCTCGGTAATCATCCCAGGTTATCACTACACCTCCCTGGCCGTCCGGAACTATCTCGGGCATAAGCTGGTTGTTATTTCCGTTGCAGATTCCCACACCAGCGTAATTTTCGGCCTCGCTCCAAAGTAGTTCTCCTTCTCCGTCGATGCGCTGCGCGTAGATGTCAGAGTAGGTGCCGCCCGACCAGTAGTCCTCCCACGCGATGATGGCGCCGCCCTGACCGTCCGGAGCTATCGCGGCGTTAATCTGGTCGTACTCCCAGGTCGTGACGATGATTCCGTCATCCATCCAGGATGTATCCCCGCTGGCGAGGACGCGCTGGGCGTAGATGTCGCACCCCATCCCGGAATCGGAGTTACGGTAGTCGTTCCACTCGATTATTGCACCGCCCTGACCGTCCGCGACCAACTGCGGAGAATCTTGATTATATCCATAGTCGCATATTGCGACTTCAGATTGCCACAATTCGCCATCAGCGCTCACGTGCTGTGCGTAGATGTCACTGTCGGTGCCCGAACCGCCATCGTTCCGGAAATCCCTCCAAGTGATTATCGCGCCCCCCTGACCGTCGGTGACGAGCTGTGGATCGTCTTGGTCCCAGTCCGCATCGCATATCATCACCCCGTCTGCAGTCCATCCCGGAGCTATATCACCGTCTGCCGTCACACGCTGGGCGTAAATGTCGTAATAATTTAGGTCTCTGTCATCAACCCAGGTGATTATCGCGCCCCCCTGACCGTCGGGGACGAGTTGCAGTGATAATTGGTCATTAACGGCGGTGCATATCGCCACCCCATCGGAGGCCCATTGGACTGCACCGTCCGCGCTCACGCGCTGGGAGTAGATGTCCCAATCATTACCGTTTCGACGATCCAGCCAGGCTATTATCGCGCCGCCTTGTCCGTCGGGGACCAGTTGAGGATAATTTTGGTCATCGTCGGCGGTGCATACTGCCACACCATTCGGGCTCCACTGAGCCACCCCATATGCGCTCACACGCTGGGCATAGATGCCGCCAGTCCCGTCGCGGGAATCTGCCCAAGTAATTATCGCGCCGCCCTGCCCATCAGGGATGAGCATGGGGGAATATTGGTCATTGTCCGCTGTGCAGACCGCCATGCTATGGGTCGCGTAGTCAAGCGAGCTGCCATGGTATGAGATGAACGCCTCAACTCCGTCGAAGAAGATGGAGCTGTCCTCGTTGACGCCCGAAGGCGAGACCGTCTCCACTATCCATCCGTCAGCGTTTATCGACCAGTAGGCATGTTTTATCGTCATATCAGTCGCGTCATAGTAGCTGATGTGGGCGCATTCTGAGCTATCGAGAGCCATTGATGTCTCTTGACCGACATCGTTCGCACTGTTATCGATTGTTTCTGTATACCAGTCACCATCGTACCAGGCATGCTTGAGGTTGCGATTCGTTGCGTCGTAGTAGCTGATGTGTATCTCGTATTCCGAATCCACAACAATATCCGAGTAACTGCCGACATCTCCTGAGCTATCGACTATCTCTGTCGAGTCCCACGGATTGTCGCCACTTCTGTACGCGTAGAGTAAATTACCTTCGCTTGTATCGTAAAAGCTCACATTCGGAACATCATCATCGTCGATTGCTATCGCGGGTTCGCTGAACGTCCCCTCGGCGACAGTTTCGAAGTAAATGTCATCCTGTATATCGGAAGCGTATTCAATTCCCTCCCCTGTATTGTAGACGATGTATGGGTTTCCTGAACTGTCCACTGCGATGGACACCTCACCGGTCGAGCTGTCAATTTCTATGCTGGAGTCCCATGTTATGGCTAAGGGGCCTTCATTGCTCCCGAAGAAATGGATGCCATTATTGCCGTAGAGATACCACGCGGACCCATCTCCGGTGTATGCGATATGTAGGTTGTCATCTGAATCGATTGCCAGCGACGACCACTCGCCCATACTGTGGAAGACTCCCCCGGTCCAACCGCCGTCGAGGATTTCGATTATCCACTGGCCCTCGAAATAAGCGTGCCTCAGCTCGCCCCTGTCCCTGTGGAAATAGACCATGTGGGTAATCCCATAGCTGTCCACGACGATGTTGTTGGATTCGCCGACAGTGCCGCCGTCTATGGTCGTCATTACTGGGTCGCCCCATTCGAATTCGTAGCCGTCGTAGACGCCTGCGTATTTCAAGGAGTGGCTGTTGCTGTCGTAATATATTATCCTGATGCCCCCGTTTTCGTCCACCGCCAGAGATGAGCAAGACCCGACATAACTCGCTGAGTCGACCGTCTCAGTCGACCAACCCTCGCCCCTATAGGCGTGCATGAGGCCGCCATCCTCATCAGAGTAGGAGACTTGACAACCGTTGACCGAATCGTAATCTATAGATGAGTATCTGCCTACGCTGGTGTATTCTCCGTCTACCGAATCCGTGGCCCAGTCCCAGTGGTCAGTGTCCCAATAACCGTCGGCGCACCGCAGGTCTTGGTCGGACGCATCGTAGTAACTTATCCAGGGATTGTCATAATCGTCGAATACCAGCGACGAGTATTGCCCGACGTCAGATGTTGAAGTGTCGACTTGATCGTAACACCATTCCGAACCATCATCATAGGCGAAACAGAGGTCGCCATTTGTCGCGTCGTAGTAACTTATACCGGGGTTGCCGTATGAATCAACTGAAAGGGAGGAATACCGCCCGACATCATCTTCCCACATGCCAGCCTCATATAGGGTTTCTTTGTACCAACTCTCACCGTAGAATACTGCAAATTTCAAGTCGCCATTCGTGACGTCATAGTAACTTATCATCGGGGCGTAGAAGCCAGGCATCACCTCAAAGACGGTTATCGATGTGTACTGGCCCACGTCTTCCCCGTAGCCATCGTCGACTATAATTGCACCTCCAACATCGATGCTCCACAAATTGGTACTGGAGGGGTTGCATGACAGTAGCACAATTTTCAAGTCTCCGTTGGTTTCATCGTAATAGCTGATGTAACTGTACAATATGTTTGATGAGTCCATCCATGCAGCGATGGACGTGTATTTTCCGACATTGCCTGCTGCGTCTATGGTCAAGTCCCGTATGGCTCCGCCGTCCGTCCACGATGCGAACTTGAGGTCGTGGTTGTCTGCGTCGTAGTAGGCCATGCAAGTGACGGTAACATCATCGCCATTTTGGACGCAGTCCATCGAGGCGTACTGCCCCAGGTCGAACCCATCTATTTTCTGGGACGCCCAGGATAATGCTCCTGTTGGGGTATAATCCCCGGAGTTCCTGGTTCCGCCCACCTGGACCATCGTAGCCGCTGCCGTCCTGTCGAAATTGCCGTTCCAGTCCGTGCTTTCCATGAAGTACTGCAATGTGCCGGCGAACCCTATGCTGGTCAGCGAAACGCCCGTCTCCAGCTGGGTGCCGCGGGCGCCCGCGTTGACATTGGCTCTGAATGTCCTCGACGGCAGCGAATACAGGGCTCTCGAGGTGACGATGCCGTTCCGGCCCTTTATCTCGATGAGGTAGTCTGCGCCTATGCCGCCTATGTTCTGGCCGCCGTTGACCGTGTCAATGTAAATCCTTGTCATGT
>CAYHBA010000025.1:0-10664 GCA_964354755.1 uncultured Thermoplasmata archaeon
GTACAGCGTTTTGTATAATATAAAAACCTTGTGGTACAGTGTTTTGTAAACTGGAACATTCAGGTCTCTGCGGATATGAAGTATTTCTTCCTTACGCCTTCCCTTGAGCTGTCAAGCAAACCCATCCTCTCCAGCACGGAAAGGTTGTAGCTGACAGTCTGCTGGGAAAGGCCCTCCCTCCTTGCTATGTCCTTCTGTGACAGTCCCGGAGACTGCCTTATTGCATCGATGATCCCAAGCTGGAGGTCGCTCAGCTTGATGCCCTTTGTCCTGGGTATCTTCATGTCTGTAGGGTAGAAGCGTTTGTATGTCCCGTCCCTCTGGGATTTGATATATCCCTGGAACTCGAGGGCCCTCAGGTGATGGGACAGGGTGCCGTTGGTCACATCCAGTTTCGATTTTATATGATTGTAATGCTCACCCGGATGCGACATGATATATCCGTATATCTGACCGCGCACGAAATGGTCGAGCATCTCATCCTTCTTCAATCTGGAATAAAGTGGCACGAAGAATATCTTGAATAATCCGTATTTGCCGGTCTCCGTGCTGGCAATGATAATAAGGGTTATCAGCCCTGTGATACTTATATATGATATTCGTTCATTATTCATTATAACAGTCGGGGGTTCCACTGTTACCTCCGAGATTATGTAGTATCCGGGCATGTAGCCGTCAAGGAAGGCCCTGGCAGTCAGATTCATTATATGGCCATTCTCCGAGTAGGCTTTCATTTGCACAGTGGCCTGGCCGTCGGCATCCGTGAAACCTCCGTTCATGTATTCGAACACGCATGTTTCGGGGAAGTCCGAGGCCATAATCACCGAGGAATTGCTCACCGGAAACCCCCGTTCTGTGACCGTGATGAAGAAAGTGAGCGCTCCTCCGGATTTGACATGTAGTGTCTCGTAGGAAACTTCCAAGTCCAGACTCTTCTGCGAAGATATATCCGATGTAGGGTGGAATATATGGGCAGCTTGCGAAGGCATTGGCACAAGGGTGGCAATGAGCATGGCTGAGAACAATGCCGCGAAACCCAGCATCAGGGCAGCCCTAGACATTCTGCGCGGTGATTTTTCCGACATCAGATGAGAAATATGACTTTCACACTATATAAACTCATTTGTACGCTGTTTTGTATAGTATTTAAACTTAACGATTTGTTACAAGATGCGGCCACAATCTGACCCCTGCTGTCAGGGCATTGATGCAAAAAAACCATCTTGAGTCGCAAGATACAACCTTGCGCGATGGAGGAGACTATTCTCGAAAGCCCCGCCTGACGGGCCGATATGACAGAGCATGTTGATATTCAAATGATTAATGTACCCATCAGTAAGGTTTAAATGAAAGGAGTATATTATGGCTTTAATAAATCAGGGGGAGTGCCCTTGGCAATGCCTTTAAACATACTGGAAAGACAACTCAATAAAAGCGTAGTGGTGACACTGAAGGACGGAAGGATGCTGGACGGAAAGCTGACCGGCTTCGACGAATACATGAACATGATACTGGAAGAGACAGAGGAGACAAAGGAAGACCAGGTCAAGCGCATAGGCACAATAGTTCTTCGCGGCAACAACATTGTGACAATCATCCCAAAGTAACCGGTGGCATTGCGGATGTCTCGGCTGTTCGGAACGAATGGCATTAGATGGTTGGTCGAGATTCAGAGTTCTGACTATGCTATTCGCCTGGCTGTATCAGCAGGCAATTTTTTCGGACCTGATAAGAGGCTGGCCGTCGGCATGGACACGAGGCTCTCGAGTCCGATGATTTACAATGCCGTGCTGTCGGGTTTGAATTCGGCTGGATGTGGTGCCGTAAGCCTGGGCGTGGTTCCGACCCCGGTGGTCCAGTTCGCCGTGCGCGGAATGAGCCTGGACGGGGGGTTGATGGTCACCGCGTCCCACAATCCACCCGAGTTCAATGGCCTGAAATTCTTTGCGGCAGATGGCACTGAATTTTCAAAAAGCCAGGAGACTCAATTTGAGCGAGTTTTTTCTGAAAATAAAATGGAATACGCAGCCTGGAACGGGGTCGGCTCGGCAAGCGAGGAGAATGATGTGCAGAACACTTATCGAAAAGCTGTCATTTCACTGGCCGCTTTTGGAGGGGACATCACAGCAGTTGTGGACTGTGCCAACGGGACTGCCATCGGATACACTCCAGACATCCTGACCAGGATGGGGTGCAAGGTCATGACCCTAAACGCCCAGCCGGACGGCCGTTTCCCCGGGAGGATGCCTGAGCCGGTGAGGGAAAACGTCGGGACCCTCATGAGCACTGTGAAATCTGTTTCAGCAGACATTGGCATTGCCCATGACGGCGATGCGGACAGGGCCGTATTCGTCGACGAGAATGGCGATTATGTCCAGGGCGATAAAAGCCTGGCACTCTTTGCGGTTGATGCCCTGGAGAGGCATGGGAAGGGTATTGTCGTTATACCCATTAATACCTCCAAAGCTGTTCAGGATGCTGTCGAATCTCGCGGAGGCAAGGTCGAATATTCTGCAATTGGCTCGCCCGGTATTGCCCGCCGCATGATGGAGAACCGTGCCATCCTGGGCGGAGAGGGCAACGGCGGAATTATTTTCCCCGAGCATCAATATTGCAGGGACGGGATGATGGCGGCAGCGAGGATGGCCGAGATCGTGTCAAGGAAAGGCCCCCTTTCGGAGTTGGTCGCTGACCTGCCGGAATACTGGATAAAGAGCGATAAGCTCGGGATAAAGCCGGGCACGGGTGAGGCAATAATGGCGTGTGTGAGGGATAATGCAACCGGCACTGTCACCGAGGTTGACGGGATAAAATCAGAAACAGAGGATCACTGGTGGCTTGTGAGGCTCTCCGGAACAGAACCTATCGTCAGGGTTACTGTCGAATCGGACAGCGAGGCCATGTGCGATGCAAGACTGAGGGAGAGGGTGAGCGAGGTCAGGGACATCATCCGGAGCCTTTCCTGAATTTCCTTTTGAGCACAAGCATTTTGCCAAGCTCGGAAACTATGTAGCCGAGGGCTATGCCTGTCACGAGACCGGCCAATGAACCGGTGATGAACCTCAGCAGGTTGGTGCTCTCATAGGTTTCGCTCAGCAGCTGGAATCCGCCGTCAATGGCCATCGGCACAAGGCCAAGCAGTATCCAGAATATATGCAATTCAAGGTCAAGGAACATCAGTATCGCCGCGCCAATGGCCAATCCCAGAAAAATAGATGAGCATCTGGCACAGAAAGGCATCTGGTTGCCGTGCAGGAAGAAAGAGCGGTCCGCATGCTGGTGGCAGTTCGCATCTCCTGCGCGGTAGAAGAACCTGGCAAAGCTGTTGTTGATGAGCGCTATCTCACCGGCATTGTCGCTCGAGCCGACCGCTCCGTTATTGCCGAGGTTGACTGACCCTGCAGGAGCCAGGTAGGGGCTGGCAACATTTCCGAGCAGCCACAGCAGGAGTATCACAAAGGCTGTGAGAACGCCCATTTCAACGCGCTCCCTGCGGTGTGCTGAAAACCACTTTTTAAGATATACCAGGTTGCATTTCACGGGCGGGTATCCCCACGAACATATTAAGATTTCACTGCAAACAATTAAATCGTCCCGCGGGATTTCAGACTCGGGGAAAGAGAAATGCTCGATTGGCTTGCTTCGAAGGTCGGGGTCCTGATTGCCGTGGGCGTGATAACAGCGTTCGTGCTGGGTCTTTTCGCCTGGCAGCATTCGGCCATGGTTGACAGGGAGGGCCAGGGCGTGGTCGACTCCATTTCCGGGATTCTCGACAGCGTCGCCAATCTTGATGCCGAAACTAAACAAAACATCAGTTTCGGGGATTCAGGCCAGCTCCCTCGGGAAATTGGCGGGGGGAGTTACACTGTCAACATAACGGGGGACACTGTCATCGTCAGAGCGGGAAACAGGATGTGGAGGTCAGAGCTGCTCGCCGGATGCATTCCGCAGAACATTACGGACAGGCAATTCAATCTCACCGAGTTCCGGGAGCTGGATGCATCCGGGTGTACTGGAGAGCATGCTTCGTCCGGGTCTTTCACAGTGGAAAGGACTGCTGTCGAGGTGTCCGGGAAAACCGAGTATCTGACGCTGGTGTATTGGGACGAAGGATGAGAGAGACGAAGCTTTGTTTGAGCGGAGATATCGTGGACCGCACCAGCCAACATCATAATGCTAATCAACGGATGCCGTCAGTCTCGTATTTGCGGACGAGACGCCTCAGCATCTCCGCAGAGAAGGATTCCTCCTCGAACGGCTGCTTGCGCATCCTGTGGGGCAGCGCCATCTCAGCCGCCAGTATCACGTCGTCAGGCGTTGTTTCCGTGCGGCCCTCGAAGGCCGCGTTTGTCCTGGCTGTCCTCTCGATGATGATGTCGCCCCTGTGCCCGTCAATGTTGAAATCTATTCCTATCTTCGTGATGATTGAAAGCACTGAGTCCGAGGTTGTGACCTTGGACATGATATCCCTTGCCCGTATTATCTCGTCCCTCAGCTTCTTGAGCTTGTCCCTGTGCTGGTCCCTGAAGACGACAGGGTCCAGCGAGAACTCCCTGGAGGCTTTCATTATCTCCACGCGCTGGTCAAGGTTCTGAATGCCCGTCACTTCGGCCTGCAGGGCCAGCCTGTCGAGGAGTTGGGGCCGGAGCTCACCCTCCTCGGGGTTCATGCTGCCGATTATTATAAAGTCGGATGGATAATTTAAACTGATGCCCTCCCTCTCGATTGTAACCATGCCCATCGCGGCCGCATCCAGCAGGACATCGACCACATTGTCCTCGAGCAGATTTATCTCGTCAACGTAAAGTATCCCGCGGTGCGCTTCGGCAAGAAGCCCGGGCTCGAACGAGCGCACGCCCTCGTTGAGGATGCGTTCGATGTCAATGCTGCCGACCAGACGGTCTTCCGTTATGTTGAGCGGCAGGTTGACTATCTTGGTTGAGCCCCTCACTGCCTTCACCTCCCCTTTCTCCTGGAGCGCCTTGCAGTCATTGCAGAATCTGTCCGGCTTGTGCGGGTCGCAGTTGTACTTGCACCCCTCCACGATTTCGATGGGCGGCAGGATGTCAGCCAGCGCCCTGACGGCAATGGACTTGCCAGTGCCCTTTTCCCCGCGGATGAGCACGCCGCCCACCTTCGGATTGACCACATTCAGAACCAACGCTCTCTTGAGGACTTCCTGGCCCACTATCGCCGTGAATGGGTATTCTGTCTTCTTGGTCTTCATCCTGGGCACTTCGGCCGGTTTCTCAGCCAAGGATTCAGCCCTCCAGTTCGGCCTCTCTGGATTTGACCAGCTTCAGGATGCTGTCCTCGTTGAACTCCTCCTCCTCGGACGGCCTGCGCCTCATCCTGTGGGGCAGCGCCATGGCGGCCGCGGAGGCGACGTCCTCGGCGGTGGTCTCGAGCCTCCCTTCAAAGGCAGCGTTGGCCCTGGCGGCCCTCTCGATGATGATGTCGGCCCTGTGGCCGTCAACATCGAAGTCAAGGCATATCTGGGCTATCAATTTGTAAATCCTGGGAGGGGTCGTGACATTCGGTAAAAGCTCCTGCGCCTTGTCTATCCTGGCTCTCAGCTCGGTGCGCTGGCCTTCGAACTTGTCCCTGAACTTTACCGGGTTAGCAGTGAACTCCTCGCGCCTCTTGACAATCTGAATCCTCTGCTCCACTTCCTTGATGCCTATGACGTCGCACTGCAGGGCCAGCCTGTCAAGGATTTGGGGCCGGAGTTCGCCTTCCTCGGGATTCATGCTGCCGACGATGATGAACCTGGACGGATGGCTGATGCTCATGCCCTCGCGCTCGATCGTGACAACGCCAGATGATGCCGAGTCCAGCAGAATGTCGACGATGTAATCATCCAGCAGGTTTATCTCATCAACATAAAGAATGCCCCTGTGCGCTTCTGCCAGTATGCCCGGCTCGAAGGACTTTTCCCCCGCTGAAAGTATCCTCTCGATGTCGATGCTGCCGACCAATCTGTCCTCAGTGATGTTGAGGGGCAGGTCCACCACTTGCACGGGGCGAATGAATGTCTCCAGCTTGCCTGCCTTCTGGCGGGCTGCGCATTCCGTGCAGAACTTGTCCGGTTCTTTGGGGTCGCAGTTGAACTTGCATCCGGTGACCTCGATGTCAGGGAGAACCTCGGCCAGCCCTCTGACTGAGACAGATTTCCCTGTCCCCTTTTGGCCCCTTATCAGAACTCCGCCGACCTCGGGATAAATGGCATTAAGGACCAGTGCCCGCTTCATCTTCTCCTGGCCCACCATGGCTGCGAACGGGAAAAGGACCCGCTTCTGCTTCCCGCGCTCCAGCATCTTGGCTGCGGCCTCCTTCAGCCTGAGGCGGTCCTGCTCCTCGAACCTCTGCCTCATCTGGTTCTCCAGTTCGGACTTGAGGGACATCATCTCCTGCTCCTTCAGGCGCAGCTTCTCCCTGGTCTCGTCGAACAGGTTCTTCTGGATGTCCAGCTCGTTTCTGGACTTGATGAGCTCCTCCTCTTTCATGCGCAGCTTCTCCTCTTCCTCCATCATCATGTCGTCCGCGCGCTTCTCGAGCTCGGTCTGGATGAGGCTCTCCATCTCGTCCTCCTTCATGCGCAGTTTCTCTTCTTCCTCCGCTATCTGCTGGGTCTTCAGGTCCAGCTCGGACTTGATGGACGATATCTCCTCCTCCTTCAGGCGGAGCTTCTCCTCCTCCTGCTGTATCTGGTCGTTCAGGCTTTCCAGCTTGGTCTGGATGTCCTCTATCTCGTCATCCTTCATGCGGAGCTTTTCCTCTTCCTCCTCGAGCATCTTCTGGTATTCGTCCTCGAGGCTCTGCTGGATGTCCCGTTTCTCCTGTTCCATCTCAAGGAACAGCTCCAGCTCGTCACGATTCTGGGTGTCCAGGACGACCGGATAGGCGATGAGGCAGTATATGTCAAGCGTTATCATCAGTATAAGCAGGAACAGCAGCAGGATGATGTCGACATCCATCGGGATGTACAGCGTGTCCCACACCAGGGCTCCGGCCATGATGCCGCTGGGCACGATAGAGAGCATCAGGTTCAGTTTCCTGTCCCACAGGTGTAGAATCATATCGGTAACTGTCAGTATCACCCCGAACATGAGCACGGTTATGCTTGTTATCTCGTTGATTGTGGGTGTGAAATCGAAGTAAATCGAATTGGGCACGTCTGACTGGGTGGTGAAGTTTCCGACTGTCAATATGAATTCCATGAGGACAAATATCGCCAGGAATACGAAGAAAAACAGCGTCACAAGGCTGAGGTTGTAGTAGTTGAACACGCCCGAGCGCCTTTCCTTGGCCAGTTCCTCCCTGATTAGTTCCTTTTTCGCTTCCCTCTCGGCTTTCTTCCCCTGCCTATCTTCCTCCTCCTCAAGAACGTAACCGCCGATGGGGCCGAAGCCATTGCCCATCCGGAGCTTGTCAAGGCGCTTGGCAAACTCGTCTTCGGTTATCTCCCCGTTCTTGAGCTGCCTCTCCAGCTCTTTCTGCTCCTTGGCCAGCTTCCTCAGCATTGTCTTCTTATCCTTGTCGGACAGATTGCCGTTCTGGCCCATCTCGGCCACTTCCAGGTCCTTTGCCTCGGCCTCGTCCAGCACATACCCGCCGATAGGCCCGAACCCGTTGCCCATCCTTATCTCGTCCAGCCGCTTGGCGAACTCCGCTTCGGTTATCTGGCCTTTCTTCAATTTCTTCTCGAGCTCCTTCTGTTCTTTGAGAAGCTTCTTCAGCATTGTCTTCTTTTCCTTCTCGGAAAGCTTGCCGTTATGACCTTCCTCGAGGGTTTTCACATCCGTCTGGGCTTCGGTCGGGGCCGGTTTGGGGGGGGTTTCCCCTTTAACTGGTTTCCCCGGGGTTGTTCTCTCCTTCAGCAGCTTGAGGTCTGTGTAGCAATAGGGGCATATCTCGGCCATCCTGTCTATACCCATGCCGCAAGAGGCGCACGGTATCAGATATTCGGTGGCGTGGTTGCACCCCGGGCAGTTCTTGGCCCCCTGTTTCACCGGGCTGTTGCAGCCCGGGCAAAGGAACTCGTCCCTGGCCAGCGCAATTTCCTCGGCTTCCGGTTCGGGGATGGCCTCATCAGATTGAGCTGCCTCGGCCGGTTCCGCCTCTTCGGTATCTGCGCGGGCCGAGCCCCCGACCGCCCCGGTGTCCCAATCTTCGGAACCGGCCTCAACAGGTTGCCTTGATTCGCCTGACCCAGCGCCGTTCTCGAGGTTCAGTTCCTCGATGTTGTCACCCTCGGACTGTGGTGCCCCTGCAACAGGAGGTAGTTCTGCGCCGCAGACAGAGCATATCTGCTCCCCGTCGTCGGTTGTGACGTTTTGGCAGATATCGCATTGTCTGTCCATTCAGAGCCTCCTATCTCTCTCCCGAAGCTGCCTGGCTGGATTCCACAGCCCTTGCAAGCTTGTTGTTCTTGAATCTCCTGTAAACCATGAAGCCCGCCACAGCCACGGCAATCATGGTCGACAGGCTGATGGGTATGGCCACATTTTCCCATTCCGGAGCAGGTGTGTATTCCGCTGAGAAGGGTCCGTTGTACTCGCATGTGAGCTGCCCCTTGTCCATCACCAGTATGTTCACGGTGTCTCCCGAGAACTTGTTAAATGCGAATATTACTCTGAGGCCGATCTCCCTTTCTGCATTATCCGGATTCCACGGGGCGACAGGCATGGGGGTCCATCCAGATTCGCCCGCCACCAGATAATTGCCCACGGTCTCGTTCCATATTATCGCCGCAACCGATGTGGATGTCAGGTTGGGGTATTGCATGTAGCATACCTGGCTCAGTATATTGTCAGAATTGCCCATTATGGTGATATTGATGGAGAATATATCATTCCAACCGTTGAGGTCCCTGACCTCGACATCCACGTACTTGTAAACATCCGTTTCCTCAATGGCAATGTCAAGGAATGAAGGTCCATCGTTGTCGACGCCTATGCTGCCCTGACCCAGGACATGGGACGAACCAATGTTGAATATGAGAATCGCTGTGAATGTGAGCGCGAATAGGCACCTGATAAAATCCTGACTGTGTCTCATGCGGTCCTGCTCCTCCCGGCAGATGCAGTATGGGAATGCCGGATTTCGTATATATTAGCTATGCAATGGGACATCTCAGGTCCTCCTCTGCTTCCTGGCCCTCTCTTTTTTCTGCCTGATTCTTTCCTCCAGTTCGAGCCTTTTTTCTTCCTCGGTCTTCCGATATGCCCTGGCCATGAACAGGCCAACACCCGTGAAAACCACTACTAGGATTATCAGTACGGCAACGTTGAGGGTGAGGGAACTACTGTCCCCGGTTGTGCCGGAGGGCGACACGACAATGTTCGAAGTAATGCGGCCTGTGCCGGAGCCATCCGCAAGCCTCAAATCAAAATGCGCATAGGCCATCAGGGAGTATTCCATCCTCGGTGGCGCTACCGAACAGGTCACATTGACCACTACCCGCTGTTCGACTGTGTCGCTGAGTGCAAGGAGCAACTCATCGGTACTGGTCTCGTCCTGGGCGAAGAAATTGTCGAACGTCACATTGTCCATGACATAGTTCAGGTAGACGCTTCTGTTGCCTGTGAGATACATGTCGAAGGACAGTCTCTGCCCGTAGGTCGAGGAATAGAATGACTTGTACTGGACGGTAACACCGGCCATCTGAAAGATTTCATACCCCGGTCTTGCAACCTTCACAACGACCTCAAACACGGTCTCAGGGGCTACGAGTGTGCTGATAATATTGGGTGTTAGGAGTAGCTGGGGCTCGCAGTGTACCCTCCCTTTGACTGTGAACTGCCTCGGACTCCAGGGCGGAGCCTGGAAGCTGACATAATGGGTTCTTTTCTCATTCGGGTAATAAGTGCCCGTGGAGTTTGTGGTGGAGAACATATTGTTCATGGTGTCGAAGGTAATAGTCAGGGTCGTGGGGACATTACCGGTGTTCTGAGTGGTCACACAGCTCGAATTCACAATGTCGGAGGATTTCCACGAATTTATGATGTCCGTTGTGTAGGGAATCACTTCGAAATAGAACCTGGGGGCGCTCATGGATATCCCGGCGACGGGCGTGACAACCTGATACTGCTGGCTCGCAAGCCATGCCCCGCTTGAGTAAACCGCGAACGACCACCACCCTGTCAGCGATGTCGAGTCAACGGCCACATGAAAGCAGTAGTCATTCCCGAACCTTTCAGACTCTGCCGAGATATAATAATCGTAAAGGTCGTCGGTCCAGGCCCCCGATGAGTATGTCCAGGAATAATTGTTCGTGTAGTTTCCCTGGCTGAAGGTGCCCATGGTGCTGCCCCTGAGGGAGACATCGTCGGAGGGTGCAGCGAGATGGATGGTGATATTGTGGATGATGCCCGCAACAATGTTAGTCTTCACCGCGCCGGCCATTGTGATGGTCCATTCAGCGGGAGTTTGCCTGGAATTAATCGCAGGTCCAGTGGGGGCATCCAATTCAGCCATAATAGAAGGCGACAGCAGAATCATCACCGCGAACAGACTGACAAGCACACCTCTCATCACTGACCTCCCAATGTGCCGGGGAAAACCTCTTACAATATATATTTTGCTTATAGGATAAAGTTGGCGAATCATGTAACGATTAAATGATTACAGTGAGCTCTTCCCGCTGCCGTAAAAATGATGTG
>CAYHBA010000026.1:0-10170 GCA_964354755.1 uncultured Thermoplasmata archaeon
GGAGTATTACGTGTATCCTGGCGGAGATTGCTCAAACCCCATCATTTCCACCGCAGATTTATTAATTGGCCTGTTGGATGGTCGGCTTGAAAAAAGCCGCCAGCGGTTGTTATTCAATAATGTGCGACCGGCCCTGCCTGAATTTGGCGATAATGTTCTTGTTTACCCGATAGGTAATCCGCATCTACCTTCTATTACACCATTAAAACAAGAACCAATTCATGTATTTAACAGAATTAAACATCCTGTATTTTGGGTGTTCAAAGGAGATACCTTAATCAATTCCGATGTTTTGAAATGTTCTGAGATGTATCGAAACTTACTCGATTTCGCAGGCACCCAGTATGGCGTGGTCAAGCTATTTGAAAGAACCAAAGATATTGATTTGGTCGAACCCGGAGATTATGGGGCATATCTTAACACACAAGGAAAGGATATTATAGACTCATATGCAAAGCTGGGAACTCATTTAAAACCTTTCAATCTAGACCTAATGGTACCAAAAAAGGATAAAAGGCCATAATCTTTAAATATTGCCAGCACATATCATCTATTACGACATTAGCCGTCAGGTTATGTCTACTGCGTATAAATAATCGCTAATCCCTATTTCATTTTTGTGTTCATTAATTTCATTTTTACCCATCTCATGAAATTGGCAACGAAACAGACTTCTGGCACCATTCATGCCAGAACCATCGCTGTCCCTCCGCCACAACCCCCAGCCTCCTGACCAGCCCCATCTCGTAATGCACATCATGCTGCAGGTCTATCGTTCCGCCGCAGCACAGGCAGACAGCGCAGGAATTCCCCTCGGCATCGTAGTACATCCCTTCGCCGGCCAGGACGCGCTCAGGAGTCGGAACCTCTTCCATGCCCGGGAATCGGCCTGGGAGGATAAGATGATGGTTATAGGTTGGTTACAACTTGGTTACAGTCCGGTCCTACACTTGTTCCAGATACGCCTCGTCCTCGTTGGGCGAAAAGACCAGCTTCAGGCTGTTGTTCATCATGAACCTAGTCCCCAGGACGCTGGGGAGGCCCTTCGGGACGCCTTTGGCCAGATGGCATTCCCCGATTTCTGCCTTGAAAAGAGCGTCCTTTTTGCCCTCGACGCCCCTGCATCGGATCGTGACGTTTCTTATGGTGTAGGTTTCTAGGGACCCGGACCATGCCTTCGGTTGGCGGTCCTCAGGCAGCTTGGAGACTCCGCGACCTCCGAAGGAGATGTTCATTATCCCGGCATCGCTGTCGGTGATGCAGCATTCCATGGTCGCGCCGGTGTCCACCATAAGTTGGATGTTTCCCTGGAAGAAATGGGGCTTCCTACAACTCAGGATGGCCGTCGCGGAGCAAAAGACATGTTCCTTCCCAGCTTTGTCTGGCTTCCTGACAATCTGAAGCGGTATAATCATTCTATCACAGCAGCATTGCGGTGCCGTGGGGCAGGATGTATTCGCACACCACATCGAGCTCTTCGTGCGCATGCCCCGGCCTCTCTCCGGTCTTGCTGCTGCATATGATCTTCCTTGCCCTCACGCAAATGTAATGGTTGGGGTACTTGGCACTGAGGGCGCTGTAATTCTTGTGAATCCACCGCCTGTTGTCCTCTGCTTTCCTCAGTACTTCAAGGTATTCTTCTTCGTTCAGTTGCCTTTTACTCATTTTTCAGTCCCCCAGGTCTTATCTCCTGTGCGTGAATGGATATTATAGAGAGTGATATTTAATATTTATGTCGATAGAGCCAGTGAAGGACGGAGAGAGGGGCGCTCCTGCATCCGACCCAGAAATCCATCGATTTGTTGAAGCGCATTGTCCTTGCCAGCACCAAGGAAGGCGATGTGGTGCTCGACCCGTTCACAGGCAGCAGCACGACCGGCCTGGCCGCGTATCTCTATGGCAGGAAATTCATCGGTATTGATACCGAACCGAAATACCTGGATTTATCGATTAAGCGTTTCACGGAGCTGGCGAAGAACATGGAGCGCAAGAAAGGCCAGAAGAACCTGGAAGGTTGGCGCTAAAAGGAAAAGTTGGAGCCGGTCCTTCAACCAGCTCCTTGGAGGGATTTCATCCTCAATTGCGGGGGCCGCAGGGGGCAGAGCCCCCGCGCTCAAGCCCGCGCGGCCCTGCTCAGCCACCAGAGCCCGCCGATGGCCAGCGGTATCGCGACTATTGCAAATATCAAGGCCAGGGCCCACAGGTAGGAGTCAACCACGTAGTCAAACGTCCAGGTCGAGAACGGGGTGTTCCAGTTGTGGTCCAGGTAGACCTTGAGCAGGAACAGCATGTTGACGAAGAACCAGAACCCGCTCCAGCCCTTTGTGCCGCGCGACCTTCCGAAGATTTCCATGCGCCTGTACTCGGCCCTTTCCTCGGCCGGCAGCCTTCTCCACCAGAGGCAGTACGCCGCAACGGCAACAACAGCCGCGGGAATCACCACCAGCACTGCCTCCCAGAACAGCATGTGCAGGAAGAACGTCACGCAATGCCCAACAGACCACCCGCCCAGCCTCGACGGCACCAGCCCGGAAGACTGTGCGTCGCCCGCGAACCACAGGAACACTGTCACGGCCGCAATGACGGCCAGCGCAGCCCCCATCGCCATCAGGGCAACGGCCTTCCAGTGCTTTCGCGTAAATTTCCTCCTGCAGCTCCTTGATTCGTTTGTCATGTCTTTCCTTTCTCCTAGTTGTTGGGCGCGCCCATGCTCCTGGACACGAGGCCCATGTAGTCCCAGAACCTGCGGTTCAGCTCGCCAGAGTCCTTGTCGTACTCGTGGTACGAGACGGCACCGGCGACGACCGCGACTGGCAGGCATATGAAGGCGGCAGCTGCGCCGCCCACTATGCCCAGGTCCGTAATCCTGGCCTGCATCTGCAGGTCCAGGTATGTCGCGCCCGCATGCTCGTGCACTGTGAGGGAGAAGGTCCGGCGGAGGCCGATCCTGGAATCATGGCTCTCGCCCTGTATGCGGTAAGGCGAGACCCTGATTACGCTGAAGCCCTCCTTGGTCCAGAAGTCCTGGACGCCCGGGTACAGCATCTCCGCGCTCACCCGGCCGTACATCCTGTACTCTGTCTTCTCGAACAATGCCATCACCTCTGCCCGTTGGCCCTGAACTCGTTGCTGGACAGCACCAGTATCAGGAGGGCGATTATGGCCAGTATCGACCCTATTCCGAAGCCGACCGAGAATATGCCCATCACGGCGCCGATTATGGTCACATGGTATTTCTCGGTCTTGAGGGCATAGGCCCCGCCGACTATGGCGCCGATGGCGCATATCGTGAACACCACTCCGAACAGCATCACCAATGTCTCCACGCCCTCGGTCGTCATGAAGCCGCCTTCGTCGCCGTAGGTGAAGGTGCCGCTCCCAGGGGTCATGGTGTAGTTGAGCTCGGTGTCTTCGGTTATGACCATCTGGTTGCCCCAGTTCATTGAGGTGTCCCCGTTTTCCGGAACTATGTAGACCCAGCGTATGATGGTGTTATAACCGGCCTTCTCCAAAGTTATCTGCTGAGAGCCTCCGGGAACGCCCATCATCTGGTAGTGGCCCGCGGCATCGGTATTCACAGAGATGTGGGTGTCTACGACGCTGACGGTGGCGTTGGCTATGGGCGCGCCGCCCGAATCCAAGACAATGCCTGAAATGTCCACCTGGCCCCAGTCGTCCATGCTGATGTTCCCGCCGTTCATCAGGTATGTGCCTCCGGCAATCATCATTATGCCGAGTATGAGGCCCAGTATGCCTGTCACTATGAGCAGCCCGCCAGCCATCCGCGGCTTGTCGCTGCGCTTTGCTGGCGGCGGCGGCTGGTAGTACGGATAGTAGCCGTAACTGTACTGGCCCTGCTGAGGCGGGATGTTCCCGCCTGCGTTCTGTGCTCCTGTCCCGTTTGCGTTGCTTTGCATTTTACATCACCTGAGCTATCCCGGCGCCGTATGTGGCCGGGTGCGAATACTCGCACATCGTTCCGAATCCGAACAGGGCCGCGAGGTATCCTGCGCCGCCGCTGCCCCTCTTCGGGTCGTTCGTCTTCCTGGCTCCTTTCCCGACATGGTTGTTCGGGGTATCATGGTCCATTCTCATTTTTTCACCTATGCCGTTCAAGGGGCCCTTGCGATATATAACGCAAAGAACAAGTTTGACTAAAAAGAGTTTCATAACACTCTTCCGATAACTTTTAAATACTAAGAACTGCGAATTTGGGGGCATGAGGTCAGAGGGCTTTCCCAAGAGATTTTCACTTAGGCGCTGGACTGAGGGCCCTCTCGAAGGCATGATGGACCTCTCAGCGGACGCAGAAGGCTACAGGGCCAGGGCGCAGCGCATACTCGGCATCGGGATTGCGGCCGCCCTGGCCTTCCTGCTGCTGCTCGCAGCGACGCTGATTGCGGACGTCCTGAGCCTGGTGTTCCCTTTCTTCAATCCTGCTTCGATAATCTCCCCGGACATGCCCGTGTTCCTGGCAGGCATGGCCCTCGCCGGCATCTTCCTGGCCCTGGCCTTCCTCGTTGCGCTCCTGCTCACACAGACAATGAGATACGCCGCAGTGATGTTCAGGAGGTTCGAGAATGTCGAGGACCTGTTTGGTTTGCCCGAGAGAGCCAGCGCAGGCAGGGCGGGCCAAAGGAGCCAGCACAGGCCGTACATGGGCCTGTTCAACATACTGGGCGCGTCATCGTCCTTCACCAAGGACATTGTCAGGAACATGCCCCAGGTCTGCAGGCAGATTAAGTTCGTGCGGACAATGCTGTTCCTCATGCCGCTGTACTATGTCGGGCTGAGGCTCTGCCTTCCGCTGATTTTCGGCGGCCCCATCCTGCCGCAGCATCCGGACATGCCAGATGCGCTGTACGAGGCACTGCTGATTTCGCTGTCTGCACTGTCACTGACCGCGGGCCTGCTGGTCTGCGAGACTGGCAGGTTCATGGAGGCTGTCCATGCTCGGCTGAAATTGCTGGACTGCGTCCGCGGCGCCCCGCAGCCGCTGGTTCCTAAATTGGACACGCCCGCGGCAAGGCTGGCCAAGTACCTCGAGGACAAGGTCGAGGGCTGCAAAATCGCCCATGGCTCGGGAGGGTTCATCATACGCCACGCATCTGAAGACTGCATCCTGCTGGCTGTCGAGACTGCCTCTGTCCCGGACGTAGAGCTGGTCAGGAAATTCACCGAATCATGCGTGAAAGAGCTGGACAGCCTTCCGAGACGCACGCCCAGGGGCAGGTTCATCATACTCTACGCACCCAAAGGAGAGGCGGAGGATATAGGAGAGGACGTGGAGGCGCACATACTAGCTAACCCCATAGCCCTGGGAAGGGGGCCTGGAGGCGGCAGCTCCGAAACTGTCGTGCAGATAATGGTCGAAGAGGGGGGGGCGTACGGCATGTTCCCGTTCGTCGAGTGAGAGCATGGACGAGGCCAAGAGACGGTACAAGAGCTGGGAACTGTACTCATGCCTCGCGCTGAACAGGCTCGCGGGCGAGCTTGACATAGACATCTACCAAAGCAACATCGAAGTCGTTTTAGACAAGATCTTCGAGAAGGGCGTGCCCTGCATCCCCAAGGTGGAAATATCGTTCGAGATAAAGTCCAACCACCAGATGACGAACAAAATCCTGAAGAAGCTGGAGGCTGACGGCCTGATCACGGTGCACAAGGGCGACAGGGTGTACGGCATATCAATCACGAAAGAGGGCATAATCTACCTCAGGCGGTTCAACGCTTACTTCGTGCATACATACAACGACATCATCCAGGACCATTACCGGTACCGCCAGCTGCCCAGGTGGTTCGAGGTCGGCCAGTAGTCCGGCGCTCCCGCGAAAGAGCCTCAGAATCCGCTTGCAAAGATAAAATCAAAACCGTTCCGAAGCTCTTGCCCGGATGCGGATAATTACCGCAGCTTGTCCAAGAACTTCTTGCCCTTCCGCACTTCCTCGAACTCGCCCTTGTCCATGTTCTTCCGCACATTGTCGGGGTGGAAGCACTTGCCGTTCATCGCTATGTAAACGCCAGGGGGCAGGGTCTGGACGAAGGCTATGGCGCTGCCCATGTTGAACAGGCCGTCCGACGAGCCGAACTTGTAGGGTATCATCGCGCCGGTGAGGACGACTGTTTTATCCTTGATGTGCTTGGCGAGGAATTTGGCGGTCTCGACCATTGTATCTGTGCCGTGGGTTATGAGGATGCGGTCTTCCTCGGCCATGCGGCAGTTCTCCAGGATTATCTTGCGGTGCGCCTGCTTCATGTTGAGGCTGTCCACCAGCATGAGCGTTGTCACCTCTACCGGGGTCCTGCACCGCCCGAGCTCCAGTATCTCATGCACATGCGTGTCCTTGAAGTACAGCTGGCCCTTGACCTCGTTGTACTCCTTGTCGAATGTCCCGCCCGTTACGAATATGCGCACCGTCATTGTTCGAGCCATAAAAGAATCAATATAAAACACTGTCGCCAGGCCTTGGCTGGAATATTCCATCACGAGCCCGGACCGCGCGTCATGGACGGCACTGGCAAGGGCCAGCCTTCCAGCCGAATTCCCCCCTCAAAAGATTTAAATGCACAACCAACTATGGACAAATCATGCATCCTGTCAACGACATCAGGGGCAGTGCGGGCTCGGCGCTGAAAGGGAAGGTCATAGTCCTTGGCATCACGGGCAGCATAGCGGCGGTGGAGTGCGTCAGGCTGGCCAGGGAGCTCGCCAGGTTCGGTGCGGACGTAATTCCCGTCATGACCAAGGCCGCCATGAAGATTGTCCACCCAGACTCCGTTCACTTCGCCACGGGCCATGAAACCATAACTGACCTGGACGGCTCCGTGAAACACGTGGAACTATGTGGGGAATCCAGCTCCAGGGCGGATGTTTTACTCATAGCCCCTGCCACGGCCAACACCATCTCCAAGATAGCGCACGGCATAGACGACACGCCCGTGACCACGATGGCCACGTGCGCCCTGGGCTCGGGAATGCCCGTAATCATTGTCCCGGCAATGCACGCCTCCATGTACAGGCACAGGATAGTCCTGGAGAACATAGAGCGGCTGAAGAAGCTGGGCGTCATATTCGTCGGACCGAGGCTGGAAGAGAGAAAGGCCAAGATGGCCTCGCAGGACGACATAGTGGCCGAGGTCTGCAGGGCTGCGGGCCCGAGAGACCTGGAGGGGAAGAGGGTCCTCATAATATCCGGCTCGACAAGGGAGCCGATCGACGATGTCAGGTTCATCTCTAACAAATCGTCCGGCGCCACAGGCCTGGCCCTGGCCTGGGAAGCCTACCGCAGGGGTGCGGAAGTGGAGGCATGGGTGGGATTCGGCATCATGACGCCGCCTTATGTCAGAGCGGAAATATTCGGCTCGGTGACTGACCTGGAGAAGATGGCGCCCAAGGCCAAGGCAGATATTGTGATCGTGCCGGCCGCGATATCGGACTTCACGGTCAAGCCGGCCAAAGGCAAGATCACGTCCAAGGGAAAGAGAACGATCAGCCTGGAACCAGCGCCCAAGATACTGAGCCTGCTGAAAAAGAAGAACCGCCAGCTCGTAGGATTCAAGGCCGAGACAGGCATTTCCCAGAAAGAACTGGAGGGGCGCGCAACCGAGAGGCTGAGGCTGCATGGCCTGGACATGATAGTCGCGAACCTGCTGGAGAACGTGGGCAAGGACTCGACCGAAGCCGCAATATTGAGGCCAGGGAAGAAGCCGTTGCCCTTCAAAGGCCGGAAGAGCGCTCTGGCAGAACGGATATTCGACTTGCTGGGGGCCTAGGAGTATGAGGCCGGAGGGTTAGGGTGAAGGCATACTGCCCCGGGCACGTGACAGGGTTCTTCGTGATAGAGGATGGCTCGCGCAACCCTGAGAAGATGGGCTCCAGGGGCGTGGGCTTCTGCACCGAGCTCGGGGCGGTCGCAGATGTTTCGGAGACTGACGGAAAGACCGGCATTTTCTTCGGCGACACGGAAGTAGATGCGCCCGTGACTGGCCGAGCCCTGAAACTGCTCGCCCCCGGAATAGAGTTCAATGTCAGGATAGAGCATCAGGCGCCGATGGGCCAGGGCTTCGGAATGAGCGCAGCCGGGACGTTCGCCTCATGCCTGGCGGCCGCAGTCGAGCTGGGCATACAGGACCCGAAATACGCGGCCCTGAAGGCCACGCACAGAGCCGAGGTGGAGAACAGGACCGGCCTCGGGGACGCCGTCGCCCAGAGCCTCGGGGGCTTCGTGCACAGGCTGGAGCCGGGAATACCGCCCTACGGGGAGCTGGAGGTGCTCATGATTCCGCAGAAGGAGGTTGTGTTCTGCATACTCGGCCCGCCAGTCAAGACTTCTGCGGTGCTTTCGGACCAGGAGGCGAGGAGGCGGATCAAGGAGTCGGGAGAGCTGTGCATCCGCGACTTCGAAGGATTGCCCGGCTTCGATGAATTCGTCGGCATCTCATGGATCTTTGCCAGGGACTCGGGCCTGGCCACCGAGAAGATGGGCAAGACCCTGAAATTCATCGAAGGCATTGGCAAGGGCAGCATGGTCATGCTCGGGAACTGCATATTCGCATTCGGTGACTGCGACGCCATCGAGAAGAAGCTCACCGGCTGGGGAACAGTTCTGAGGACCAACGTGAGCCTTGCCGGGCCCGGCATCGTGTGATTTACCAGCTCAGCGTGAAGAGTCTATCGTCCCCGCCCACATCGAACAGGCCGAGCCTTGCCCCTGCATCCAGCCACCCGTGCGCATAGTTCACGCAGGCAAAGGCGTTCACGAAGTCCCCCTCTTCCCTGAAATGCTTCGCGTCCTCGAAATAGGCCTTGGCCATCGAGAGAAAATCGTCAGCCAGCTTCCTGTGGTGGCTCGGGTCCGGGGCCGCAATCCTGAGCTTGGCCAAAGCCGTCGACGTTATCTCCAGGTACTTGTCCAGATGTTCTGCCGTTATCTCCGACCGACTCACGCCCTTCATGGGCCGAAGGAATGGGCTTGGGGTTTATTAGGGCTGCGGCCGAGACAATGAGGCCGTCCAGCCAGTCATGCCTGCCCGGGTTCTTGTGCTTCATCAGCTCCCGCATCTCCAGGTAGTACCAGGCCACGAGCAGCAGGAAGTAGGATGCGGCCAGCACCCGCCAGTCCCCCCAGGATATACCGCTGATGTAGAAATCCGGCAGTATCGGATACATGAACCTTGTCCCGAACAAATCAGAATGGAACGGGATGTCCATGCATATGTGCAGCACCCAGGCTGAGAGCGCCGGCAGCAGTTTCGGCTTCAGCTTCCAGAGTATGAGTGCCACGATGCCCACCGTGACGAAGCTGTGCAGCATGTGGTATACGATCAGGAAGGCCGGGGGGATGGTCTTCATCGCATCGAAAAAGTCCAGGTTCATGGGCTTGCCGAATATGACGTACAGCATTATGAGCAGGAAGCCAGCATCCGGCAGAACCGCGAACAGCAGTGCCTCCTGGTCCCAGAGCTTGTTCCGCGTGAGGGTGCGGGTCCAGAGGACATGCGAGAACAGGTCCATGGGAAGAAATAGGGTGTTTCAAGGATAAATAATAATTGGTACAGCGTTTTGTAAATGACCGAGCGTCCTGTTGAAACTGCGTTTCGACGGATATTTTGTTCACTGCGTTCACAAAATAAGCAGGCCATGCGGATTTTCCGAAGGTGACTAGGTCACCGAGGCCAAGCCGATGTCCGAAGGATTCGGCAGGGTTCTTGTAATGCCTTTCTTCTTTTTTGGAGCATGGCCGGCACAGCGAGGTTACAAAAAAGAAGAATGGGGGTACAGCGTTTTGTAAAGGGCCGAGCGAGCAGGACGGGCGGGTTTTTCTTTTGCAGCCATTTTTCTTTTTGGAGCCCGGCCAGCGCAGCGAGGTTTATAAAAAGAAAAACGGGGGTACAGCGTTTTGTAGAAGCGGAAGCGCGGGCCTATCTGTGAACGGGTTATTAACCATAAAAATGGTGTAAATCACCAAAAACTAGTAATATTATGATATCCTAATTAGTTTAATAAACAGGGGAGCATCATGACGGAAACTTGGACGAGGCAAACATCCCTTCTTTTGGCGGGGATGGTGATAATGAGTGGGTTAGTAGCGTTCAGCATGCCGGCACTCGCTGACGAGGACGTGACCATCGCGGCAGGCTCCGGTGAAACTTACATGATATCCTTTGATG
>CAYHBA010000027.1:0-5524 GCA_964354755.1 uncultured Thermoplasmata archaeon
ACTACACTACGGGAGCATTAGATTGCTCTGTCCCGTAGTTCGTCCCTCGGCCACTGTGGCCTTCAGAACTACACTACGGGAGCATTAGATTGCTCTGTCCCGTAGTTCGTCCCTCGGCCACTATGGCCTTCAGAACTACACTACGGGAGCATTAGATTGCTCTGTCCCGCGGTTCTCCCTTTGCCTAACGGTTTTCAGAACCAAACTGCGGGGTATATTGCCAGAATCCCTTGATTGCAGGGTGTTATATAACAATTGCCGTCCCCGGCCTACCTGTTTCTCTTCATCTTGACCTTCCTGGTCTGTTCTTCAACGTCATCCTTGTCTTCCTTCTTCCTCGCCTTTTTACTCACCTTCTTTTCATTCTCATCTTTTTCTTGCTCCTTTTCCCTATGGTCGAGCCTGCGGTAGGTAATGTAGATGGCGACGAGGATGATCGAGCCTATGACAATCCAGAGAGCATACAAGAACATCGGAATGCCTTGCGAGACTACCACTATATAGGCAGTGGTCTCATCGCCCTTGTTCCTGAGGCCGTCCTCGGCATAGTAACTCAGCGTCGTGTCCTCTGCAATGATTATCGGGTCTGAGTAAAGTATCCATGTCGTGCCGTTGTCCGTTGTGTAATAAATCTTGGCGAGGCCGACGCCAGAATCGGAGATGTTGAATGTTATCGAACCGCCTTTCGCAAGCTCTATTGTCGTGCTGGCAGAGCCGTTGATGCTGACGGTCGGGGGGGTCACGTCCATGACGAAATCCAATGTGACAGCTGCAGAGCTGTGGCCAAGGTTGTCGGTTGCCATGGCGGTGATGGTATGACTGCCTGGCCTATGCACCGTAAAGGGGCTGTCGTATGTGGCCCAGGCATCCGAATCCACCATGTACCTTGTTTCTGCTGCTCCGGCATCGTCCTCGACTTCGATGGTGAAATGCGTTGAACCAGAGGCAAAGTTCTGTCCGCCAGAACTTATGTACGGATCCGCGGGCAGTATCTGGACCGAGGGAGCCTCGGTGTCAACGAAAAGGTTCAGGGTGCTCTCTGGCTCGGAATTGTCCAAGTTGTCCAGGGCGTGGTATTTGAGGCTGTGGACTCCCGGCGGGGGCACCGTGAATGGACCTGTGTAATCAGTCTCTGGCTCGGTGTCGATTCGGTATTTTATTTCCTGCAGACCAGAATCCGTATCCACTGCTGTGAGGCTCAGCACTGTCAGCTGGGTGATGTACATTCTTGCTCCCGCATACTGCGCGCCATTGTACTGGACCTGGGTCGCCGGATAGGTATTGTCGACGAAGACCTGGACGGATTTCGCGTTTTCGTTCTGGCCGAGGGAGTCTGTGGCATTGTAATAGAGGGTCTGGAGCCCCTCAAGGTCGATCGGGAGGCCTGGTGCGCCCCCGGGAGATTGCATGACCACCGTGGCTGTGAAAGGGCCTGTGTAGTGCGTCCAGTTACCCGGGCCCCAACTAAACCAGATATTGCTCACCGGCTGGAATGCCGAATCGACAGCTGAAAGCGTGAATTCCGTCATGGCGTTCACATACGTGGGATTTGTTCCGTACTTCGGGTCGGAGATTGAGAGCGTGGTCACGGGCGCGGCGCTGACCATTGCCGGCATGACCGCGCCCAGCACGAAGGCTACAATGACAGCCAGACATAACACTCTTGACGCATGTTCAATATACCGCATCTGTCTTTCTCCCGAGGGTTGTTATCCATGCGGGATATAAATTATTTTCCGGGTTTCCTTAATTTTGCGATGGCCTTGGGAAATGCGCTGGCGAACTTCTCGGCTCCCTCCTCCGGAACGGAGAACGAGACACGGATGAAATTCTTCCCCGATGTCTTGGATACATAGTTCCCTGACCTGACGAAGACCCCGTAGTCATACAGCAATTTGCCCTGCATTTGGTCCGGATTCACTCCGGTTTTCCCTATGTCTACGGCGAACATGTTGGTGCGCGAGGGATAGACAGGCAGGAAGCAGCCCTTGACCGAGTCCACGGAATCCTTTATGATGCGCTGGTTCGTGAGCAGCTGCTTTCTGAGGGCGGGGAGCCACCTGTCAATGCAGCCAATCGCCGCCAGGGCGGCCCTCTGCGCAAGAATGTTCACGCTGAGCACGTTGGTGTTGTACGGCATCATCCTGTCCATTAAAGCCGGCGGGGCCGACAGCGCTCCTATCCTCATTCCGGCCAGGCCGCACTGTTTCGAGAACGTGTAAACGACGATTGTCCTGTCAGGAATGTATTTGTATGTCGGGACAGGGTCGCTGAAGTCCCTGTATGTGACATCATCGACTACGAGCAGGTCATGCTCCTCGGCAATCTCGCAGATCTCCTTTATTTCCGGCCTGGTGTAGGCGGTTCCCAGCGGATTGATGGGGTCGATGAGCAGTATCGCTCTGGTTTTCTTGGTGATGGCTTTCCTTATCCAATCCGGCGTGAACTTCCATGGTTTCTTATATATCGGTATCTCCACGAGCTTTCCGCCTGAAATCGTGATCTGGTGATGTATCGGCATGAAGCTCGGGTCCGTGCATATGACTTCGTCGCCCTTCTTCAGAAGTGCGCGGGTGAGTATGTATGACGCTTCGATGCCGCCGTTTGTCAGCAGCACTTTGTAATCCTCAGGCAGTTCGATATGGCTCTTGATGGTGTCGCAGAGCCCGAATATGCCGCCGGACCTGGGGTAGAGATTGTACTCCCTGTCCTTCACGGCCTTGAGAATGGCCTTGTCTATCACATCCGAAACGGGTATTTGGTTTGTGTTCTGGCTCATCCACACTATATCCTGCGGGTGTTTGTGGGCGAAGTCGAATGCATTCGGGGCCGCCGGTTTTACAGGGGCGCTCTTCTTCCGGGTCATGGCGCCGGCATAATCGAACTTGGAGATATAACTTTTTATCAATCAATGGCGCAGTGCCCTAGCTCAGCTCCATTTAATGTCGAAGACGCGCGGGCCGTTCCTGTCCCTGGGCAGCTGGAGGTGCACGACTCCTGTCCTTCCGGTGAGCTCCAGAACGCCCTGGAGCCTGCCCCTGTAGAACTCGCACCACTCGGGTCTGCAGTCCTTGCAGACCAAGGTGACCTGGATATGCTTTGGGCCGATTGCCGCGGCAGAGTAGGTTCCCACCCGGTACTGGGATTCCTGGCGCTTTGTGGTGGCGAAAACCTCGGCCGGATCCATGGGCCCGAATATCTCCTGCCAGCGCCTGTCTATCTTCACCATGTTGAATCCAATCTGGTAAATTATCATGGGATTGCCAGGGGCCAGTTCCTGTTTTATCTTGGAAAGCAAGTTGCAGAAAATATCGTAGGGGAACCATTGCTCCCGGGCATAGTCCCCTGGTCCCGCGCCAATCGATCCAAGGCCTCTGGCTCCCCATTTGGAGGCGACCAGCCTCAGCACGCCTATGAAGACATCTCCCTTGACGCTGTACTCATCCATGCGTTTCCCCCACAGCAATCATGGCGGCCTGTCCAGGAAGAACCCGTATTGGCCCAGTCCCTCCAGCAGGTCGTGGACATTGGATATCTCGGTGATTGCCAGAATGTCTATTTCCATTACAGGTCCGGGCTTCGAGACGTAAACCTCGTCATAGGTCGGCCCTCTCACCCGGATGGCCCCCTCCCTGTCCACAAGCTCGACGTTCTGCAGTATTACGCTCCTGCCCTTGCTGGCCTTCTGGAAAGCCAGATTGCAGTAAGGTTCCAGGATCAAGCCCTTCTCCACCGCTTCCAGCCTTCGGAAGTTGAGCTTCCCGCTGTCTATCTTCTTCAGAAGTGGGGGTATGAGATGGGCAGTCATGGGATTGTTCAGGTTCATCCTGGCTTTCCCAGTTCTCAGCCTTGTCAGCGTTTCCCTGAACAGCTCTTTGTCAAGGTCGAAGCTATAAATCCAGTCTATGCCTATGGGCCTTGCCCCGCCCTTCAGCAGGAAAGGGTCTATAAACGACCCCATGTGCATGTAGACTTCGATGCTGGGGCATGGTATGGTCTCGTTCACGACCTGGCCCAATGATTTGAGATACCTGAGCTTGGACAGGAGCACTCCCTGCTTCGTCACCTCCACGACCAGGCACACAGGGTATTCGAAGTCCCTGAGCAGGGTCTCCTCAAGCCTCAGATATCTGGGCATTCAGCACCTACTTCTTCGGCTTTCTCCTGAACACCATCATGCATTTTGCGTCGCCCTTGGCCACGCACAGGCTCTCCTCGCTGTCGTAACGGATTCCGTCCAACTTGGTCAGGAAACCCTCGAAGTAGCCCAGGAAATAGGAATCTATTGCATGGGGATGCTTGCCTTTCTCCGCCATGATACGTCCGCCCACAAGCCCGTCCGGACTGATGATGGTGACGGTCCTGCCGTCGTCCTCGATGGCTATCCTGCCCCATCCAATGGCCTGGGTCTCGGCGCAGACGAACTGCAGCAGCATCTCCCTGTCCTCGAACAGCTTGGAGTCTTCTTGCTCGATCAGGTCGTGGAACTTCTCGCCGTATGTCCTGCCCATTCTCTTCAGTACGGCCGAGGCGGATTCGCCCACCAGGTTGTAGAGCTCCTGGTAGATATTGCATATTATCTCGGCCCTGGCATATATTATAGGAAGCTGGCCGAAAATCAGCTGCCCTGTTGCCAGATCTGCCCTGGTGTTCACCTTGTAATCGTTCAGTATGCTTGCAACCTGTTCTCCCGATGCTTCGACTTTCATTTCAACACCTCCTGAAATTCGCAGGCCTTTTCTCGATGAAGGCCTTCATTCCCTCTTTCTGGTCCTCTGTGGAGAAGCACAGCCCGAATATCTCAGCCTCAATGGCGCAGCCACTCCTCAGGTCAACATCCAAGCCCCTGTTGATGGCCCTCTTGCACAGTGATACAGCAATCTCCCCGTTCGCTGCTATCTGGGTGGCAAGCTTCTTGGCCGCGTCCATGAGCTCTTCTGGCTTGTGGACAGAGTTGACCAGGCCTATCCTGTGGGCCTCTGCGGCATCTATCATGTCCCCGGTGAATATAAGTTCCTTTGCCTTTGCCCGGCCCACAAGCCTGGGAAGCCTCTGGGTGCCGCCGAAACCGGGCGTGACTCCTAGTTTGACTTCCGGCTGGCCGAACTTTGCCTTCTCCGATGCAAGGCGCATGTCGCAGGCCATTGCCAGCTCGCACCCGCCCCCGAGGGCGAATCCGTTCACTGCCGCTATGACCGGTTTGGCCAGATTCTCGAAAGCGGAGAAAGCGTCCTGGCCCAATCTGCCGTATTCCGCCCCCTGGACAGCGGTCATGGGCATCATCTCGGCTATGTCGGCGCCGGCAGCGAAGGCCCGTTCGGCGCCAGTCAGGATGACGACCTTGACTTGCGAGTTCGCCTCCATCTCCAGGGCCGCGGCCTTCAGTTCCCTCAGCGTGGCCGCGTTCAGCGCGTTCAGGACCTTCGGCCTGTTTATCGTTATCGTTCCTATGCCGCCGTCGACCGCCAAAATCAGATTTCCGTATACCATCATTTCACCTGCCTGTAATCGTAGAATCCCTGCC
>CAYHBA010000028.1:0-5162 GCA_964354755.1 uncultured Thermoplasmata archaeon
CGAACCCATTGAGAACTTCGTCCGGACCCCCTGCGTGCCCGTCTACGAGGGCTCGCCCCTGCCGGTGGTGGACACACTCTTCAGGGTGGCCAATGTTGTCGCGGCGCCAGTTCTCGACAAGGACGGAAAGCTCGTGGGCATTGTCACTGACAGGGATATATTCAGGCATTCAAGTGTGGACGGTCACACGGCGGTAGCAGACCTGGGCATAGGCGAGGACGAGGATTCCTGGACATGGGAAGGCCTCAGGAACGTGATGAAGCTCTATTACGAGGTGAAGAACCTCAAGCTGCCCAATAAACCCGTAAAGGATGTCATGGTAAAGGATCCCCTGACAATATTCGGAAAGACAAGCGTCAGCGAAACTGCCAGGATAATGAAGAAGCATGATTTCGGCCAGTTGCCCATCAGGGATTCCAAGGACAAGCTTGTCGCAATGATATACGAACTGGACATGCTTGCGGCCCTCACAAGGTAGTGTTTTCATGACGGCCGATGTTCAGTCCCTTGCCAAGAGGAGAGGATTCATCTGGCAGTCGGCCGAGATATACGGTGCAATGGCAGGATTCTACGATTACGGTGCAATGGGCGCGATTCTCAAGCGCAGGTGGGAGGATGCATGGCTGAAATTCTTCATGGGGCTGGACGACAATTATTATCTGATAGACCCAGCCAACATCATGCCCGAAGCCGCGCTTAAGGCCTCGGGCCATGTGGACAGCTTCACGGACCCGCTGCTGGAATGCTCGAAATGCCACCAAGCTGTGAGGGCGGACCAGCTGATTGAAGAGGCCACAAAGGAACCGGCCGAGGACTATTCCCTGGAACAGATAGACGCGAAGATTGCCGAACTGGGGCTGGTGTGCCAGAAATGCAAAGCTCCTTTCGAGAAAGCCAGGACGTTCAACATGATGTTCCGGGTAGATGTGGGGCCTGCGGGCGCGGAGAAGGCATATCTAAGGCCTGAGACGGCCCAGGGCGCATACCTCAACTTCAAGAGGCATTTCGAGATAATGCGCAGGAAACTGCCTCTCGGGCTTATCGTGATAGGCAAGGCCTACAGGAACGAGATAGCTCCCCGCCAGGGCGTCTACAGGATGAGGGAGCTTATTCAGGCCGAGCTGCAGATATTCATGGACCCGGAGACATTCGGCTCGGAGCTGGACCTTGCGGAGATGGACGGCAAGGAGATAAACATCCAGCTGGTTGGCATGAGGGGCGGAGAGGACTTCAGGCCGATCGCATGCCGCGACCTGATTGAAAAGCAAGGGCTGCCTGATTTCTATGTCTGGCACATGCTCAAAGTCCAGGAGTTCTACCTGGATGTCGTAAAAATTCCCGGGGCGAAATTCAGGTTCTACGAGAAATCCGAGAAGGAAAGAGCATTCTACAACAGGGTGCATTTCGACATCGAGGTGAATCTGGCCACGCTGGGCGGATTCCGCGAGGTCGCAGGCCTTCATTACAGGGGCGATTACGACCTGTCAAGGCACGAGAAGGGCTCAGGCGAGAAGATGGAAGTGTCCATCGAGGGAAAGAGGGTCATGCCCCATGTCCTGGAGCTGAGCTTCGGAGTAGACAGGAATGTCTGGACCCTGCTGGACATTCATCTCACCGAGGAAAGGACCGGAGTCCTGAAGCTCCCGCCGGCCCTGGCCCCGTACCATTTCGCCGTATTCCCCCTGATGAAGAAGGAGGAGCTTGTCCCGGTGGCGGAGAGTATTGTCAGCATGCTGAAACCCGATTTCCAGGTGTTTTATGACCAGTCCGGTTCCATCGGCAAGAGATACGCCAGGATGGATGAGGTCGGCACGCCGTTCTGCATAACAGTGGATTTTGACGGACTGGCGGACGGCACTGTGACAATCAGGGACACTGACACGGCAGGTCAGAAGCGCGTCAAAATAGACGACATCCCTTCGGTGGCCGGGGACCTGCTGTCAGGAAACAGGACCTTCGGGGACCTGTAGGTATGACAGAGCACGCAAGGCGCCTGGCCTCTGAGCTCCGCAGGATTGTCGGAAAGGAACTTGAGGACTTTGAAAGGGTGGCCGTGATGTTCTCCGGGGGTGTGGACTCATCCGTACTGGCAGTGTTGGCCAGGAAGCACTGCGAAGTGATGCTTTACACCCTCGGAACGGAGGGGTCGCATGATTTGAAATGGGCATCCGAATGCGCCAGCCTCATGGATCTGCCGCTCACCAAAATAATCTGCAGCAAAGAGGACATCATCGGATCCATGAAAGATGTTGTCATAAAGCACGGTATTACCAGGGCCAAGTGGATGTCCACGTTCGTATCGTTCGACCTGGTGCTGAGACATGTCTCCGAGGACCATGTGCTCTGCGGCCAGGGGGCTGACGAGGCATTCGGCGGGTACAGGAAGTACCTGGGAAGTCCTGATCCGCGAAGGCTGATGGAGCATGACATCTCCGGGCTTCTGGAGGAGGAGATGCATGAGTACATGAGGATGGCCCGCAATTACGGAAAGTCGCTGCTTGCCCCATACCTCGAGCCTTCTGTGCTCAGCCTTGCCAGGGCAATGCCCCAGGAGTCATTCATCGGCCCGCAGGGGAACAAGCTTGTGCTGAGGGACGCCGCCAAGCTGATCGGCGTGCCCGGAAAGATGGCAGACAGTCCGAAGAAAGCCATGCAGTACGGGTCGGGCGTTTCGGCTGCAATGAGACGCATAGTCAAGGATTCGGGGACTGACCTGGATGGTTTCATAGAATCCCATATGTAATTGGGAAAGTAATATTAGCATGGTTTGCATTACGACTTTAAAGCGGTTGGCGCACATGGAAGTCAAGCAAGTCAAACGGAAGGTTCTCCTCATCGGCGACGGCGCAGTCGGGAAAACCAGCCTGATCAGGAAATTCGTCATGGACAAGTTCGATGACAAATACATAACCACTATCGGGACGAAGATCACCAAGAAGGACCTGAGGTTCAACGTCCAGGACAAAGAGACTGTTCTCACGCTCATGATATGGGATATCCTTGGCCAGAAGGGATACAAGAGCATTCAGGCCTCCAGCTACAGGGGCGCGGAGGGCGCCATGATTATCTGCGACCTCACTAGGAGCGAAACGCTGGCGAATACTTCAGATTACTGGATACCGGAACTCCACAAGGTGGCGAACGCCATTCCCCTGGTGTTCGTGGGCAACAAATGCGACCTTGTGGAACAGCGCCAGACAACCGAGGACCAATTAAAGGCAATGGCAGAGAGGTACGGCGCGCCCAGCTTTGTCGCGAGCGCCAAGACGGGGGAGAACGTCGAAGCAATATTCACCAAGCTGGGCGAGCTTGTGCTGGGCACGGATTCGCAGGATGGTCCAAGCTGCCCGCAGAAACAGGACAGGACAATAACAAGTCTCATTGATGTCACGGATATAATCATAGCCGAGTTCTGCGAGACATTCGGGGACCATGAGACAGCGATGGCCGCAGTGAGGCAGCAGTTCTCGCTTGTCGGTGTCGACGTGAAGAAACCGACAAAGGAAACGCTCATCAGGGCCGTAGAGAAGCTGGCCGAAGTCGAGAAAAGCTTCAAGGACGATTTCTCGGTGAAGAGCACGCTGGCCAAGAGGAAGCGCCTAATAGAACAGTACGGGTAGGGTTCCGATGCCTCCGAAGAAGCTGATGAAGAAGGTTTGCCTGCTGGGTGACGGCGCAGTGGGCAAGACTTCCCTCATAAGGAAATTCGTTTTCGACACATTCGACGACAAGTACATCATGACGTTCGGCACCAAGGTCTCCAAGAAGGATGTCACCATAGTGAGGAACGGCCAGGAGTTCAACATGACATTCATCATTTGGGACATACTCGGCCAGAGGGTCCGAGACAACATCCACTCGGCCTATTACCAGGGGGCCTCGGGCGCCTTCATAGTCTGCGACACCACCAGAATGGAAACGCTGGAGCACATGGGGGAATGGATAGAGGTGTTCCGTAGGGTGAACAGGGACGCGCCCGTCATACTCCTGGGAAACAAGTCCGACCTGAAGGGCGAGATGAAGTTCGACGACTCGGAACTGGGGCAGCTGGCCGCAATGCATTCCATGAAGTATCATCTTACTAGCGCCAAGACAGGGATCCACGTGGAAGAGGCCTTCATCGAGCTGGGCAACGAGGTCATTGACCAGCATCTGAAAAGGGGAGGTGTCTGAATTGGCTGCCGAAGAAACCAGCGTCAGCTTCTTCGTGATGAGCGGCGACGCCCTGCGCAGCCTTCATGACGAGCTTCAGATTCTGCAGGGCGACAAGGGCGCAAGCGCATTGCTGGAGCGGTACGGCTTCAGGTGCGGCGAAAGCCTGGTCCAGAGTGTCGGTTATTCATGCGGCAACATTGACGAGCTGAAGGACATCCTCCCGGGGATACTCATCGAAACAGGCCTGGGGAGGGCCGCGACCAAGAAAATCGCAGAGGACGAGATAATCATCGAGTTCGACGAGTCGGTCGAGGCGAATTATCTTGGAAAGAAAGAGGGGGCCAGCTGCAACTTCACGCGCGGATACATCGCAGGAGTGATTTCCAGCATGTTTGACGCGCATTACGACGGCGTCGAGGACACATGCAAATGCCGGGGAGACGCGTCATGCGTGCACAGGATAGTCAGGAACCAACTGTATGTGAAACCCGAGGCCGAGAGCGCCGAGGGCGATGTGCAGAACGAGCTGGACATATGCACGGGCTATCTTATAAAAGAGGAAGTCCCGGACAAAAGCTACGAGATATTCAAGGACTGGGTCACGCACGGCCACCAGGGGCTGTGCATCACAAGGGATTTCCCGGCCAAGATAAGGAAGAAGTACGGCCTGGAAAAGACACCCATAATCTGGCTTTCCACCTCGGACACGGAGAACACTGTCCCTCCTCAGAATCTGTCAGCCCTGTTCTACCACATCGAGAACTTCCTGAAGAAGAGCCACAACGGCATTCTGCTCCTTTCAGGCCTGGAATACCTGATAACACATAATTCGTTCCAGTCCGTGCTGAAGTTCATACAGCTTCTCAACGAGCAGATAGCCATAAGGGAGGCGGTCCTGATTGTGCCAGTGAGTCCGCTGACCATGGAGGAGAAGGACCTGAAGCTTTTCGAGAGGGAACTGACAATTCTTGAATAACAATATTGCCCCGGGAAGTCCTACAAAAGCT
>CAYHBA010000029.1:0-4328 GCA_964354755.1 uncultured Thermoplasmata archaeon
ACATGACAAGGATTTACATTGACACGGTCAACGGCGGCCAGAACATAGGCGGCATCGGGGCCGATTACCTCATCGAGATAAAGGGCCGGAACGGTATCGTCACCTCGAGAGTCCTGTATTCGCTGCCGTCGAGGACATTCAGAGCCAATGCCAACGCCGGCACCCGCGGCACCCAGCTGGAGACGGGCGTTTCCCTGACCAGCATCGGGTTCGCCGGAACATTACAGTACTTCATGGAGAGCACGGACTGGAACAACAATTTCGACAGGACGGCAGCGGCCACGATGGTCCAGGTGGGCGGGACGAAGTCCTCTCAACCGGGCCAAGAAATTGATAGTTCCTGGTACAACTCTGGCTGGGGCTACAGGAAGCCGATAACGATAGACAATACAGCGGGCAGCGCGCTCACGAACTACCAGGTCAAGGTCGACCTGACCTTTGCGGCTGGGATGCAGGCAGACTTCGACGACCTTAGATTCACAAACAGCGACGGCAGCACTCTCGTCGACTACTGGCTGGAGACCAAGACTGACTCCACGAGCGCCACGCTATGGGTCGAGGTTCCGTCAATCGCTGCCTCCAGCAACAAGATGATTTACGTTTACTACGGGAACACGGGCGCCGCAACGGCGAGCAGCGGCGTCAACACATTCGACTTCTTCGACGATTTCAGCGGTGGGACCATTGACACAGGCAAATGGACCAACAATGGAGCTTCCATAGACACAGGAAGGATGCGGTTCGATGGCGCCCTCAGCACCAATTATAACTGTAAATCAATCGCAACATTCTCTCCCGGTATTATAGTCGAGGTAAAATGGGAAGAGAGCGGGATCGATAACTATTACGATACCCTGGGCATGGGCCTTTTCAACGGATTTAAGACAACAATGTCTGGTTTGGAGAGGGCGTACTCCATCGGTGCCTCGCCCGCTCAGGTGATAACCACTGACACATGGATTGGTGGCTCCTCGGTGGCAGGAGTATCGGCTGGTTCGACAGACACGACCGGCAAATACAAGATCACTTACAGGACAGGATATGTCGATTCTGCGTACTGGAGCACGGGTTCGTACACGAATTTCGCGAGCATCCCTTTTTCACCGACATCTATGTCTGTAGGAGCCTACACATGGGACGCGTTCACTGGATGGTTGGACGATTTCCGCGTCCGCAAGTATGCGAGCACAGAGCCCCCGATAACCGTAGGAGCGCAGCAGACGCAAGCTGACAACAACTGGTACAATACAGGTTGGGCCTACAGGGAGCCAGTGACAATTACTAACAGCCTCGCGGCAACCCTGACAGATTTCCAGGTACAGGTAAATGTCAACTTTGTATCAAGCCACATGCAGGCAGACTTTGATGATTTGAGGTTCACCGACATCGACGGAAAGACATCTTTGAACTACTGGGTCGAGACCTACACCGTATCGACATCCGCCGTGGTCTGGGTAAAAATCCCATCAATTCCTCTTTCCGGGACCAAAACAATCTACATGTATTATGGCAACTCCGGGGCGTCCTCGGCGAGCTCTGGGAACAATACTTTCGACCAGTTCGATGATTTCTGGGGCACATCATACAATAGTGGGAAATGGACATTAGTCGAAAACGGCAATGCTGCGACCAGTTATTGGGTCTCTGGTGGATGTTTAAATATCGACTTGACTGGAGATGGTTATAATATTGGTGCCCTATCCTTTGCATCAAACACACAAATATCCTCAGGCACCATCGCGAATTATGTATACGAGGCGCGGGCCAAAGCCGACCAGTCCGGAGGAGCTGGCTCCTGGGCAATGTCTGGAATGGGAGCAGGATATTCCACATCACCCCATGGAGACCAGAAATTCCTTGTCGGATGGAATGGCTGCACGCAACACTTTGCCTTGCACTCATGGAACGGAGCTGTCCAAGAAACCGTAATCAGCGCGACCGATAACACATGGTACACATACTACCTTCACGTTGCTTCATCCAGCAGCGCGACAGGGAAGATGGGCACACTCTCCGCTTCAGCAAGCTGGTCTATCACTTCTCCCACAGACTACGAGTTCATCCTCGGTGGGCAGACAGAAGCCCAGGTGGTTTATAATTTCGACTGGTACCGCGTCCGCAAGTACGCGGGCACAGAACCTACATCCTCAGTCGGCACCGAGCAGCCGATGGACGCGGTTGTGATGCTGGCTATCCCGTTCACCGCGCCCACAGTCAACGGCCAGATGGCCGCAGGGGAGTGGGACGGCGCGGACACATACTCAGGCACCGGTTACGAGATTTACACGATGCGCTCCTCCGCAAACCTCTACGTTGCATTCAAGGTCACAGCAGACTCAAGCGCCGACGTCAGCGACTACTGCGCCCTCTTCTTCGACAGGGACAACAGCTGGGACACGGAGCCCCAGGCCGGGGACAGGCAGTTCAGGGGAACCGGGACGGCCGGAACAACGACCCTGAGCAACTACGTAGGCGATGGCGTAGGATGGGTCGCGGGTTCCGCAACCGGTTGGACCGTCGTCGGGACTCTCGACGGAACCGCCATTGTCTACGAGTTCCAGATTCCATTCTCGGAGGTTTGGAGCCCGAGTCCGCCGGTGAATGACCAGATTGCCGGCTTCGCCGTGCATGCTTATGACAGCTCCGGCACGGGAACCGATTACTACTGGGGCGGTACGTCTGTGTCGCCTGTGGACCCCTCTACATGGGGCAATATAATCTTCGTCCCCGAGTTCCCAACAATCGCCATCCCGATCCTGATTTGCGCCATCATCCCGTTCATAGCCTTCCGCGCCAGGAGGAGGCGCCTCCATGGCTAAGCGCAGGAAGCAGGCCCTCGAGGAGGAGGAACTGCCCGAAGAGCCTGCGGCCGAGGAACCCGAAGCAGAACCCGAGTACGCTGCGGAAGAACCTGAGCGATCCGAGGAAGAACACGAATATGCAAGGCCTGCCGAGCAGGAAGACGTGAAGAACCCGGAAGCCCTCAAGATAAGCAAGAAGCTGCTGATTATCGGCTGCCTTCTCTGCCTGTCAGGCCTCATAGGGTACCTGGGGCTCAGGTGGGGCATCATCCAGTTCCTGTTCGGGGATTCCGACCCGTACCCGGGCATAGGCCATGTCGAGCCCTCGGGCCATGTAGTTTCATCCATACCCTTCGTGCTGGGTCTTGTATTCGTTGCCATCTGGGGCATCAGGAACGACCCGATTTACAAGGAGATCGAGAGGACCAAGAAAGAGCAAGAGGAGCTGGAGGAAGAGGAGCCCGAATCGGTGCCTCAAGAACTCACCAGGCCCATGGCCGACCTCGAGGCAGAGCTCGACGACATAGGCGACCTCGGGCCGGCGCCGGGCATCGAGGAAGAAGTTGCCCCTTCGGCATATCCAACGGAAGAGGCTCCGACCTCGGAAGCGCCCCCGATGGACAGCCAGATCGCCGAGAAGATGAGGGTCGAGAGATGCGAGACCATTCTGAGGGCGGTCATAATCCTGCCGGACGACAGGGAGAAACTGACAGCCCTGATAAGAACAAACATTTCGGTCGAGGATTTCACCGAGAAGATCAAAGAGGCCGTGAACAGGCGCAAGAAGAAGGAGCAGGAGAAGAACGTCACGGCTGACGAGAAGGCAGCCATCCTGGAAGACGAGCTCGTGGCCGAACTGGGCGACCTCGAGACAGGCATGAAGGATGAAGGCAACGAGGACCTGGAAGAGGAGATACTCAAGGAAATCGAGGACCTGGAGCATCTGTAACCCCGTAATCTATTCGCTTCCTTTTTGCCGATAACTCTTTTAGTGGGCCGGGTCATCGTGGAATGCAGCTGTAATTAATCAGTCATTACCTTAAGTTTGAGGTCACGGTAATCCTGTAATATATGTGTTGGTTAAAGAAAGATAATATATATCTCGTGAAGTTACGTATTGCATTCACATGGGAGAGAAAATGTCGATTGTTAGTGAAGGAAAATCGAACAAGATTACCACGGCCAACATACCTGGTAGAAAATCAAGAACTGCTAAAGAATCAAAAGGCTGCACCAATGGCTTAACCAACGGCCTCGGCAGAACCAATGGTCTTACCAATGGTCTTGGCCGGACAAACGGCCTTACAAACGGCCTTGGCCGGACCAACGGTTTGACGAACGGCCTGGGCAGGACAAACGGCCTCACGAACGGCCTTACGAACGGCCTCAGCGGCCTGGGGCGCCCGCGCAGGCTGAACGACAGCGCCATATCCCCTTCCAGGATATCGCTCATTCTCATTCTGGCCTTCGTTCTCATCATGCCCTCGATTTTCCTGATATTCTCCTATAACGAAACGGCCTACACGG
>CAYHBA010000030.1:0-3303 GCA_964354755.1 uncultured Thermoplasmata archaeon
CTCTGGGGAACATGACGCACTCACGGATGTTCGGAAGCCTCAGCATCATGTGCAGGAGTTTTTTTCTTTTAATGATTTTCTCCGCTGGCTCACCCTCCAAAAGAAAAAAATTCATTAACAAAGAAAACTCGGGTTCACCTGCTCGAAAATCATGATTGTGCGTCACGGCACAACCCTGTACATGTCTCTGGGGAACATGACGCACTCACGGATGTTCGGAAGCCTCAGCATCATGTGCAGCACCCTCTCGATTCCCAGGCCGAAACCGCCGTGGGGCGGCATGCCGAACCTGAAGGCCTGGAGGTAGAACTCGAAGTCCTTGGGATCGTAGCCTATGGCTTCCATCTGGTTGATGAGGACGCCTATGCGGTGCTCCCTCTGGCCTCCGGAAACCAGTTCCTCGCCCCTGTAGTCCAGGTCGAAGTAATTGGTCAACTCGGGATTTGCCGAATCGCGCATTGCATAGAACGTGTTCTTCTTCAGTTCCGAAGGGAACTTGGTTATGAAGTACATCTCTGAACCGTGCTTGGCCAGCATTATCTCGCCCAACTTTTTTTCCGACTCTGTGTCCAGGTCGCCCCTGACCTCGAGCCCGGCTTCGGCGAGCAGCTGGACCGCCTCCGAGAATGTGATGCGGGGGAAAGGCCTCTTTGGGACACTGACCTCCACGCCCAGCTCGTCCAGATATTTCTTTCCGTCCCGGATGACAGTCTCAAGCGAGAGTGCCATCAGGCCTTCGAGCATGTCCATGACATCGTCTTCGGACTTTATGAAGCTCATTTCTATGTCCAGGGATGCGAACTCCGCGATGTGCCGCACAGTGTCCGACTGCTCGGCCCTGTATGCCGGGGCAAGCTCGTATATCCTGTCCAGGCCTGCGCCCATGAGCATCTGCTTGTACAGCTGCGGGCTCTGGGCCAGGTATGCCTGCTGCTCGAAATACTTGATGGGGAACAGGGTGGAGCCGCCCTCGGCGCCGGCGGCGACAATCTTGGAGGTGGTGACCTCCATGAAGCCCTGGCCGGTGAGGTACTCGCGCATGCCCCGGATGAGCAGCTCCCTGATGCGGAACACCGCAAGGACCTGCGGCTTCCTGAGGTCCATGAACCTGTTATTGAGCCTGGTGTCCAGCTCAACACCGACCTTGTCGATCACGCCTATGGGCAGCGGGGCACCGGCCTCTGCCATGACCTCGAATGCCTGGGGCAGTATCTCGAAGCCTGTGGAGACCTGCTCGTTGGGCTTCAGTTCCCCAGTCACCGCGACGACTGATTCCCTCGGGACAGCGGCCAGCATCGCAAATGCATCGTCGCCGAGCTTCTTCTTCAGGCATGTCACCTGGACGGTGCCCGACCTATCCCTCACAAGGAGGAAGGCTATCCCACCGAGATTGCGCGTGTCCTGGAGCCAGCCTGCGACGGTCACTGTTTGGCCTGCCATGCCCTTGGACAGAGTTGAATTTTCCACCCTTTTGCTCAGGTCCACCATATTATTCATGTGAATTCCATCGGGTTAAAAGATTCCAGATATTAAATGCATTCGACAGAATCCGGGTGTCAGGAGTGTTCGGCAGCATGGCATTCAGCCGCGGAGAACATGCCAATGTCCCGCAGGACTTGGCATAGAGGAAAGACTTAAATCCCGTTCTGTGTAAGGGTGGAACCATGAGGACCTTCGTAGTAGTGACTTTCAGCAGCGAGGGCGGCTCCGCGAGCCAGGTAGTGAACAGACTGATGGACATGGGCTTCGAGACAACCCTTGGCAGCCATGATTTCGTCTATCACTGGGACAAGAACGCCACTGCCGAGAACGTGATAAAGCTCGTGGACGATGTGCAGAAGAAGCTGAAGGGCATGAACGTGCTGCTCCAGTTCGCCACAACGCAGTGACAGCAAGTGTATATTGAAAGTGAGCTTAATGGGCGAAGTTCCTTTTCCAAGCATGCCTGGGATTGCATTCAGGGGTTACAGGGGCAGGGAAGACATTCCCGGAGTATTGGCTCTCATCGAGAGGATGAGGCCTGCGGATAGATTCGACTGGCCCGTGAACGAGCTGGACATCATTGACGATTTCGAAAATTTCCCGGAATCGGACCCGAAAAGGGACCTTCTTATCGCCGAGAAAGGCAGCGCTTTAGTCGGATATTCGCAGGTCTGGTGGTCCGACGACCCGAGGGGGCCCAGGCTGTTTGTTTTCAGCGTGAATGTGGACCCGGAACTGAGGAAGACGGAGCTGGGCGACGCAATGTTTGACTGGTGCGAATCCAGGTCCAGGGAGAACTCGAAGGACCATGACCCGTCCGTGAAGAAACTGCTCAATGTGTCTCTGATGGACGACATGACCTTCTTCTCCGGACTCCTGAAAAGCCACGGATACTGGGTGTACCGCCATGGCCTTAAAATGCTCAGGCCTGACCTGGAGAACATACCGGATTTCACGCTTCCCGAGGGCCTGGAGGTCAGGGAAGTCAAACCGGAGCACCATGAGAAGATAAGGCTGACATGGAACGAGGCCTGCAAAGACATGCGCGGCCAGATACCGATTCCGCCGCACGAATGGGAGATGTGGGCCAAGCGCCCGTCTTTCGACCCGAGCCTCTGGAGCATTGCATGGCTCGGAGAGGATGTCGTGGGCACTGTCTTCGGCATGATAAATCCCGAGGAGAACGAGCTGAACAAGAGGAAGAGGGGCATGACAGAGCTCATCTCCACCAGGAGGGACTGGCGCGGGAAGGGGGTTGCCAAGGCACTCATGGCCAGGACCATGAGGATGCTGAAGGAGCGCGGCATGACGGAATGCGCGCTGGGCGTGGACGAGGGAAATCCCTCGGGGGCGCGCCACCTCTACGAGAAGATCGGATTCAGAGTGACTGGCAGGGCGACTTTTTACAGGAAGGAACTCTGATTCTTTTACTGCCACATAAAGCTGAAAGCCAGGCCATTCATGGTCTGGATGAAAACGCAGGGCAGTAAACATGGATAGACCGTTGCATACCGTGCATATCTTTTCGAAAAAAAACCGAAGCCTGTAGGCTTCGATGATTCAGGTAGGCTACTAATTTGATGACGTCTCTTTAATTTGCATATGAAGTCATCAAATTTACGTCGAATAATTCCAACCGGTTCACCACAATATTCGACATTAGCCACATGGTAAACTTCCAGCCCAGGCAGCGAACGCCTGCCTCTTCAGGCTTCCGAAGGAAGACTGAATTGCAATCATCTTTTAGTATTGATATGGCGAATTGGATAAATAACACAGTGTTCGCCAATATCTTCAGGCTTCCGAAGGAAGACTGAATTG